>NZ_CP041091.1:1515000-2117500 GCF_006494815.1 Nocardioides sambongensis
GCGTACGGCGTGTGTCCGGCCAACTGGAGGCGCCGCGCGGTGAGCACCTGCACCAGGTGACCCATGTGCAGGCTCGGGGCGGTCGGGTCGAACCCCACGTAGAAGCGGACACTGCCCTCGCTCACCGCGGCGCGCAGCGCCTCGCGGTCCGTGGACTCGGCGATGAGACCACGCCACTCCAGGTCGTCGAGAAGGGTCGGGTCGACAGACAACGGTCAGCCTTTCGGTCGTGCACTCGTTCGATGTTCCGAGCGGGACGGTCGGAACCACCACAAGGATAGGGTGGCCGCGCCATGACCAACCGGACAGTCGGGGAGCGGTACACGCTCGAACGTGAGATCGGGCGCGGCGGCAGCGGCCCGGTCTGGCTCGCGCACGACGAGCTCCTGGGTCGTCGCGTTGCCCTGAAGCGGATCGGACTGCCGCCCGGCGCGGCCGATGCCGACACGGTGCGGGCCGAGCGCGAGGCGCGGCTCGCCGCCCGGGTCAACCATCCCCACGTGGTGGCGGTCTTCGACCTGGTGGCCACCTCGGACGACCACTGGCTGGTGATGGAGTACGTCGAGGGGAGCACGCTGGCGGAGCGGATCCGCGAGCACGGGCCACTCACCCCGGATCAGGCCGCGCCACTCCTGCGGGACGTCGCCGAAGCACTCGCCGCCGCGCACGCCGCCGACATCGTGCACCGCGACGTCAAGCCGTCGAACATCCTCATCGCCGCCGAGGGCAACGTGAAGCTGTCCGACTTCGGGATCGCACGGGCCATCGCCGACGTCTCGCTGACCCAGACCGGTCTGGTCACCGGCTCACCGGCCTACCTCGCCCCGGAGGTGGCGTCCGGGTCCAGCGCCACGCCGGCCAGCGACGTCTGGTCGTTCGGCGCGACGCTCTTCCACACGCTCGACGGCGCACCGCCGTACGACGTCGCGGACAACCTGGTCGGTGCGCTGTACCGGATCGTGCACGAGGAGCCGCCGCGCTGCGACCGGGCCGACTGGCTCGCGCCCCTGCTGACCGCCACCATGACCAAGGATGCCGCGGCGCGACCCGACATGGGCGCGGTCGTGACCTACCTGCGGCACCACGGTGCCGCTCCCCTGGTCGCTCCGCCCATGGCGCACCGTCGACGGCCGCCCCGTCGCCGAGGACCCGGCGACCTCCACCCGGACGCTCGCCGCGACGACGCCGTCCCGGCGACGCCGGCGGTCGGGAGCAGCCCTGGCCGGCGCCGTTGCGGTGGCGGTGCTGGCCGTGCTCGGCATCGGGCTGCTGCTGCTCACGCGCGACGGCGGCGACAGCACGGCCGGGGACGGCGGCAGCCCGGCTCCGGGGAACGTGGAGCCGAGCACCCCGGAGGCCAGCCGGAGCAGCACATCTCCCGGCGCCCCCACCGCGGAGGAGCTGGAGGAGTTCGCCCGCACCTACGTCGCGACGGCGAGCGCGGACCCGGATGCCGGGTTCGACTACCTCACCGAGGAGTACCAGGCCGCCAGCCCCGACTACCGCCAGTTCTGGGGCTCGATCAAGAACCCCCGGATCAGCGAGGTGAGCGGCGATCCCGACGCGATGACGGCCACCTACACCTACAGCTACTCCCAGCCCGGCCAGGGCAGGAGATCCGAGGTGGTCACCCTGAACCTCGTCCAGAGCGACGACGGCCTGCGGATCGCGTCCGCGTCGGCCGCACCGGCCGGCTGACGCATGACGTTCCCGCCAGCGGGCCTGCTCCGGGCCCGCGCCGCCTGGTCGCGCCGCCGGGCGGCGCACGAACTGCGACGTGGTCGACGCCGGATGCCGGCACCGCCGGTGGCGGCCGGGGGCACCGATCACGACCTCCCACCCGGCTGGTTCGTGAACCCCGTCACCGAGGGCGCCGACCCGTTCGTGATCCGCGACGCGGGCTCGTACCTGTGGGTCCAGAGCATCGGCGACCGGGCCATCGCGGTCAGCCGCTCGGACCGCCTGACCTCGACCGGCGAGGGACGCGTGGTCTGGTCCGCCCCGCCGGCCGGTCCGGCGTCCGCCGAGGTCTGGGCCCCGAGCTGGCACGTCTGGACGGGCGCTGGCACATCCACTTCGCCGCCTCCGACGGGGACAACCGCAACCACCGGGCGTTCGTCCTGGTCGCCGAGACCGATGACCCGCTCGGCGACTACACCCTGCACGGGCCGATGGCGACCGGCGACGCGAGCGGCGGTGCGCAATGGGCGATCGACATGACCGTGCTCGAGCACGGCGCCGGTCACTTCGCGATCTGGTCGGGCTGGCCCGACGCCTCCGACCCGACCCAGCACCTCTACCTCGCCGCGATGGCGTCGCCGACCCGGCTCGCCGGGCCACGGGTGCGGATCAGCGATGCCGACGACCACCCCTGGGAGCGGATCGACCCGGACCGTCCCGGTGGACTGAACGAGGCTCCCCAGGTCGTCCGGCGTGACGGTCGGACGTTCGTGCTCTACTCCGCGAGCCACGCCCTGCACGCGTCGTACCGGATGGGGCTGATCGAGCTCGTCGGTGCCGACCCACTCGACCCGGACAGCTGGCGCAAGCATCCGCTCCCCGTGTTCGAGCCGACCCCCGCGACCCCCGGGGTCGGCCACGGCACGGTCGTCGGGGCCGGCCCGGAGAGCTGGTTGGTCTTCCACCGGAAGGTCGACCCCGACACCGGCTTCCGGCGCGCGGTCCACGTGGAGCCGATCGAGTGGCAGGAGGACGGGTGGCCGCTGCTCGGCGAGCCCACCCCGACGGGCACCCCGCTCCCCCAGCCGGCCGGCACGCCGCGCACAACGGTCACGGAGCAGCGATCCTGGGACTTCCCGGGCGCCCCGACGGGTCGGGCCTTCGACTACTACGGGCACCACCAACTGCTCGCCGAGGAGCCCGACGGGCTGCACCTCGGGCTGGTACCACCCGCCCCGGTCAACGCCTACCGCAGCGCGGAGAAGCTGGTGCTGCGCGACGGCGCCTACAGCGACGTCGCGGTCCGAGCCACGGTCGACGTCCGCGGCCGTCGCGGCACCGTCGGACTGCTGCTGCGCGTCACGGCGCCCGCGGTCGGGCCGGCGGCACAGCGCGGCTACCTCCTCGGGTACGACGCCGACTCGGCCGCCCTGGTCATCCTCCGCACCGACGGCCGGTCGGCGCGGCTGCTGGCCCGTCGACCGGTCCCGGAGCCCCCGACGGGCCGGTTCCGGCTGGTCGCGGTCGCGGTCGGCGACCGCCTCACCGTCTCGCTCACCAGTGAGGACCGGCGGCCGGCCGGCGTACCCACGACGCTGCGGGCCCGGGACGAGCGGTATCGCTGCGGCAGCATCGGGGTGCGGGTGGACAGCGGGCACGCCGTGGTGACCCGGCTCGCCGTCGAGCCGGTCGCCGGCTCCGCCGAGGCCGGCAGCGCGGCGATGGTCGACGTGTGAGGCTGCGCACGGCATCCTCGTGACATGAGCACCACGCCGGAGCCCCTGGAAGCGCTCGACGAGACCTGGGACCGCGCGCTGTGCGTGGTCGCCCACCCCGACGACATGGAGTTCGGCGCGGCCGCTGCGGTGGCCCGCTGGACCGGGCAGGGCAAGACGGTCGTCTACTGCATGGTGACCAGCGGCGAGGCCGGCATCGACGGGATGCACCCCGACGAGTGCCGCGAGGTCCGCGAGGCCGAGCAGATCGAGTCGGCCCGCGTGGTGGGCGTCGACCGGGTCGACTTCCTGCACGAGCCGGACGGCGTCGTGGAGTACGGGGTGCCGCTGCGCCGGCTGATCGCCGCGCAGGTGCGACGGCACCGGCCCGACATCGTGATCACGGGCAACTTCCGGGACACCTGGGGCGGCACCAACCTGAACCAGGCCGATCACATCGCCGTGGGACGTGCGGTGGTCGACGCCGTGCGGGACGCCGGCAACCGCTGGGTGTTCACCGAGCAGGTCACCGACGGCCTCGAGCCCTGGCCTGGGGTGCGGGCGGTGTGGGCCTTCGGCTCGCCGCAGGCCGCTCACGCGGTCGACACCACCGACACTTTCGACGCCGGGGTCGCCTCGTTGGAGGCGCACCGGGCCTACATCGACGGACTGGGGTGGGAGGACTGGGACCCCCGTGAGTTCCTCGAGGGGCTCGGCCGTGGCGCGGGCAGTCGGCTCGGGGTGGCGATGGCGGCACCCTTCGAGGTGTTCCCGATGGGCTGGGGCGACTGAGCAGGTCCGCGCGGACCCTCAGTCGACCGCGAGCTCGACCCGGTTGCGACCG
The DNA here is from genome assembly GCF_006494815.1 of Nocardioides sambongensis. Taxonomy (NCBI): domain Bacteria; kingdom Bacillati; phylum Actinomycetota; class Actinomycetes; order Propionibacteriales; family Nocardioidaceae; genus Nocardioides; species Nocardioides sambongensis. Next base: position 1,519,240 of record NZ_CP041091.1, read on the forward strand.
CCGCGCTTGGCGGCGTAGAGCGCCCGGTCGGCGGCGCCCACCAGGGACGCCGGGTCCCGTGCGTCGTCGAGCGCGGCGACACCGGCCGACAGGCTGACCGGCGACTCCGAAGCCCAGGGGAAGCTCCCCGCCACCCGTGCCCGCAGTCGCTCGGCGAGGGTGCGGGCAGCGGTCGCGTCGGTCTCCGGCATCAGCACGCACAGCTCCTCACCGCCGTAGCGGTAGGCGGTGTCGGTGTCGCGCAGCTCGGCCGCCATCAGTGCCGCGACGTCCTGGAGCACCTCGTCCCCACGCGAGTGCCCGTAGGTGTCGTTGATCCGCTTGAAGTGGTCGAGGTCGATCATCACCATGCTCAACGGCCGGTGGTAGCGGACCGCGCGGGCCACGTTGTCCGCGAGGTCCTCGTCGAACTGGCGCCGGTTGGCCAGCCCGGTCAGCGCGTCCCGGCGGGAACGCTCCTCGACCTCGCCGTGCAGCCGCGCGGACTGCAGTGCCGAGGAGCCCTGCAGGATCAGGGCGTCGAGCAGGTCGAGGTCGAGTCGGTCACCGTCGGCCGCCTCCAGGGTGAGCACGCCGATCACCCGGGCGCCGATCACCATCGGGATCGCGACGCCCGCCTCGGTCGCGTCGCCGCCCTGGGAGGAGCGTCGCTCGTCCAGCGGGATGGCCCGGCCGTACCGCGCGGACCGGCCCACGGCGCCGATGCCGACCTCGACGACCTCGCCACCCGTGGTCTCCTCGGGCGCCAGCGCGATCGTCTCGGAGGTGCCTGCCCCGAAGGCGTCGTAGCGGACCAGCTCCTGACGGTCCTGGCGGTGCAGCCAGAGCTCCACCCGGGCCGCGCCGGAGAGCTCCTGGACCGCGTTGACCAGTCGCAGCGTGGTGTAGCGCAGGCTCAGCGACTCGGACAGCTCGCGGCTGAGCTCCAGCACGTGCTGGAGTCGCTCGCTGCGTCGTACCAGCTCGGACTCGCGGGTGCTCGCCTCGTCGGCGCGGTCGGCCAGCGCGGCAGTCATCTCGGCGATGCCGGCGCCGAGCAGGGAGACCTCGCGCACCGGTGACCGCACGGAGACCTCACCGGTGAGGTCCCCCGCCGCGATCCGCTCGGTCCGCTCGGTGAGCCGCACGATCGGCCGCACCACGTGCTGCTCCAGCCGCTGGCGGCCGCGGAGCAGCGCGAAGAGGGAGAGCCCGACGACCACGGCGAGGGTGACCATGGCGACCACCAGCGCCCAGGTGAAGGTCGACTCGGCTCGGGTCAACTCGTCGTCGATCGCAGCCTGCAGGGCGTGGTCGACCTCGGCGTAGTCGTCGAAGGCGCCCTTGCTGCCGGCCAGGAACTCGGTCAGCCGGTCCTCGGTCGGCCGACCTTCACCCGAGTACCAGGTGTCGGAGGTCGCCGGCGCGGCCCACTGCTCCTGCCAGGCCTGCTGCGCGTCGATGGCGGCCAGGGCGTCGGCGAGGAGGTCCGGCTCGCCGCTGAGCGCGGTGACCAGCTCGTTGTCAGCGGCCCGGCCCTGCTCGCGTCCGGTCTCGTAGGGCTCGAGGAACGACGGGTCCCGGGTGGCGAGATAGCCGCGGACCCCGCTCTGCTGGTCGAGCATCGCGTCGTGGGCGTCCTGTGCGGCGTCGGCCGCGGCCCGCAGGTCCCCGATCCGAGGGCTGACCGAGACGCCGAGGCCGACCACCACGGCGACCAGGATCAGCAGCGATGCGCCCAGCCCGACCAGGCTCGGCAGCAGCGTGCGCGTGGCCGTACGACGGAGCGGGAGGGTGCGGTCGGTGTCTGGCGACGACGACACGGTCCCCCTTCCGCTGTCGTAGGGCGTGTGGGGCTCGAACCCACGACCCAAGGATTATGAGTCCTCTGCTCTGACCGACTGAGCTAACGCCCCACCGCGCCGCCGGGCGGCGGCGCGGCTGTGAAGGATACCGGCCGCACCCGTCAGTAGGCCGCATCGGCGGCCAGCGCGTCCTCCACCGTCTCGCCGGTCGGGTCGTAGGCGCAGGCGTCGGCCGGATCCTCGGTCGCAGGGGCGCCGTCGGCGGCTCCCGACGTACCGCCGCCCCGCTTGCGCCGCGGTGGGTCGAGGGCACGTTCCACCGTCTCGTGGATGTAGTCGAAGTCCGGGTCCGCCGAGCTGAAGCGCTCGGAGGTCTTGAAGACCACCGACTTCACCTTCGCGTCCTTCACCCGCAGGGCGAGGTCGGCGAAGGCCGAGCCGAGTTGGCGCGGGATGTCGGTGTAGACGATCTCCTCGCCGGCCCTGACCAGGTCGAGGTAGCGCAGCAGCAGGTTCGCCGGGTCCGCGGACTCGATGATCGCGTCGACCATGCAGCGCTGGCGTTCCATCCGCTCGTAGTCGTCCGACCCCCAGCGACCCCGGGAGTACCAGAGGGCGTGGAAGCCGTCGAGCTCCTGGTCGGGCCCCGGCGCGAGGTAGTCCGACGGCGGGACCCCGGCCGAGGTGTCGCCGCCGATCGCGATCGGCTCGTTGACGTTCACGGTGACGCCACCCATGGCGTCGACGATCTCCTTGAAGCCCTCGAGGTTGACCAGCACGTAGTAGTCGACCGGGACGCCGAGGGTGCCCTCGACGGCCTGCTTGATCGCGTCGGCGCCTTCGTTGGTGCTCTTGCCGAGCACGCCCGGATAGCTCGCCGGCACGTTGCGGTAGACCGCGTTCAGCATGTAGTTGCCGTCGGCCGGGTCGCCGTTGGTGAAGCCGTCGGGGTAGAGGTCGTGGAGCGGGCTGCTCTCGGGAAAGCGCGCGCCGGAGAGGTTGCGGGCAGGCTGAAGGTGACCGCCCGGCCGGTCTCGGTGTCGATGCTGAGCAGGATGACCGAGTCGGTGCGCACCCCGTCACGACCGTCACCGCCGTCACCGCCGAGCAGCAGCACGCTGACCCGGTCGCGGCCGACCCAGGGGTTCTCCTCGTCGAGGTCCGGCGCCGTGGCGGTGGCGTTGTCGTCGAGCACCGAGGTGACCAGGTCGGCGGTGGCCAGGGCGTACTGCGCGGCCCGCAGCACCGGAGCGGCCACCACCGCGCAGATCACCACCACTGCGATGTTGCCGACCACCGTGTGCCAACGCGGGCGCTCGCGCGGCCGGACCAGCCGGTACGACATCCACACCACGCCGAGCCAGACCAGCAGCAGGACGGCCAGCACCGCGGCTGCGATCTTCAGCGCGTTCGGGTTGAAGGCGAAGTCCAGGGCGCGACGCCAGTCCCGGCCGAAGTACCAGAGCAGGCCGCCGGCCGCCGCCGCCCAGCCCAGGATGACCAGCCAGCCCAGCGCGCGTCGGCCGGCGTAGAGGAACCCGGTGCCGGGGACGACGGCGCCCAGGAAGGTCATCCCGAGGGTGCCGGGCAGGCCGTGGGTACGACGCCGGCGTGGCCGCAGCGCCCGCCGTCCGCCTCGCGCCGGGCCGGCCGGGGTCTGCTCCGCTTCGGAGGGGCGGAGGGCACGCCGGCCGCCACGTCGACGGGCCTTCTGCAGGCGGCGTCGCTCGCGAGCGGAGATGCGGACGGACCGGGAGGCGCGCCGTGCGCCGCCCGGGCGTCGCACGTCCGGTTCCGTCATTCCGACCTCTCAGGGAAGGGCGGCTCCGACCTCGCCGGGGCCGCCGCCGGGACGAGGGTACCCAGCAGTTCCAGCACCGTCCGCATCGCAAGCGATCCCGCCGTGCCGGTGTGGTGACGGTTCTGCTACCGACCCCGAGGGCCGTCGCCTCCGGTGAAGCCCGTCCGGCGTGCGGCGGTGCTCCGCAGTCACCATGCCGCTGAGGTTGGCCGCGACCGCGGTGCGGGCTGTCCCCGACGCGGTCAGGACGCTGTGGGTGGCCGACTCTGCGGGAGCCGAACCCGGATCCGGGTCTCCCCGGGCCGACTGTCGAGGCTCACCGTTCCGCCGTGCGCGTGCACGATCGCGCGCACCAGGGCGAGTCCGAGGCCGGCACCGCCGTCTCGCTGGCGAGCGGTGTCCCCCGGGTGAAACGCTCGAACGCCGTGTCGCGCACCGAGGACGGGAAGCCGGGGCCGTCGTCGCTCACCTCGAAGCCGTCCGGCAGCAGCCGGGCCGTCACCGTGGTGTGCTCCGGCGTGTACCTGCGGGCGTTGGTGAGCAGGTTGGTGACCACCTGGTGCAGCCGCAGCTCGTCCCCGGTCACCTCCAGCGGCACGCCGTCCTCGGGCAGCTCGACCCGCCAGCGGTGGGAGGGCGCCACCACGCGGGCGTCCGCGACCGCCTCCAGGAGCAGCCGGGTGAGGTCCACCTCGTCCTCGGCCAGCGGGCGGCCGGCGTCGAGGCGGGCGAGCAGCAGGAGGTCCTCCACCAGCGCGGTCATCCGGGTCGACTCCTCCTGGACCTTGGCCAGCGCGGTGGCCGCGGTCTCCGCGTCGCCGCGCCGGCGGGCCAGCTCGGTGTACCCGGCGATCGTGGTCAGCGGGGTGCGCAGCTCGTGGGAGGCGTCGGCGACGAACTGGCGGACCTGCTGTTCGCTGCGGTGCCGGGCGGCCAGCGACGTCTCCACGTGCTCGAGCAGGGTGTTCAGAGCGGCACCGACCTGGCCGGTCTCCGTCGCCGGGTCGGTGAGCTCGGCCGGCACCCGGGCCCCGATCTCGATCTCGCCGGCCGCCAGCGGCAGCTCGGCCACCTCGTGCGCGGTCGCGGCCACTTGACGCAGCGGCCGCAGCTGACGCCGTACGACGGCGGTGCCGGCCACCCCCGCGGCGATCACGCCGAGCAGGGCCAGCGCCAGCTCCCAGCGCACCAGCGAGCCGACCGCCGCATCGACGTCCTGCAGCGGCAGCCCGACCGCGATCGAGCACCCGTCGGCATCCGTGCCCGACACGACCCGGTAGTCGCCCCACCCGGTGACATCGACCGTGTGGGCGGCGTCGCCGGCCGGGAGCCGGCCGATCTCGTCGACCACGTCCTGGGACACCTGGCGCTGGACGGCCTGCCCCGAGCCCACGTCGGCGAGCACGGACCCGGTCTCGCCGCACTCCCCCAGGTAGACCGTCAGGGTCCCGATCTGCTGCCCGCGGATGTCGGGAGCGTCGAACCTGCCGGGCGTCGGGAAGCCGTCCGGGACCGGCCTGGTCGCCCGGTCCAGGGTCTCGCGCACCTCGTTGTCGAGGCGACCGGTCAGGTAGGAGCGCATCGCGACGGCCGTCGCCGCGGCGACCAGGAGGGAGACGATCGCGACCAGCGCCACCGCGGTGATCACCAGGCGGGTGGTGAGGCTCCGTGGCAGCAACACGCCGCTCAGTCGGGTCAGGGCGGCCACGAGTCAGCCCGCGGGCTTGAGGACGTAACCGGCGCCGCGCATGGTGTGGATCATCGGCTCCCGTCCGGCGTCGATCTTCTTGCGCAGGTAGGAGACGTAGAGCTCCACCACGTTGGCCTGGCCGCCGAAGTCGTAGTTCCAGACGCGATCCAGGATCTGCGCCTTGCTGAGCACCCGCCGGGGGTTGCGCATCAGGAACCTCAGCAGCTCGAACTCGGTGGCGGTCAGGCTGATCGGCTCCCCTGCCCGGAACACCTCGTGGCTGTCCTCGTCCAGGGTCAGGTCGCCGACCACCAGCGTGGAGTCCGTCCGCTCGGCGGCCACCCCGGCGCGGCGGACCAGGGCGCGCAACCGAGCCACCACCTCCTCCAGCGAGAACGGCTTGGTGACGTAGTCGTCACCGCCGGCAGTGAGCCCGGCGACCCGGTCCTCGACGGCATCGCGGGCGGTGAGGAAGAGCACCGGCACCGTGGGCGCGACAGCACGGGTGCGGCGCAACACCTCCATGCCGTCGAAGTCCGGCAGCATCATGTCGAGGACGATCACGTCGGGGTCGCTCGCCTTCGCCCGGGACACGGCGTCCGCGCCGGTGTGCGCGGTCTCCACCGTCCACCCCTCGTACCGCAGGGCCATCGCGACCAGCTCGGCGATGTTGACCTCGTCGTCGACGACGAGGGCGCGCAGCGGGGTGCCGTCCAGGCGGGTCTCGGTGCGGGTCTCGGCCATGGGTCCACCCTCACCCAGGACCCTGTGGATCTGCTGTGCGACGTGCTGTGGCGTCGCTGTGAGTCTCCACGGTGAGTCTCCCGTGGGCCCCTCGGAGCACCCGGGCCGAACGGTCCCGGGACGGGGTTGGGAGACTGGGGGGATGTCGTACGCCACCAGGCTGGCCGTCGAGTCCGATCTCGAGCACGTCTCGCGGATCTACAGCCACGCCGTCGAGACGAGTATCTCCACCTTCGACCTGGAGCCGCCCGATCGCGACTACTGGCGGGAGCGACTCGACGGCGAGCACCCCGGGGACCACCTGATCGTCGCGGTCGACGAGGCCACCGACCAGGTGGTCGGCTACGCCTACTCCTGGTCCTACCGTCCGCGTCCCGCCTACGACATGACCCGGGAGACCTCGATCTACCTCGACGAGTCCGTCCGCGGCAGGCGCGTCGGCAGACTGCTCTACGAGGCCCTGCTGGAGACCCTCTCGATCTCCGGGGTGCACACCGCGGTCGCCCTGGTCGCGCTGCCCAACCCGGCGAGCGAGGCGCTGCACCGGGCCTGCGGGTTCCAGGAGGTCGGCAAGCTCTCGCAGGTGGGCCGCAAGTTCGATCAGTGGATCGACGTGAAGTGGTATCAGCGGATGCTGGTGAACCTGCCGATCACCGGCAAGGCGGTCATCGACGAGGCTCCGTGAATCCGGGCCGAGAACGCCGCAGGGCCTCCGCCGGATCGATCCGGCGGAGGCCCTGTTGCGTCTGCTCCCCCGGTTGGACTCGAACCAACAACCCTGCGATTAACAGTCGCATGCTCTGCCAGTTGAGCTACGGGGGATCAGCGACGCGCTGCGTCGCTTCGGCGCGGAAACAGTAGCAACCCGGGCACCCGGAGATGAAATCGGCCCGGGCTCCGCGGACGGCCGGGCCGGCCCTCACTCCCCGACGTCGCCGCGGGCCGCCGCCAGCGCGGCATCGACCGGCTCGCGGACCGTCGGATCGGCGGGGTCCAGGCCCTCGTCGTACTCGACGAACCAGGCGAGCGGACCGGTGCTGTGCGGCGATCGGCGCGCGAAGACCCGCGCCCCCAGACGACCGCGGACCGTGACGTGCCGCTGCAGCACGATCGTCGCGGTGACCCGCTCGCGCACCAGCTGCAGCAGACGCACCGCGTCATCGAGGGCCACCTCGTGCAGGGGCGGGACCTCCCCCACGCGGCCACCTCGGTGACCCGGAGCAGGCCCTCCTCGTCGTCCCAGGCTGCGGCCCCGACCCGCTCCCACGGGAGCCGCTCGGGCAGGTACAGCGCCTCCCGGGTGCCGCCGACCACGCCTCCGGCGCCCTCGGCCCAGGCCAGCAGTCGCTCCCCAGGGTCCACGGGCACCGTGGGACGACGCGTCCGTCCGGGGCGGGGCGTGCGCCCGGGCCGGGGCCTCACGGGGTGCCCACGATCCGGTTGCGGAGCGTGCGCCGGTGCTGCTCGAGCGCGGCGAGCTGGCCGAAGAGCGTGCGGTAGTCCTCGGCCTGGGCGAGCGGGTCGGTGCGTTGCAGCTTGGACTTCAGGTCCGCGATCCGACGCTGCACGGTCAGCTCGAGCAGGCGGAAGACGTGACCGGCCACGTAGGTGGCATCGGGCTCGCGTGCGGTGCGGATGGGCTCCACCGCCAGGGCGGTGATGGTCGAGGCGATCGTGGGGTCCTCAGCGCCGGCCCGCACCGTGGCCGCCCAGCCGTCGTCACCGCTGCCGGCCGCCGGCCCCCCGGCCGCCGCGACCACCTGCCACACCGCCGCGTAGGTCGGATGGGTGAAGTCGTCGACGCTGATCTCGGCCGTGGTACGCCCGATCGCCATCGGATGCTGCAGCACCAGCTTCAGCGTCTCCCGCTCGATCGCGAAGCGCGGGTCCGACGGCTCCGGTACGACGAACGCGGGCCGCTCCGGTGCCGCCACCGCGCCTGCGGGCGAGCCGTCCGGCGCGTCGCCGCGCTGCTGGCCACCGACGTGTCCACCGGGTTGTCCGCCACCGGGCTGCGGAGCACCGCCCTGCTGCCCGCGCGACTGACCACGCTGCTGGCTCCCGCGGCTCGCCGCGCGGCGCACCTCGGCGAGCACGGCATTGGTGTCGATGTCGGCTCCGACCATCTTCGAGACCTCCTGGGCGAAGGCGGTCACCTTCGACTGGTCCCGCACCGAGGCCACCAGGCGCGCGGCCTCCCGCACCGCGTCCACCCGCCCGTCGGCACGGTCCAGGTCGAATCGGTTGATCACGCTCTCCAGGGCGAACCGGTACAGCGGCCGGCGGCCGGTGATCAGGTCGCGGACCGCCTCCTCGCCCGCACTCATCCGCAGGTCGCACGGGTCCTGACCGGCGGGGGCGACGGCGATGTAGGTCTGGGCGACGAACCGCTGGTCCCCCTCGAACGCCTTGAGCGCGGCCTGCTGGCCCGCCGAGTCCCCGTCGAAGGTGAAGATCACCTCGCCGCCGAACGCCCGCCGGTCGTCGATGAAGCGACGCAGGATCCGGGCGTGGTCGTCGCCGAAGGCGGTGCCGCAGGTGGCGACCGCGGTGCCGACGCCGGAGAGGTGGCAGGCCATCACGTCGGTGTACCCCTCGACCACGACGGCCTGGGCGGACCGCGCCATCTCGCGCCGGGCGAGGTCGATGCCGTAGAGCACCTGACTCTTCTTGTAGATCGGGGTCTCGGGGGTGTTGAGGTACTTGGCGCTGATCTTGTCGTCGTCGTAGAGACGCCGGGCGCCGAAGCCGATGGTGTCGCCGGAGACCTCCCGGATCGGCCACAGGAGCCGGCCCCGGAACCGGTCGTAGTGGGAGCGTCCCATCGCCACCAGACCCGCCGCGATGACCTCCTCCGAGCTGAACCGCGCCTCGCGCAACCGCCGCCACAGCGCCTCGCCGTCCCGGGGCGCGTACCCGATCCCGAACGTCGTCGCCGCGGACCGGTCGAAGCCGCGCTCGTCCAGGAACCGGCGAGCCTCGAGCGCCTCCGGCGAGCCCAGCTGCTCGGCGTAGAACTCCTGGGCGACCGCGTGCGCCTCGATCAGCCGTCGCCGCTGCGGGCCCTTGGGACGGTCGTCGGGTCCGCCCTCCTCGCGGCGGAGCATCACGCCGTACTGGTCGGCGAGCCGCTCCACCGCGTCGCTGAACCCAAGGCCGTCGATCTTCATCAGGAAGCCGATCGCGTCGCCGCCCTCCCCGCAGCCGAAGCAGTGGAAGAAGCCCCGGCTCGGATTGACGTTGAACGACGGCGTCTTCTCGTCGTGGAACGGGCACAGGCCCTTCTGCGACCCGCCGCCGGCGTTGCGGAGGGTGACGTAGGCGGAGACGACCTCGTCGATCCGAGCCTTCTCCCGGACCGTGGCGATGTCCTCCTCGCGGATCCGGCCTGCCATGGCGCCGATCCTACTGAGCGGCCGCTCGGACACCGCCGCGCCTGCCCCGGTACCCGAGGTGGAGATTTTCGTGACCCGACGCGTGACCACCGCCACGCTGCGTCGTTGGTCGGGGTGAAGCGGCGCGGGGAGACGCCGCACGACGGGGGAGGAACGACATGCCGGAGGCGGAGGACGCGCCGGGCCGGGGCCACCGGCTGACGGCCGTCGTGATCGCGCTCCTGGCCTGCGCCGCCCTGGTGGTCGCCGTCAAGTCCTACGGCAACGACCCCGAGCCGGTCGCCGACACCGTGACGGTGACCCCGGTGAACCTGAAGAAGCTCACCCCGGCGACCACCGCCACCCGGGTCCAGGACGCACCGCGCGACCGTTCGGCCACCGACGTCCCGTCCGGCGTGGTCGTGCACCCGCGCATGGTCGTTCCCGTGTTCGACGCCCCGAACGGTGCGGCGATCGCCAAGATCGGTCCCGAGCAGTTCGGCGACACCTGGCTGCCGGTCATCGCCGAGCGAGGTGCGTGGGTCCGCGTGCTGCTGCCGTCCCGGCCCAACGGGTCCAGCGGTTGGCTGCGCAGCGGGCGCCTGGACGAGGCCCGGAGCAGGTTCCTGATCCGGGTCCACCTCGGGTCGCGGACGCTCGAGCTCTTCGAGGACGACGTGTCCACCGGGAGCTGGACGGTCGCTGTCGGTGCCACCGACACCCCGACGCCCACCGGTCGCACCTTCGTGCTGGGACAGCTCGTCGACGACCAGCAGTCCTTCTCCCCCTACATCGTGCCGCTGGGGACACACAGCCAGACCCTCGACACCTACGGCGGCGGGCCGGGCACCGTGGCGATCCACGGCTGGACCGACCCGAGCGTCTTCGGCCAGGCGATCAGCCACGGCTGCATCCGGGTCCCCGACGAGGCCCTCGAGGCCCTGCGCACCGTCCCCTTCGGCACCGCCGTCCTGATCGACGACGCCTGACCCCCCGACCGCTCCGATCCCACGTATCCCCCAGTTGCAGAGCACGACGCTCCACCACGAGAGGAACACCATGAAGTTCACCCGCCTCATCGCCGCCACGGGCAGCACCCTCGCGCTCGTCGTCGCCGGCGCGTCCGTCGCCCTGGTGGGTGGAAGTGGGACCGCCAGCGCGGCAGGACAGCCGTCCTCGGCCTTCGGCCTGGAGCTCACCGGCGCCGGCACCGCGGTGATCGACCGGATCCCAGCGGTCACCTCCAAGGACGGCAAGCAGGTCGAGGACTCCCTGATCGCCATCCCGGAGAACCCGCTGCTCACCGGTGGCGTGGTCAACGTGAGTGCCCGCAACGGAAGGGCTAGCTCCAGCGTCACCGACCTCGGCATCGGCGGCGGCCTGCTGGAGCAGGCTCCCCAGCTCGCCGACCTGTTCACCCAGCTGCAGCCGGTCTGCGACGCACTCGACCAGGTGCCGCTCGGCACGATCACCGACCAGATCATCGACCCGGCCACCGGCACCCTGCTGCCGATGGTGCTCGAGCAGGTGGTGAACGGCGCCAGCCAGGCCGGCCTCGACCTGAGCCTGCTCACCGCGCTGGACCTCTCCGAGCTCCTCCCCGACCAGCTCGGAGACCTGTGCGACCTGGCGGCCGGCAGCGATCTGGTGGAGGCCGACGCGGTGACCTCCCAGTGCAACGGCGACTCCGGGACGGTGGCGATCGCCGACCTCACCGTCGCCGGTCTGGAGCCGCGGATCGACACCAACGCGCCCAACAGGTCCGTCTCCATCCCCGGGCTGCTCACCTTGACGGTGAACCGGCAGACGGACAACTCCGACGGCACCTTCACCGTCGACGCGCTCTACCTCAACCTGTTCGACCAGGTCGAGCTGACCGTCGCCTCCTCGACCTGTGGCGAGGTCACCCGCAGCACGCCGGACCCGTCGGACCCGACCGACCCCTCCGACGCGCCCACCCCGAGTGACCCCGTCACCACCAACGCCCCGGTGACCGGCTGATCGTCCCCCGGCCGGACCGAGGCGACAGCGGGGCTGGACCTCCGGGTTCAGCCCCGCTGTCGTGTCCCGACGACCTCCGCGTGCCAGGAGACCGCGCTCGCGTCGGTCAACGAGGCGACCTGGTCGATCACCACCCGAAGGCGCGCGGCGTCGTCTCCGGCCGCGGCGAAGTCGCTGCGGTGCGCCTCGTCCAACGACGCCGGCCGCTCCCGCAGAGTGGCCACCAGCTCGGTCAGCAGCTCACGCTGCCGCTCCTGCAGCGTGACCCGTTGCTGGTCCTGCATCACGTAGTGCGCGGCGATCCCCTTGAGCACGGTGATCTCGGTCCGGGTGCCGGCGGGGATGACCAGGTCGCCGCGGTAGCGGACGAAGGGCCGGGGTCGCTCGGCGAAGGTGGCCTGCTGGACGGCACCGCAGAACCGTCCGATGACATCGCTGGTCAGGTTCTTCAGCGCGGCCAGGCTGGCCCGGCTGCCGTCGTACGGGGTGCGCGGCCAACTGCCCACCGCGCGCAACCGGGCGAACGCCGCGTCGAGGGTGCCGTCGTCGGCGCCGGCGTCGTACCAGGAGCGCACCGTCTCCCAGACCGCGGCCGTGTCGACCCGGGTCAGGTCGAGCTTGCCGGCGACCGTCCCGTCCTCGACGTCGTGCACCGAGTAGGCCACGTCGTCGGCGAGGTCCATCACCTGGGCCTCGACGCAGCGGCGCCGGGCCGGGGCACCCGTCCGCAGCCAGTCGAAGGCGGGCCGGTCGTCGGCGTAGACGCCGAACTTGGTGGTGGTCACCGCGACGCCGTCGGCGTGCACCCCACCGGCGGGGGGCGACTCCTCGGCCGGCCAGGGGTACTTGGTGCAGGCGTCCAGCGTGGCGCGGGTCAGGTTCAGACCGACCGAGTCACCGGCGGCGTCGGCCGTCTTCGCCTCCAGGCGGGTCAGCAGGCGCAGCGTCTGGGCGTTGCCCTCGAACCCGCCGCAGGCTCCGGCGAGGGCGTGCAGGGCTCGCTCGCCGTTGTGCCCGAACGGCGGGTGGCCGAGGTCGTGGGCCAGCGCGGCGGTCTCGGCGATGTCCGGGTGGGTGCCCAGCGCCCGGGAGAGGTCGCGCGCGATCTGGGCCACCTCGAGACTGTGCGTGAGCCGGTTGCGGACGAAGTCGTCGCTCTGGGGGCCCACCACCTGCGTCTTGGCCGCCAGCCGTCGGAACGATGCGGCGTGCACCACGCGCGCCCGATCACGCTCGAACGGGAGACGCTCGGGCGCGTCGACCCGCTTCGGGGGCTCGGGGACGATCCGTTCACGCGCGGCGTCGTCGTACCAGCGCTCGACCTCGTCCACGCGGAGACCCTACCGAGGCCCGAGGCCGGGCCGCGGGCGCGACGTGCTCAGTAGACCGAGACGTGGACGTGGTCGTAGTGGTTGGCCGTCACCGAGCCACGGTCCTCCATGCCGCGCCAACCCTCGCCGCTGCGCTCCACGGACCAGATCTGCTGCTCGTAGATGATGTAGCTGATGCCGAACGAGGAGTAGTTCTCCCGCAGGAACTCCGCGACCTCCCAGCCCGTGCCACCGGAGGTCATGATGTCGACGGCCCGGCCGGAGCCGTGGTCGCCGCCGCCCCGCGCAGGGTGCCGTAGGTGCTGATCGACGGCCACCCGCTGCACACGGCCTGGTGGATCTTGACGATGGAGGCGCTCACGCCGCTGTCGACGGTGGTGCCGTTCGTGCACTGGCCGTCGACGCTGGCGATCGCCGGCTTCTCGTCGTCGAGGTAGCCCGCGGTCACCCAGTAGGCCTTGTCGTCGACCACGATCTCGACCCGGTCGCCGAAGCTGCGGCCGGTGGCCAGGACGCGCTCGGCCTCGTCGACCTCACCGGTGTTCTTCGCCTGGTCGTCGGGGCGCGACCAGAGGTTCAGCACCTCGGTGGTCCAGAGCTTGGTGCTCGCGCTGTTGATGGCCTTGGCGACGGCATCGTCGGTCATCAGCTGCTCGACGGGGCTCAGGGCGACCAGCGGCGTTCGGTCCACCACGTCGCGCGAGACCACCTCGCGCTCGTGCGTGGTGTCCTTCTCGGCTGCCTGCCGATCGCCGGCGACCGAGCCGAGATCGGCGGCCGCCTTCGTGGAGTCCAGGGCGGTCAGGGAGCTCGACGGACCGTTGGCCAGCACACCGATGGTGACGGCGGCGCCGGTGGCCAGCACGGCCAGAGGGCCGGCGATGGCAGCGGCTCGGGGCTTGCGTCGCGCGGTTTCCCGCTTGTGGCTTGTGGCCACGCGCTGATCCTTTGCTCTCGCGTTCAGGGTCGATGCCGTGTCAACCTACTTGCCCACGGCATGGTCAGCGACTAAACCACAGGACTTTCCACAGGTCGGAATCGTGGCCGGTCAGCGAGACCGTGTTCCCGCTCACCCGCCGGTGGTCTCGCTGACGTCCTCGGTGAGGTGGATGGAGGTGCCGTCGGTGTCGTCCAGCCAGCCCTCGGGCAGCACCACCCGGGAGCGTGGCGAGCCCTGACGCCCACGCGGTGCGCCCAGCTCGGAGACCGGGAACGGCTCGTCCGGATCGAGGTCGGCGAGCATCCGGTCCAGGTCGGCCAGGCTGTCCACCAGGCCGAGCGAGCGGCGTAGCTCGCCACCGGCACGGAACCCCTTCAGGTACCAGGTGACGTGCTTGCGGAACTCCTTGCAGCCCCGCTCCTCGCCCATGTGCTCGCTGAGCAGCTCAGCGTGCCGACGCATCATGGTGCGCACCTCGCCCAGCGTCGGCAGGGCCGTCGTCTGGCCGCCCGCGAACGCGTCGGCGAGGTCCCGGAACAGCCACGGGCGGCCCAGGCACCCCCGGCCGACGACCACGCCGGCAGCGCCGGTCTGCTCGACCATCCGCAACGCGTCCGCGGCCTCCCAGATGTCGCCGTTGCCCAGCACGGGGATGTCGACCGAGGCGACCAGCTCGCCGATGGCCTCCCAGTCCGCGGCGCCCGAGTAGGCCTGGGCGACCGTGCGGCCGTGCAGCGCGATCGCCGCGCAGCCCGACTCCTGGGCGATCCGGCCGGCGTCGAGGTAGGTGAGGTGCTCGTCGTCGAGCCCCTTGCGGGTCTTCATCGTGACCGGCACCCCGTACGGCGCCGCGGCCGCGACGGCCCGCTCCAGGATCTGCGCGAGCAGCCCCCGCTTCCAGGGCAGCGCGCCGCCGCCGCCCTTGCGGGTCACCTTCGGGACCGGGCAGCCGAAGTTCAGGTCGATGTGGGCGACGCCGTACTCCTCGCAGAGGATGGCCGCGGCCTTCCCGACGTAGACCGGGTCGGTGCCGTAGAGCTGGACCGACCGGACCTCCTCGGCCTCGTCGAAGACCAGCATCTTCTTGGTGGTCTCGTCCCCCTCGACCAGGCCGCGACTGGTGATCATCTCGCAGACGTACAGCCCGGCGCCGAACTCGGCGCAGAGGCGGCGGAACGCGGCGTTGGTGATGCCCGCCATCGGCGCCAGCACCACTGGGGTGGGCACCGTGAGCGGTCCGAGGGTGAGGGTCACTCGTCCTTGTCCTTCTTCTGCTGCTCGTTCTTCTTGCTCTGCTTCTCCTGCGACTTCTCGGCCGCCGGTGGCCGCACCTGGGTGCTGACCTTGCCACTCCACAGGACCTCGTCGGCCTGCTGCGGCGGCGGGAACGCGACCGCGGTCAGCGCCCGGCCCGGTGAGATCAGGTAGACGAAGCAGACCTGGGTGGTCTCGCCGGCGGGGAACTTCGCGGGCAGGTCGGCCGAGGGGCAGGGCCGGAAGACCTTGTCGGTGAACCGCTGCACCGCGACCAGGGTGCCGCTGTCGTCCCGCGCCCACAGCAGCACCTGGATCCCGCCGAGGTCCTGCTCCGCGACGTTCGTCGCCGTGGCCCGCACGAAGTACGGCGTCATCGCCGCTGTCGCGTCGTCGATCTGCCAGCCCTGGAACGACTCGTCGAAGGTGGTCCGCTCGATCCGGTCGACGGTCAGGTCGAGCACCGCCGTGGTGCCCTCCCGCGGCTCCCAGGCCACGGTCGCCGTCTCCCCCAGGCTCAGCTCCGTCCCGGGCTCGGTCAAGGTGACCCCGTCCGGGGTGTCCAGGTAGCCGGTCTCCTCGGTGGCGGTCGCCGAGGGCTCCGCCTGCTCGTCGGTGGCCGCCTCCCCACCGCATCCCGCGAGCACGCCGCCGGCGAGCAGCAGCGCGGCGGTCAGGGCTCCCGCGACCCGGGTGGGCCGAGGGAGCCGCCGACGGGGCCCGGGTGTCGTGACGTCGCTCACCCGACCATTCTGACAGCGATCAGGAGCCGAGGAGGCGCTCGGCGAAATAGCGGGTGACGCCGTCGAGCGAGACCCGCTCCTGGTTCATCGTGTCGCGCTCCCGAACGGTCACCGCGTCGTCCTCGAGCGTCTCGAAGTCGACGGTCACGCAGTACGGCGTACCGATCTCGTCCTGGCGGCGGTAGCGACGGCCGATCGCGCCGGAGTCGTCGAAGTCGACGTTCCAGTTGGTGCGCAGCTCGGCGGCGACCGCCTTCGCCTTCGGCGACAGGTCGGAGTTGCGCGAGAGCGGGAGCACGGCCACCTTCACCGGGGCCAACCGCGGGTCGAGGCGCAGCACCGTGCGCTTGTCGACGCCGCCCTTGGTGTTCGGCGCCTCGTCCTCGTGGTAGGCGTCGACCAGGAAGGTCATCAGCGACCGGGAGAGGCCGGCCGCCGGCTCGATGACGTACGGCGTGTAGCGCTCGTTGGCCGCCTGGTCGTAGTAGCGCAGGTCGGCACCGGACGCCTCGGCGTGGGTGGAGAGGTCGAAGTCGGTGCGGTTCGCGATGCCCTCGAGCTCACCCCACTCCGAGCCGGCGAAGCGGAACCGGTACTCGATGTCGACGGTGCGCTTGGAGTAGTGCGACAGCTTCTCCCGCGCGTGCTCGTAGTGACGCAGGTTGTCGGGGTCGATGCCGAGGTCGGTGTACCACCGGGTCCGCTCGTCGATCCAGTACTGGTGCCACTCCTCGTCCTCGCCCGGCTTGACGAAGAACTCCATCTCCATCTGCTCGAACTCGCGGGTCCGGAAGATGAAGTTGCCCGGCGTGATCTCGTTGCGGAAGCTCTTGCCGATCTGGGCGATGCCGAACGGGGGCTTCATCCGCTGGCTGGTGACCACGTTGGCGAAGTTGAGGAAGATGCCCTGCGCCGTCTCCGGACGCAGGTAGTGCAGACCGGACTCGTCCTCGATGACACCGAGGTAGGTCTTGAGCAGGCCGGAGAACTGACGCGGCTCGGTCCAGGCACCGCGGGTGCCGCAGTTGGCGCAGGCGATGTCGGTCATCGGGACCGTGTCGGGGTCGTCGATGCCCTTCTTCTCCGCGTAGGCCTCCTGCAGGTGGTCGGCCCGGAAGCGCTTGTGGCAGGACTGGCACTCGGTCAGCGGATCGGTGAACGTCGCGACGTGCCCGGACGCCTCCCAGGTCTGCCGCGGCAGGATCACGCTGGAGTCGAGGCCGACCACGTCCTCGCGGGCCTGCACCATCGACTTCCACCACTGGCGCTTGATGTTGTCCTTGAGCTCGACGCCGAGCGGACCGTAGTCCCAGGCGGAGCGGGTGCCGCCGTAGATCTCGCCGCAGGGGTAGACGAAACCTCGGCGCTTGGCGAGGGAGACGACCTGGTCGACGACGGACGGAGGCGGCTTGGCCACAATGGTTCCTTTCTGGGACCGCCCGGCCGGCTGCCGGGTGGACGTGCAAGTGCGAAGGATCAGGTTACGCGGGCCGCGGCGACGTTCAGCACCGAGTTCGGCTCCACCGGCTCATACGCGCTCGGCTCGTCGATGGCCGCGCTGAGGATCGGCACGGCCCCGGCCTTCACCTCGTAGGACGACAGTGCCCGCCGGTAGGCCCCGACGCTCTCCCACCGGGTGACCAGCACCCACAGCTCCGGCTCGTCCAGGTTGCGTCCCACCTGTCCGTCCAGATAGCCCGGGCAGGCGGCGAGCAACGCGTGAGCGGACTCCAGCTCCGCCCGCGTCCGCTCGACCGACACGTCCATCCGGAACCTGTTCACCACCAGCACGGACCGAACCCTAGCCAGCACCGCCGACCAGAACTTGACCCGACCTCACGATCAGATGAGAATGATTCTCATGCGCTTGAGTTCCCTGGTCGCCACGCTCGGTTCCCTCACTCTCCTCGCCACCGGCTGCTCCGCCTTCAGCAGCACCGACGAGGACGGCGAGACCCGGGTCGCCGCCGCGTTCTATCCGCTGGCCTTCGCCACCGAGCGGGTCACCGAGGGCACCGGCACCCGTGTGGACGTCCTCACCCAGCCGGGCACCGAGCCGCACGACCTGGAGCTGACCATCGCCGAGACCGCCATGGTCACCGACGCGGACCTGGTCGTCTACCAGGCCGACTTCCAGCCGGCCGTCGACGCCGCCGTCGAGCAGAACGCGACCGGAGCGACCGTCGACGTCACCGACGTGGTCGACCTGCTCCCGGCGGTGGAGCACGACCACGACGACCACGAGGAGCACGCCGAGGACGAGCACGCCGAGGACGAGCACGCCGAGGACGACGGCCACGACCACGACCACGGGGACCTCGACCCGCACTTCTGGCTGGATCCGGCCCGGGTGGCCACCCTCGCCGACGCGGTCGCCGACGAGCTCGCCGAGATCGACCCCGACCACGCCGAGGAGTACGCCGACAACGCGGCCGGGCTGCGCGAGGAGCTCACCACCCTCGACGAGGAGTTCAGCACCGGCTTGGCGCAGTGTGAGCGCGACACGATCGTGGTGTCCCACAACGCCTTCGGCTACCTCGAGAAGTACGGTGTCCACGTGGCACCGATCGCCGGCCTCTCCCCGACGCCGAGCCCACGCCTGCCGACCTCGCCGAGCTGCACGACCTGATCGAGTCCGACGGCATCACCACCGTCTTCAGCGAGCGGCTGGCGCCGCAGCAGCTGGCCGACAGCCTGGCACGTGACGCCGGCGTCACCACCGCGGTGCTCGACCCGGTCGAGGGACTCACCTCGGAGACCGCCGACGAGGACTACCTGAGCCTGATGCGGGCCAACCTCGAGGCGCTGCGGACCGCGAACGGGTGTGCATGAGTCCGGCGGTCGAAGCATCCGGCGTCGGTGTCGTCCTCGGCGGACGTCCGGTCCTGCGCAGCATCGACGTGACCGTCCCGGTCGGCCAGTTCCTGGCACTGCTCGGTGCCAACGGTTCGGGGAAGTCGACCCTGGTGCGGGCTCTCCTCGGGCTTCGTCCGGTGGACGCGGGCCGCACCCGGCTCTACGGCACGCCGCTGGAGGAGTTCCACGACTGGGGCCGGATCGGGTTCGTCCCGCAGCGCGCCACGGCGGCCTCGGGGATCCCGTCCTCGGTGTGGGAGGTGGTCGCATCGGGACGGCTCGCCCACCGCCGCCTGTTCCGGCCGCTGAGCCGGACCGACCGGGTCTGCATCGACGAGGCGCTCGAGCTGGTCGGACTCGCGGACCGGCGGCGCGACACCGTCAGCCTTCTCTCGGGCGGGCAGCAGCAACGCGTCCTCATCGCACGGGCGCTCGCCGGGCAGCCCGACGCCCTCTTCCTGGACGAGCCGACCGCCGGGGTCGACCTGCCCAACCAGCGGATCCTCGCCGAGACCCTCGGCACCCTGAAGGACCGCGGCGCCACCGTGGTCCTGGTCGCCCACGAGCTCGGCCCGCTGGCGCCGCTGGTGGACCGGGCCGTGGTGATGCGCGACGGTCGGATCGCCTACGACGGCGCGCCGCTCGACCACGAGGCCGTGCACCTGCAGGGCGTCGGTGACCACGCCCACCACCACCACGGGACCCCGGTCTCAGGCCCGGCCGTCACCCACGCGCCGGACCTGACCGCTCCCGTCGACCGCACCGAGGAGGCCTGATGTCTCCCTGGGAGCTCTTCTCACTCCCCTTCCTGCAGCGCGCCCTGATCGCGGCGTTCTTCACCGGACTCGCCGCCCCCGCCGTCGGCACCTTCCTGGTCCAGCGTCGCCTCTCGCTGATGGGTGACGGCATCGGTCACGTCGCCGTCACCGGTGTCGCGCTCGGCCTGCTGACCGGCACCTCGCCGATCTGGACGGCCGTGCTGGTGGCGATCGCCGGCGCGGTGACCATCGAGATCGTCCGCGAGCGCGGCACCACCAACGGCGACGTGGCGCTCGCCCTGCTCTTCTACGGCGGCCTCGCCGGCGGCATCCTGCTCAGCGGCATCGGCGGCGAGAGCGCGGTGACGCTGCAGTCCTACCTGTTCGGCTCGATCACCACGCTCTCGCCCGCCGACGTGCTGGTGACGATGGCGCTGGCGGCGACCGTGCTGATCGCCTGCCTGGGGCTCGCCCCGCAGCTCTTCGCGGTCGCCCAGGACCAGGAGTTCGCCCGGGTCTCCGGGCTTCGGGTCCGGGCCTACAACGTCCTGGTCGCCGTGCTCGCCGCGGTCAGCGTCACCGTCGCGATGCGCACCGTCGGCCTGCTTCTCGTCTCGGCGCTGATGGTCGTGCCGGTCGCCACCGCCCAGCAGGTCACCCGCTCCTTCCGCACCACGATCTACGCCGCGATGGGTCTCGGCGTCCTCGCCTCGGTCGGCGGCCTGGTGATCGCCACGTTCGCGTCCTACCGAGCCACCGTGGCCCCGGGACCGGCGATCGTGCTCACCGCGCTGGCCTGCTACCTGCTCGCCTGGCCGGTGGGACTCTGGCTGCGGCGCCGGGCGCGGCTGCGCGAGCCGTTCCCGGAGATCGAGGCACTGACCCACGAGCCGATCGACGAGCATCCGCACGAGCACGGTCCCCGCTGCGGTCACCTCGCGGTGCCGCACGAGGACCACGTCGACTACGTGCACGACGGCCATCGTCACGCCGCCCACGGCGCCCACTACGACGAACACTAGTTGGATGGCGCGGCAGCGTGGCGGCGCTCCGCTTGCCACACTGCCGGCAGGGTCAGCCCGGGTTGGGCACGGCGCCGCCGTAGCGACGGTCGCGGCGGGCGTAGGTCTCGACGGCGTCCCAGAGGTCGCGACGGTCGACGTCCGGCCAGAGCACGTCGCTGAAGACGAACTCGGCGTACGCGGCCTGGTAGAGCATGTAGTTGGAGAGGCGCTGCTCGCCGGAGGTGCGCCAGATCAGGTCGGCGTCGGGGAGCTCGGGCACGTAGAGGTAGCGGGCCAGCGTCCTCTCGTCGACGCGGTTCGGGTCGACCCGTCCGGCGGCCACGTCCTGGGCGAGCGCGCGGGCGGCGTCGCCGAGCTCGGAGCGGCCGCCGTAGTTGACGCACATGGTCAGGGTGAGCACGTCGTTGTCGCGGGTGAGCTCCTCGGCGACCTGCAGCTCCTTGATCACCGACTTCCACAGCCGAGGCCTCCGGCCCGCCCAGCGGACCCGAACGCCGAGCTCGTTCATCTCGTCGCGGCGGCGGCGGATCACGTCACGGTTGAAGCCCATCAGGAACTTCACTTCCTCCGGGCTCCGCGACCAGTTCTCGGTGGAGAACGCGTAGGCGGAGATCGCCTTCACGCCGATCTCGATCGCACCCTCCACGACGTCGAACAGCGACGACTCGCCCTGCTCGTGGCCCTTGGTCCGGGGCAGCCCGCGCTCCTTGGCCCACCGGCCGTTGCCGTCCATCACGATGGCCACGTGGTGCGGCACCAGCTCTGCCGGGATCGCCGGCGGACGCGCGCCGGAGGGATGGGGGGTCGGCGGGCGCACCGTACGCGGCGCCGAGGACACCGAGCGGACACGTCGGGAGGATCGGCTCACCCCGCCAAGGGTAGTCAGCGCTCGACGTAGGCGAGCGAGCGCAGCCCCCGCTCCAACTGCCACTGGACGAAGGCGGCCACCAGTCCGCTGGCCTCGCGCACGTGGCGCACCTCCGCCGCCTCGATCACCGGCCAGTCGCCGGAGAGCAGACCACCGAGCAGCCGCACGGTCTCCGGCGCCGGGGTGGCCGAGCCGGGGATCCGGCAGGTCGAGCAGAGCACCCCTCCCATCGACGGGTTGAACCACCGGTGCGTGGTCAGCTCACCGGTGGGCAGCACCGGGGGCCGGCCGCAGTGCGCGCAGTCGACGAAGGACGGGGCGTAGCCGGCGACCGCCAGCGCCCGCAGCAGGTAGGAGTCGAGCACGTGCCCGGGGGCGCGCTGCCCCGAGGCCATCGCCCGCAGCGCCGCCACCAGCAGCGAGAACTGCTGCACCGCGGGCTCACGCTCCTCGACGACGATCCGCTCCGCCGTCTCCAGCATCACCGTGCCGGCGGTGTAGCGGTCGTAGTCGAAACCGATCTCGGCGGCGAAGGCGGCCCGGGTCTCCGCCTGGGTGATGGTGTCCAGGTTGCGCCCCTCGGCGAGCTGGAGGTCGACGTGGGTGAACGGCTCCAACCGCGCTCCCCACCGCGAGCTCGTCCGGCGCACCCCGCGGGCCACCGCACGCACCCGCCCGTTGGAGCGGGTCAGCATCGTGATGATGCGGTCGGCCTCACCCAGCTTGTGGGTGCGCAGCACGAGCGCTTCGTCACGGTAGAGGACCACGGTCCCCATTCTGCCGCCGTGGACCGACAGGAACCCGGCGGCGCGCTGGTCAGGCGCCGCCGCGTCTGCTGCGCCGGATGCCCTTCGGCCGCGCGGCGTCGAGCACGAACCGGGAGACCGCCATGTCGAGCTGCTCGGGAGCCCGGTCGCGCCGCCACGGCACCTCGACCCGCTCCAGCGAGGCGGTCGGCAGCTGCTCGGCGAGCGCCTCCGCATCGGAGACCCGGCGGAACGGGTCGCCGGGCCGCGCGATGACCAGTGCCGGTGTCGTGATCGCCTGCCGTTCGAGCAGCGAGGGCGCGAGCCTCCCGAAGAGCACGCCGTGCACCAGGGCTGCGAGTGGAGCCGGCTGCTGCTCCAGCATGTCGACGCCGACCCGCGCCTGCCCGGGCAGCAAGCGGCGCGGCACCGGTCGTGCCGCCCATCCCGCCGCGCGGACCCCGAGCGGAGCGAAGCGGGCCAGGTACAGCAGCGGGGTGAGGGTGCCCACCTCGGTGGTCAGCGCGTCCTCGAGCACCGGCCCGTCGAGCAGCAGCCCGCGCACGCGGGCGCCGGCCTCGACGGCGACCTCGAGGGCGACATTGGCGCCGATCCCGGTCCCGCCGACCACGGCCTGGGTCGCGCCGAGGTGGTCGAGAAGCCCGACCACCTGCTCGGCGAAGGCGGTCACCGAGTAGGCCATCGGGTCGGCGGGACGGTCCGAACGACCATGTCCCAGCAGGTCGGGCACGACCACGTGCAGGCCGGCCGAGGCCAGCACGTGGGCCAGCCGGTCCTGGAACGCCCGGGGCACCAGGAGCGGCGGGACCAGGACGACCCAGGAGTCGCCGGCGCCGTACTCGGTGAACTCGATGCGGTCCCGGCCCGGGGCGTGGTCCAGAAGAACTGCCCCACCTGCTCCGAGGCCAGGATCCGCTCCGCCATCTGGTGCTCCGTCTCGTCCGTGTCGGTTTCGTCGGGATCGTCGGGGCGCTCAGCCCACCGGGATGGTGACCGCCTGCGCCCGGTTGGCCGCGCACACCACCGCCCGCAACGAGGCGGTGACGATGTTGTGGTGGACGCCGATCCCCCAGACGATCTCACCGGCGATCTCGCACTCGACGTAGGCGGCCGCCACCGCGTCGCCGCCGGAGGAGAGCGCGTGCTCGGCGTAGTCGAGCACCCGGATGTCGGCGCCGGCCTGCCCCATCCCGTCGACGAAGGCGGCCACCGGGCCGTTGCCCAGCCCGGTGAAGCTGCGCTCCTCGCCGCGGACGACGAGGTCGACCTCCTGCCGGTCGTCGCCCTCCTCGTCCGTGGTCGAGGTGAAGCTCACCAGGCTGTACGGCGCCTCCCGCTCCAGGTACTCGGCGCGGAAGATGTCCCAGATCTTCTCCGGCGTGACCTCGCCGCCCTCGGTGTCCGTGTGCTGCTGGATCACCCGGCTGAACTCGATCTGTGCCCGGCGGGGCAGGTCGAGGCTGTGCTCGGCCTTCAGCACGTAGGCGACGCCGCCCTTGCCGGACTGGCTGTTCACCCGGATCACGGCCTCGTAGGTGCGGCCGACGTCCTTCGGGTCGATCGGCAGGTACGGCGCGTCCCAGGGGATCTCGGAGACCGGACGCTGCTGCTCGGCGGCGATCCGGTCGAGGTCCTCCAGGCCCTTCTTGATGGCGTCCTGGTGGGAGCCGGAGAAGGCGGTGTAGACCAGGTCGCCGGCGTAGGGGTGGCGCGGGTGGACCGGCAGCTGCGTGCAGTACTCGACGGTGCGGCGGACCTCGTCGATGCCCTGCCCGCCGAGCGCGAAGTCGATCTGCGGGTCGATCCCCTGGCTGAACAGGTTCATGCCCAGGGTGACCAGGTCCACGTTGCCGGTGCGCTCGCCGTGACCGAAGAGGCAGCCCTCGACCCGGTCGGCGCCGGCCATCAGGGCGAGCTCGGTGGCGGCGACCGCGGTGCCCCGGTCGTTGTGCGGGTGCAGCGAGATCGCGGAGTGCTCGCGCCGGGTCAGGCCGCGGGCGAAGTACTCGATCTGGTCGGCGTAGGTGTTCGGGGTGGACATCTCCACCGTGGCCGGAAGGTTCAGGATGATCTCCCGGCCGGCCTCGGGCTGCCAGATGTCGGAGACCCGCTCGCAGACCTCGAGGGCGAAGTCGGTCGGGGTCTGGGTGAAGATCTCCGGGCTGTACTGGTAGCCGAAGTCGGTGCCGGCCAGCATCTGGTCGGCGTACTTCACCACCCACTCGGTGCCGCGGGTGGCGATCGCGATGCACTCGGCCTCGGTCACCCCGAAGACGACGCGGCGGAAGAGCGGGGCGGTGGCGTTGTAGAGGTGCACGGTCGCCTGGTCGGCCCCGATCAACGACTCCACCGTGCGCTCGATCAGGTCCTCACGGGCCTGGGTCAGCACCGAGATCCGCACGTCGTCGGGGATCCGGTCACCCTCGATCAGCTGGCGCACGAAGTCGAAGTCGGTCTGGCTCGCGGACGGGAACCCGACCTCGATCTCCTTGTAGCCCATGGTGACCAGCAGGTCGAACATCTTCATCTTGCGGGCCGGGCTCATCGGGTCGATCAACGCCTGGTTGCCGTCGCGCAGATCGGTGGAGAGCCAGCGCGGCGCGCGGGTGATCCGCTGGTCCGGCCAGGTGCGGTCCGGCACGGTGACGGGCTCGAAGGCGGTGTAGCGCTCGAACGGCATGCCGCTCGGCTGCTGGGAAGGGATGGTGGTCATGAGTTCCTCGGCTGCTTCCTCGACGATGCTCGTCGATTCGTGAAGGTGGGCGCCGGGCACGCGACTCACTCCGCAGCGAGGGGTCCGGCGGTCAGACCTCGCTGCGGCCGCTAAGGAGGAGCGTGCGCATCATGACGGCAGCCACTCTAGCGCACCTGCGCCTAGCCTGGAGTCATGGCTCGGCTCCTGGTGGTCCACCACTCGCCCACCCGCTCCCTGCGGACGTTGACCGACGCGGTCGTCGCCGGCGCCGGCGACGAGGCGATCGAGGGGGTCGAGGTGGTGGTGCGGCCCGCGCTCGAGGCGACCGCCGAGGACGTGCTGGCCGCGGACGGCTACCTGCTCGGCACCAGCGCGAACTTCGGCTACATGAGCGGCGCGCTCAAGCACTTCTTCGACTCCACCTTCCTGGCCGTTGGGGCGCCCTTGACGACTCCGGCAGCGCAGGCGGCGACAGCGGCGGGGAGACCTCCGGGCGGCCGTACGGGCTCTGGGTGCACGGTCGCTACGACCTGACCGGAGCGGTGCGCGCGGTCACCTCGATCGTCGGCGCCCTCGGCTGGCGGAAGTCCTACGACGTCCTCGAGGTGCTCGGCCCCGTCGACGAAGCCGCCGAGCAGGGCGCCTACGAGCTGGGCGCTACGATCGCGGCACTGCTGGCGTGACGGAGCGCGTCCGACCGGCACGGGCGACGACGAGGACCGAGGAGGGTCGGATGGGCCTGCCGCGACGCGCGGTGATGGGGGTGGTCGCGGCACTGACGGTGGCGCTCACCGGCTGCAGTCAGCAGCCGCAGGGCAGCGACGTGGACCCCGACCAGGTGGACGCGGTCAGCGCACCCGAGAACGGGGTCTGCCGCAACCTGGATCCGGCCGACGTCGAGATGCCCGCGAACGCCACCGAGGTGGTGGACTGCGGTCAGCCGCACACCGCCGAGACGTTCGCCGTCGACGAGCTGCCCGCCGAGTTCGACGACAGCGAGTACACCTCGAAGGACCTCAGCTCGTTCGCCTACCGGGCCTGCACGGACGCCTTCATGGAGCACATGAAGGCCGACGAGAGCACCGTGCTGCGGACCATCCTGACCTGGGCGTGGTTCCGGCCCTCGGAGAAGGCCTGGGACGAGGGCGCCCGCTGGTATCGGTGCGACGTCGTCGGCGGGCGCATCGAGCACCAGGGCGAGTCCGACGAGTACCGCCCGCTGCCGGAGACGACGGCGGGCCTGCTCGCCGGGCGGCCCGAGGACCGGTGGATGACCTGCGCCGCCGGGCCGTCGGTCGCCGAGGGGACCAAGGTCGCCTGCAACCAGCGCCACGACTGGCGCGCAGTGACCACGATCAAGCTCGGCGAGCCCGACGACCCCTACCCCGGCGACGAGGTGGCCGAGTCCCGGACCCGCTCCTACTGCCAGAAGTCCGTGGAGGCCTGGCTCAACTACCCCTCGGTCTTCGACTTCGGCTACACCTACTTCCACGAGGCCGAGTGGGACGCCGGCAACCGCCGGTCGGTGTGCTGGGCGCAGACCGATGAGTGACGCCGCCGGCCGACCGGAACGCCCGCGGACGACCGTGGCGATCCTCACCCTGCTGGCCGGGCTGCTGCTCGTCGCGACCGGGTGCAGCGGGGACGACGAGCCGGGCGACGAGCCGGAGTCGAGCCCGGCCGTCTCCCCGTCCGCGGCTCCCGCCCCGCCGGCCGCTCCCGAGCGGGGCGACTGCTATCGACTCCGGTTCCGTGCCGCGGTCGCACCCACGTCCGAGGCGGCGGCGCGGGACTGCGCGAAGGCGCACACCTCGGAGACCTACGCCGTCGGTGAGCTGGACACCGTGGTCGACGGACACCTGCTGGCCGTGGACTCCGCTGCGGTGCAGGACCAGGTCGCCGGGACCTGCCCGACCGGCCTCGGCGACTTCGTCGGGGGCACCGAGGACGACCTCCGGCTGAGCATGATCCGCCCGGTCTGGTTCACCCCGTCCGTGGAGGCATCGGACCTGGGCGCGGACTGGTACCGCTGCGACGCGGTCGTGGTCAACGGCTCCTCCTCGCTGGTCGCCACCACCGGCAGCCTCGCCGGGATCCTGGACCGCGACGACGATCGCGAGGCGGTCGCGATGTGCGGCACCGCCGCGCCGGACGACCAGCAGTTCACCCGGGTGCCCTGCTCGGAGGAGCACACCTGGCGGGCGATCTCGGTGGTCACCTTCCCCGGCGGGGACTACCCCGGCGAGGCGGCCGCGCGCGACCGGGGCGCCGCGCCCTGCGAGGACGCCGCCAACCAGCAGGCCGCGGACCCGCTGGACTTCGAGTGGGGCTACGAGTGGCCCACCGCGGAGCAGTGGGAGGCCGGTCAGACCTTCGGCCGCTGCTGGGCGCCGACGGGCTGAGCCTCCGGGACGCGCGACCCGCGGCCGGTCTCAGCAGAAGCGGCGGCGGCCGTCGGGGGCGAGGGCACGGTCGCGCAGCACCACCGGCCACTGCTCACCATGGGTCCGGCAGGTACGACGGAAGCCGTTGCGCCGGTATTCCACGGCGACCACCTGGTCGCCGTACACCTCCGCGTAGGCGGCGCACTCGCGCCACTGGCCGCACTCCTCGCTGACCGCGAAGTCGTAGCCCACGGTGGTGCCGTCGAAGCCCGCCAGGTTCTTCTGCCCCGCCGGAAGACCCGCGTCGTGGGCGTCGGCGACGATCAGCCGCGCGAAGGCGCGGGCGTGACTGCGCCGCAGCAGGCCCCGGCTGCGGGTGAAGGAGTCGAGGTTGTCGAACTCCACGGCCGCGAACCCGTCGGCGGCGCACCGGTCGGTCCAGCGCTCGACGACGGCGGCCAGCCGGGCACGCTTGCGCGGTGTGCGCAGGTCGAGCAGCCACTCCCCCAGGCGGAGTCCACCACCGGACGTCCGTCCCGCTTCAGCACCAGTGCCCAGTGGTGTCGGCGCCACCACCGCCTCGCCTGGGGCTGGGTCTGGAAGGCATTGACGTAGCAGATGTTGAAGAGGCCCTGCGCCGGCGTCGCCCGTCGGTCGCGCACCATGACCCCACCCCGGCGGGCACGCTCCGCTCACCGCCGAGCTGGTAGTCGACGTCGGTGTCGGCCGGGAGAGTCGGCAGCTCCGCGGTCCCGGCGGCCGGGCCGGCGCCGAGTGCCGGCGGGCCGAGCAGCAGGAGCGCCACGGCGATGGCGCCGAGCAGGCTCCGCGGCGCCCCACGCTCAGAAGCCGAGCCGCCGGAGCTGACGCGGGTCGCGCTGCCAGTCCTTGGCGATCTTGACGTGCAGGTCCAGGTAGACCGGCGTGCCGAGCAGCGCCTCGATCTGCTGCCGGGCGACGGTGCCGACCTGGCGCAGCCGCGCGCCCTTGCGGCCGATCACGATCCCCTTCTGGGAGTCGCGTTCGACGTAGAGGTTGGCGTGGATGTCGAGCAGCGGCTTGTCGTCCGGCCGCCCCTCGCGCAACCCCATCTCCTCGACCACCACCGCGATCGAGTGCGGCAGCTCGTCGCGGACGCCGTCCAGCGCGGCCTCCCGGATCAGCTCGGCTGCCAGCACCTCCTCGGGCGCGTCGGTGAGGTCGCCGTCGGGGTAGAGGGGTGGTCCTTCGGGCATCAGCCCGACGAGGATCTCGCCGAGCAGGTCGATCTGGTCGCCGCCGACGGAGGAGACCGGCACGATCTCGGCCCACTCGGTGCCGGTGGTCCGGCCCAGCTCGGCGATGTCGAGCAGGTGCTCGGCGATCCGCTCCGGCGTGGCCAGGTCGGTCTTGGTCGCCACCGCGATCTTGGTGGTACGACGCACCTTGGCCAGCTCGTTGACCAGGAAGGTGTCCCCGGGGCCGATCTTCTCGTCGGAGGGGAAGCAGACGGCGACCACGTCGACCTCGGACCAGGTGGTCCTGACCAGGTCGTTGAGCCGCTCGCCGAGCAGCGTGCGGGGTCGGTGCAGCCCGGGGGTGTCGACCAGCACCAGCTGGCCGTCGGCGCGGTGCACGATGCCGCGCACCACGGTCCGAGTGGTCTGCGGCTTGTCCGAGGTGATCACGATCTTCTGCCCGACCAGCGCGTTGGTCAGGGTGGACTTGCCGACGTTGGGGCGGCCGACGAAGCAGGCGAAGCCGCTGCGGTAGCCCTCCGGCAGGTCCAGGTCGCCGAAGACCGGTGTGGCCGGCGCCGGCAGCGCGCCGAAGTCCTCGTCGAAGTCGTCCTCGTCGGTGTCGTCGAGGTCGTCCTCCTGGGCGTCCTCGTCGAGCTCCTCGATCTGCTCGTCGACCGGGTCCTGCTCGTCGTTCTCCTGCGGACCGCTCATGATCCTGCCTCCGTCCGAGCCTGGTCGTAGTCGGCCCAGATCTCCTCGTCGCTCTTGCCGGCGGCCTTGCCGGCCCGCCAGATCGGCCCGGGGTCCACCGCGCGCGGCTGGCGCTCCTTGACCGCCCGCCAGTAGCCCATCACGTCGTAGTGGGTGCTGGGCATCCGTCGTACCCGCATCAGGTGCTTGCGGATCGCCCGCATCTGGGCGGACTCGCCGGCCATCCAGAAGTAGCCGGTGCCCTCAGGCCAGTCCAGGTCCTCGACGACCTCCGCGAGCCGTGACCCGGTCTGCCCCGGCGCACCCCAGGTCACCCGCGCCGCGGCGGGCAGGTACGACCCGAGCTCCTCGGGCAGGTCCGGCACCTCGGCGTACACGTGCACCGGCAGGTCCGGGTGGGTCTCCGCGATCCGGGCCATCGCGGGCAGCGCGGTGAGGTCGCCGACCAGCAGCAGCCAGGCGGCGTCGTCGGGCTCGAGGAACGACCCCTTGGGCTCGGTGATGGTGACCTGCTGGCCGACCGGGTCGCCGGAGGCGCCCAGCGCCCACTCGGTCACCAGGCCGACCGGGTGCACGACCACGTCCAGCACCAGCCGGCCGTCGGCGAACGAGCGGACCGTGTAGTACCGCGACTGGAACTGGCCGGGCACCACCAGTCCGACCCACTCGTCGGGGATGCCGGTCGAGGCGAAGCCCGCCAGGCCGGGCCCACCCAGGGTGAGCCGGATCAGGTGCGGGCTGACCTGCTCCCGCCCCAGTACGTCGGCGGTGTACTGCGCTGCCCGGACACTCACCGGCCCAGGCTAGCGGGCACCGGCCTCAGACCCCGAAGTCGTGGCGCAGCGGGTAGCCGCTGCGCCCCTCGACGGTGCGGGTGGCGAGGACGTGGTGCAGCTGGATCTCGTTGCGCTCGAACGCGATCCGCGACCCGGCCATGTAGAGGCCCCAGACCCGCGCCGTGGCCTCGCCGGTCTCGGCCACACAGGCGTCCCAGTTCTCCACGAGGTTGCGGCTCCACCCGGCCAGCGTCCTGGCGTAGTGCACCCGGATGTTCTCGTGGTGCTGCACCTCCAGGCCGGCGTCCTCGATCGCGCGCACGATCGTCCCCGAGCCGGTGAGCTCACCGTCGGGGAAGACGTAGCGGTCGATGAACGCCCCGGCGCTGGCCTTGCGCGGGTTGTCGTGGCGGGTGATGCAGTGGTTGAGGATCCGCCCCTCGGGCTTGACCTTGTCCCGCATGAACCCGAAGTACGCCGGGTAGTTGGCCACGCCGATGTGCTCGGTGAGGCCGATCGAGCTGATCGCGTCGAAGTCGCCCTCGGTCACGTCCCGGTAGTCGGAGAACCGCACCTCGGCGACGTCGTCGAGGCCCTGGCGCTTGATCTCCTCGCCCGCCCAGGTCGCCTGCTCCCGGGAGAGGGTGACCCCAGCGCGCGGACCCCGTAGTGCGCGGCGGCGTGCCGGACCATCCCGCCCCAGCCGCAGCCCAGGTCGAGCAACCGGTCGCCGGGCCCGAGGCCCAGCTTCTGGCAGATCAGGTCGTACTTGTGCTCCTGCGCCTGCTCCAAGGTGGCGTCCGCGGTCGGGTAGAGCGCGCAGGTGTAGGTCATCGACGGCCCGAGCACGTGCTCGTAGAAGGTGTTGGAGACGTCGTAGTGGTGGTGGATCGCGTCCGCGTCCCGCTCCTGGGAGTGGCGACCCCAGGTCGCGAAGGAGCGCAGGCCCTCCAGGCGGTGCCGCCACCCGGGCAGGTGCTCCTGGGGCGGCGGGGGCGGCGGCAGCAGGTGGCTGACCCCCAGCTCGCGCACGATGCGGACCAGCTCGGCCGGACCCGGGAGCCCGAAGTCGGTGTGGTCCTTGAGCAGCGAGAACGCCGCGTAGGGGTCGCCCGGGTGGGCGCCGTGCAGGACCAGGTCGCCGCTCACGTAGGCGCGGGCCAGCCCGAGGTCGCCCGGAGCGCTGAGGATGTAGGACAGACCTCGCTCGTTGACCAGCTCCACGCGGTACGGACCGTCCGGCGGACCGGCCTCGCTACCGTCGTACGCACTGATTCCCAGAGGAATGCCGCCGGGGAAGAGGGACGCGATCGCCGGAGCGATCCCACCTGTGGTCATCGACGCTGCACCGCCTTGTCGTAGAGGTTGGTCAATCGGTCGTCGGGGTCGTAGCGGCGCTTCACCGCCGTCAGGTTCTCGGTGTTGTAGAGGGTCGCGAACGTGGACTCGTCGTAGAAGGCCTCGGAATAGAGCGACTTGTGCCCGCCCAGGGCGTGGACGCGCTCCTCGATGGCGCGGTTGACCGGCGCCTCGGTCGCCTCCGGCCCGACGTGGACCGTGCCCCAGAAGCCGGCGTTCACGTACAGCCGGCCGGGCTCGAGCGGGTACGTCGCCCACGGCCGACCCGAGACCAGGGGGCACAACCACACCGGGCGCATCCCGACGGCCTCGTCGAACCAGTCCAGGAACTCCCCGATCCGCTCGGCCGGCACCTCGATGTCCTGCACCACGCGCTCGCGCAGCGGCCGGCCCGCCCGTCGGTCGAGCCGGTCGGCGATGGAGAAGCGGCGGTCCAGGCCGAGCAGTCGCATGTAGACGTCGGAGCGCCGCCAGCGGCGCGGCCAGGCACGCCGGATCAGCGGGTGCTGCGCGCCGAAGGCGCCGGAGCACCAGAACCAGTCGGTGTCCCAGCGCCAGAGGTAGTCGTAGACGGTCAGCAGGTCCTGCTCGCGTTCCTGCACCGAGCGGAAGTAGATCTGCTGCCCGGTGTAGTCGCTGGGCCCGTCGAGGCCCGGGACGACGCCCGGGTCGTCGGTCCACCGCGCCAAGGTCAGGTAGTACTCCCCCGGTGCGAACGCCACGCCGTCCATGCCCTGCACCGGGCGGCCGTCGTACTCCCCGGTCTCGGTGACCTCCGCCATCGTCTTGGCGAGCAGCGCCGCGTCGTCGAAGCGGACGTGGCGCAGCGCCACGTACGCCGGCACCGGCTCCAGCCGGATCCGCAGCCTGGTGGCGTAGCCCAGGGAGCCGTAGGAGTTCGGGAAGGCGTCGAACAGGTCGTCGCCGGGCCGGGTCGTGACGACCTCCCCCGCGCCGGTGAACACGTCCATCTCCAGGACCGACTCGTGCGGGAGGCCGTTGCGGAAGCAGGTGGACTCGATGCCCAGTCCGGTGACGGCACCGCCCAGGGTGATCGTCCGCAGCTGCGGCACCACCAGCGGGATCAGACCGTGCGGGAGCGTGGCGTCCACCAGGTCCTCGTAGGTGCACATTCCCTGCACCTCGGCGACCGGCCCGTCCGGACCGTCCCGCTCGACCGAGAGCACCCCGTCGAGTCCGGAGACGTCCAGACCCGGGGAGCTGACCGCGCTGCGGGCACGGAACAGGTTCGTCGTCCGCTTGGCCAGCCGGACGGGTCTGCCGGCCTCGATGGCGTCGTAGGAGGCTGCGAGCCGAGCCACGGCCCGCCGGTGCTGCTCCGGAGCGCGGAGGGTCATGCGGAACAATCTACTCCGGATCGGCGACAGCGAGGTTTCACCCCCGTGACGCGCCCCGGCGCGGCGCGGCGACCCGAGGAAGTTCTCCGATCCTCGCGCCGGACGGCCGGTTCCGGGGATACCGTCCGCGGGTGGATGCGCAGCACAGCGGGGACGGCCGGGGGCGGGCGGTCGAGACCTTCGACGACATCGCCGCCGATCTGGCCCGCCTGCGCGCGCAGGCCGGCAGCCCCTCCTACTCCGAGCTGGTACGTCGCGTCAGCGCGCTGCGGGTCGACCGCGGGCTGACCCCGGAGGCCGCGCGCCCCGGCCGCAGCACGGTCTACGACGCGTTCCGGTCCGGCCGCCGACGCCTCGACGCCACCCTGGTCCGCGACCTGGCGCTCGCCCTCGGCACCGACCCGGCGGCCGCGGAGCGCTGGCTGCAGCGCTGCCGGGAAGCGGTGCCCGCCCCGGCCGGCACGCCGTCCGCGGAGGTCCGGCCCGAAACCCAGCCCGGACGCCAGCCCGAGGCCCAGCCCGAAACCCAGCCCGAGACCCAGCGCACGCCCGTGGTCGACGTCGTCGACGTCGCCGACGTGACACCCGCCGCCGGGCGCCGCCGCCGGGTGCTCGGCCTGCTCGCCGCATGCCTGGCGGTGAACCTGCTCGGCACGGTGATGGTCAGCGAGTTCTCGATGACGCTCTACCTGGACATGGTGGGCACCGCGGTCGCGGCGATCGTGCTCGGCCCCTGGTGGGGCGTCGGTGTCGGCGTCGGCACCAACCTGCTGGGCGTCGCCGTCAACGGTCCCGCATCGATCCCGTTCGCCGCGGTCCAGGTCGTCGGCGCGCTGCTGTGGGGCTACGGGGTGCGCCGGTTCGGGATGGGTCGCAGCATGTTGCGGTTCCTCGGCCTCAACCTGCTGGTCGCGGTCGCCTGCACGACGGTCGCCGTGCCGATCCTGCTGCTCGTCTT
Source organism: Nocardioides sambongensis (assembly GCF_006494815.1). NCBI lineage: Bacteria > Bacillati > Actinomycetota > Actinomycetes > Propionibacteriales > Nocardioidaceae > Nocardioides > Nocardioides sambongensis. Next base: position 1,552,637 of record NZ_CP041091.1, read on the forward strand.
CGGCGGCTCGACCGGACACGGCTCGGACGGCGTGGTCGCCGCCCTCCAGGCGCACACCGGCCAGATGGCCTCGGCCGTGCTGTCGTCGAACATGCTGACCTCGACCTCGGACAAGCTGATCAGCGGGTTCGTCGCGCTGACCGTGCTCGACGTGGTGGGCTCACGCCACCCGGGGTGGTACCGGAGCGCGCCGCGGCCGGTCCAATGGACCGTGCGGGCTCAGATCCTGCGCTGAACGGCGATGGAGCCGCGCGGGTCGCCCACGTGCACCAGCACGCCGTCCGCGCCGCCGAACTCGCCGAGCACCGCGGCGTCGCCGTCGGCCAGGGTCCCGGAGTCGCCGAGCACCACGCAGGCGTCCACCCCCGAGGAGCCGGACGCCACCGCCATCGCGACCACGGCCTGCACGGCGGTCAGGCCGAGCGAGGGCAGCGCCACCGAGGCCGCGGCATAGGTGCGTCCGTCGGTGTCGCGGACCGCGGCACCCTCGGCGGCACCGATCCGCACGCGCGTCGCGCGGGCGAGGGTGACGAGCTTCTTGTCCTCGGTGGTCAGGTCGCTCATCACTCGTCCTCGGTCTCGTCGGTCTCGGTGCGGCTGATCAGCAGGGTGCCGATCTGGTTGCGTCGGCCCGAGGTCTGCTCGGCCTCGAAGCGTAGGCCGTGCGCCTCCACCACCGAGCCGGGGATCGGCACCCGGCCGAGGTGCTTGGCCATCAGCCCGCCGACGGAGTCGACGTCCTCCTCCTCGATGTCGGCGCCGAAGAGCTCGTCCAGGTCGTCGACCGGATAGCGCGAGGAGACCCGGTAGACGTCCGTGGCCAGCTCCTCCACCTCGATCTCGGCGGCGTCGTACTCGTCGGTGATCTCGCCGACGATCTCCTCGAGCAGGTCCTCGATGGTGATCAGGCCGGCGGTGCCGCCGTACTCGTCGACGACGGCGGCCACGTGCTGGCGCCGGGCCTGCATCTCCCGGAGCAGCGCGTCGACGGGCTTGGACTCCGGCACCCAGTGCACGGGCCGCATGATCTCCTCGACCCGCAGCACGGTCTCGACCTCGGGCTGCTCGAAGTCGCGGCGGACCACGTCCTTGAGGTAGACGAAGCCGCGGATGTCGTCGAGGTTCTCACCGATCACCGGGATCCGGGAGAAGCCGGAGCGCAGGAACAGCGAGAGCGTCTGCCGCAGGTTCTTGTAGTGCTCGATGAAGACCACGTCGCCGCGCGGCACCATCACCTCGCGGACGGTGGTGTCGCCGAGCTCGAAGACCGAGTGGATCATCCGGCGCTCCTCGGCCTCGATCAGCTCCGACGCCTCGGCGATGTCGACCATCTCGCGCAGCTCGGTCTCCGACGAGAACGGCCCCTCGCGGAAGCCCTTGCCGGGCGTGATCGCGTTGCCGACCGCGATCAGCAGGCGCGGGATCGGCCCGAGCACCGAGGTGAGCGCCGACAGCGGCCACGCCGAGGCCAGCGCCACCGTCTCCGGGTGCTGGCGGCCCAGGGTGCGCGGTGCGACCCCGATCGCGACGAAGGAGACCACCAGCATCACGCCGATCGCGACGGCGAGGCTCTGCCACCACCCGTCGACCTCCTCGGAGACGAAGAGGGTGACCAGGACGATCGCCGAGACCTCGCTGAGCAGCTCCAGCAGGAGCGCGGTGTTCAGGTGCCGGGGGGCGTCGTCGAGCACCGCGACCAGGCGACGGGCGCCGGCCCGCCCCTCCTGGGCCAGCTCCAGGGCGCGCGCCCGGGAGAAGGACGCGATCGCGGCGTCGGCGGCGGTGAAGAGGCCGGCCAGGACCACCAGGAGCGCAGCCGTGACCAGCTGCCAGATATCCCCGCTGCTCATCGGCGGTTCAGTCGCGCGGCTGCGATCGCCACTCGGCGAGCAGCTGGTCCTGGAGGCCGAACATCTCCTGGTGCTCCTCCGGCTCGGCGTGGTCGTAGCCGAGGAGGTGCAGGATGCCGTGCACGGTGAGCAGCTCCAGCTCGGCGAGCGTGCCGTGTCCGGCCTCCGCCCCTGCCGCTCGGCGACGCTCGGGCAGAGGATCAGGTCGCCGAGCACACCCTCCTCGGGGTCCTCGTTGACCTTGCCCGGACGCAGCTCGTCCATCGGGAAGGCGAGCACGTCGGTCGGCCCCTCCTTCTCCATCCACTTCTCGTTGAGCTCGGCGATGGTGTCCTCGTCGACGGCCTTGACGCAGAGCTCGGCGAGCGGGTGCACCCGCATCCGGTCCATCACGAACCGGGACAGGGCGGAGAAGTGGCGGACGTCGATCCCGCTGCCGGACTCGTCGAGGATCTCGATGGTCACTGGTCGCTCACCTGCCCCTGCGCGTCCTTCGTCCGCACGACCGAGGCGCGCCGTGCCTCCTGGCGCGCGTCGAAGTCGTCGTAGGCGGCGACGATCCGCCCCACCAGCTTGTGCCGGACCACGTCGTGGCTGGTGAGCCGCACGAAGGCGAGGTCCTCGACCCCGTCCAGGATGCCCTCGACCACCCGCAGCCCGGAGTTGGTCCCGGTGGGCAGGTCCACCTGCGTGACGTCGCCGGTCACCACGATCTTGGAGCCGAACCCGAGCCGGGTCAGGAACATCTTCATCTGCTCCGGCGTCGTGTTCTGGGCCTCGTCGAGCACGATGAAGGAGTCGTTGAGGCTGCGACCGCGCAGATAGGCCAGCGGGGCGACCTCGATGGTGCCGGCGGCCAGCAGCTTGGGGATCGACTCGGGGTCGATCATGTCGTGCAGCGCGTCGTAGAGCGGCCGCAGGTAGGGGTCGATCTTCTCGCTGAGCGTCCCGGGCAGGAAGCCCAGCTTCTCCCCGGCCTCGACCGCGGGCCGGGAGAGGATGATCCGGTTGACCTGCTTGGCCTGCAGCGCCTGCACGGCCTTGGCCATCGCCAGGTAGGTCTTGCCGGTGCCGGCCGGACCGATCCCGAAGGTGATGGTGTGCTGGTCGATCGTCTCCACGTAGCGCTTCTGGTTCAGCGTCTTGGGCCGGATCGAGCGCCCGCGGTTGGAGAGGATGTTGAGGCTGAGCACGTCCGCCGGCCGCTCGTCGGCGCCGCCGTCCTCGCGGCGCAGCATGCCCGCGACGCGCTCGACCGTCTCCACGTTGAGGCCCTGACCGGTGCGCAGGATGGCGACGAGCTCGTCCAGCAGCCGCTCGGCGAGGGCGACCTCGGTGGGCTCGCCGGCGAGCGTGACCCGGTTGCCACGGACGTGGACACTCACCGAGAAGCTGCGCTCCAACAGACCGAGGTGCTCGTCCCCGGGCCCGAACAGGCTCACCATGTCGATGCTGTTCGGTACGACGACGGTGTGGCGGGAGCCGTTGACGTGGGAAGGGGCGTGTTGGTTCGTCATCCGGTCAATCTGTGAGTGGCGGCGGCACGGTGCACCCGTGTCCGTGGACTCCTCCATGCTACGGCCCGGGGCCCGATCGCGCCCACCGAGAATGCGCCGCGGTCAGGCTCGGGCCGGCGCGAGGCCCGGCGTGAGCTGGGTCCGCCGTTGATCACGGCACAGCATCGAGGTGGCTCAGCCGGGCGGCCAGGTCTGCCCGCGGCCCGCCAGCACGTGCAGGTGGGCGTGGAACACGGTCTGCCCGGCATCCGCGCCGGTGTTGAAGACGAGTCGGTAGTCGTCGTACCCCTCGGCGGCGGCGACGGCCTTGGCCGCGGTGACCAGCTCGGCGGTGGCGACGGGATCGGCCTCGGCGAGTGCGGCGGCGTTGGGGAGATGCTCGCGGGGCACCACCAGCACGTGGAGGGGCGCCTGGGGGTTGATGTCCCGGAAGGCCACGGTGCGCTCGGTGCGGTGCACCACGTCGCCGGGGATCTCCCCGGTCACGATCTTGCAGAACAGGCAGTCGGTGTCAGCAGTCACACCTCCAGCCTCCCAGATACCCGATCCACCGGCCACGCGTGTCAACCGACGGCGCCGGGCGGGCGTCCAACTAGCGTGAGCACCGATGCCGCGCTGTCCCTCTCCCCTGCCCCGGGCACACACCGGGCCCGGGCGGCGAGCCCGTGGACCGCGCCCGCCGGGTCCGGCGCGACGATGACCGGTGACCGGCGGAGCGCCGACGAGGCGATCGAGCGGCTCTACCTGGACCACTGGGACCAGCTGGTCCGCGTCTCGTACCTGATGGTCCGCGACCTGGGCCGCGCCGAGGAGATCGTGCAGGACTCGCTGGTCGCCCTGCACCAGCGCTGGGACCGGCTCGAGGACCACGCCCACGCGGTCGCCTACCTGCGCCAGTCGGTGATGAACCGGTCGCGCTCCGCGCTGCGGCACCGGTCGGTGGTGCAGCGGTTCCTCGAGCGGCAGAGCACGCCGACGACGGCGCCCTCGGCCGAGGTGCCGCTGCTGGTCGCCGACCGCCGTCGCCGGGTCCTGGACGCGCTCGACCGGCTGCCGCGCCGGCAGCGCGAGGTGCTCACCCTGCGCTACTACCTCGAGCTCTCCGAGGCCGAGATCGCCGCGACGCTCGGGATCAGCAAGGGGGCGGTCAAGAGCCACGCCTCGCGTGGCTCCGCAGCGCTGCGGACCGTCCTGCAGACCATCGACGCCGACCTGAGGGAGGAGTGACATGGCCACCTCCGACGACGACCGACCGACTCCCGAGGACCGGGAGCTGCGCGCCGCCCTCCTCGATGCCGTCGCCGACGTCACCCCGCGTGACCGTCTCGGCGAGGTACGTCGCCGCACCGCCGCACCCCGGACCCGGCCCGCGCGCCGGCGGTGGCTGCCGGTGGTCGCCGGCGCCGGCGCGCTGACCGCGGCCGTGGTGGCGCTGGGCGTCGCGCTCGGCGACCTGGGCACACCGGCCGATCCCCCGCCGCCGGCAGCGACGGTGGCGACCGGGAGGCGACGACGTCCGCCGAGGCCGTCTACTTCGTCGCCGACAGCGCCACCGGCGACCGGCTGTACCGCGAGTTCGCGACGGTGCCCGCGACCGGCGGGTCCGAGGCGGTCCTGGGGGCGCTGCGCGCGATCACCGCCGAGGAGGGCCCGGCGGACCCGGACTACCGGACGTTGTGGCCGGCCGACTCGTTCTCGACCGCCGTGGTCGCCGACGACGAGGTGGTCGTCGAGATCGGCGAGGCCGCGCTGGCCAGACCCAGCGGAGCGACCGCGCAGCAGGCCCGTCTCGGGCTGCAGCAGGCCGTCTACACCGCGGAGGCCGCGCTGGGACGCGCGGTCCCGGTGCGCTTCGAGCACGGGGGCGTGAGCGCCGGGTCGGTGCTCGGTGTCGCCGCGCCCGCACCGGTGGAGCGGGATCGGCGCTACAGCGTCACGACACCGGTGAACGTCAGCGACCCCGTCCAGGGGCAGGCGGTCCGCGGGAGCTTCAGCGCCACCGGCACCGTCGCCACCTACATCCAGCAGGTCCGGTGGCGGCTCAGCGACGCCGACGGACGGATCGTCCGACGTGGCCGGGCCACCAAGGTGCTGGCCGGCGGCGCCGGCGGCACGCCGAGCGCACCGGGTTGGTCCACCGAGCCGATCGATGTGTCCACACTGGGCTCGGGCACCTACCGGTTCGTGGCCGAGGTGCGCGACGACGGGGAGACCACCTCGGTGCGCGCACGCTTCCGCGACGACCGCGACGTGATCGTTCCCTGACCACCGCCGGCGTCGCCGGCACCGACCCACCGCCCGACCACCAAGGAGTGTTCCGATGCGCCCCCACCGTTCCGTCAGCCAGCACCTGCGCCGCACCGTGCCGGGGCTCGCTGCTGCCGTCCTCGCCCTCGGCGCGCTCAGTGCCTGTGGTGACGACAGCGAGAACGCGGACGACCCGGCGACGTCGCCCGCCGCCGAGTCCAGTCCCACCGAGGAGACGACCACGGCGGACGCGACCACCCCGGCGGCGACCGAGACCGCCGGGACCGAGGACACCACCGACCGGGCCGCGGGCGACCAGATCGCCTCCCCGTTCTTCGTCGGTCGCACCCCGCAGGGTCAGCGGCTCTACCGCGAGCTGATCACCGAGGCATCCCTGGACGGCGCGGTGACGGCCCTGATGGACGGGCCGACCGACCCCGACTACCGCACGTTGGTGCCCACGGACAGCCTGGCCGGCGCCTCGTTCGACGGCGTGGGCAAGAAGGGCACCTTCACCGTCGAGCTCGCCGACGGGTCCTGGACCGACCGGCCCGGCGACATGACCGCGGCCCAGGCCCGGCTCGCCGTCCAGCAGTTGGTCTGGACCCTGCAGACCGTGCAGGAGGGGGACTCCTACGACCCCACGCAGCGCACCGCGGCGCCGGTGGACTTCGTGGTCGACGGAGAACGGGTGGACTACCTCGGTGTGCCGAGCGGGGCCACGGCGCGGCCGGAGCTGCGGATCCTCGCGTCGGTCAACATCATCGGCGGCGTGGACGCACCGGTCTCGGGGCGGGGCTTCGAGGTGACCGGGATGGCCAGCTCGTTCGAGGCCAACGTGCCGTGGCGGCTGGTCACCGCGGGCGGCGCGGTGGTGGTCCGGTCCAACGCCACGGCCGAGGGGTGGATGGGCGGCCTCTACCCGTGGACGGCACCGATCGACCTGAGCGGGGTCGCTCCGGGCGAGTACACGTTGATCGCCAGCACCGACGACCCCTCCGGCGGCGAGGGCGGCGGCCCGACCGAGGACAGCAAGGCGATCACCGTCGAGTGAGCCGGGTCGCCGGGGCGCGCTGCGTCAGCCGCCCCAGCGACCGGTGCGGGCCAGCAGCGCGGCGACCGCGGCCACGCCGGCAGTGGAGGTGCGCAGCACCTCGGCTCCGAGCCGCACCGGCACGGCCCCGGCGGCGCTGAACGCGGCGATCTCGGGGTCCGTCAGCCCACCCTCGGGGCCGACCACCACGAGCGCCTCCCCCTGCGCCGGGACCTCGACCGCGGCGAGCGGTGCTGTCGCGTCCTCGTGCAGCACGACGGCCGGGCCCGCGGCGGCGATCAGCCCGGCCACCAGGTCCGTGCTCGCCAGCGGCTCGACCACCGGGTGCCACGCGCGCCGCGACTGCTTCGCGGCCTCGCGCGCGGTCGCGGCCCACTTCGCCTGCGACTTGACGGCGCGCTCGCCCTTCCACACCGCGACGCTGCGGGCCGCCGCCCACGGCACGATCCGAGCCACCCCGATCTCGGTCAGCACCTCGACCGCCAGCTCGCCCCGCTCGCCCTTCGGGAGGGCCTGGACGACGGTGATCCTCGGGGTCGGCTCCGGATGGTCGACGATGCCGGTCACCGTCACCGCGAACGAGCGCTTCGCCGTCCGCGCCACCTCGCCGGTCGCGACCCGCCCCACACCGTCGCAGAGCTGGACCCGCTCGCCCACCCGCAGACGTCGTACGACGACGGCGTGGTGCGCCTCGTCGCCGTCGATCTCGATCTCGCCACCGACGGTGGCGCTCGCGAGGTCGGGCACCAGGTGCTGCGGGAGGGTCACCCGAGGCTCCGATCCTGACGCGGCCCGGTGGGCCTCAGTGGCTGAACGCGTCGCGCAGGCGGCCGAAGACCGACTTGTGGGCCGGTCGCACGTCCCCGGTGGGCTGCTCCTCGTCGCGCAACCCGGCGAGCTCGCGGAGCAGCTCCTCCTGACGGTCGTCGAGGCGGGTCGGGGTCTCCACGCCCACGGTCACCACCAGGTCGCCGCGCCCGCCCCGCAGACCCGGGACTCCGCGGCCGCGCAGCACGACCTCGTGCCCGGACTGGGTCCCGGCGGGGATGTCGAGCTGGAACTCGGTCTCCACCCCGGAGCCGGCGCCCTGCTCGATGTCCGCCTCGAGCGTGGGCAGGGTCAGCTCGGTGCCCAGCGCCGCCGCGGTCATCGGCACGGTGACCGTGCAGTGCAGGTCGTTGCCGTGCCGGGTGAAGGTGTCGTGCGGAGCGACGTGGATCTCGACGTAGAGGTCGCCTGCGGGTCCTCCGCCCGGCCCCACCTCGCCCTGCTCGGTGAGCTGGACCCGGGTGCCGGTGTCCACACCGGCGGGGATCTTCACGGTCAGCGTGCGACGCGAGCGGACCCGGCCGTCGCCGGAGCAGTCGCGGCACGGGTCGGCGATCACCGAGCCGTATCCACGGCACGACGGGCAGGGCCGCAGGGTGCGCACCTCACCGAGGAAAGAGCGCTGCACGTGCGCGATCTCACCGCTCCCGTGGCAGGTCTCGCAGCCGACCGGCTCGGTGCCCGGCGCCGCTCCCTCGCCCCCGCACGTGGTGCAGCGGACCGCGGTGTCCACCTTGAGCTCGCGCGCGACGCCGAAGGCGGCCTCGGCGAGGTCGACCTCCAGACGGATCAGCGCGTCCTGGCCGCGGCGTACCCGGGATCGGGGTCCCCGTCCGCCGGCGCCGCCGCCGGCGGCACCGCCGAAGAACGCGTCCATGATGTCGGTGAACGAGAAGCCGGCGCCCTGGCCGCCGCCGAAACCACCGCTGAACGGGTCTCCGCCGCGGTCGTAGGCAGCACGCTTCTGCGGGTCGGAGAGCACCTCGTAGGCCGCGGAGACCTGCTTGAAGCGCTCCTGGCTCTCGGGGTCGGGGTTGACGTCGGGGTGCAGCTGGCGGGCCAGCTTGCGGTACGCCTTCTTCAGGGTGTCGGCGTCGGCGTCACGGTCGACGCCGAGGAGCTCGTAGAGGTCCTGGGACACGGTCGGGAATCAGCCTTTCAGCTCTCGTCGAGGATGCGCGAGACATAGCGCGCGACGGCGCGGACCGCCGCCATCGTGTTCGGGTAGTCCATCCGGGTGGGGCCGACCACACCGAGGGAGGCCAGTCCGTCGCCGGGGCCGTAGCCGGTGGCGACCACACTGGTCGCGGCGAGCTCCTGGAAGGGCCCCTCGGCGCCGATCCGCACGGTGAGGGCTCCGCCGGAGTTCGCCTCGCCGAGCAGCTTGAGCAGGATGACCTGCTCCTCCAGCGCCTCCAGCAGCGGGCGGATCGCGGTGTCGAAGCTGTCGCCGAAGCGGGCCAGGTTGGCGGTGCCGCCGACCACGATCCGCTCGTCGGAGCGGTGGTCGCTCATCGCCTCCACCAGTGCGGCGACCACGGCGGTCGTCGCGGGATCGGCCGGCTCCGCGGCGTCGGCGAGGTCGCCCAGCGCCGTGATCGCCTCCCCGATCGTCTCGCCGGTGGCGGCGAGGTTGATCCGGGAGCGCAGGCGGGTGAGCCCCTCGTCGCCGATCTCCTCCACCAGCTCGACCAGGCGCTGCTCGACGCGGCCGGTGGAGAGGATCAGCACGGTCAGCAGCCGGGTCGGCGTCATCGCCACGATCTCCACGTGCCGGACCGTCGAGCGGGACAGCACCGGATACTGCACGACCGCCACCTGCCGGGTGAGCTGGGCGAGCAGCCGCACCGAGCGGTTGATCACGTCGTCGAGGTCGACGGCCCCGTCCAGCAGCGCCGAGATCGCCCGGCGCTCGGCCGTGCTCATCGGGCGCACCGTGGTGAGCCGGTCCACGAAGAGCCGGTAGCCCTTGTCGGTGGGCACCCGGCCGGCACTGGTGTGCGGCTGGGTCAGGTATCCCTCGTCCTCCAGCGCGGCCATGTCGTTGCGGATCGTGGCGGGCGAGACGTTGAGGCCGTGCCGCTCGACGAGCGCCTTGGATCCCACCGGCTCCTCGGTGGCCACGTAGTCCTCCACGATGGCCCGGAGCACAGCGAGCCTGCGGTCCTCCTGCATGCCCACCTCCCGCGTTCGCGTTGGCACTCCGCCCGACTGAGTGCCAAGTCTAGCGCCGCGTCCACCAGCCGCCACGTCGGCGGCGCCGGTCCACCCAGCGGGACGGGCGTTTGGGTGACCCCGGCCCGGTCTGTAGGTTAGGCTCACCTAAACCAATCGGAGGTAACGGTGACTGTCGAGCAGAACGCGACCCGAGTCGACGCCGACCGCCTGGCGGCCGCAGCACGCAGCATCCTCGCGTGCCCCGCCGAGGTCCAGCTGGTGGTGGACGGCGTCGACGACATCACCGCCGGCATCGACGACGCCGACCGCGCCGTCCTCACCATGGAGGACGCCGAGGGCCGGCCGGTCTTCGCCTGCCCGACCGGGTCCGCCCTCGCGATGGCCGGCATGGAGGGCCGCAGCGCACTGCTCACCGTCGCCAGCGGCCTCGGCCGGCCCGGCGCCGCCTCCCGGACCGCCAGCCTCACCCTGTCCGGCCGGCTGGAGACCACCGGCCAGGAGACCTGCGGCTGCTGCGAGGAGGTGCAGGCGGTGGTCACCCTGCACGTCAACTTCGTGCTCCTCTCCCGCGACGACGCCCCGGGCAGCCAGTTCCGGGTCCCGCTGCCGGCCTTCGACTCCCCGGCGCACACGCTCAACCGCGGCTACCTCCAGCGCTCGGTCGAGCACACCAACTCCTCGCACCAGGACGAGCTGCGCCGCGCCGTCGCGACCATGTCCGACACCCGGCTGGCCGACGTGATCGGCGTCGCCCTGCGCGACCTCGACCCGGCCGGCGTCGACCTCGAGTGGGTCGACACGAACGGCGCGCACCGCCGGCGCATCGACTTCCCCGAGCGCGCGGCCTCGCCGTACGAGCTCGGCGAGATGCTCCGCGACGGTCTGCACGCCGGTCTGTGCTAGCAGGTGCGGCCGGCGCGGTAGCGTCGTCGAGGTGAGCTTCACCGAGATCGCCGACCGGGTCTGGGTGCTGCGACACCCCTGGCTCGACCTGAACGTCACCGCGATCGGTGGCGAGCGCGGCCTGGTGGTGGTCGACACCCACGGGTCCGGCGTCGCCGCCCTCGAGGTGGTCGACGCCCTGCGCACGCTCGACCGCGGCGGGCCGGTCGCCGTGGTGAACACCCATGAGCACTTCGACCACACCTTCGGCAACGCCACCTTCATCGAGCAGTACGGCGAGCTCCCGGTGCACGCCCACGAGGTCGCCGCCGAACGGACCGTCGCGGCCGGCGAGCGGATCCAGGCGCTCTACCGCGACTCCACGGACCCGCGGGGCGCGGAGGTCGTCGCCACCAGCATCCGGCCCGCCGACCGGACCTTCTCCAGCGCCGCGGTGCTCGATCTGGGCGACCGGCAGGTCGAGCTGGTCCACCCGGGCCGGGGCCACACCGCCGGCGACCTGGTCGTCCGCATCCCCGACGTGGACGTGCTGCTCGCCGGCGACCTGGTCGAGGAGTCCGCCCCACCGGCGTACGGCGCCGACTCCTGGCCCCTGGACTGGCCGTTGACGCTGGACCTGCTGCTCGGACTGACCACGCCGGCGTCGGTGGTGGTTCCGGGACACGGCGCGGTGGTGGACACCGCATTCGTCGAGGAGCAGCGCGGCGACCTCGGCACCGTCGCCGAGACGATCCGCGACCTGGCTTCACGCGGAGTGCCGCAGGACGAGGCCCTCGCCGCGGCGTCCTGGCCGCTGCCCACCGAGGCGCTCGGGCAGGCCATCGCCCGCGGCTACGAGCAGCTGCCGCGCTCACAGCGGCGCCTGCCGCTGGTGTAGCGCCGACCGTTTCACCACCCGCCGAGCGAAATGCGGCGCTGCGCGCTCGGTCGATGAGAGGTTCGTACGTCGTGGTGGATCGATACGGAACCGATGTCCTGGCCGGCGACTGGAAAGTGCCCAAGCGCGGCCGCGCGACCGAGGCGCCGGCCGACCACGGGCTCGTGGTCGAGGAGGTCACCACCGACTGGTGCGGCGAGATCGTCGGCGTCGACCGCGACCTGCACACGGTCACCCTGGAGGACCGGCGCGGCAAGCGCCGTACCTTCCCGCTCGGGCCCGGGTTCCTGCTGGAGGGCAGGCCGGTGGTCCTCACCGCACCCGTCCGGACCACGGCTCCGGCCAAGCCGACCCGCACCGCGAGCGGCTCCATCGCGGTGCACGACGCCAAGGCGCGGGTCGCACGGGCGAGTCGGATCTTCGTCGAGGGCCGCCACGATGCCGAGCTGGTCGAGAAGGTGTGGGGCGACGACCTGCGGATCGAGGGCGTGGTCGTGGAGTACCTCGGCGGTGTCGACGACCTGGCCGATCACCTGGTCTCGTTCAAGCCCGGTCCGCAGCGTCGGGTCGGCGTGCTCGTCGACCACCTGGTCCGGGGGTCGAAGGAGTCGCGGATCGCCGACGCCATCGCCCGTGGACCGCACGGCAAGGACGTGCTGATCGTCGGGCACCCCTTCGTCGACGTCTGGCAGGCGGTCAAGCCGCAGCGGCTCGGCCTGGAGGCGTGGCCGACGGTGCCGCGGTCGATCGAGTGGAAGAAGGGCATCTGCCAACAGCTCGGCTGGCCGCACCGCGACCAGGCCGACATCGCCCGAGCCTGGAAGCACATCCTGTCGAAGGTGGGCTCCTACGCCGACCTCGAGCCGGCGCTGCTCGGTCGGGTCGAGGAGCTGATCGACTTCGTCACCGTGCCCTGATCCGGCGTCCGGGGCGGATCAGCTCAGCGCATGACCCGGCCGGAGCCGTCGCGGGGATGGCTCGAGGCGAGGATGACGATGCCGTCGACGAAGGACCACAGCAGCATCGCCGGCACCACCAGGATGCCGATCACGACACAGATCAGCAGGTAGCCGACCAGCACCCCCAGCAGCTGGACCAGCCCGATCCCGACGTGCCCGGCGTAGAGGCGACCGACGCCGGCGATCCCGATCAGCGGCAGCAGCATCTGCAGCAGGCCGGCCGCCACCTTCGACTTGTCCGAGAGCGGGAGCCCGGTCGCCGGGTCGAGACCGTACTGCCACCCGGGCACCGGGTAGCCCACCGGCGGCGGGACGTGCGGGCCCCGCGCGGTCGGGTCGTAGGGCTCGTAGGGCTCGTAGTGCCGGTCCTCCCCGGGCTCGCCCCAGGGCGGTTGCTGCGTCATGCGCCCATCCTAGGGAGCACCCTCGACGGATCCGTCGCGGCCGAGCGGTCCCTCCCGCTCACCCGAGCAGCGCGCGCACCACGGCGTCGGCCAGCAGCCGGCCGCGCACCGTGAGGACGACCCGGTCACCGTGCTGCCCCGGATCGAGGATCAGCCCGTCGGCGACCAGGTCCGCCGCGGCGCTCGGCGCCGGCACCACGTCCATCGCGATCCCGTCGACGAGCCGGGTCTCCAGCAGCACCCGCTCCATCAGCCGCGTCTCGGCGTCGAGGACCTCGCGCCCGTGGGCCGGGGTGGTGCCGGCCGCGAGCCGTCGGGCGTAGGCGGCCGGATGCTTGACGTTCCACCAGCGCACACCGCCGACGTGGCTGTGCGCACCGGGTCCGATGCCCCACCAGTCGCCACCGGTCCAGTAGCCGATGTTGTGGCGGCAGCGCGCGGCCTCCTCACGTGCCCAGTTGGACACCTCGTACCAGCCGAGCCCGGCGGCCGCGAACCGCTCGTCGGCGGCCAGGTACTTGTCGGCCAGGTCGTCCTCGTCGGGCATCGGCAGCTCGCCGCGGCGCACCCGTCGCGCCAGCGCGGTGCCCTCCTCCACGATCAGGGAGTACGCCGAGACGTGGTCCGGCTCGCAGGCCAGCGCCGCGTCCACCGTGGTGAGCCAGTCCTCGGCGCTCTCCCCCGGCGTGCCGTAGATGAGGTCCAGGCTGACCTGGTCGAAGCCGGCGCTGCGGGCGGCCTGGACCACCCCGGGCACCCGCTCCGGGTCGTGGGTGCGATCCAGGACCGCCAGCACCTGCGGCACCGCGGACTGCATCCCGAACGAGACCCGGGTGAACCCGGCCTCGCGCAGCCGGACCAGGCGGTCGAGGTCGACCGAGTCGGGATTCGCCTCGGTGGTCACCTCCGCGTCCGGCGCGAGTCCGAACTCCTCGTCGATTGCGCGGAGGATCGACCCGAGGGCCTCCGGCGCGAGCAGGGTGGGCGTGCCGCCACCGACGAAGACGGTCTGCACGGGCGGCGTCCGGTCCCCCAGCACGGTGCGGGCGCGTCGTACCTCGGCGACGGCCTGGTCGGCGTAGGCGGCGCGGGTGACGCCGGCGCCGAGCTCCTCGGCCGTGTAGGTGTTGAAGTCGCAGTAGCCGCACCGCACGGTGCAGAACGGGACGTGGACGTAGAAGCCGAACGGCCGCCGGCCGAGCTCGGCAAGGGCGGCCGGGGGCAGCGCCCCGTCGTCGGGGACGGGTTCACCTTCGGGCAACGCGGACGGCACCGGTCGAGTCTCTCAGAGCGGGCTCGGTGCGGCTCATCCCGGCAGGTCGCGCGCGGGGCGCGCTCGGCCGCGTCCGCCACGATCCGGCGGTTCCGGACGCACCAGGGCCCGCCACCGGCTCGGCGGCGGGCCCTCGCGACGGGTCCTGGTCCGGGCTCAGCCCGTGTAGAACGAGTTCAGCAGCTCCTTGTTGTTGGTCTCCACCACGGCACGCTTGACCTTCATCGACGGGGTCAGCTCGCCGGACTCGATGCTGAGGTCGTGGTCGAGCAGCTCCCACTTCTTCACGGTCTCCCAGCGGTTGAGCTGGGCGTTGAGCTTGTCGACGTACTCGCCGATCATCGTGCGCACCTTCTCCGAGCGCACCAGGTCGGTGTAGGAGGAGCCGGACATGCCGTTCTCCTCGGCCCACCCGGCCAGGGCGTCGGGGTCGAGGGTGACCAACGCGGAGACGAAGTTCCGCTCGGCGCCGAAGACCATGAACTGGCTGGCGTAGGGGCACAGCGCCTTGAACTTCGCCTCGATCGCCGGCGGCGCGACGTACTTGCCGCCGGAGGTCTTGAAGAGCTCCTTGATCCGCCCGGTGATGGTCAGGAAGCCGTCGTCGTCCAGTTGTCCCTTGTCGCCGGTGCGCAGCCAGCCGTCCTCGGTGAACGCATCGGCGGAGGCGTCCTCGCGGTTGTGGTAGCCGGCCATCACGTGCGGCCCGCGCAGCTGGACCTCGCCGCCCTCGCCGATCCGGACCTCGGTGCCGGGGAACGGCAGGCCGACGCTGCCCATCTTGTACTGGTCGGGGTGGTTGACCGTGGCGCCGGCGGCGTTCTCGGTCATCCCGTAGCCCTCGAGGATCAGGATGCCGGCGGCGTGGAACCAGGATGCGATGTCGGCGTTGAGCGCGGCCGAGCCGGAGATGAAGAACTTCACCCGACCGCCGAAGCGCTCCCGGACCTTGGAGAAGACCAGCTTGTCGAAGAGGCCGTGCTGGAGCTTGAGCCCCAGCGGGATCGACTGCCCCGCGAGGTTGCGGCGGTCGACCTCCTGGCCGACGGCGAAGGCCCGGTTGAAGATCTTCTCCTTCAGCCCGCCCTCGGCCTGCTGCATCATCACGATCCGGGCGTGCGCCTTCTCGAAGATGCGAGGCGCGGCGCCCATGAACGTCGGCTTCACCACGCCGAGGTTCTCCACGATCTTGTCCACCCGGCCGTCGATCGCGGTCGCGAAGCCGCAGGCGAGCTGGGTGGAGAGGAGCACCTTGCCGAAGGAGTGGGCCATCGGCAGCCAGAGGAACTGCAGGTCGTCGGCGTGCAGGATGTCCTGCGCCTTGATCGCCTCGCCCTCGAAGACCCAGGCCCGGTGCAGCGTGCGGACGCCCTTGGGGCGGCCCGTGGTGCCCGAGGTGTAGATCAGGGTGGCGAGCTGGTCGGGCCGGATGCCCTTCGCCACGTCGTCGACCGCGCCCGGGTGCTCGGCGAGGTGGCCCTCGCCCAGCGCGGCCAGGTCGTCCAGGGAGATCACCCAGTCGCCGTCGGCGTCCGCGGCGTCGAAGGAGACCACCTTGCCCACGCTCGGCAGCTCGTCGCGGTGCGTGCGCAGCTTGGCCAGCTGGGAGCCGTCCTCGACGAAGACCACGCGACACTCGGAGTCGGAGAGGATGAAGGCGGTGTCGTCCCCGTTCGTCGACGGGTAGACCGTCGTGGTGGCGCCGCCCGCACACATGATCGCCAGGTCCGCGAGCACCCACTCGTAGCGGGTGTTCGACGCGATGCCGACGCGCTGCTCGGCCTCGATGCCCAGCGCGAGCAGACCGGCGGCGAGGCTGCGCACCCGGGCTCCTGCCTGGCGCCAGGTCACCGACTCCCAGGCGTCGTCGCCCACCGGGAAGCGGAAGGCCTCGGAGTCCGGGCTCACCTCCACCCGGTCGAGGAACTGCACCGCACAGTTGGCGGGCATGTGGTCGATGAAACTGCTGTCACGAATGATGGCCATGACGCTCCTGCGTGCGCTGTCCGGAACCGATGGGGGTCGCTACGTGTGAGTAACCTAGATCACCCTAGCGGGGCCTGTCGCGCGGTTGCGTCGAGATCGCCGGATCCCGCGCCGGTCCTGGCCAGATGCTGCTCCACCCGCTGTCGCGGGACGTCGGCGAGGTCGGCGATCACGGCCAGCTCGGGCAGCCGGGCGCGATCGGTGGTCAGCGCCACGAACATGTCCTCCACGCTCACCCCGTGGTCCGGTACGTCGACCACCACGATCTCCTCACCCGCCGTGAGCTCCCCCTCGCCGATCACCCGCAGATACGGTCCGGGGCGCCGGGCGCGGGTGAAGCGACGTGCCCACTGGGTGGTGTCGAACCCGTGGGCCCCCAGCCAGCCCGTGAAGGTGTTGCAGGGGGTGCGCACCGATGCCACCTCGAGCTCGGTGGTGCCGATCCGCCAGCGGGTGCCCACCACGGTGCGGTTCAGGTCGACCCCCACGGTGGTCAGGTTCTCGCCGAAGAAGCCGGCGGTCAGCGGGTCGCCGCCGAGCTGGTCGGCCCACCAGGCGAGGTCCTCCCGGGCGTAGGCGTAGACGGCCTGGTCACGCCCGCCGTGGTGCCGGCTGTTGCCGACCTGGTCCCCGACGAGTCCCAGGGCCCGCGCGTGCACCGGGCCGTCGACGGGCAGCTTGCCGATCGCGGTGCGGATCGTGCGATCGGCGAACGCGCGCTCGACCGGGGTTGCCACGTTGACCGACTCCAGGTGCGCCATGGCAGACATTGTGGCAACCGCCGCCACGACGCGGAGCGCCGTGCGCCGCTCGGGCCGTCAGGAGTCCGCACCCGAGCCCTGGCCGACGCCGGCCCTGGCCAGGCCGTGGCTCAGTCCTGGACCGCCTTGGCGATCGTCACGCAGGTGGTGACGTCCTCGGCGGGCGAGGCCTCGGCCTCGCCGATCCCCCGCATCGCGCTGACCACGACCCGGAGGATCACCCAGTCCCGGGCGCGGTCCTCGTCGAGCCCGGCGGCGTCGACCAGGGTGTGGAAGCGGCGGCGCAGGCCGCCACGGACGTCGCCGGCGAGCTCGTCCCAGCGGTTCCACAGCATCGGCGCGACCTCGTAGTGCGGGTCGCCGCTGAGTGGCTTGGGGTCGATCGCCAGCCACGGCGCGCGATCGCCGGCGAGCACGTTGGCGTAGTGCAGGTCGGTGTGGATCAGCCGACCGTCGGTGTCGTCGTCGACCGCCAGGTCCCGGCCGATCGACACGGCCTGCTGCACCAGCCGCCGCGGCACCGGAGCCTCGCGCGGCAGCGCCGCCAGGTCGGCGACCCACCGCTCGACGGACGACGACAACGTGTGCAGCTGCGCCGGCGCCCGGATGTGGAGCTGTGCGTAGAGGCCACCGACCACCTCGCACGCCTCGAGGTCCCACCGGTCCCCGAGGTCCTCGGCGTGCAGCCGCTCGAGCAGCAGGGCGAACCGGCGCGGATCGGCCCGCAGCAGACGCGCAGCGCCTCGTCCGTGCCAGTGGTGGAGGGCCAGGTGCTCGTGCTCGGCCTCCTCGTGCGGCCAGCCGACCTTCAGCACGGCCGGTCCGCCGGCGCGGATGCGGACCGGCACCACGACGGCGCACGACCCATGGGTCGGGGCACCGTCGAGGGTGAGCTCCCACTCCCGGAGAAGGTCGTCGAGCAGTCCCGGGAGGCGGTCCAGGAAGGCCACCCACTCCGGGCCGCGCGCGGCGTACCCGAGGAAGGGAGCCGGTAGGCGCACTACTTCTTGGCGGCCTTGTCGCCGGTGGGACCGGTGGTGGACAGCGCGGCCACGAAGGCCTCCTGGGGCACCTCGACGCGACCGACCATCTTCATCCGCTTCTTGCCCTCCTTCTGCTTCTCCAGCAGCTTGCGCTTGCGGCTGATGTCACCGCCGTAGCACTTGGCGAGCACGTCCTTGCGGATCGCGCGGATGGTCTCGCGGGCGATCACCCGCGCACCGATCGCGGCCTGGATCGGGACCTCGAACTGCTGCCGCGGGATCAGCTCCTTGAGCTTGCCGGCCATCATCACGCCGTAGGCGTAGGCGGCGTCGCGGTGCACGATCGCGCTGAACGCGTCGACCGGGTCGCCGTGCAGCAGGATGTCCACCTTGACCAGGTCGGCCGCCTGCTCGCCGGTGCGCTCGTAGTCGAGTGAGGCATAGCCCTTGGTGCGCGACTTCAGCTGGTCGAAGAAGTCGAAGACGATCTCACCCATCGGCAGCGTGTAGCGGAGCTCGACCCGGTCCGGGGACAGGTAGTCCATCCCGAGCAGGTTGCCGCGCTTCTCCTGGCACAGCTCCATGATCGTGCCGATGTAGTCGGACGGGCTCAGGATCGTGGCCCTGACGACCGGCTCGCGGACCTCGGCGATCTTGCCCTCGGGGAACTCGCTCGGGTTGGTCACCTCGTGCTCGGTGCCGTCCTCCATCTGCACCTCGTAGACCACGTTGGGCGCGGTGGAGATGAGGTCCAGGTTGAACTCGCGCTCCAGCCGGTCCCGGGTGATCTCCATGTGCAGCAGGCCGAGGAAGCCGCAGCGGAATCCGAAGCCGAGGGCACCGGAGGTCTCCGGCTCGTAGGCGAGGGCGGCGTCGTTGAGCTGCAGCTTCTCCAGCGACTCGCGCAGCACCGGGTAGTCGTCCCCGTCGATCGGGTACAGACCGGCGTAGACCATCGGGTTCGGGTGCTGGTAGCCGCCGAGCGGGTCGGTCGCACCGTGGTGCTGGGTGGTCACGGTGTCACCGACGCGGGACTGGCGCACGTCCTTCACACCGGTGATCAGGTAGCCGGTCTCCCCCACGCCGAGCTCGCGCGCCTTGACCTGCTCGGGGCTGATCACGCCGATCTCGAGCATCTCGTGGGTCGCATTGGTCGACATCATCTTGATCCGGTCGCGGTGGGTCAGGCTGCCGTCGACGACGCGGACGTAGGTGACCACCCCGCGGTAGGTGTCGTAGACCGAGTCGAAGATCAGCGCCCGGGCCGGCGCGTCGGCGTCACCGACCGGGGCCGGCGTCTGCTTGACGATCTCGTTGAGGACCGCTTCGACGCCCTCGCCGGTCTTCGCGCTGACCTTCAGCACGTCGGCGGGGTCGCAGCCGATGATGCCGGCCAGCTCCTCGGCGTACTTCTCCGGCTCCGCGCTGGGCAGGTCGATCTTGTTGAGCACCGGGATGATGTGCAGGTCCGCACCCATCGCCAGGTAGAGGTTGGCCAGGGTCTGCGCCTCGATGCCCTGGGCGGCGTCGACCAGCAGGATCGCGGCCTCGCACGCCTGCAGCGACCGGGACACCTCGTAGGTGAAGTCCACGTGGCCGGGCGTGTCGATCATGTTGAGCACGTAGGTGCCCGGCTCGGCGCCCTGCTCGTTGCCCTCCGCGACGCCCCACGGCATCCGGACGGCCTGGCTCTTGATGGTGATGCCGCGCTCGCGCTCGATGTCCATCCGGTCGAGGTACTGCGCGCGGGCGGCGCGGGCGTCGACCACCTCGGTCAGCTGGAGCATCCGGTCGGCGAGCGTCGACTTGCCGTGGTCGATGTGCGCGATGATGCAGAAGTTGCGGATGATCGCGGGGTCGGTGCGACCGGGCTGGGGCGCGGCGGAGAGCGGGACTGCGGGCATGGTGCCGCCATCCTTCCATCGACCCCACGCTGCCGCGAATCCCCCGTGCCCGCGCGGACGCCCGATCGGCCACACTGTGCCCGGTGAGCACCGCGATCCCCTCACCCGTGCCGCACGGGCGCACCGCCCGGCGCCTGGACTGGGTGCACCTGCCGTCCCCGATCCGGCGCACGATCGAGCAGCGCTGCGGGTCCCCGGTGGTCCGTGCCGACTCCCAGCGGGCCGGGTTCACCCCCGGTTTCGCCTCCGTGCTGACCTGCGCCGACGGCAGCCGACACTTCGTCAAGGCGGCGTCGACGAAGGCACAGCGCGGCTTCGCCGAGGCCTACCGGGTGGAGGCCCGCAAGCTGCGGATGCTGCCACCCGACGCGCCGGCTCCGCGACTGCGCTGGCTGCACGACGCCGACGACTGGGTGGTGCTCGGCATCGAGTACGTCGACGCGCGGGCGCCGTACCGACCGTGGGAGCCGGACGACCTGGCCGCGGCCTCGGCCGCCCTGGTCGACGCGGCCGCCGTGCTGACACCCGCGCCACCCGGGCTGGACAGCGCCGTGGAGGAGTTCGCCACCTGGCCGGCGTACTGGGACGCCTCCGACCACCCGCGGGCGGCCGACTGCGGCGCGCTGGCCGCGCGCTATGCCGCCGTGGTGGACGGTCAGACCCTGGTGCACACCGACGTCCGCGACGACAACCTGCTGCTGCGCCCGGACGGCTCGGTGGCGCTGTGCGACTGGAACTGGCCGGTGGCGGGGGCGGCCTGGCTGGACTCCCTGTTCCTGCTCATCGGCCCCCGCGGCGACGGCCTGGACGTGGAGGCGCACATCGCGGCGCACCCACTGCTCGCCGCGGTCGAGCCCGAGCATATCGACATCGTGATCGCGCTGATCCTCGGGCACTTCGAGACCTCCGCACGGCTGCCGGTGCCTCGCTACTCGCCCTTCGTGCGCGATGCCCAGGCCTGGCAGCGGGACGTCCTCCACGACTGGTTGGCCGAGCGGCGCGGGTGGGGCTGAGCCGCAGCGGAGCGCCGGGGAGGAGCGCCGGAAGACCGAGCACCCGGCCGATTTGGGGCCGCTCCCCCGCCGCTGTTAGCCTTGTCCGTCGCGTCATGGACGTGCCTTCTCGGTGCGCCCAGCGCCCATCCGGACCAGACCAGATCCCTCGATCCCACGCGGATCCCGAACTTCCAAGAGGCAGACAGAACCGTGGCGAACATCAAGAGCCAGATCAAGCGGAACAAGCAGAACGAGAAGCGCCACGAGCGCAACAAGGCCGTCAAGACCGGTCTGAAGTCGGCTGTCCGCAAGTTCCGCGAGGCCGCTGAGGCCGGCGACAAGGAGGCCGCGGTGACCGCTGGCCGCGACGCCACCCGCGCGCTGGACAAGGCCGTCTCCAAGGGCGTCATCCACAAGAACCAGGCCGCCAACCGCAAGTCGGCGATCATGAAGAAGGCCGCCTCTCTCTGAGTCTTCCTGGCTCCGGTCCGGAGTCACCCGTCGAGTCGGCAGGAACTCACCTCGGTGAGGACCTGCCGACTCGTGTTTTTCCTGCTCCCGGGTCGGGTGTCCGGGCGGGATCGGTCAGCGTCGGCCGCGCAGTGAGGCGACGGTCAGCACCAGCCGCTCCAGCGTGTAGGACGGATCGCTCGCCGCGCCCTTGAGGTCGGCGTCCGCGCGGGCGATCTCCTGCAGCGCGCGGCCGAGCCCGTCGGCGGTCCAGCCCGCGGCCTGCTTCCCCAGGTTGCGGGCCTTCCAGGACGGCATGCCCTGGTCGCGGTTGCCGCCGACGTGGTTGGCCAGCGTGCGGGTCTGCGCCGCCACCGCCGAGAGGATGTAGACCTCCGACGTCCCCGCCTCGAGCGCCCAGCGCAGCTCGCCCAGGGCGCGCTCGCGCTGCCCGGCCAGGATCGCATCCGCGATCTCGTAGTTCTTCACCTCGGCACGGCCGCCGAAGTACTGCCGGATCTTCGCCTCGTCCAGGCGCTGGTCCGGGAAGTCGCTGACGAGCTGGTCGACCGCGGCCGCCAGGGAGCGCAGGTCGTTGCCGACCGCCTCGGCGAGCACCTGTGCGGCCGGCTTGTCCAGCCGCACCCCGCGACGCTTCGCCTCGCCGACCGCGAAGTCGGCCATCTCCCACGGCTTCACCTCGCCGGACTTGTGCTCGGTGACGTTGGCCTGCTTGCGCAGCTTGGTCAGCACGCCGCTCCCCTTGGGACCGCCGCCGTGCACCAGGACCAGCGCGACGTCCTCGGCCGGCGCCGCGGCGTAGTCGAGGAGGCCGGCGACCGACTCGTCCGGGAGGTCCTCCAGCCCACGGACGACCACGCAGCGGACGGAGGAGAAGAGCGACGGTGCGGCGAGCTCGCCCAGCGTGGCCAGGGTGAGCTCGGAGGCCGCGGCCTCGGAGAACTCCGACTCCGGGTCGTGGGACCGCACCAGGTCCTTGACCTCGCCGACCACCCGGGCCCCGAGGAACTCCTCCTTGCCGGTGATCAGCACGACTCGGCCGAGGACGTCGTGGGCTCGCATGCGCTCAGCCTTCCACACCCCTCCGACGCGAACGGCGCGGGTGGAGCACCGTCCAAGAGCCGCCCACGCGTGCTCACCGCTCGGTGAGCACGTCGATCCCGTCAGCCCGCGGGACCACCGCGATCGAACCGCTCCGGTCGGTGCGCACCACCTGCGCACCGGCCTGCTCCAGGGCCTGCACGGTCTGGCTCGCGGGGTGCCCGTAGTCGTTGTCCGCGCCCACCGAGACCAGCGCCACCCGAGGCTCCAGCGAGGCCAGCCAGGCGTGGTCCTGGTGCCGACTCCCGTGGTGGGGCACCTTGAGCACGTCCACCCGCAGCCCGGGCACCGCCGCCGCCAGCGCCGTCTGGCCCGGCGGCTCCAGGTCGCCGGTGGCCAGGACCCGCAGGCCGGCCACCTCCACCAGCAGGACGACGCTGGCGTCGTTGGCCGAGGATCCGTCGCCGGCACCGGGCACGGCCTCGGCCAGCTCCGGCGCCAGCACCTGGACCCGCACCTCGCCGACCTCCCGGGCGCTGCCGAACGGGGCCAGTCGCAGCGGCACCGCCGCCTCCGCCGCCTCCTCCCGCACCTGCGCCACCCCCTCCGGCGGATCCAGCACCGCGGTCACCTCGACCACCCCCACCGCTCGGCCGCCGAGCACGCCGCCGAGACCGTCGATGTGGTCGGCGTGGAAGTGGGTCAGCACCACCAGCGGGACCCGTCGCACCCCGAGCCCGTCCAGGCACCTGTCGACCGGCCGCGGGTCCGGACCGGCGTCGATCACCACCGCCTCCTCCGGACGACCGGTGGCGACCACCAGCGCGTCACCCTGACCGACGTCGCAGGCGGCCAGCACCCAACCCGTCGGCGGCCAGGCGGACGCGCCCGGGAACCACCCGGGGAGCCGTGCGGGCACGCCGAGCACGACCAGGATCAGCACCAGCGCCACCGCGACGCCGAGACGGCGCCGGCGCAGCAGCCGGGGCAGCAGTGGGATCGCGGCGAGACAGAGCAGGGTGAGCACCAGGATCGACCACGGGTCGGTGCCCCACCCGAGGGCGGCCGCCGGGAGAGCGGCTCCGTGCTCGGCCACGGCGACGATCCAGGCCACGGACCACCCGGCGAGCGTGCCGAGAAACGCCCCGGCCGCGGGCCAGATCAGACCGACCAGTCCGGCGGCGAGGCCCAGCACCGTGGCCGGTCCGACCGCCGGCCCGGCCAGCAGGTTGGCCGCCACCGCGACCAGGCTGACCTCCCCGGAGATCGCGGCCACCACCGGCGTGCAGGCCAGCTGGGCGGCCAGCGGCACGGCCAGGGCGATCGCCACGGGGGCCGGCATCCACCGGGTCAGAGCGGCCTGCATCCCCGGTACCAACAGCACGATCCCGCCCGTGGCCAGCACCGAGAGGGCGAAACCGGCGGTCACCGCCAGGCCCGGCGCGACCAGCAGCAGCACCACGACCGCAGCGCCCAGCGCGCGCAGGCCGCGGCGCCGCCCGTCGGTGCCGAGCGCGAACAGACCGACCGTGCCCATCGCGGCCGCCCGCACCACGCTCGGCTCGGTCCTGGCGAGCAGCACGAATCCGACGATGCCGAACAGGCCCACCAGCCGCAGCCAGCGCCCTCGCACACCGGCGAGCCGCGCCGCCAGCAGGAGGAAGCCGACCAGCAGCGTGAGGTTCGTGCCGCTGACCGCGGTCAGGTGGGTCAGACCCGTGGTGCGGAACTGCTGCTCCACCTCCGGCGGAAGGTCGGCGTCGTCGCCGTCCACCAGCGCCGGCACCAGACCGCGCTGCGCCGCGGGCCGGTCGGCGACGGCAGCGCGGATCGCCGCGCGGACCGCCCCCGAGGCCCGCCACCAGGGGTCCGGTCCCTGGATCAGCGTCGGCACGTCGGCGCCGGTCAGCAGGGCCGCGGTGCCGGGGTCGTCCGGCACCGCCAGACGACCCTCCGCCCGGACCCGCGCCCCCAACGGAACCTCCAGCCAGGCCGGGTCGCCGAGAAGCACGACGGCGGCTCCGACCTGGTAGGCGCTGCCCCGAGCCTCGACCCCGGTGACGCGCAGACGGACCACGGCCTGATCGTCGAAGGGCCCGCGCACCAGGCGCGGGTCGCCGGCGACCGTCCCGGTCACCTCGACGCTGAGACGCTGCTCGGCCAGGGTGCGCACGGGGCCGTGCGCCACCGCCTCCTCGCGCAGCAGGGCGCCGCCGCCCACGGCGAGCGCGACCACGACCATCGCGGCGGTCCAGCCCAGCGCCGACCTTCCCGGCGCGGAACGTCCGCCGGCCGGTCGCCGGGGACCTTCACCGGATCGTCCACGGGCGTGCCCGGGTCGCCGCGAGACGAGCCCGAGGGCCAGCACGCCGATCGCGGTCGCCGCCAGCGCCCAGACTCCCGCCAGCTGGGCCGCGAGCGCTCCGCCCCAGGCCGACGCCCCGAGCAGGGCCATCCGTGGGTCGTGCGCCGGGGAGGCCGTCGCGGGCGGCGGCGTCGCCGCGGTGGTCACACCGACACGTGGGGTCGGATCGTCTCCAGGGTCTTCTCTCCGATGCCGTCGACGTCGATCAGCTCGTCGACGCTGGTGAACCCGCCCCGCTCCTCGCGCCAGGCGACGATCGCGGCAGCGGTCACCGGGCCGACCTCGGGCAGCGTCTCGAGCTGTTCGGCGGTCGCGGTGTTCAGGTTGACCAGCGGGGTCGCGGTCGACCCGCCCCCGGAGGGAGCCGGCGCCGCCACCCCGGCCGGGAGTCCGACCAGGATCTGCTCGCCGTCGGTGAGCGGCCGG
The DNA here is from genome assembly GCF_006494815.1 of Nocardioides sambongensis. NCBI lineage: Bacteria > Bacillati > Actinomycetota > Actinomycetes > Propionibacteriales > Nocardioidaceae > Nocardioides > Nocardioides sambongensis. The sequence continues at coordinate 1,577,659 of NZ_CP041091.1, forward strand.
GCCAGGTTGATCGAGCTCAGGTCCACCCCGGCGCGGGCGCCGCCGGCGGCCTCGAGGGCGTCGACCACGCGGGACCCCGCGTCGAGCACCTGGATGCCGGGGCGTCGTACCTTGCCGGCCACGTCGACGGTCACCTGCCCGGTGCCCTCGGGGCCGTCCGGCGTCGCCTCGGCGCCGACCAGGGTCTCGCCGGCCAGGGTCGGGGCGAGCGCCTCGGGCGCGTCGCTCAGCGCGCTGGGTGCGACCTGCTCGGCGCCGGCGTCCCTGCCGACCCACCAGGCGGTCGCGGCGAGACCGCCGGCGATGAGGAGTGCGACGACGGTCAGGTGGGCCGGTCCCCAGGTGAACCCGGTCATCGCCGGCGGGAGCGGGACCCGGCTGAGCAGCGGAACGCGCCGCCGGGCGGCGTGGCGGCCGGGGACGGGCAGCGGCGGGGGCGCTGCGGGTGCCGACGCCGGTGGCGTGCTCGGATCGGACGGCTGTCGTCGCGGCGCGACCCGGGTGTGGTCGGCCCACCACTGCTCCTCCGGCGGCTCTCCCGGGACCGTGGCGCCGTCCCGGTGCGAGGCGAGGTCGGCGGCCAGGGCGGCCAGCCGTCGGGCCGCGACGTCGGACCGTGGCGAGCGACCGGCGGGATCGGGTCGGGACGACATGCCAGCACGCTAGGGAGCCGGAGCCCCGGCGTCCGGCCGACTGTTCCGGGACTGTGGACAGCGTGGTGCCGCAGCTCCGCTGGGGAGACGGACCGGTCCGTCCCGGGGCTCAGGTGAGGACGGGGGCGATGCAGGTGGCGAGCATGCCGGGGCCGACGTGGGCGCCGAGCACCGCACCGATCTCGCGGCACCGGACGTCGCCGACCAGGCGCTCCCCCAGCTCCTCGGCGAGCGAGGCGGCGAACGCCTCGGCACGCTCGGTGGCCGCGAGATGGGCCACGAACACCTCCACCCGCTGCTCCCCGGCCGCCTCGACGGCCAGTGCCTGCAGTCGGGCGATCGCCTTCACCGAGGTGCGCACCCGGGCCACCGGGACGATGAGGCCGTCCTCGACGCCGAGCAGCGGCTTCACCGCGAGGGCACCGCCGAAGAGGGCGGCCGCGTTGCTCACCCGGCCGCCACGCCGCAGGTACTCCAGCGTGTCGACGTAAAGCAGGGTCCGGCAGGCAGCAGCGCGTGCGAGGGCCGCGTCGTAGGCGTCGTCGAGGCTGCCCCCGTCGGCGAGGACGGCGGCGGCCGCCTCGGTCGCGAACCCCGTCGCCGGACCGATCTGCCGACTGTCCAGGCAGCGCACCGGGACCGGTGCCTGCCGCGCCCCGGCCTGGGCGGACTCGAAGGTGCCCGAGACCTGGCTGGAGACGTGCACCGAGAGGATCGACCCGGCGCCCTCCTCGGCCAGCCGGGCGTAGAGCTCGGCGAAGTGGGCGGGTGCCGCACGGGACGTGCTGACCGGGCGCTTGTGCCGCAGCGCCTCGGCGATCCGCTCCGGAGTGACCTCCGGGGCACCCTCCTGGTAGGACTCGTCGCCGACGACGACCTGCAGCGGCACCACGGTGACGCCGAGACCGGCGGCGCGCTCGAGGCCGAGCTCGGCCGTCGAGTCGGTCACCAGTGCCACGGACACAGGGGTATCCGATCAGCCCACGACCACGTTGACCAGCTTCGGCGCGCGCACGATCACCTTGCGCACCGCCCGGCCGTCGATAGCCCGGACCACGGTGTCGTCGGCGAGCGCTGCCGCCTCCAGCTCCTCGGCGGTGATCTCGGGCGAGACCTCCAGCCGCGCCTTGACCTTGCCCTGGATCTGGACCACGGCGGTCACGGCGTCCTCGACCAGCAGGGCGGGGTCCACGACCGGCCAGGTGGCGTGCGCGACCGTCGGGGCGTGCCCGAGCCGCTCCCACATCTCCTCCGCGGTGTAGGGGGCGACCAGCGACAGCAGCATCGCGACCACCTCGGCCGCCTCACGTACCGCCGGGTCGGCCGGACCGCAGCCCGCGTCGATCGCCTTGCGGGTCGCGTTGACCAGCTCCATCATCCGGGCCACGACCACGTTGAAGCGGTAGGACTCGACCAGCTTCTCGGCGTCGGCGACGGTGCGCGCGGTGATCTTGCGCAGCGCCAGGTCGCCGGTGGTGACGTCGGCCCCCGGGGCCGAGGCGACGTCGCCGGAGAGTCGCCACGCCCGCTGCAGGAACTTCGCCGCGCCCGTCGGGGAGACGTCGGCCCAGTCGATGTTGTCCTCGGGCGGGCTGGCGAAGACCAGGGTCAACCGGACCGCGTCGACACCGAAGGCCTCCAGCTGCTCGCCCAGGTTGACGCCGTTGCCCAGCGACTTGCTCATCTTCCGGCCGCCGTTGATCACCTTGCCCTGGGAGAGGTACGCCGAGAACGGCTCGTCCCAGGTGATCAACCCGGCATCGCGCAGGGCCTTGGTGAAGAACCGCGCGTAGAGCAGGTGCAGCACCGCGTGCTCGTCGCCGCCGATGTAGAGGTCGACCGGCCCCCACGCCTCCGCCAGCGCGGGGCCGAACGCCTGGGTGTCGTCGTGCGGGGAGAGGTAGCGGAAGAAGTACCAGGAGGAGTCGACGAAGGTGTCCATGGTGTCGGTGTCCCGACGCGCGGCACCGCCGCACTCCGGACAGTCGACCTCGACCCACTCGGTCGCCGCCCCCAGGGGCGAGCTCCCCTTCGGCTTCAGGTCCGCACCGCGCAGCTCGGGCAGCTCGACCGGCAGCTGGTCGGTGGGCACCGGCACCTCACCGCACTTCTCGCAGTGGATGATCGGGATCGGCGCGCCCCAGTAGCGCTGCCGCGAGAGCAGCCAGTCGCGCAGCCGGAAGTTCACCGTGCCGCTGCCGGAGCCGAGCTGCTCCAGGTGGTCGATGGTGGCGCGCTTGGCCTCGTCCACCGACAAGCCGTTGAGGGTGAGCCCGCACGCGACGCCCTCGGCGGGCGAGTTGATCGTCGGGCCCTCACCGGCGTAGGCCTCCCCCTCGAAGTCCGCGGGCGGCTCGGTGGTCCGCACGATCGGCAGGTCGAACGCGGTCGCGAACTCCCAGTCGCGCTGGTCCCCGCCGGGGACCCCCATCACCGCCCCGGTGCCGTAGTCGGCCAGCACGTAGTCGGTGGCCCAGACCGGGATCCGGTCGCCGGTGACCGGGTTGACCGCGTGGACACCGAGGAAGACGCCGGTCTTCGCACGGTCCGTCGCCAGGCGGTCGATGTCGCTGGCCTTGCGGATCTCGTCGCGGTAGGACTCGAACTCGGCGCGCTGCTCGTCGGTCACCAGCGCGTCGGCCAGCTTGGCGTCGACGGCGACCACCATGAACGTCGTACCGAAGACGGTGTCGGGGCGGGTGGTGAAGACCGTGATCGGGTCGTGCTCGGTCGCCCCGCCCTCGATCTCGAAGGTCACGTGGGCGCCCTCGGAGCGCCCGATCCAGTTGCGCTGGGCGTTGACGACCTTGCCGATCCAGCTGTCCTGCAGCCCGTCCAGGCTGTCGTAGAGCTCCTGGGCGTAGACGGTGGTGCGGAAGTACCACTGGGTCAGCTCACGCTTGGTGACGTCGGCACCGCACCGCTCGCAGGTGCCGTCGGCCAGCACCTGCTCGTTGGCCAGCACCGTCTGGTCCTGCGGGCACCAGTTGACCGGGGAGTTCTTCCGGTAGGCCAGCCCCTGCTCGCGCAGCTTCAGGAACAGCCACTGCGTCCACTTGTAGTACTCCGGGTCGGAGGTGTGCAGCCGGCGGGACCAGTCGAAGCTGACGCCGTACCGCTTCATCGAGGAGTACTGGGTGTCGATGTTGGCGTAGGTGTAGGTGGCCGGGTGCTCGTCGTTGCGGATCGCGGCGTTCTCCGCGGGCAGCCCGAACGAGTCCCAGCCCATCGGGTTGAGCACCTCGTAGCCACGGAACCGCCAGTAGCGGGAGATCACGTCGTGCAGCGCGAAGACCTCGGCGTGGCCCATGTGCAGGTCGCCGCTCGGATAGGGGAACATCGTCAGCGCGTAGCGCTTCGGCCGCTCCCCGGCCAGCACCGCGGCGTCGTCGGCGCGGAAGGGGTCGAGCCCGTCCCAGACCGGCAGCCACTTGTCCTCGACCGAGCGGGCGTCGTACGACGCCGGGGCGGTCTCGTCGGACGCCCGGTCGGCGTCGGTGGGCTGATGGGTCTGCTCGCGCATGGTGCTCTCTCTCGTGCTCCAGGGGTGTGCGCCGGACATGGAAAAGCCCCTCACGCAGGAGGGGCGGCCGCGTCGAGGGGGCTCGACGCGGCTAGCTAAGGAGGGTCCGGGTGGTCACCTGGCCAGGATACCCCGTCCAGCCTCTACCCTCGCCCCATGACCGACTCCAACCAGTCCAACCTGTTCCGCCTGGACGGCAAGGTCGCCGTGGTGACCGGTGCGTCCTCCGGCCTCGGCGTCTCCTTCGCCCGAGCGCTGGCCGAGGCCGGGGCCGACGTCGCCCTCGGCGCGCGCCGGGTCGAGCGTCTCGCCGACACCGCCGCGCTGGTCACCGCCGCCGGCCGACGCGCGGTGAGCGTGGCGACCGACGTGGCCGACCCGGACTCGTGCAGCGCCCTGGTCGAGGCCGCGATGGAGGAGTTCGGCCGCGTCGACGTCCTGGTCAACAACGCGGGGATCGGCACCGCGGTCCCGGCGACCCGGGAGACCCCGGACCAGTTCCGTCAGGTGATCGACGTGAACCTCAACGGGTGCTACTGGATGGCGCAGGCCTGCGGCCGGGTGATGCAGCCGGGCTCCAGCATCGTCAACATCTCCTCCGTGCTCGGCATCACCACCGCCGGACTCCCCCAGGCCGCCTACGCCTCGAGCAAGGCCGGGCTGATCGGGATGACCCGCGACCTGGCGCAGCAGTGGACCGGGCGCAAGGGCATCCGGGTGAACGCGATCGCGCCCGGCTTCTTCGACTCCGAGATGACCGACGAGTACCCGCCGGGCTACCTGGAGCAGCAGCAGGGCCGGATCCCGATGGGCCGCAAGGGCGACCCCGCCGAGCTCGCGGCCACCGTGGTCTTCCTCGCCTCCGACGCCGCCGGCTACATCACCGGGCAGACGCTGCCGGTGGACGGCGGGATGACCATCACCTGAGCCCGAGCGGGCACGAACCAGCGCACGAACGCCGAGTCGGTAGACAACTTCTGCCGACTCGGCGTTCTGCTCGCTCAGCGCTGCCGGTAGGCCACGCAGACCGAGGGTCGCGGGAAGTCGTCGGAGTGCGGCCAGGTGCTCGCCGGCTCCTCGAACGTCGCGCCCGACACCTCGCCCGGGTGCTGCGGGGCGAAGAAGAGCGACCGGTCGCCGTCGTAGATCAACGGGCCGCAGCACTCCGCGCCGCGCGGCACGGAGAGGAACTGCTTGACCTCGCCGCGCCGGGGGCCGGAGACCGGCACCCGGAACAGCCCGTCGTTGGCCCCCAGCGCATTGCCGTCGGTGGAGATCCACAGGTTGCCGCGGGCGTCGAAGGTGAGGTTGTCGGGGCAGCTGATCCGGCTGACCGACTCCTTCGGGAACCCGGCGAAGTAGGTCTCCGGCGCGTCCGGGTCGCCGCAGATCAAGAACAGGTCCCAGCGGAACGTGGGGCGGGTGTGGTCGCCGCCGGTGGCGGTCATCTCGAGCACGTAGCCGTTGCGGTTGCCACTCGCGGTGGTCAGCTCGCTGGCGGGACCGGAGCGGACCTGGGACGAGGTGATCGGGTTCGCCTCGTCGGCCGGGAAGGCCGACCCGCGGTTGGAGTTGTTGGTCAGCGCCGCGTAGACCTTGCCGTTGACCGGGTTGACCTCGACGTCCTCGGGACGGTCCATCTTGGTCGGGCCGACCTTGTCGGCCGCGTGGCGGGTGAAGATCAGCACCTCGGCGACGGTCATCCCGGGCACGAAGGAACGGGTGTCGGTGCAGAGCCTGATCCACTCGCCGGTGCCGTCGCTGACACCGTCCTCGGTGCCGTCGCCGGTGAGCTTGGCGACGTAGAGGGTGCCCCGGTCGAGCAGCGCCATGTTGTGGCGCTGGGCCCGCTTCGACCCGCGCGGGTCGTACCGGTCGGCGGAGACGAACTTGTAGAGGTAGTCGCCCCGCTCGTCGTCGCCCATGTAGACCACCGCGCGGCCGCGGGAGAGGGTCATGTTGGCGCCCTCGTGCTTGAAGCGGCCGAGCATCGTGTGCTTGCGCGGCGCGGAGTCGGGGTCGTTCGGGTCGACCTGCACGATCCACCCGAACCGGTGCGGCTCGTTGGGCTCGCTGGTCATGTCGAACCGGTCGTCGACGGTGTACCACTGGCGCGGGTCGCTCGGGTTGGCGCCGATCCCGTAGCGGCTGTACGACGTCTCCAGGGCGGTGCCGTCCGCGAGCGTCGGCCCGGCCGGCATCTCGCCGGACACGTTGAAGTACTGGTTGAAGTTCTCCTCGCCGGAGAGGATCGTCCCCCACGGCGTGAGGCCGCCGGCGCAGTTGTTCAGCGTGCCCATCACCCGTCGGCCCGAGCCGTCCTTGCCGGTCCTGAGCAGCTCGTGCCCGGCGGCGGGTCCGGTGAGGCGGAACCCCGTGTCGACGTTGATCCGACGGTTCTTCCGGGCCTTGGACAGGTTGCGCTCGCGGTACCAGGAGCCGTCCACCTCACCACGCCTGATCTGCACCACGGAGAGACCGTGGGTGTAGAGCCCGAGCTCGGCGATCTCGGCCTGCGAGTAGCGCCCGGCCGGATACATCAGCCCCGGGTCGTCGTACTCGTGGTTGACCACCATCAGCGCGGTGTTGCGTCCGGTCGGCACCACGCCGACGTAGTCGTTGTTGTAGCCGAACTGCTTCTTGACCGCGTTCACGGTCAGGTTCGCCGGGTCGAAGGCCGGGGCGCCGGCGACGACCGGGTCTCCCCAGCGGATGATCACGTTGTGGTCGAAGCCGTCGGGCACGACCACCGCGTCGCGCTTGTTCGGCGGGACGGCACGGAAGTCCGCCGTGCCGAGCACGCCCTTGTCGAGCCGGTCCTTGCCGTTGCCCCTGCCCTTCTTGCCGGCCAGGTCGGTCGGGTCCGCCGCTGCCGAGCCGAGGCTGCCGGCGCCGATGACCAACGCACCGCCGCCCACGGCGGCGCCCCGGAGCACCGCACGACGACGCAGCGCCGAGCCGATCACGTCCCGGACGTGGGCGTTGTCGGTGGTGTTGGGCTCGGGGTGGTCGCAGGCGTTGCCGCAGCGGTAGAGGCAGGTCAGGTAGGAACGCGAGCCGTGCCGCTGCCCGTCACGCTCCACGGGCGTGATCGGCAGCAGACGGCGGGGCTCGGGGGGCGCAGAGGTCATGGCCGTCACCCCACCAGCGGCAGGTGAATCCACGCCCGCGACCAGGTGTCCGGCCGGTGAAGTGCGTCCGGGACGGAGCGTTCACTCGCCGGCCACCTCCACCCACCACGACCGAACTCCACCGAGCTCGCGATCCACCTCGGCCACGACAGGGCGCGCTGGCGCGGGATGCTGGCGGCGGGCGTCTGCTTCATCGTGCCGGCCGCGCTGATGGTCACCGCCCTGGCCCGGCCCTACGTCGAGAAGGGCACCACGCCCGCCTTCGACGGTCTCCTGTACGGCATGGTGCCGGTGGTGTTGGCGATCGTGGCCCGGGCCGTGGTCGGCCTCGCGCCGACGGTGCTGCGCAGCCGGCTGTCGACCGTGATCGCGGTGGCGGCGGTGGCGATCTTCGCGCCGTCGTTCGTCTTCGTCGGCCTGCTGACCCGGCTCACCGGGTGGTTGCGGGGCCGGCGGTGGACCGCAGCGGCGCTGGACGGCCTGGGCGCCACGTCGGTGGCGCTGATGGCCGGGGTGCTGGCTCGGCTGGCCGGCGACGGACTGGTGGATCTGGTGACGCTGGCGCTCTTCGGGCTGACCCTGCTGGGGTTGTGGCGCACCCGGTGGAACAGCGCCTGGTTCATCGTCGCCGGAGGGGCGACCGGCGTTCTGCTGACCTGGTGGTGAGACCGGCCGGTCACCGGCCGGCATCACCCGGGGCGGGGGTCACCCGGCCGCGCACCTCGCCGAGGTCGAGCAGACCACCGTCGGCCGCCGGCGCGGTGCCCGCGACGACCACCTCGTCACCGTCCTCGAGGAACCCTCGGGTGGCGCCGTCGGCGAGCCGCAGCGGGTGGGTGCCGTTCTCGGTGAGCTCGAGCAGGCAGCCGCTCTCGGCCCGGTCCGGACCGCTCACCGTGCCGCTTGCGTAGAGGTCGCCGGTGCGCAGCGCCGCGCCGTTCACGGTCAGGTGGGCGAGCTGCTGGGCCGCGGTCCAGTAGAGCGCGGCGGCCGGCGGCCGACTGATCACCCGGTCGTTGAGCCGGACCTCCAGGCGCAGGTCCAGGCCCCAGGGCCGCCCGTCCCCCGGGTGTCGTCGAGGTAGTCCGGCGGGATCGGGTCGCGCCGGGGCGGCGGGACCCGGGCGCCGTCCAGCAGCGCCAGCGGGACGATCCAGGGCGAGACCGAGGTGGCGAAGGACTTGCCCAGGAACGGGCCCAGCGGCACGTACTCCCATGCCTGGATGTCGCGGGCCGACCAGTCGTTGACCAGGCACACGCCGAAGACATGGTCGGGCAGCGCCTCCATCGGCACCGGCATCCCGGGCGGCGAGGCGGCACCCACGACGAACCCCACCTCGGCCTCCAGGTCGAGCCGGCGCGTCGGCGCGACCGAGATCCGGCCCTCGCCGTCCTGCTGCTGACCGCGCGGCCGCACCACCGGCGTGCCCGAGACCACCACGCTCCCGGCCCGTCCGTGGTAGCCGATGGGGAGGTGCTTCCAGGCCGCCGGGAGCGCCGGCCCGTCCGGTCGGAAGAGGGCGCCCACCCGCGCCGCGTGGTGCTCGGAGGCGTAGAAGTCCACGTAGTCGGCGACGGAGAACCCGAGCACCGGGTCGACCCGGTCCATCGGCACCGGCTCGACGCTCCGCTCCCAGGAGAGCACCGCGTCGAGCACCTGGTCCCACACCGCCCGGCCGGCGGCCAGCAGCGGGTCCAGCCGCCCCACCCCCAGGTACGACGCGAGGCCGGGCGCGCGGGAGGCGGCCAGGGCGCCGAGGTCGAGCACACCTCCGCTGGTACGCCAGCCCAGTCGTCGTACGCGTGGCGCGTCGGGGGTGCGGAAGACCCCGAAGCCGACCGGACGCGGGGTGGCCGCGGCTTCCGGGGTCACCGCCGCCATCACCGACGTCCGCCGGCCCAGGTCCAGGCGTAGGCCCCGTCGTCGCAGGCGCGACCGCCCTCGCCGAGGTCCAGCGGCCGGAAGGTGTCCACCATGACCGCGAGCTCGTCGAACCGCTCGGCCCCAGGCTGGCCTCGATCGCCTCCGGCTGCGGACCGTGCGCGTGACCGCCCGGGTGCAGCGTGATCGACCCGATCCCGATGCCGGAGCCCTTGCGCGCCTCGTAGTCCCCGGCGACGTAGAACATCACCTCGTCGGAGTCGACGTTCGAGTGGTAGTAGGGCACCGGGACGGCGAGCGGGTGGTAGTCGACCTTGCGGGGCACGAAGTTGCAGACCACGAAGTTGTGGCCCTCGAAGACCTGGTGCACCGGCGGAGGCTGGTGCACCCGGCCGGTGATCGGCTCGAAGTCCGCGACGTTGAAGACGTACGGGTAGAGGCACCCGTCCCATCCGACCACGTCGAACGGGTGCTCCGGCAGGACGTGCACCGTGCCGGCCAGCCCTCCGCTCGCGCCGGGACCGGAGCCGCGGTGCTTGACGTAGACCTCCACGTCGGCCCCCTCCACCTGGCGGGGCGGGGACGGCACCCGCAGGTCCCGCTCGCAGTACGGCGCGTGCTCGAGCAGCTGCCCGAACCGGGACAGGTAGCGGCGTGGCGGCGAGATGTGGCTGTTGCCCTCGATCGCGTAGAGGCGCAACGGCTCCCCCGCCACCACCCAGCGGTGCGTGGTGGCGCGCGGGATGATCGCGTAGTCACCCGGGCCGACCTCGAGATCCCCGAAGACCGTCTCCAGCCTCCCCTGCCCGGACTCGACGAAGGCGCACTCGTCACCGGTGGCGTTGCGGTAGTAGGGCGAGGTGCGCCCGGCGACCACATAGCTCAACCGCACGTCGCCGTTGCCGAGCAGCAGCCGGCGGCCGGTCACCGCGTCGACCCCGCCGGGATCGAGGTGGGCGAAGAGCTGGTGCGGCGCGAGGTGGCGCGGCAGCAGCGGGGAGTTCGGCACCGTGGCCTGGTCGGGCAGCTCCCATGCCCGCGCGTCGACCAGCGCGGACGGAACGCCCCGGTGGTAGAGCAACGAGGAGTCGGAGGAGAACCCCTCCTCGCCCATCAGCTCCTCGCGGTAGAGGCCGCCGTCGGGGCCCCGGTGCTGGGTGTGCCGCTTGGGGGGCACGTCTCCCATCCGCTGGTAGTGCGCCATTCAGATCACCGCCGCTCGTGGAGGGCTGCGCGGCCCGTCACCGGCGCTCCTGGCACCGCGGGCCCCGCCTCCCGATCACCGTCTCAGAGATTGCCGCGCTTGTCCTGCTCGCGCTCGATCGCCTCGAAGAGGGCCTTGAAGTTGCCCTTCCCGAATCCCAGCGACCCGTGCCGCTCGATCATCTCGAAGAAGACCGTCGGCCGGTCGCCGATCGGCTTGGTGAAGATCTGCAGCAGGTAGCCGTCCTCATCACGGTCGACCAGGATCCCGCGGCGCTGCAGCTCGGCGATCGGCACCCGCACCTCGCCGATCCGAGCACGCAGCTCGGGGTCCTCGTAGTAGGAGTCGGGTGTGTCCAGGAATTCGATGCCGGCCGCGCGCATCGCGTCGACCGCCGCGAGGATGTCCTCGGTGGCCAGGGCGAGGTGCTGGGCACCGGGGCCGCCGTAGAACTCGAGGTACTCGTCGATCTGGGAGCGCTTCTTGGCGATCGCCGGCTCGTTCAGCGGGAACTTCACCCGGTGGTTGCCGCTGGCGACCACCTTGCTCATCAACGCCGAGTAGTCGGTGGCGATGTCGTCACCGATGAACTCGGCCATGTTGGCGAAGCCCATCACCCGTCCGTAGAAGTCGACCCACTCGTCCATCCGGCCGAGCTCGACGTTGCCGACCACGTGGTCCAGCGCTTGGAAGATCCGCGGCGCGTCGGCACCGTCGGCCGCCGCCGGGCGGACGAGGCCGGAGGTGCGGGCGACGTACCCGGGCAGGTAGGGCCCGCGGTAGCGGCTGCGGTCGACCAGGGTGTGCCGGGTCTCGCCGTAGGTCGCGATCGCGGCCATTCGCACCGTGCCGTGCTCGTCGCTCACGTCGTGCGGCTCGACCAGCACGGTCGCGCCCTCGGCGCGGGCATGGTCGATGCAGCGGTCGACATCGGGCACCTCGAGGGCGATGTCGGTGATCCCGTCACCGTGCCGGGCGTGGTGGGCGGCCACCGGGCTGTCCGGCGCGATGCCCCCGGTGATCACGAAACGCACCGCACCCGAGGTGAGCACGTAGGCGTGGTGGTCCCGGTTGCCGGTCTCCGGACCGGAGTAGGCGACCAGGTCCATGCCGAAGGCGCTCTGGAAGAAGTGGCTGGTCTGCACCGCGTTGCCCACGGCCCACACCACGGCGTCCCAACCGGTGACCGGGAACGGGTCGGTGGCGTCGTCGTAGGCGACGAGCCCGACGAGCTGGCGCAGCTGGTCGAGGTCGAGGTCGGCGAGGCGTTCGGCGTCGGTGAGATGGTCGGCGACGGTCATGGGACTCCTTCGTCGAGGGATGTGGTCCGGGTCACCAGCCAACCCGGCCGGACCGAGGTGGACAACCGGGGCACGATCTCCTGCTCGCACTGCACAGACCGCGCAGCCGAACCGGCGGTTATCTATGCTGTGGGACTACCGTTTGGCGAAGGAGATGCTCTCGTGGACCTCGACCAGCTCGACCTCGCACTGCTCACCGCGCTGCGGGACCATCCCCGTGCCGGCCCGCTCGAGCTCTCCCGGCTGACGAAGGTCGCCCGCGCCACCGTCCAGGCGCGGATCCAGCGCCTGGAGACGGCGGGCGTGGTCACCGGCTACGGCCCGGACATCGACCTGGAGGCCGCCGCCCACCCGCTGGCCGCCTTCGTGACCCTGGAGATCGCGCAGGGGGCGCTGGAAGAGGTGGCCTCCGAGCTGACTGCGATCCCGACGATCCTGGAGGCCTACATGACGACCGGTTCGGCCGACGTGCTGTGCAAGGTAGCGGCCGCCGACCACGCCGACCTGCAGGCCACGCTGCTGGAGCTGAACCACTCCGCCGCGGTGGTGCGCTCGACCAGCGTGGTGGTGCTGGGGACGGTGGTGCCGCCGCGGGTGCTGCCCGTGCTGGAGCGCGCCGCCGCGACCCGAGCCAGCCGCGCTCCGGCTCATCGGTGAGCCCGCCGGACCGGCTCACTCGACGCGGCGGGCGGCTTCGCGCCACTCCCGCGGGGACATCCCGTAGGTGTCGCGGAACCGGTGGGTGAAGTGCGCGTGGCTGCGGAAGCCCCAGCGGCGGGCCACCGCACCGATGGTGCGGTGGCGCCCCGCGGGTCCACCCAGCTCGTGCCGCGCCGCCTCCAACCGTTCCGCGATGACCCACTGCTCCAGACGAAGGCCCGCCGCGGCGAAGACCGCGAAGAGGTGGCGCACGGAGACGCTGTGGACCGCCGCGATCCGGGCGATGTCCAGGTCGGGATCGCCGAGATGGGTGCGGACATAGGACTGCACCCGCAGCAGCAGGCTCTCCTCCAGTGCGTCGCCCGCGTCCCGGCAGCCGGCGGCCGAGGCGATCAGCGCCCGCGCCAGGGTGACGGTGGTCCTGCCCAGCAGCGCGGCCGCCGCGGGAGCGAGCTCGATCTCCTCGCCGTGGGCCGCCGCGTAGCGCTGGAGCTCACGCAGATGCTGGGCGAAGACACCCGCCACCGGCGAGGCCGACAGCCGGGGGCGGGCGCGTCGTATCGTGCCGGGGTCGAGACGCAGCTCGGCCAGCGCCACCTCGGCGCACCAGCCGTCGGTGCCTCCCGGGATCACCGTGCGGTACGCCCGGCTCAGGTCGATCAGGTCCACGGCGCCGGCCTGCTCGGCGATCACCAGGTCGTCCTGCTCCCGGCACATGGCGGTGGTGAAGCCCAGTACCAGCGCGAGCACCGGCGCCTCGTCGGCGCGTGCCTGACGCTCGGTGCGCGCCGAGACCATCGGCGAGATCCGGGTGTGGAAGACACCGACCACCCCGAGCTCCCAGCGCTCCATGCGGAGCTGCGGCGGGGCCGCGCCCAGCGGCAGCGTGTGGCTGGCGTAGGCGGCGTCGGCCATGGCGCAGGACACGAAGTCGGCACGCTCAGCAGGCGCCACCGTGCCACTGTCCAGCACCAGCATCGCCCGACCTCCCGTGCGCCGTGGTCAGAGTCTGCGGACGGCGGCGGGCGGAAGGCAATACCCCGGGTAGGGGAAGCGCTCGGGTCGGGTGGCGGGTCGGGTATCAGGTCAGGCGTTGGTCAGCCAGGGGCGAGCGGGCTGGGCGTGGTCGAGGGCCCAGTGCAGGGCGTGGTCGGCGACCTCCTGCCAGCCGGGAGCACCGCACGTCCAGTGATCGCGCTCCTCGAACTCGTGGTAGTCGGTCACTGCCGGCGAGTGCCGGTAGTGCTTGGCGTTCGAACGGTTCACCGAGGGCGGCATGATGTGGTCCTTCCCGCCCGCGATGAAGAGCAGCGGAGCCCGGTCCGCCTTGAAGTCGACCCAGGTGTCCTGGTGCCCGGGCTTGAAGTTGGCGAAGAGGCCGTGCTCCCAGACCCAGTTGCCAGGGGCGCCGATCGCATAGCGCTCCCAGATCCGTTGCGACTCCTCCGCGGTCAACGTGTTGGTGAAGGCGTAGTGGAACTCCTCCGGGGTGAAGCTGACGGCCCGACGGCGGTTCGCCGGATTCTTCAGCGCCGGGAAGAGGGATCGTGCCTGGGAGACCGGGTTCACCCGGACACCCTCGGTGGGCGCCGAGTCGATCACCACACCCGCCGATCCGAGACCACGGGCGAGCAGCAGCTGGGTCAGCGTGCCGCCGAACGAGTGACCGATGATCACCGGCGGCGTGGCGACCGACTCCACCACCGACGCCAGGTGATCGACCGTGGCGTTGACGGTGAGGTCCGCGATGACCTGCGGATCCTCGCGAAGCGCCTCGACCTCGACCTCGAATCCCGGGTACGCCGGGGTCAGCACCCGCAGCCCCTTCGCCTCCAGGTGGGGCACCCACTCCTCCCAGCTCCGGGGGTCATCCACAGGCCGTGGACGAGGACGACGGTGTCGGGGGTGGCAGCGTTCACGGCTGGGTCCTCTCGGTCGGTTCGGCGACGGAGCTCGACGGGTCTGGCGCCACGCTGCCAGCCTCCGGCGGGTCCGGCTTGCGTCACGCTGCACGGTGTTTGCCCGACCGTGCAGTCGTCGGGCCCACTCCCACTGCGAGGGACGTCCGGCCGCCGTCGTACCACCGGCGTTGTCAGGTTCCACGCCCTGCAGCTCACCGTCGCTAACCGGGCGGCTCGATCAGCACCTGCTCCACGATCCGCGCTGACCGGCGCTCAGTGGCCGGGACCGGTGACCACCTGCTGCCGCTCCCGTGGATGTGCGCCGCCCTTGGCCTCCAAGGTGCGGCAGGCGCCGTCGATGTCGGCGGCGAGGGTCTCCACGTGTTCCAGGGTCATCGTCCGCTTCACCAGGGCGCGCATGATCTTCACGTCCTGGGCGTCCGGCGGCAGCGTGTACGCGGGGACCATCCAGCCGCGCTCGGCCGAGAGCTGCCAGGCGATGTCGAACTCGTCGTAGTCCTGCTCCTCGCGCAGCTTGAAGGCGACCAGGGGCAGTTGCTCATCGTGCCGGCCGATGATCTCGAAACGACCCAACGCCTCGATCCTGTCGGCCAGCGCCTCGGCATTGGACTGCATGTTGCGCATGACGAACTCGTATCCGGCGCGCCCGTAGCGGATCAGGGTGAAGTACTGCGCGACGACCATCGCCGATCCGGTGGAGAAGTTCAGGGTGAAGGTCCGGTCGGTCTTGCCGAGGTAGTTCTCCTCGAACACCAGGTCGTCCGCGAGATCGGCTGTCTCGCGGAAGACCAGCCAGCCGATGCCGGGATAGACCATGCCGAACTTATGGCCGGAGACGTTGATCGAGCGCACCTGCTCGAGCCGGAAGTCCCACGCCGTGTCGGGGTAGAGGAAGGGCCACACGAAGCCGCCGCTGGCGGCATCGATGTGGAGCGGTACGTCGAGCCCGCGCTCGGCCTTGAGGCGCACCAGCAGGTCGTTGATCCCGCCGATGTCGTCGCGGTGACCGGTGAACGTCGTGCCGAGGACGGCGGCCACGCCGATGGTGTTCTCGTCGATGTGCGGCTCGACGTCCTCGGGGCCGATCGTGTACTTCTCCGGTCGCAGCGGCACCGTCCGCGGCTCCACGTCGAAGTATCGGCAGAACTTGTCCCAGACCACGTGCACGTCGCCACCGAAGATCAGGTTGGGTCGGTCGGCGGGCAGCCCGGCCGCCTTCCGGCGCTCCCGCCACTTCCACTTCAGCGAGAGCGCGCCCAACATGATCGCCTCCGAGGACCCCTGGGTGCGGGCGCCGGTGGTCTCGCCGGGAGCGTGGAAGAGATCGGCCAGCATCCGGATGCAGCGCTGCTCGATCTCGGCGGTGCGCGGATACTCCGCATGGTCGATGAAGTTGCGGTGCAGGTTCTCGCTGATCAGCGTCTGCGCCTCGGGCTCCATCCACGTCGTCACGAACGTCGCGAGGTTGCGCGCCGGGTCGCCCTCCAGAGCGAGGTCGGACTCGATGAGGTACCGCGCGGCGTACGCCGGCATGCCCTCGACAGGGAAGGCGGCGCTGGGCACCTCGCGGGCGCTGAACCCGGTGCCGTAGAGGTCGTGCGGCTGCTGTGCGTTCATGGTGCTCCTTCTCCGAATGCCTGGTGACGGGAAACCGTCGACTCTTCCGATGGTGGTTGTTCGGGTCGCGCCGGCAGCAGGTCCTGTCGCCACGCCGGGAGGAGGAGCATGGCTCCGGCGAAGAAGCAGAGTGCGCCGACGAGCGTGCCGCCGTTGGCAACGACCGCGTCGGTCAGGCTGCCCGAGGGCAACACGTAGGCGCCGAGCGCGGAGGCCATGAACGCCACGGACCCGGCCATGTTCAGCCAGGCCGCCCACCACGCCCAGGAGCGGGGGCGCAGGGACAGCAGTCGGCCCACGGCGAGGAGGCCGAAGGTGCTGGCCACGAGGAACAGCACAGACCCGTAGAGGTCGGGGCGCCACACGATGCGGTCCTGCTGCTGCTCGGTGAGGTCTCCGATCAGCGCAGCGAAGGTGCTCACGTTGAACAGCAGCGTGCCGGGGAACTGGCTCGCGGCCGCCGACCATGCCGGGTCGTGCCACCCCCACCGCCACTGCGGCACACCGAGACGGTCGTGCTGGGTGGCTGCGCTCACCTGCGTCAGTCGCGGGTCCTGCGCCTGGACCAGCTGCACGAACGCCGCTGCGGTGAACCAGATCGATCCCACGGCGTAGGTCGCGGCCACGGCCCGCGGCCCGACGGCGTCCAGGTAGGCCGGCACCGACCCGACGACGAACAGAAGAGAGCCGATCGCGAAGAGCGCGCTGATCCATCGGGTGACGGTCACAGGCGCGAGCCGCATTGCGTACCTCCCGGGACGCGGACCCTTCACCACACCACAGGCGGTGCGCGGCGCGCCAGAGTCGGCGCGGAACGGGTGACGCCCGCTTCCGCAGGGTGGCCGAGCTGGGCAGATGATCCGACTCCGACCATCGGGACGACGCCCACCCGACCAGGGTGGACGGTTGGCGGCAGGATCTCGCCAACGTCTCGTCACGAGGCAAGCGCCGCCCGGCCCCGGTCGAGCATGGCGTGGGCAGACGGAGGGGGCGCCTCAGCGGCCGAGCGCCGCGGCCATCAGAGGACCACCACCGAGCGGAGCACGTCGCCGTGGTGCATCTTCTCGAACGCAGCCTCGATGTCACCGATCCCGATCTCCTCGGTCACGAACGCATCCAGATCCAACCGACCCTGACGATAGAGATCCACCAGCATCGGGAAGTCACGAGAGGGCAGGCAGTCGCCGTACCAACTCGACTTCAACGCCCCACCACGACCGAAGACATCGATCAACGGCAGCTCCGGCACCTTCATCTCCGGAGTCGGCACACCGACCAGCACCACCGTCCCGGCCAGGTCACGGGCGTAGAAGGCCTGCTTCCACGTCTCCGGACGCCCCACCGCCTCGACCACCACGTCCGCACCCTCGGCACCCTCATAGGTCTCAGCACAGATCCGCTTGATCTCCTCGACCGGATCCAGACCGGACCCGGCAGAGGAATCCACCGTGTGCGTGGCACCCATCCGCTTCGCGGCCGCGAGCTTGTTGGCGTCGATGTCCACGGCAATGATCGGCGAAGCACCCGCCAACGCCGACCCCGCGATCGCGGCCACACCCACACCGCCACAACCGATCACGGCCACCGACCTACCCCGAGTGACCCCACCGGTGTTGATCGCCGCACCGATCCCGGCCATCACACCACAACCGAGCAGACCGACCGCGGCCGCACGCGCCTGCGGGTCGACCTTGGTGCACTGCCCCGCAGCGACCAGCGTCTTCTCCGCGAACGCACCGATCCCCAACGCCGGCGACAACTCGGTCCCGGCATCGGGCCCCTCGGCCAACGTCATCTTCTGGGTCGCGTTGTGCGTGGCGAAGCAGTACTTCGGCTCCCCCCGCTTACACGCCCGGCACTCACCACACACCGCACGCCAGTTCAACACCACGAAATCGCCCGGCGCCACATCGGTGACCCCCTCACCCACCGCCTCGACCACGCCCGCGGCCTCATGACCCAACAGGAACGGGAACTCGTCGTTGATCCCACCCTCGCGATAATGCAGATCGGTGTGGCACACCCCGCACGCCTGGACCTTCACCACCGCCTCCCCCGGCCCCGGGTCCGGGACATTGATCGTGGTGAGTTCGACCGGTGCGCCCTTGGCGCGGGCCACAACGGCCCTGACCTGCTGCATGGTTCCTCCTCGTCGACGGGTGCCGCCCCCTTCGGGGCCGACCTGGCTGTGGCGCCGGTCACGCACCTTCGCGCACAGGCGCAGGCAGGGACACCTCAGAACCATTCAATGGGCCACGCTCGGACGACAGGGCGAATGCCAGACTGTCGCCCATGGCCAGGTCACCGTCAGGGGAGTCGCTGATCGAGCGGGTGGTGCGCATCCTGGAGGCATTCGACCCCGACACGCCGAGCCTCACGGTGGGAGAACTGGCCGCCCGGGCCGGTCTCCCCGGCTCCACGACCTCCCGCCTCGTCGACCAGCTCGTCTCCCACGGACTCCTGCGTCGTGACCCCTCCGGCGGCGTCCGCATCGGTGTCCGCCTCTGGGAGCTCGGGGCACGCGCGTCGCCGACCTTGGCCCTGCGCGAGGTCGCGATGCCGTTCATGGAGGACCTGCAACACATCGTGGGCCACCACACCCAGCTCGGCGTCCGCGAGGGGACCGAAGTCCTGTTCATCGAACGCCTCTCGACCCGCCACGCTGTCATCAACGTCACCAAGGTGGCCGGACGCCTCCCCTTGCACGCCTCGTCGGCGGGCCAGGTGCTGCTCGCCCATGCGCCGGCGTCCGTACGCGAGTCGGTGCTCGCCGGTCCGTTGCGGAGCTATACCGACACCACCATCACGGACGCCGGCACCCTCCGGAAGGTGTTGGCCGAGATCCGCCGCCAGGACTTCGCACTCTGTCCGGGAGCCATCGACCCCAGCGCGACCGGAATCGCCGTACCGGTCCGGGATCCGCGCGGCCGCGTCATCGCCTCGCTCGCACTCGTGGTGCCGAACGACGGCAACGCACACGCCCACGTTCCGGTCCTGCGCACCGCTGCACGAGGACTCGAGCGCACGCTGCACCGCCCCCGCCCGGTGTGACCGCCGCAACATTCTCGCCCATTGAATGGAGCAGGCGTCGTGAGTGGCATCACACGAAGCGCATGCTCTCGCGCCATGAGCACAACAATGACGGCCGCCAGCGACACGGCCTCCCCCGCCGTCGGCGGCAAGGTCCGCCTCCGCGTCCGTCGCAAGCTCGCCCTCGCTGACGGGGTCTGCGGCCTGGAGCTGGTCGCGCCCGACGACGGTCGGCTTCCCGATTGGACCCCTGGTTCGCACATCGACCTGACCTTCGCCAACGGCCTCAACCGGCAGTACTCACTGTGCGGTGACCGATGGGATGCGCACAGCTACCAGGTCGCCGTCCTGCGCGAACCGGACGGGCGTGGCGGATCGGCCTTCGTCCACGACGAACTCGGCGAAGGCGACGTGATCGACATCGCCGGTCCGCGCAACAACTTCCCGCTGGCACCTGCCGACGCCTACCTCTTCGTTGCCGGCGGCATCGGCATCACTCCCATTCTGCCCATGCTCGAGCAGGCTGAGATGCTCGGCAAGCCCTGGCGGCTGCTTTACGGCGGTCGAACCCGCACCTCGATGGCGTTCCTCGACCGACTCACGCCTTGGGGCGACCGCGTCGACGTCTGCCCGCAGGACGAGAGCGGACTGCTCGACCTCGACGTGCTCGGCCGGCTGGAGGCGGGGACGAAGGTGTACTGCTGCGGTCCGGAACCGTTGCTGGCAGCCGTGCGGACCGCCGCCGTGGACCTGCCCTCGGGGAGCCTGCGCACCGAACGGTTCGTCGCAGCCGCCATGCCCGCCCCGGTGCGCACCACGTCGTTCGACCTGGAGCTGGCACGCTCCGGCGTGACGGTCACCGTGGCCCCCGGACAGAGCATTCTGGAGGCCGCCGCCGAGGCCGGCGCCCCGATCCTCGCTTCCTGCCGTCAGGGCATCTGCGGAACCTGCGAGACCGACGTGCTCGAGGGCACCCCCGACCACCGCGACTCGATGCTCGACGACGACGAGCGACAGCGCGGGGACCTCTTCTACCCCTGCGTCTCGCGCTCTGCCAGCGACCGCCTCGTCCTGGACATCTGACCCCCGCCACTCCCAGGAGAAACCGATGACCATCGCTCCGAGCCCGATCCCCCGCACTGACGCCGATCCCTTCGGCGACGAGGTGTTGGCCGACCCACACCCGTTCCACCGCGACCTCCGCGAGGCGGGTCCGGTCGTTCACCTCGATCGGTACGACGTCTACGCCATGGGCCGCTACTCCGAGGTCCATGCCGCACTGGTCGACTGGCAACGGTTCGAGTCGGGTGCCGGGGTCGGCATCAGCAACTTCCGCAAGGAGAAGCCCTGGCGTCCGCCCAGCCTCCTGCTCGAGACGGACCCGCCGCGCCACGACGCACCTCGTCACGTGCTGGAGCCGATCCTGGCCCCCGGGCTCTGCGTCGCCTGCGCGAGTCATGGGAGGTCGAGGCCGCCGAACTCGTCGACGAGCTCATCGCCCGTGGCACCGTCGACGCCATCGCCGACCTCGCCGAGACCTTCCCCCTCCGTGTCTTCCCCGATGCGGTCGGGATCCCGAAGGAGGGCCGGGAGAATCTGCTGCCCTACGGGGACCACACCTTCAATGCCTTCGGCCCGGACAACCACCTCGTCGAACGAGGCAAGGCGACCCTGCCGGAGGTGGCGGGATGGGTCAACGACCAGTGCGCCCGCGACATGCTCACCGCCGATGGCTTCGGAGCGCGGATCTGGGAGGCCGCGGACCGCGGCGACATCACCCACGAACAGGCACCCCTGATCGTGCGATCCCTGCTGACCGCCGGGGTGGACACCACTGTCCACGCGCTCGGGGCCGTGATCGAAGGCTTCCTCAGCGCTCCCGAGCAGTGGGACGTGCTGCGCCGGGATCCCGGCCGGGCGCGCATCGCCTTCGACGAGGCGATCCGCTGGGCCAGCCCGGTCCAGACCTTCTTCCGCACGGCCACCACCGACGTACCGCTCGGCGACACCGTCATCCCCGCCGGCCACAAGATCCTGATGTTCCTCGGCGCCGCCAACCGCGACCCTCGTCGTTGGTCCGAGCCCGATCGATTCGACCTCTCCCGCGACCCGTCGGGACACGTCGGATTCGGGATGGGCCTGCACCAGTGTGTGGGCCAGCACGTCGCGCGCCTGGAGGCCGAGTGCGTGCTGCGTGCACTCGCCGAGCGGGTCCGTGCCATCGAGCCCGCGGGCGAACCGCGACGCCACCTCAACAACACGTTGCGTGCCTGGCAGTCGCTTCCCGTGCGACTGATCACCGACTGACCACCGACTCTCGCCTGCCGTCCGGCGACGTCACATTCACGCCCAACCTCGAGAAGGAATCAACGATGATGCGCTTCACCCTGCCCTCCTCCGCCCGCAAGGGAGCACTCGCACTCACAGCCGTCGCCCTCACCAGCACGCTCAGCGCGTGCGGCGGCGACGATGCGGAAGCTGCCGACCCGACGGTGAAGATCAGCTACTTCCCGCTGGTCCACACGGCCACCGCAGTCAACGCCGAGGAGTCCGGCCTGTTCGAGGAGGAGGGGGTCGAGGTCGAACTGCTTCCGTCCGCCGGCGGAGCTCAAGCCATCCCGTCACTGATGGCCGGCGACTACGACATCACCTACACGAACTACTCTTCGGCGATCCTCGCCGCTCAGCAGGGCCTGCCGATCGTGTTCGTCGCCGGCAACGACGTCGGCGCCTCCGACCACGGCATCTTCGTCGCCGCAGACTCTCCGATCAAGGACGTTGCCGACCTCGAGGGCGGAACATTCGCCGTCAACAACCTCCAGAACATCGGCACCGTCGCGATCAAGGCGCAGCTCGAAGAGGCCGGCGCCGACCCCGAGTCGATCGAACTGGTCGAGATGCCGTACCCCGACATGCAGGCCGCGCTGGACCGCGGCGACGTCGACGCCATCTGGCAGGTCGAACCGTTCCAGGCCAGCGCTGAGGCCGCGGGGATGCGCAAGATCGCAGACCTGTTCACCGGACCCGTCGCCGACATGCCCGTTGCTGGCTGGGTCACCACCCAGCAGTTCGCCCAGGAGAACCCCGACGCCGTCGCCGCGGTACAGGACGCTCTGGCCGCCTCTGCCGACGACCTGCGCGACGACCGCGAGCAGATCGTCGAGCTCGTGCCGACCTACACCGAGATGGATGCGGCCGTTGTCGAGAGCGTGGCGCTGCCGGAGTGGAGCAGCGAGCTCGACGCCGAGGTCCTGCAGGAGATGACCGACCTGATGGAGCAGTACGGCGTCATCGCCGAGGAGTTCGACGTCGAGACGATGATGCCCTGATGGCGGCAGCGACCACCTCAGCCGCCGCGGGCACCCGGCTCAGTCTGCGACTGCCGACCACCGCTGGGGCCCGCGGCGCCGCGGGGTTGCTGGGTCTCGTGCTCCTGATCGAAGGACTTCCCCGCCTCGGTGTCGTCGACGCTGCGTACTTCCCGCCCTTCACCGAGATGCTGTCCGCCCTCCGCGAGGAGGCCGCGACGTCGAGCTTCTGGTCCTCCCTCGGCGACACGGTCCGTGGCTGGGCTCTCGGCCTCGCCATTGCCGTGATCGCCGGATGTGCCGTCGGCATGGTCATCGGCATGTCCTCGTTCCTTCGGGCGGCCACCGCGACCACGATCGAGTTCCTCCGCCCGATCCCGTCGGTCGCGCTCATCCCGGTGGTCGTGCTCCTCTACGGCACCAGCATGGTCTCCACACTGCTGCTGGTCGTCTACGCGAGCTTCTGGCAGATCGTGGTGCAGGTGATGTACGGCGTGCAGGACATCGACCCGGTCGCCGCCGAGACTGCTCGCTCCTACAGGTTCAGCCGCATCGGCCGGACCCGGCATGTCGTGTGGCCGACGACCCTGCCGTATGCGATCACCGGCTTCCGGCTGGCGGCAGCGGTGGCGCTCATCCTGGAGGTCACCGGCGAGCTGGTGATCGGCTCACCGGGCCTGGGCAACGACATCGCTTTGGCCCAGTCCGCCGGTGCAGTCGACACGATGTACGCGCTGGTGCTGGTGACCGGTCTCCTCGGCGTCACCGTCAACCTGCTCGCGCGCGCTGTGGAGCACCGGGCGCTGCACTGGCACCCCTCGGTCCGGGGGGTGACGGCATGAGAACGGTGACCGAGGTGGCGCGCCGCACGGCGTACGCGATCGCCCTTCCGCTCCTGCTGGTCACCGCGTGGTGGTTCGCCACGGCGGACAGCACCAGCTTCTACTGGCCGTCGCTGCAGAGCATTCTGGAGGCCTTCGTCGACACGTGGACCCTCGACCGAGTGCAGCAGGACGTGCTGCCCAGCCTCGGGCGACTGCTGGTCGGGTTCTCCCTCGCCGTGGTGATCGGTGTCCTGATGGGGCTTGCCATCGGAAGCTCCGACTGGCTGCGCGAGACGCTGGAACCCCCGCTGGAGTTCCTGAGGGCCATCCCGCCCCCCGTGCTGGTGCCCGTCATCATGCTCTTCGCCGGCATCGGCGACGGGATGAAGATCGCCGTCATCGTCTCCGGCTGCGTCTGGCCGGTCCTGCTCAACACAGTGGAGGGCGTGCGCGGAATCGATCCTGTGCTCCGCGAGACCGCAACCAGCTATCGGCTCGGCCGCCGTCGACGGATCACCTCGTTGCTGCTGCGCGCGGCGAGTCCCCAGATCGTCGCCGGTGCCCGTCAGGCCCTTGCGATCGGCATCATCTTGATGGTCATCAGCGAGATGTTCGCCGCGACCAATGGCCTCGGCTTCACCATCGTGCAGTTCCAGCGCAGCTTCGCGATCCCCCAGATGTGGTCCGGCGTGCTGCTGCTCGGCCTCATCGGCGTCGCTCTGTCCCTGTTGTTCCGGCTCGTCGAGATCCGGGTCCTCGCGTGGTACCACGGGCACCGCGCGTCCCAGCGAAAGGCATGACATGACTGTCGAGACCCCCGCGACCAACGCCGCGAACACCAACGCCCAGGACACGGTGATCCTGCAGATCACCGGGCTCGGCAAGACCTACACAGCTCGGTCCGGCCCGGTCCAGGCCGTCCGCGACATCACCGCCTCGATCCGAGCGGGCGAGCTGGTGTGCATCGTCGGCCCGTCGGGCTGCGGGAAGACCACGCTGCTGCGCTGCATCGCCGGACTGATGGCACCCACTGCCGGCGCGGTCGTACTCGAAGGCGCGGCGGTCAGCGGGCCACCCGCCGGAATGGCCGTCGTCTTCCAGGAGTACGGACGCAGTCTCTTCCCGTGGATGAGCGTGCGGCAGAACGTCGAGCTTCCTCTCAAGGAGAAGAAGCTCGCTCGTGACGAGAGGCGTCGTCTGGTCGACGAAGCGCTGGAGGCGGTGGGACTCGCTCATGCCGGCGACCAGTACCCCTGGCAGCTCTCCGGTGGCATGCAACAGCGGGTCGCGATCGCGCGGGCAGTGGCCTACGAGCCGCATGTCCTGCTGATGGACGAGCCGTTCGCCGCCGTCGACGCACAGACCCGCGCCGACCTGGAGGACCTGGTCCGCTCGCTGTGGCAACGGTTGGGCGTCACCGTGCTCTTCGTCACCCACGACATCGACGAGTCCGTCTACCTGGCCGAGCGCGTCATCGTTCTCTCCAGCTCCCCCACGGTGGTGCTCGAGGAGGTCGAGATCGACCTGCCGGCCGAACGCGACCAACTCACCACCAGGGCGCTCCCCCGGTTCAGCGAACTGCGCACGCACGTGTGGGAGCGGGTCCAGGAGGCCAAGCTCAGCGCTCAGCACGCCGCAACCTCCTGAGATTCCTGCGGCGGGTCCGCGCGTCGCTGTCGACCGCAGCTCGTCGGTCGGCGCGGATCATCGCCTGCACGGACGATCCCGCCGGGTGAAGGCCGCACAAATGCCGCCGGGCCATGATCCTGCACCTATCTCTAGGAGCCGGATCATGGCCCTGGCCTGCATCTTCGGTGGAGCTGAGGGGACTCGAACCCCTGACCCTCTGTTACGGGCCCACCGGGGTCTGATCGACCGGTGAATCTCGCCTTACCTCGGCTCCATCCAGTCTGACCTGGGACGACGCGCTGGGTCGTGAACATCGTCGACGTCCAGGGTACGACGAAAGTCGGCCGACCTCGGCTGCACTAGGCCCGATTCTGACGTCAAACTGCGCCATAAGTGCGCCTGAGCCGCGCTGCCGTCGTCGCCCACTCCCCCACTGGCCCCACCAACCTCACGGCCCCCACCAACCTCACGGCCCACGCCCTACGCCACGAAGCCGTCCGCGGCCTCAGCCGCGTGGACCACGCGTCTGGGAACGGAGGGATCTCAAGGCAAGATGTCACGCGACTGGGCAGGAATCTTCCCGGCTTACGCGCCAGCCCGTCCCCCAAAACCCGCTCTGACCTGCGGAAAAATATCTGTTGGGGTCTCAATCTGCCCCGCACTGTGCCCAAACTGTGCCCGCGATTTTCGCTTGCAGTCGGTGGCTGTCGGTGACCGCTGGTGGTCACCGCCGGGCTGATAATCATGGTGGAGCCATCGGATCGATGCCGGGCGCAGCGTCCCGACACCGATCCGCGGTCGTCAGGCGTCCTCGTTGGCCTTGTCCAGATAGATCGTCTTGAGCTGCTGGAAGGCGACGAGCCCCTCCGGACCGAGCTCACGGCCCATGCCGCTGGCCCGGATGCCGCCGAACGGGGAGAACGGGTCGTTGCTGTAGTGGTTGACCCCGATGGTGCCGCTGCGGATGCGGCGGGCGAACTGCTCGCCGCGGTCGGGGTCAGCGGTCCACACCGATCCTCCCAGTCCGTAGTCGGTGTCGTTGGCGATGGCGACGGCGTCGTCCTCGTCCTCGTAGGGGATCACAGCGAGGACGGGGCCGAATATCTCCTCCTGCGCGATCGTCGCCTTGCGGTCGACGTCTGCGAACACGGTCGGCTGCACGAACCAGCCGCTGTCGCGATCCGCCGGGCGAGCGCCACCGACGACCAGGCGGCCACCGTCGGAGATCCCCTTCTCGATGTAGCCCTCCACGCGCTGACGCTGCCGCTCGGAAACGAGGGGACCGACTTGGGTCGACTCGACCAGCGGATCGCCGACGACCAGCGAGCCCGCGAGCCCGGCAACGGTGTCGACGACCTCGTCGTACCTCGCCCTTGGAGCAAGTACGCGGGTCCCGAGCCAGCAGATCTGGCCGTTGTTCAGCAGTGTTGCTGCGAAGAACGACTCGATCGTCTCCGACAGGTTGGCATCATCGAGGACGACGGCCGCGGACTTGCCTCCGAGCTCGAGAGTGACTGGCCGGAGGAGCCGACCACACGTGGAGGCGATCAATCGACCCGCAGCCGAGGACCCGGTGAAGGACACCTTGTCCACGCCGGGATGCTCGACGAGGTAGGCACCCACCTCGCGACCGGCGGGTACAACGTTCAGCACGCCCGGCGGAAGACCGGCCTCGGCGGCGGCCTCGGCCATCAGGAACGCGTCGAGCACGGTCTCGGGAGCCGGCTTGAGGACGACGGTGCAGCCAGCTGCGAGGGCCGGGGCCAGCTTCAGGAAGGTGATGGCCTGCGGGACGTTCCACGGGACGATCGCCGCGACGACGCCGATGGGTTCGCGCAGGACGACCGCCTGCTTGCCCAGCATTCCCTGCCGACGTTCCTCCTGCCCGGCTTCGACCAGACCTGCGTAGTAGCGCAGCAGCACCGCCGGGAATCCTGCCTCGAACTGCTGCGCCAACCAGATCGGCATTCCGTTCTGGATGGTGACGCGGCGTGCTGTCTCCTCGCCACGCGCCTCCAGGCAGACGGCGAAGCGCTCGAGCACCGCGGTGCGCCGCGCAGGGCTCCAGGTCGACCATCCGGTCGGGTCATCGTACGCGCGGCGCGCAGCCAGCACGGCGGCGTCGATGTCGGCCTCGGTGCCCTCCGGGACACTGCCGATCACCTGCTCGGTGGTCGGCGAGACGACCTCGATCCGCTGTCCGGTCGCCGGCGCGGACCAAGAGCCGTCCAGGTAGAGCTGCTCGTAGTCGATGGTGGTCATGGAGTTCCTACCTCTCACTCGTGGACGAGGACGACCTTGACGGCCTCCCCACGTGCTTGCGCCTCGACGGCGTCGTTGATCTTGGCGAACGGCATGGTGGTGATCAGCCGGTCGAACGGGAATCGACCCGCCAGATGCAGTTGGACCAGTTCGGGCAGGAACGTGTCCGGGTCACTGTCCCCCTCGACGATTCCCATGAACCGCAGCCCGCGTGCCTGCATCTCGATCAGGCCCACCGACAGCACCGCCTCAGGGTTGCTGGGGACGCCGACCATGCCGAGCGTGCCCAACTGGGCGAGCGATGCGAGCACCTCGGTCAGTACTGCGTCGATCGCGGTGGTGTCGAGCGCGTAGTCAACGCCCTCGGGCACGATGGCGCGCACCTGCTCGGAGACGGCGCCGTCGGCCGGGTCGATCACGTGGGTGGCGCCCAACTCGAGCGCGAGGTCCCTGCGCGACGCGATCGGGTCCACCACGATGATCGTGGCGAGTTCGCGGACGACCGCGCCGAGAACGCCGGAGAGCCCGACGGAGCCGCCGCCAGTCACCAGCAGTGACGAGCCTGCCCGGCACGACATCGACCGCATGACGGCGCCGGCGCCGGTCTGGATGCCGCAGCCCAGCGGGCCGACGATGGCGAGGTCGATGCCTTCGGCGACCTTGACGACGTTGCGTTCCCGGGCGATCGCGTGGGTTGCGAACGTCGACTGCCCGAAGAAGTAGCTGCCGTAGGCCGTCGCGCCTTCGTGCAGCGTGCTCGATCCGTCCGGCCGGCCGCCGCCGAAGTTGCGTGCCATGAACTCTGCGCAGTACGACGGGGTGCCGCTGGTGCACTGCGTGCACGCGCCACAGCTGTTGAACGTGGCCGAGACGCGGTCTCCGACGCCGACCTTCGTGACCGCGGAGCCCACGGCAACCACGGTGCCGCTGCCCTCGTGCCCTACGACGCCGGGGAACGGGAACGGCAGGTGTCCGTGCTGGACTGCCAGGTCGGTGTGACAGAGCCCGACCCCGGCGATCTCCACGACCACCTCATCGGGGGCCGGATCGTCGAGTGTCAGGTTCTGGATGACGAAGTCCTGCCCCAGACCCTCCAGGACTGCTGCGGTGATCTCCATGTGCTCGTACTCCTTCTTGGTGGTGAACTAGCCGTTGGTGGCCGGGACGACGACTCGGACGCCCGCACAGGCCTCCGAGACGATCAGCTGGCAGGAAAGGCGCGAGCGGTCGCACGCACCCTCGAGGAACTCGACCAGGTCGGCTTCCTCGGTCATCGGCTCGTCGAACAGCCCGACCGCGGCGTCGTCGACGAAGACGTGGCAGGTCGCGCACGAACAGCCACCGCCGCACTCGGCAACGATCCCCGGCAGGTTGTTGCGGACGGATCCGTCCATGACGGACTGACCGACGGGCACGTCGACCGTCTCCTCGCGACCGTCCGGCAGGACGTAGGTGATCTGAGGCATCTGCTTCTCCTTGGGTTCTCAGGCAAACGCGAGTTCGCGCAGCGGGACGGCCGGATCTGCCCACCGCTCTGCGTCGACCAGGTGGCCGGATGCGAGCAGGCGTCGTCCCGCCATGAAGTCGGCGTTGGCGTTGGCGGTCTCGATGGCGACAGGTGTGCCGTCGCGATGGTGCAGCAGAGCGAACGACCCGGCCCTGGGGTCACCGCGAAGCGCCGTGTCGTACGGCGGGGCGAGGATCCCTGCGATCTTCAGCTTCAGGTCGAACTGGTCGGACCAGAACCACGGAACCTCCGGGGCTGGCGGAGGAGCCCCGCAGATGGTGGCCACGGCCTGTTTCGCCTGCTCAGTCGCGGAGGGGATGCTCTCCATCCGCATCGGATCCCCGCCGAGGCGGGGACGGACGGTGACGTCTCCGATTGCCAGCACCCCGTCCATCGACGTCCGCGCCGCATCGTCGACGACGACGCCCCCTCCGGCAGCACAGACAAGTCCCGCACGACGGCCGAGTTCGTCGCACGGCTGCGCACCGACCCCGACGACCACGACGTCCGCTGCGACGTGGGTGTTGTCGGAGAGCAACAACCGCTGGGCCCTTCCCCGGGCGCCCTCGACTGCGACGACCTCGACTCCGGTGCGGACCACCGTGCCGCGGCGACCGTGGTGCTCGGCCAGCACCCGCGCCAGCGGCGGACTGGCAACCCGAGCCAGCAACCTCTCCTCCCGCTCGACCACCGTCACCGGCAGCCCACGCGAACGAGCGACCGCGGCGACCTCAAGCCCGACGAACCCGCCACCGACGACGGCCATGGTCCTTCCCGCTGCCACCTCGTCGCGGAGCCGGTTCGCGTCACTCAGGGTGCGAACCGTGAGGACGGCGTCGAGATGGGCGCCAGGCGCGATCAGCGGACGGGGCCGAGCGCCGGTCGCCAGGACGACGACGTCGTAGCGCAGCTCCCGCCCGCGGTCGGTGCGCACCACCCGTGCCACCGGATCGAGGTCCACCGCCGATTCCGTGAGAGCGAGGGTGATCCGCTGCTCGTCGTAGAAGGCTGCCTCGCGGAGCCAACGACTGGCGTCGGCTGCCGGGTCCGCGAACTTCTTCGACAGCGGTGGACGGTGGTACGGCGGGTCCGGCTCGGCGCCCAGCATGACGACGTCGCCGTCGTAGCCCGCCTGACGGAGCAGGCCCGCGAACGTGCCGCCGGCGGTGCCGGCTCCGACCACGACGACCCGCTGGGCGGTGTGGTTCACCGGAGTTCCAGACGCATTGGCAGCTTCCGGAGGCCGCCGACGAAGTTGGTCTGGACGACCTTGCGCTCTCCGGTCACCTCAAGCGCCGCGATCCGGGGAAGGAGCTCCTCGAGCATGATCCGGAGCTCTTGCTTCGCCAGGTGCTGCCCGATGCACATGTGCGGCCCGTACCCGAAGGCGATGTGACGGTTGGGCCTGCGGTCGAGGTGAAACTCATCCGGGGCGTCGAACACGTCGGGATCGCGGTTGGCCGACTGGTAGAGCAGCATCATCCGGTCCCCGGCCTTGATGGTCTGGCCCCGCATCTCGTAGTCCTCGAGTGCCTTGCGGGTGAACTGCTTGACGGGCGAGGCCCATCGCAGTCCCTCGTTGACCAGGTCCGGGATCAGCTCGGGCCTCCTCTGGACCAGTGCCAGCTGTTCGGGGTGCAGCGCGAGTGCTTCGAGGATGCTGGCCATCGTGCTCGAGGTCGTGTCGTGACCGGCGGTGGCGATGGCGATGAACCAGCCGTAGGCGACCTCCTTCGGGAAATACTCACCGGTCTCCGGGCTCTTGGCCCGCGCGATGATCGTCGCCAGGTCGTCCTGGGGCTCCTTGCGGCGCGCCTCGACGAGTGCGTCGAAGTAGGCGTAGAAGTCCTGGATGGTCGCCGACCACTGCTGTGCGGCGCCCTCGGGGGTCAGCGGCTCGACGTCCACGCGCTGGGTGTCGGGGTCGGCCGTGCCGAAGAACTCCTGCGTCAGCGCCATCATCCTGGGCTCGTCCTCGGCGGGCACGCCGAAGAGCGTCATGATGACGTGGAGCGGGTAGGTCAGGCAGAAGTCCTTGACGGCGTCGAGGTCGTTGGGGCCGACGTGCAACTGGTGCGCGATCGACTCACGCGCGAGGTCACGGATCTGGTCCTCCCACTTCTTCAGTGAGGCCGGCCGGAACCACTCCGCGGCGATGTCCTTGACCATGGTGTGCTCGGGCGGGTCGAGGTAGGTGAGGGTCTCGAGGATCCGCAGGCTGCCGCCGGTCAGCGACTGGGTGAAGGCGTCGCCCGCCTGGTTCTGGAGGATGGGGTTGTGGGACCCCGGCTCGTCGCCCCCGCCGCTGGTGAAGATCTGCGGCTGTCGCTCGACCTCCATGATGTCGGCGTGCTTGACCAGCAGCCAGACGGGGTCGTACCCCTCGACTGCGACCTGGGCGAGCGGGGCGTTCTCTCGCATCCAGCGGTAGGCCTCGAACAGGGGCTCGTCCTCGCGGTGCCCTTCGGGGAGCACGATGCGACGGGCGATCTCTTGCGGCACCTCGACGGTCGAGGTGGGTGTGGAGGTGAGGGTCACGACGGTCTCCCGGATCTGTGATGGCGGTCACGAACTGCGTGGTCCCATCGTTCTCCGAGTGACGCCGGTCACTCATCTGCCGCGAGAGGGAGGTTTCTACCCCTCACCCCGTCCAGTGCTGGTGGTAGAGCGCGCCGGCATGCGCGCGGTTGTCGACCCCGAGCTTGCGGAGCAGGTTCTTGACGTGGGTCTTCGCCGTCCCCTCCGTGACGTAGAGGCGCTGCCCGATCTGCGCGTTGGTCATCCCGGCTGCCACCAGGGCGAGGACGTCCTCCTCCCGACGGGTGAGGGCTCGGCGCCATGACGGCTCGGGCGCCACGTCCGGCCTCAGGCGCCGTCGCACGACATCGGCCTCGTCGCCGAGGAGACCACTCATGGCGGCGGCTTGCTCGCCGATGCGCCGACGCAGCTCACCCAGCTCCTCGAGGACGGCGACGCGGTCGAGCGCGAGCGACACCCCCTCGGCGAACAAGTGGATCAGGTCTCGGTCGACCTCGTCGACGACATCGAGCTCGACGTTCTGGTCCGCGCTGACGAAGCCGACGACCTGCGCCCGACGGATCACGGGTGCGGCGACGTAGGAGTGGGAGTGCATCACGGCCTGGATGTCTTGGTGAACGCGTGGGTTGTCGAGTGCGTTGCGCACGAGCATCGGTCGGCGATGGGTGATCATCTCGCCCTCCAACAGCCGGTGCAGGTCCCAGTACGGCGGCTGCCCGGCCTCCATGACCGCGCGCGCCTCCTCTGGGCCAGTCTCGGTGTGGAACGACACCGGGACCCATCGCGCCTGGTCGACCCAGGAGAACAGCACGCGCCTGAACCCGAGGGCGGCGACCTCGTCGGGCACCTGGCTGACCAGGTCGGCGGTGCTCTCGACCTGCTGGAGGTTGCGCAGTGCTCGCTGCAGTCGTTCGGTCACGTCGCGCCGCCGTACGACCTCCTCGGTGCGAAGACGCAGCCGCGCGGCACGTAACTCGGTGATGACTTCAGTCGCTTCGGCGACTCGCTCGGGGTGCTGGTCACGCCACTGGCTCAACGAGGTGTCCGCGCTGTCGAGCAGGTCGTTGACCTGTGCCCGGGATCCCGCCATCGCGGACGTACCCAGCAGATCGCCTGCACGCTTCAGGACTTCGCAGGCTTCGTCACGGGACTGCTCGTCGGTCATTCCCCCACCTTCAACCACCGCCCTCGCGCCGTGAGGCGGAGGTCACATTTCGGTCATCCTAGTGGTCCGCCCGAGTGCCATTCAGGCTCGTCGGAAGAGCGCAGCGAGCGCCTGGCCGCCACCGATGCACATCGTCACGATCCCGAACTCGAGGTCGCGGCGCACGAGGTCACGCGCCACCCGGAGCGAGAGGATGGCGCCGGTCGCGCCGACCGGGTGACCGAGAGCGATCGCTCCACCCCAGGGGTTGACGCGCGCCGGGTCGAGGCCGGCGTCCCGGATCACCGCAAACGCCTGGGAGGCGAACGCCTCGTTGAGTTCGATGGTGCCGATGTCTGTGGCTGCCGTCCCGGTTCGCTCGAACAGGGACCGCAGTGCGAGGACTGGCGCGTACCCCATCAGTTCGGGCTCCATGGCTGCGGTGGCGACGGCCACCAGTTCGACGAGCGGGTTGAGTCCACGTTCGGCGGCGGCCGCTTCGGTTGCCAGCACGACCGCGGCAGCGCCGTCGTTGATGCCGGACGCGTTGCCTGCCGTCACCGAGCCGCCTTGCTGGAAGGCGGGTCGCAGTCCGGCCAGTGTCTCCAAGGTGGTGCCCGGCTTCGGGTGCTCGTCCTCGGCGACGGTGACCGGGCGGCGGCCACCGATCTCGACGGGTGTGATCTCCTCCGCGAACACAGCCTTGGCTTCCGGACTCGCGGCCCGGCGCTGTGACTCCACCGCGAACTCGTCCTGCTCCACGCGGGAGACGCCGTACTTCTGCGCCACTCGTTCGGCCGTGACGCCCATGTGGAAGCCGTGGAACGGGTCGGTCAGCATCATCACGGTGCCGTCGACGAGCGACCTGTCGCCGAGCTTGTATCCGTTGCGCGCCCCGAAGTCGTAGAACGGCATCCGGGACATCGACTCGTCTCCACCCGCAACCGTGATGTCCAGGTCGTTCCAGCGCATCTCCATGGCAGCGGACCAGATGGCCTGGAGTCCGGATCCACACAGCCTGTTCACCGTGTAGGCAGGAACGTTGACCGGCAGCCCCGCAGCAACCGCCACACGACGGGCGTTGTAGGCGTCGGGGCCGACCTGGCCGATGCACCCCATGACCACTTCTCCGACGTCCGTGGCGGCGACCGCCGAGCGTTCGAGTGCTGCCGTGACTGCCGTCGCCCCGAGCTCGAAGCCCGGGACGTCGCGGAAGGCGCCCCCGAAGCTCCCCACGGGCGTGCGTGCGCCGTCGACCAGGACGATCCGCTGGCTGTTCACCGCCCGCCCTCCTTCACCAGCAGGAGGCAGGCGGGACACATCGCGGCCTGCGTTCGGCCTCGGCGCAACGGGAAGGGCAGGTCCATCATGGTCCTCCAGGAGTAGGTCCACAGCCCGCAGGCCGTGTGCGTCGTGCCGGCCTCCTTGGCATGGGCCACGGACGTCGGCCAGAGCACGATCCCGTCCTCGGTCATCCGTTCCTCGGTCGCTGCGGCGGTGGCGTACCAGCGACGTGCGCGCCCGAGCCGTCGCCGCCCCGCCGTCACGGGCCGTTGAGTCATCGTCATGGTCCCTTCCTCACCGCATCTGCCACTGGGGCGAGCGCTTCTCCCGGAAGGCCGCAACGCCTTCCTTGATGTCCTCTGTCGTGAAGGCCAGTGCCAGCTGTGACTGCAGCGCGGCCAGGGCGCCTGTGAGCGGTAGGTCCCGCGTTGCATCGACCGCGTCCTTACCAAGTCGCATGAGCAGGGGCGACTTGGCCGCCAGGCGGTGGGCCCACTCGCGCACGGTGTCATCGAACCTCTCCGCCGGCACCACGGCGTTGACGATGTCGAGGCGCTCGGCCTCGGCGGCGTCGATCGGGTCGCCGAGCATCATCATCTGGTTGGCGCGCATCCGAGGCACATTGCGGTAGATGAGTGCAGAGATCATGAAGGGGAAGACCCCGACGTTGATCTCCGGGCAGCCGAACCGCACACCCTCCTTGGCGATGATGAGGTCGCAGGCGAGCGCGAGGCCGAAGGAGCCGGCCAGTACGTCGCCGCCCGCCGCGCAGATCGCTGGCTTGCCGAGACTGCCCAGCAACGCATAGAGCCGCGGGAAGCGGTCCAGCCCGGCGTACTTGGTGACCGTGGGGGCGTCGCTGGCGAACGCCTTGAGGTCGCCGCCGGCGGAGAACACCCGCTCATGGGAGGAGCCCAGCACGACGACGCGGATCGCCTCGTCGGCTCCCGCGCGCTCGATGGCAGCGATCAACTGGTCGAGGAGCTCGTCACTGAGCGCGTTGCGCGTCTCCGGCGAGTCGAGCGTCACGAAGGCGACGCCCTGCTGGTCGGTCTCATAGCGGACAAGACTCATCGTGGTTCCTCGTCGTCAGATCTCGAGGACGACCTTGCCGAAGCCGGCGCCGGACTCGAGGTGGGTGTGGGCGTCGGCGGCACTGTCCAGAGGGAACGTGCGGTCGATCACCGGTGGAGGCACGTCGTGCTCGGCCATGAACTTCAGCAGGCCGGCGAAGTCCCGGGGGCTACCCATCGTGGTGCCGAGGAGGTCGTACTGGCCGAAGTAGAAGGGGCGCACGTCGAGGGTTGCCTGCTCGGCGCGGTTGGCGCCCAGGACGACGAGTCGTCCGCCGGGCCGTAGGGCTCGGATCGCTTCGGGCCAGGACCCGACGGCGTCGAGCACGACGTCGAAGCCGTTGCCTCCGTTGGCTGCACGTGCACCCTCGGGCCAGGTGGTGGTTGAGGGTCCGTCGTAGCGGACGCCTGCGGTCGCGCCGAGCGCAACGGCCTGCTCGATCTTCGCGTCGGCTGACGAGGTGACCACGACCCGCGCCCCCACCGCGCGGCCGAGGGTGACGGCCATCGTGGCCACGCCTCCCCCGGCGCCCAGCACGAGGAGACTCTCGCCGGGCCCGAGTCGCGCCCTCGAGAAGAGAGCGCGATAGGTCGTCAGTCCGACGAGAGGCAGCGCGGCCGCCTGCGCCCAACTGAACCCTGTGGGCTTGGGCGCGATGCATTCGGTCGGCACTGCGACGCGCTCCGCGTAGGTGCCGGGGCGGTGATCGCCCAGGATCTCCCAGTTGCTTCCGGGAGCGGCCTCGTCGTCACCCCAGTCGAGGGAGGGGAGCACGACGACCTCGTCGCCGGTGGCCGTGTCGATCCCTGCGCCGTCGGCGCCCGGCGTGTGTGGAAGGGGCGAGGAGTACGTGCCCTGGCGCACGAGCACGTCGTGCCAATTGAGCGCAGCGGCGCGCAACTCCACCACGGTCCATCCCGGCGCGGGCACAGGGTCAGGTCGGCCGCCGAGGCGCAGTACGTCGGGCCCGCCGTAGGACTGTTGCAGGACGGCCTTCACGACGCGGGGACCAGTGAGGTCAGCCGATCACGCACCTGGCCCGAGAGTTGGATCGCCGTCTCCGGTGACTCGGCAACCGGGATCAGGGTGATGGTCCGCGCGCCGCCTTCGACGTACGGCGCGATGAAGTCCGCGACGTCGTCGGGCGTCCCCGCCGCGCTGATGTGCTGGAACTTCTCCGGAGGCAGGTTGTAGAGCGAGGACATCTGCTGCCCGAGTGCGGCGCGGGCGGAGGCAGCGTCCTCCCCGAGACCGACCCAGATGTTGAGACCAGCGAAGGCCGGCCCCTCCCGGCCTGCGGCAGCGAAGCCGTCCACGATCGACTGATGGGTGGCCGCGTAGCGTCGCGCGGAGCACCACATGCCGAGCCAGCCGTCGCCGTACTCAACTGTCCGCCGGACCGCGACATCGCCGCCACCGCCGATGACGATCGGCACGCGGACCTCCGGCGCCGGCAGGATGCTGGCCCCGTCCAAGGTGAAGAACTCACCGGAGTGGTCGATCACGTCGCCCGTAGCCAGGCGGCGGAGCAGGCCCAGGGTCTCGTCCATCCGGCGTCCGCGGGATGCCGGATCGACGCCCATGTTGAGGACCTCGCGGCGATCCTCCCCCGCCACGCCGACCCCCAGGATGAGCCGGCCGGGCGCCAACTGGCTGAGCGTCGCGATCTGTCGGGCCGTGCCCATCGGGTGTCGCAGGCCCGCCAGATAGACGCCCATCAGGACCTTGAGGGATTCGCTGGCCGTGAGCGCCGCGGTGGCCGCGACGAAGCCGTCGAACCCGACCCCGCCGTGGAAGCTGATGTGATCGCCCACGGTCAGGTGGTCGAGGCCGACCTCCTCCATGCCCGCCAGAAGTGCACGGCGGCGCCCGGTATCGGGCACCAGGAAGTGGTCGTTGAGCGCGATGCCGACCTCGATGTTCGTGTTCACCTCACGATGCTCCGTCACGCCGATCTCTCCCCACAACTATTGGTCAGACCAGAACTGGAGATGTCTCCAGCCTGCTTCCGCATCAGCCGTTGGCGGATTCGAGCTTCGCGGCGATGTCGGCGCGGAGCAGGTGCTTCTGCACCTTGCCCGTGGCCGTCATGGGCAACGAGTCGACGATCTCGACCCGCTCGGGCAACTTCTGGGTAGCGACCTCGTGCTCACGCAGGTAGCTCGTGATCTCGTCGAGGACAACGAGCCGATCGGGGCTCGTGGGGACGACGTACACGCACACCTTCTCCCCCAGTCGCTCGTCGGGCATACCGACGACTGCCACGTTCGCGATGTCAGGGTGTGCGAGGAGGTGCTCCTCCAGTTCGCGCGCGCTGATGTTCATGCCGCCGCGGATCACGATGTCCTTGAGGCGCCCCGTGACCCGGACGAATCCGGACCCGTCCATGCGGCCGAGGTCGCCGGAGCGAGAGAAGCCGTCGGGCGTGAAGAGCGCCGCGGTCTCCTCGTCGTTGTGGAAGTACTCGATCATGTGACTTGGTCCGCGATAGGCGATGTCACCCTCCTCGCCTCGCGGAACCTCGCGGCCCGCGCTGTCGACGATCTGCACCTGGGCGCCGTCGAGAGCAGATCCGTCCGACGTCGCCGAGCGCGAGGCGTCGTCGCGGACCGTGCACATGGTGGTCAGGAAGTTCTCGGACCGTCCGTAGAGGGACAGCGTCTGGCAGCCGGCGAACAGCTCGCGCGACGCCTCGACGACGGACCCGGGGATCGGGGATCCGGCACAGACCCACAGCCGGAGACTGGAGGCGTCATGCCGCTCGGGGTCGTAGGCGCCCATGAGCATCTGCAGGAACGGTGTTGCCGTCACCGCCGCAGTGCAGGCGTGCTCCTTGATGATGTCCAGACCGGCGGCGGGGTCCCACGCCTCCATCAGATATGACTTGGCGCCTGCCAGCAGCGGGAGGAGGACGCTGGTGACCAGGCCGGTGCTGTGGGTGATGGGCGAGGGCCCGAACTGCACGTCGGCTGCGGTGTAGTCGAGGCTCTTGGCAATGGCGGCCGCGCTCGCCCTGATCGTGTTGAAGGTGTGGAAGCAGCCCTTCGGTCGTGACGTCGTGCCGGAGGTGTAGACGATCAGGAACGGGTCGTCGGGCGACGAGTCCGGCCCGAGTTCGGCCTCGAGCTCCCCGAGGTCGCCAGCGACGAAGAGCTCAGCGAGCGGCCGGCCGGTGCCATCGCCACTCGCGTCGGCGCGCGCGACGAACAGCTCGCGCAGTTCCGGCGCGTCGGATCGGAGCTCGGCGAACATCGCGGCGTGGTCGAAGCCGCGGAAGTCACCACACGTGACAGCGAACGAGGCGCCGGAGTGCTGGAGGACGTAGCCGACCTCGTCGCCCCGGTAGATGGGCATGATCGGCACGAGGATCGCTCCGAGTCGGGACGCCGCGGCGGCGATCACGGGGAACTCGACCCAGTTGGGCAGCTGGACCGCGATCCGCTCCCCTCGCTGTAGGCCGGCGCGGGCGAGACCCGCGGCCAGCCGCACGACCTGCTCGGCGAACTCGGCGTACGAGAGGCAGATGGTGGCATCGACGAGGAACGGCGCGTCCGGCGTCGCCTCCGCCTGCGCGGCCGCCAGGTCGTAGAACGACGTGGGCTGCCAGTAGCCCTCGTCGTAGTAGGACGCGATCTCGATCTCGGAGTACCGATCGCGCACCGACTTCAACACATCCACCATCCCACTTGCCTTCCTTGATGAGACGTAGGTCACGCTCGTCGAACAATAGAATGGTCAGTCCTTTCAATCAAGAGGAACGCGGGATTCGCTCAATGACGTCGATGGTGGAATCTCCATCTCGCCACCGGTCCGGCCGTTGCGGGTGATCTCGCGGTGGGCGACAGTGGCGCGGTGACGACACGAGGCATCACCGTGCTGGCCGGCGGGCTGGCGGAGACGGTTGAGATCACCAAGGCAGCCGACCGTGCCGGATTCGACGGCGCCTGGTCAGGAGAGTTCCTGAACCGGTCCGCGGTCGTGTCGGTGGCCGCGATGGCGGCCGCCACCGAGCACATCGGTGTCGGCACCGCGATCGCGTACGCCGTCGGACGCTCACCCCTCGTGCTGGCCAACGACGCGCGTTTCCTCGACGAGATGAGTGGAGGTCGCCTCACCCTCGGCCTCGGCACCGGAACGCGCGGAATGATGGTGGGCTGGCACGGCGTGAAGGACCCGGACGGCCCAGCGACCCGCATGGAGGAGCTCATCCCCCTGCTCCGGCGGCTGTGGCACCTCCACGAGGAGCCCGTCAAGCACGAGGGCCGCTTCTACTCGTGCGACATCACACCGACCGCGGACATCCAGCCGCCCACGCGGCCGACCATCCCGATCTACACCGCCGGCGTGAACGCTCGGATGATCGAGGTCGCGGGGCGTGTCTCCGACGGCCTGATCTGCCACCCGACCCTGACGGACCGCTATCTCGAGGAGATCGCCCGCCCGGCCATCGAGCAGGGCGCCGCCAAGACCGGCCGCAACGCCTCGGACGTCCGGCTCAAGGGCGTCATCATCACCTCCATCCACGACGACCCGGCGGTGGCGCGGCGCGAGGCCGCCGCCCAGATCGCCTTCTACGTCGCCCCCAGGGCCTACGGCCCGGTCATGGAGGCATCGGGCTTCGGCGACGAGACAGCAGCGATCCAGAACGCCTTCCGCGCCAAGGACCACGACGCAATGGTCGCTGCGGTGTCGGACCGGATGATCGACGAGATGGCGGCCGCGGGCACGCTGGACGAGGTGCGGGACCGGGTCGCACTGCTCGAGAAGCGCTATGACCACGCGGCGCTCTACTCCCCCAGCTTCACCATGGCCCCCGAGCGGGTCACCGAGAACACCTTCGCCATCATCGAGGCATTCCGTCGGTGACCGCCACGGGTGACCTGACCGGCACCGTTGCACTGGTCACCGGCGCCACCAGCGGGATCGGCCGCGCAGTCGCGCAGGCACTGGCGGACCGCGGAGCCCGGATCGCCGCCGTCGGCCGTCGCCAGGATCGCCTCGAGGACCTGGTTCGGCGTCTGGGGCCCGAGAGCTGCTTGGCGGTGCCTGCCGACCTCACCTCCCGTTCGGGGTCGGCGGGCGCCGTCGAGTCTGCGGTGGACACGTGGGGTCGTCTGGACATCGTCGTCAACAGCGCCGGCGTCATGCTCAACGGCCCGACGCCCGATGCCCACCTCGACGAGTGGGACGCGATGGTCGACCTCAACCTCAAGGGCCTCATGTACGTCGCGAAGTCGGCCTTTCCCCATCTCGTCGACGCCACAGCCTCCGGGCCACGCCGGGTGGCCGACCTGGTCAACATCTCCTCGATCGCGGGCCGCTTCGCCAACCGCAACGTCGCCGTCTACAACGGCACCAAGTTCGGTGTCACCGCGATGTCGGAGTCGTGGCGCCAGGAGTTCTCCCCCCGGGGCGTGCGCGTGTCGGTCGTCGAGCCGGGTGTCGTCGAGACCGAGCTCTTCGACCACCAGCAGGAGCCCGTCAGGGACCACTACGACCGACTTTTCGCGGGCGTCGAGCGCCTCCGCCCGGAGGACGTGGCCGACGTCGTGGCGACGATCGTCACCGCCCCACGTCGCGTGGCACTCGCCGAGGTCGTCGTACGCCCGACCGATCAGGTCTGACGAACTCCGGGCAACCGGGTCAGGCCCGAGCATAGGTCAGGTAGATCGACTCCCCCACCATCGCGGGTCGGTTCTGCCCACGGATCTCGACCTTCAGGGCGACGCGGTACTGCACACCACCGTCCTCACGACGCACGCCCTCGGGATCGAGGCGCTCAACCGGATCTCGGCGTCGACCGGAACGGGTGCGGTGAACCGCACCTTCTCCAGGCCGTAGTTCGTGCCGCGGCCGTGGTCGGTGATGACCATCAGCTTCTTCAGCATCGAGGGCACCAGTGAGAGGGTCAGGTAGCCGTGGGCGATGGTGCGGCCGAAGGGCCCATCGGCAGCACGCTCGGGGTCGACGTGGATCCACTGGTGGTCGTCAGTGGCGTCGGCGAAGGTGTCGATCCGCACCTGCTCGACCGGCTGCCACGGCGACGAGCCGAGATCCAGGTCCTTCGCATCGGCCAACTCAGCGACCGTGATCTCCAGCGTCATCGACACTCCTTCTCATCCTTCGACCGTGGAGCCCCAACGTCGCCGATCGTCACGTCGCCGGTCAACGCAGCGACGAGGCCCCACTGTCGCGGCCCACAGTGGTCCCGGCCGGCCGACTCCCCCGTACTCGAGCCACGGCCTAGGTTTCCGACATGAGCTCCACGACCCTTCCGTCGTACGACCAGGTTCTCGCGCTGCCCTGCGTTCTCGAGGGCGAGGTGACGCCGGACTTCATCGACGCGAACGGTCACATGAACATCCGCCACTACTTGGATGCCGGTGCGATGGGCGCCGACGTGATCTGCCGACGGATCGGCATCGACGACGACTACCGTGCGATGCGCAGGTTGGGCGTGTTCACGGCAGAGCACCACATCCGCTACTTCTCCGAGATGCACCTGGGCGGGAAGTACTCGACGCACACGGTCGTCGTCGAGCGTTCCGCCAAGGCTGGCCACGTGCTGTCCTTCATCCTCGACCGGACCGACCAACGCTTGGCGTGCACTGTCGAGATCGTGCTCGTCGGCGTCGGAATGGACACGCGCCGTCCGGCCCCGTTTCCGGACGACATCGCCGCCAAGTTCGACGAGCTGATCGACGCGACCAACGAGCTCACCTGGGAACTCCCCCTGTCCGGGGCGATGGGGATCCGGCGCAGCTGACTTCAACTCACCCGAGCTTCTCGCGAAGCTCATGCTTGCGGATCTTGCCACCAACAGTTTCCGGCATCGCATCGACCACAACGACCCGCTTCGGCGTCTCGAATCCCGCGAGGCGTTCGCGGCCCAGCCGATCAACTCCGACTCGACGACCTCGGCGCCGGGCACAGGGAGCACGACTGCAGTGACCAACTCGCCCCAGGCGTCGTCCGGCAGTCCGATCACCGCGACCTTCTCCACCGATGGGTGGGCGGCGATCACGCCTTCCACGCGGACACTCGACACGTTCTCCCCGCCCGTCTTCACCACGTCCTTGAGGCGATCGAGCATCACCTGCGATCGATCCGGTCCGCCGACGTACGCGCAGCTGTCGCCAGAGTGGAACCAGCCGTCGCGGAAGGCCTCGGCGGTCGCCTCTGGGTTGCGGTAGTAGCCCTGCGTGATCACCGGGCTGCGGTACACCGCCTCGCCCGCCTCCCCCACGGTCCCGGCGAGACTCCGCCCGTCGGGTGCGTGGATGTCGGCGGCCAGGAGCGGGACCGGGAGGCCCACGTGGTTGACGCCCCGGTACGACTCGGTCGCGCGGTCGGGGTGTGCATCCGGCCAGAACCGGAAGCAGCACTGCGACTCCGTCTGCCCGAACACCTCGACCGGCTGGACATCGCCGCCAGCGACGGCTCGAAGACGTGGGAACAGGTCGGGGGTGATCGCACCCCAGGAGAAGAGAGCCACGGTCACCGAGGTGAGGTCGATGTCAGCCGGTCGCTCCTCGGCCACCTCGACGAGCTTGCGCACCCACAGTGGCGATCCGGCCCAGACGGTCGTGATCCGCTCTCTGGTGATCGCCTCGGCGAGCGCGACGTCATCAGGGCGCCGCCCGATCACACACGTTCCCCCGCTCAGTGCCGCCGGCACCACGGTGGCGTTGTGGCCGCAGTGATAGACGATCGGCAGGAACGTGCCGACGACGAGGTCGGTCTCGTAGGACAAGCCGCGGGAGAACGACATCGCGTACGTGTAGCCGCTGAGGTAGGAGTACGAGTGCGCGGTCATCGAGGCCTTGGGCATCGAGGTCGTGCCCGAGGTGAACAGCAGTGCCCAGATGTCGTCACTGTGGATCCGGACGTCCACCTCGTGGGTTGGCATCTCATCGATCCAGCGGTCGAAGGCGGCGGCCCCGCCACTGGCGGTGCCGCCGATCTCGATGACCACGTCCGGCTCGAGGTCCGCGGCTGCGAACACCTCGGCTCCGCGTGGGGCGAGCGCAGCGTCGGCGATCACGTACGACGCGCCGACGTGCTCGACGGCCCAGGCCAGCACGTCCGGGGCCAGCAGCGAGTTCACGGGCACCACCACCATGCCCGCTTTCGCGATGCCGACCATGGCGACCACGGCCTCGACCGAGTTGTCGCAGTAGAGAAGAATCCGGTCTCCCGGCTGTCGCCCGGCGGCAAGGAGGGCATGCGCGACCTGATTGGCTGCGAGATCTGCCTCGAGGTAGGTCATGCGCTCGAAGCGCGGCGACGAGAAGGCACCTTCCCAGCCCACCAGAGCCACCTTGTCGGGGTGGCCCAGGTGACGCGCTCCCAGATGTCGCCGACGGACATCCGGTTCCATCGCCGGTCGGCACGGCGGCCGCGGAGGGTCTCGACGTCGAACTCGAACGCAGTCACCGTGCGAGTGTTCATCGACGGCGAACGGGCGAGAAGGCTCAGCGCCGGCCGCACTGTGGACTTCGACAGCGAGCCGCACGGCTATGCCTCAGCCGTGATGGTCGCCGTCGTGCAGACCTTGCCCTCCACCGCGCCCACGACGTCGGTGACCCACAGGCTACGGCCGGCGTACCGAGTGTCGAACCTGAAGGCGATGTCCGCGCCCACTGGTACGCCGCGGGTGTGGACGATGTGTACGGAGGTCGTGCGCAGATCGGAGTCTGCGGCCAGCCGGCTGCGGATCGCGACGACCTCGGAGGCGGCAAGCGACACGCCGCCATGCAGCATGCCGAGGGGATTGGCGATGTCGTCGGTGACGGCGAGCACCCAGCCGCCGTCGGCCCGCCGCATCCCGAGGACCGACTCGAGGTCATGTCC
Source organism: Nocardioides sambongensis (assembly GCF_006494815.1). Classification (NCBI taxonomy): domain Bacteria; kingdom Bacillati; phylum Actinomycetota; class Actinomycetes; order Propionibacteriales; family Nocardioidaceae; genus Nocardioides; species Nocardioides sambongensis. The sequence continues at coordinate 1,621,004 of NZ_CP041091.1, forward strand.
CGGCGGCGCGCCCGATGCTGCCGGCGACGCCACGTGGCGATCGGGCGGAGCGGCGTGCCTACCGCGCTGGCGACACGTCACGAGCAGGCGCCCGGCGCCGTCGCGCAGTTCCCCCGCTGCATACGACCCGGCCTGGACGGGGACCGCATGCCCGACGACGCTCTCACCTGCGCGCGGAAGTTCGCCGACCAGGTCGAGCCAGATCTCCGTGCTGATCGACCACGACCCATGGGGCAGCGACGCCATCAGGGCATAGCCGAGCACCTCGTCGGCCAGCACGGCCGTGGCGCCCAGCGCCGGACGCCCGTCCGGGCCCGTCGCCCAGGCTCCCAGGGTCATCCGGCCACCCACGCCGTCGGAGCACTGGCGCATGCCGTCGACCCGAAACATCGCTTCCGGCCGACTCGCCTGGATCTGGAGTTGCTGCACTCTGTCTCCTCAGGGGTTGTGAACGATCGTTCACGGGCCTATTGTTACAAATGGTCAGGCCAATGATCACGTATACCCGCCAATGACGGCACGACGACGAGGAACCCAGCATGGACAACTTCACCGACATCACCTACGAGGTCGAGAACGGCCTCGCCTGGATCACCATCAACCGCCCGGAGCGCTTCAATGCCTTCCGTGCCCAGACGGTCGACGAGCTGGTGCTGGCCTTCAAGCGTGCGTGGGCGAGCCCCGAGGTCGGCACCATCTGCCTGACCGGCGCCGGCGACAAGGCGTTCTGCGCCGGCGGCGACCAGAAGCAGCGGATGGAGACCGGCGACTACGGTCCCTCGCAGAGCGGACTGTTCGAGGTCGAGGCCCTCCACCGCGTCATGCGTGACGTGCCCAAGCCCGTCATCGCTGCGGTCAACGGCCTCGCCATCGGTGGCGGCCACGTACTCCACGTGCTCGCCGACCTGACGATCGCCGCGGACACCGCCAGCTTCGGCCAGAACGGCCCCCGCGTCGGCAGCTTCGACGCCGGTCTCGGATCGGGCTACCTCGCTCGCGTCGTTGGCGAGAAGCGCGCGCGTGAGATCTGGTTCATGCTGCGCCGCCTCTCGGCGAAGGAGGCCGAGGACTGGGGTCTGGTCAACAAGGTGGTGCCCGCGGCCGAGCTCAAGGACGAGGTCCGGCGGTGGGCCGACACCATGAACTCCTACTCCCCCACCGCTTTGAAGGTCCTCAAGCAGTCCTTCAATAGCGACACCGAGCACTTCGTCGCTGTCGGGCAGATGGCGATCACCACGCTCAAGATGTTCGGCGAGACCCCAGAGGCCCAGGAGGGGATCACCGCCTTCAACGAGAAGCGTCAGCCCGACTTCTCCCAGTACCGCGGCAACTGAGGCAACTCCGATGCACCTGGACGACGACCGGGTCGAGTTCGCCCACGCCATCGAGGCGTTCTGCCAGCGCGAGTACGGCACCCCCGCCCAGTGGAACGAACTGACGGAGAACGACACCGTCGCGACCAACCAGGTGATCCTGGACAAGATGGCCGACCTCGGCTGGCTCGGCGTCTCGCTGCCCGAGGAGTACGGCGGCGGGGGTGCCGGATTCGTCGACGAGTGCGTGTTCATCGAGGAGGCACACCGTGGCTTGACCCCGGGGATCCTCGCCTACACGACGGGCCTGACTGCCGCACAGACCTACCTCAAGTGGGGCAGCGACGAGCAGAAGAAGACAATCGTCTCCAACCTCGTCGCCGGCCGAACCGAGGCCATCGCGCTGTCCGAGCCAGGCACGGGCTCAGACCTCGGCGCAGTGCGCACCAAGGGCGTCCGTGACGGCGACGCCTACGTGATCGACGGCCAGAAGACGTGGATCTCGGTCGCTCACATCGCCGAGCACATGCTGGTCCTGGTGCGGGAGGACGCCTCCGGCCCGAAGCACGACGGCCTCACCCTGCTGATGGTGCCCACCGACACCCCGGGCATCGAGATGCGGGAGGTGCGGACGATGGAGGCCCGCACCTGCAACGACGTCTTCTTCAGCCAGGCGCGGGTGCCTGCGTCCTCCGTGGTCGGCGAAGCCGGGCAGGGTTGGAAGCAGCTCATGCGCGGCCTCAGTGTGGAGCGGATGATCATTGCCGCCTTCAGCATCGGTGCCGCACGGCGCTCGGTCGAGGATGCGATCGCCTACATGCAGCAGCGCGACGCGTTCGGCCAGTCGATCAGCGGCTTCCAGGCGCTCCGGCACCGCGTCGCCGACCTCGCCACCGACATCGCCGTGACCCGGTCATTCGTCTACGACGTGGCCCAGGCCATCGACGAGGGCCGCGAGGACACCCTCAATAGGGAGTCCGCCATGGCCAAGATGCGCGCCACCGAGGTCGCGAAGAACGCCGCACTCGAGGCCATGCAACTCATGGGGGTGCAGGCTACGCCCGCGAGTACGGCATGGAGTTCCAGGTCCGTCGGGCCCTGGCGCCGCCGATCTTCGGCGGGACGAACGAGATCCAGCGCGAGATCATCGCCAAGTCGATCTTCTGATCGGCGCCGTACACACGAGTGCCGGCGGACCTCGGAGGTCCGCCGGCACTGTCGCATTCTCCAGTTCCGCGTCCGCACCAAGGACGTCGACAGTGGGAGCATGAGCCGCACTCACCGACGAGGAGGCCCACATGCCGACCACCGCCCCGTTCATCTCGCCAGTCGACGCCACGTCTATCGCTACTCACACTTGGGGCGATGATCTGTCCGCCCCTCGTGGCGTTGTCCAGATTGCCCATGGCATTGCGGAGCACGGCCTCCGCTATCGCCGCCTCGCCGAGGCGCTGGTCGCCGCCGGCTACCGTGTCCATGCGGTGGACCACCGTGGACATGGCCAGTCCGTCGACTCGGCCGACCAACTCGGCAACTTCGACTTTGCTGCCCTGGTGGCGGATGTCGCGGCATTCGGCAAGGACCTGGCCGACCGATCACCCGACCTTCCACTCTTCCTCATCGCCCACTCGATGGGGTCGTTCGCCGCACAGGAGGTCATCCTGGACCACTCCGACCAGTACGCCGGCGCGGTGCTGTCCGGTTCGACGGCGCTCGACGTCCTCGGTGCCGAGCTCGCCAAGGCCGAGGGACCGGTGGGTCTCGATGCCTTCAACGCCGGTTTCGAGCACCGCACCGGGTATGAGTGGCTCTCGCGCGACGAGGCGGAGGTCGATGCCTACGTTGCCGATCCGCTGTCGGGGTTCGAGCTGCCGGACAGCGCTGTCCCCCAGCTGTTCGGCGGCGCCTCCCGGCTCGGCGACCCGGAGGCTCTGGCCGGCATCCGCAGGGACCTGCCAGTGTTGCTGGTCTCAGGGGACGCAGACCCGATCTCCGGCGCGGGCAGCTGATCGAGTTGCTGGGCCAGCGCTACCGGGAGGCGGGGTTGGTCGATGTCACGGTCACGCTCTACCCCGAGGCACGCCACGAGATCTTCAACGAGACCAACCGCGATGCCGTGACCGGCGACGTCATCGCCTGGCTCGAGGCGCGTTCCTAGGGTCGCTGGGCCCACAGCTGGGGGCCCGCAGAACGCCTCCCGCTGGCCCCCAACGGGTCAGTCGAGCGTCGCCCGATAGGCGTACGACGACGAACGGGTCAGCGCGAACTCGAAGATCCCCGAGCCCGGGCGGCCGTCCCAGTCGAACGCACACAAACGGTCGGTGAGCGAGGAGTCGAGCGTTCGCTGGGTGACGGTGCCGTCGAGCGGGTAGACGTCGCTCTCCATGTGGTCGCGGCCCAGGGCCTTGCCGTGGTGGCCGCCGTAGCCGCCACCGGCCATGTAGCCGCCGCCGGCCGAGGCGTCGGTGTCGATCGGGTAGACCGCCCCCGACGCCGTGGTCACCTGGACCCGGCCGGAGCGGAGGTCGAGTTGGTCGTCGAAGGCGAGGGCGTGGCGCACGTCGACGATCTCGTCGAGCGTGCCGTCGGCGTGCATGACGGCTCCTTCGAGGAGGATCCGGCCACCATCGCGCGACTCGACCAGTAGGAAGCCGACGGAGCGGTCCTCGAACTGGGCCTGGTACCAGATGTGGAGCCCCTGTCCGCCCGCCATGGTGCGCACACCACGCGATCGGTCGCGCTGGCTGTACCAGCGCTCGACCTTCTGCTCCTCGCCGTCGATGTTGACAGTTCCGGACACCCAGCCGGACTGAAAGAGGTGGGAGAAGGAGGTGGTCTCCCCGGAGCTGTTGGTGACGTCGATGTCGCCCCACCAGGCGGGTGTGCGGGCCTCCCACTGCAGGTCGAAGGTCAGGCCGGTGGGGTTGTCCGCCAGCGACACGCGCCAGGTCTTGTTGGGCTCAAGCACGGCATAGCTGAACGGGCCGCACGTGCCCCGCTCGGTGGCTGAGAGCTCGGTCGAGTAGCGGACGTTGCGTTGCTCGGTGGCCGTGGAGAGGATCGTGAATCCGTCGACGGTGTCGCGCACCGGGTGGAGTCCCAGTCCGAAGATGATGGATGGCGTGGTCGCGTCGGTGCGGTGGACGTTGAAGACGAAGCGGTCGAAGAAGCGCTCCGGCAGGCCGTCGGCCTCCTCGGGCCGGATGACCTCGTCGTGGAACTCTTCGTAGGAACGGTTGCTCAACGGGACTCCTCGGATTGTGGTGCTGGAGGTGGCGGCGGGAGGCCCGCCGATCGGTGCGCGTCGTCCAGGAAGGCCTGCACGAGACGTTGGTCGGCGTAGTAGGGATCACCGACGCCGCGCACCGCGCGGCGACGGCCGTACTCGTAGAGCACGGCGAGCTTCCACAGCGCAAGGGTGGTGTACCAGTCCAGGTTCCTGAGGTCGGCCCCCGTGCGGGCGGCGTACCGCGCTGCGAGCTCGTCGCGGCTCGGATATCCCTCTTCCAGCATGGCCAGTCCGAAGCGCTGGGTCGGGTTGTACGGCGCTAGGCCTGGGACCGACGCGAGGAAGTAGCCGAGGTCGAACAGTGGGTCGCCGAGCGTCGCCAACTCCCAGTCGAGGACCGCCTCGACCCCACCCGGTCGGTCGGCGGAAAGGACGACGTTGCCGATCCGGAAGTCGTTGTGCACGATCGTCGCGCCCGACTCGGCCGGGACGTTCTCCTGCAACCAGGCGTCGACGACCGCGAAGTGTGGTGGCGGGTTGCCGTCCGCATCGGCCACCAGACGCGCCATCCGAGCGCGGTGCCGGGTGTTGAAGCCCTCGGGCCTGCCAATGTCGGACAGTCCGGCGGCGACCCAGTCGACGGCATGGAGGTCGGCGAGGGTGTCGACGAGCATCTCGCCGATGGCGCGGCGCGTCGTGGACGCGTCGAGTGGCGCCGGGGTCGAGGTCGTGACCACGGGGCCAGACGCAAAGCTCATGACGTAGAAGTGGACGTCGATGACCTCGCCCGCCTCTGCGGTTGCCAGCAAGTCGGCGACCGGCACGGCCGTGTCCCCGAGCGCGCCGATGAGACGTGCCTCGCGGAGCATGTCGTGTGCACCCGGCGGCGTGGGCGGCGGCGGTGGACGACGTACGACGACTTGACTGCCCTCGGCGTCCGAGACGAGGAATGTCAGGTTCGAGTGCCCGTCGCCGATGGCCTTGGTGACGATGTCACCAGACGTGATCCCTCGCTGCTCGAGGAACGCGCCGAGCCGAGCGCGTTCCTCCGGGCTCCAGTCCCAGTCACTCATGAGGTCACTCCCCCGTGAAGCGTGGCGCGCGCTTCTCCTTGAAGGCAGCCAGCGCCTCGGGCATGTCGGCCGTGCGGGTCATCAGCGCCTGGCCGCGGTTCTCCAGCTCGAGGGCCGCCGCATAGGAGGTGATCTCCATGTTGCGCTGGATGGCACGCTTCGACATCCGGACGCCAGCCGGTGAGTTGCGGGAGATCTGCTGGGCCAGCTCGAGGGCGGCCTCGAACAGCTCGTCGGTCGGCACGACGCGGTTGACGAGGCCGATCTGCTCGGCCTCGTCTGCGCCGACGATCCGGGCGGTGTAGCCGATCTCCGCCGCCTTGGCGGGCCCGACGAGGCGGGTCAGGTGGTAGGAGGTGCCGAGCTCGCCGACGGACAGGCCGACCTTGACGAAGGCGGCACTGAACTTCGCGGCTGGATCGCAGAGCCGGATGTCGGCGGCCAGCGCGAGTGCCAGGCCACCTCCGGTCGCGGGACCGTGAATGGCGGCGATGACGGGGAAGGGGAGGAAGTGGATTCCCTGGATGCCGCCGGTCGCGGTCTCTTGGAACTTGAGGAACTCGCGCACGCCCATCTCGGTGATCTGGTGGATCTCGTCGAGGTCGAATCCGGCGCAGAAGGCCCGGGTGCCGGTGCCGGTGACGATCAGTGCCCGCAAGGGCGCGTCGCGCAGCGCGAAGGCGGCCTCGCCGTACTCGCTGAACATCCGGATGGTCTGACTGTTCATCCGGTCGGGACGGTTGATCCGCAGCACGCCGATGTCGCCGGGCAGCACCTCGAAGGTGAGCTCCTCGAGCTCGGGGAAGTCGATCTGCACGGTCGGGCTCTCCTCGGTCACGGTCATCGTGGTCACTCCCCCTTGAAGACGGGGCGGCGCTTCTCCTTGAAGGCCGCCAGAGCTTCGGGCATGTCGCTGCTGCGGGTGAGCAGCGCCTGGCCGCGGTTCTCCAGCTCGATGGCGGCGGCATAGGAGCCGACCTCCATGTTGGCGTGCAGGGCCCGCTTCGAGAGCTGTACGCCGCCAGGACTGTTGTCGACGATGCGGCGGGCCAGCGCGAGGGCGTCGTCCATCAGCTCGCCGGGTGCGCTGAGGTCGTTGGCCAGGCCGATGCGCACCGCCTCCTCGGCGTGGATCATCCGGCCGGTGAAGGCGATGTCGCTGGCGACGGCGGGGCCCACCAGCCGGGTGAGCAGCCATGAGGTGCCGAGGTCGCCTGCGGTGAGCCCGATCCGGACGAAGGCGGCGTTGAACTTCGCCTCGGGCGCGGCAAGGCGGATGTCTGCCTGGAGCGCGAGCGCCAGGCCACCGCCGGCGGCCGCACCGTTGATCGCGGCGATGACCGGGACGCGGACGGCCCGGATGGCCTGCAACGCTCGAGCTGCGCGCTCCTGCTGGTTGAGCATTTCCACTGCCCCGAGGTCAGCGAGGTGGTCCGCGTCGGCGAGGTCGTAACCGCCGCAGAATGCCGCGCCGGCACCGGTCATCACGATCACCCGGAGGTCGTCCTCCTGGTCGAGGTCCAGGGCGGCACGCTCCAGCTCGTCGAACATCTGGTTCGTCATCGCGTTGTAGCGATCGGGGCGGTTGAGGGTCATCACCACGACCCCCGGAGTCACCTCCTCGAGTGTCAGGGTCTCGAACTGTCGATCAAGGCTCTTCATCGGGCCTGGCTGCCTTTCTGTGGTTCCTCGGAACGGGTCGGGTCGATCTGGGCGATCGCACCGACCGCCTCCCACTCGACGATGCGGTCGGTCGTGACGCCCCACGCCGCGAGGGCGTGTCTGGTGTGCTCACCGGGTGCCGGGGTGGGCCGTCGACCTCTGCGGGACTCCTGCTGAATCGTGGTTGCGGCGCCGGCTGGACGACACCGGCGATCTCGACGAACGTGCGTCGCGCGGTGTTGTGGGTATCGGTCCACGCCTCGCGCACGTCGAGCACGGGCGAGATGCAGCCGCGTCCTGCCGCGCGCTCCACCCACTCGTCCCGGGTGCGTGAGCGGACGACGTCCGCGATGACCTTCTTGGTCTGCGGCCATGCGCTGCGGTCGTTCTGGTCCGGCAGCGTCGTGGGGTCGAGTTCGAGGATCTCGAGGAGGTCGGTGTAGAAGTGGGGCTCCATCGCGCCGACCGCGAGCCACTTGTTGTCGGCGGTCTCGTAGGTGTCGTAGAACGGAGCGCCCGAGTCCACGATGTTCGTGCCACGCTCGGTGTCCCAGGTCCCGTTGCTGACGAAGCCGTGGAAGGCTGCGGCCAGCAGGGCGGAGCCGTCCACCATCGCTGCGTCGACCACCTGCCCCCGCCCGGTGCGCTGTGCCTCCCAGACCGCCGCGAGCACACCGAGTGCGAGGATCATGCCGCCGCCGCCGAAGTCACCGGCGAGGCTCAGCGGCGGGGTCGGCGGCTGTCCGTGGCGGCCGACCAGGGCGAGGAGTCCGCTCTGGGCGATGTAGTTGATGTCGTGCCCGACCGCTTGGGCCAGCGGCCCGTCCTGCCCATAGCCGGTCATCCGGCCGTAGACGAGTCGTGGGTTGACGGCCGCACAGTCGTCGGGGCCGATGCCGAGTCGTTCGGTGACGCCGGGCCGGAAGCCCTCGATCAGTATGTCGGCGCTCGCGACGAGATCGAGGACGACCTCTGCCCCGCGGGATTCTTGAGGTCCACCGCAATCGAGTGTCGTCCCCTGTGCATGACTTCCGTGCGGAAGTCGGCATTCGGGCCGACCAGCGCAGCACCGCTCGTGCGGTCGATGCGCACCACGTCCGCGCCCAGGTCTGCGAGCAGCATCGCGCAGAACGGTCCCGGACCGATACTGCCGATCTCCACCACTTTGAGACCGACCAAGGGTCCCGTGAGCGTCCGTTCCGTCGTTGTCGACGTCATCTCCACCACCTCCACGGGAATCCAAACATCGGTTGAATGGTCTGACCATAACATAGGAGCGGGTTCGCTGGAGAGATCTCCAGCGAACCCGCTCCTGTCGTTCCTAGAGTGCGATCAGCTCCTGCACAGCCCGGTCACCAAGTTGGGAGACCGGCCCCTCGCCCACGACACGGCCCTTGCGCAGGGCCAGGTAGCGGTCGGCGAGTTTCTGGATCATGCCGATGTGCTGCTCGACCAGCAGGAGGGCCGTCCCGCGGGACCGGATCTCCTTGAGTGCGTCGATGATGGCGTCGATGATCACTGGGGCCAGACCCTCGGTCGGCTCGTCGAGCATGAGCAGGGACGGCCCTGACATCAGCGCCCGCGCAATCGCGAGCATCTGCTGCTCGCCTCCCGAGAGCGAGGTCCCGTGGCGTTTGCGGCCGCGCGCGAGGTTCGGGAACAGCTCGTAGAGGTCCGGCAGGGTCCACGACGCTTCCCGGCCGGATGCCCGTCCGAGCAGGATGTTCTCCTCCACGGTGAGATTGCTGAAGATCCGCTTGCCCTGCGGCACCAGCGAGACCCCGCGGGCGGTCGGTACGTGTGCCTTGCGACCGATCGGTTCGCCGTCGACCAGGATCTCACCCGTGACGGTCGGCACCGCGTAGACCGACATCAGCGTGGTGGTCTTGCCGGCGCCGTTGCGGCCGACCAGGCCGACGGTCTCACCGGCTGCGATCGAGAAGGAGACGTCTTGGAGGATGACCGATCCGGCGTAGCCGGCGGTGACCCCACGGAACTCGAGGACGGGCACGGTGGAGGTCATGCTGCACTCCCCAGGTAGGCACGGATGACGTTCTCGTCGGCGCGCACGTCGTCGGGCGTGCCGCTGGCGAGGACCTTGCCGAGGTCCAGCACCGTGATGGTGTCGCACGTCCTGAACACGCCCTCGACGTCGTGCTCGACGAGGAGGACGGCGACGTCCCGCTCCTGGCAGATGTCGCGAACGTGCTGGAGCATCCGGACCGACTCGTCGTGGACAAGGCCCGCGCACGGCTCGTCGAGCAGGACGACCTTCGGCTTTCCGATGAGGGCGATCGCGAGGTCGACGGAGCGTTGCGTGCCGTAGGCGATCTCCGAGCAGACCTGGCCACGGACGGCGTCCAGGCCAAGGGTCGAGATGATTCCGCCCAGATCGGGCTCATCATTGCGACGCGCGACCATCTCCAACTGGTCCCCTACTGTCATGGACCCGAACACACTGGTGCGCTGGAACGACCGCGCCAGCCCCCTGCGCCGGCGCCACCGCGCCGAGCGGCGGGTGATGTCGTCCCCCTCGAAGGTAACGGTCCCGGTGGTCGGACGCTTCCTGCCCGACAGCGCATCGATGAAGGTGGACTTCCCGGCGCCGTTGGGGCCGATCACCCCATGCACTACCCCGGGTAAGAGTTCGATGTCGACCGTGTCCAGCGCCACGTGGGCGCCGTACCTGACAGTCAAGCCGCGGCCCTCGAAGATCGTCATCGGCGTGCCTTTCTGATGCGGTGATAGAGCTTCTGGATCGCACCCGTAATCCCGCCCGGCATGAACACCAGGACCAGGATCAGGGTTAGGCCCGTGTAGAGGTGCAGGTTGCCGCCGAAGTTGAAGTTGGCCTGGGCGTAGACGAAAAGGAAGGTGCCGACGATCGGACCGATGACGATGCCGAACCCGCCGATCAGGGCGGCGATCAGCGAGTCGCCAGCACGCCCGAAGCCCAGGATGTCGGGCGAGACGTAGCCCGCGTTGATGGCGAAGAGCGCTCCGCCCAGCGCGGCGACCGCACCAGACAGTACGAAGGCCAGGAGGCGCGGCAGGAACGTGTCGTAGCCAGAGAAGCGCATACGCTCCTCGTTCTCGCGGATGCCCTCCAAGGTGGTGCCGAATCGTGAGCGGCCGATAACCCACAGCAAGGTCGTGCAGGCAGTCAGCGCGATCCAGGCGATCGGCCAGAACAGCCCAGGGTTCATCACGTCTGCCTGGGTGAGGCCGAGGAAGGTCGCATCGCGGTCGTAGGTGAGCAGCTTTCCATCGTGGGCGCCGGTCAGCGAACGCATCGAGGTGAGCACGTTGAGGGCGTAGAGAGCCTGAGACAGCGCCAGCGTGAGCATCAGAAACCCGAATCCCGAGGCACGCACGACGAGGATCCCCATCACGAGGGCGAACCCGGTTCCGACTGCGATGCCGAACCCGACAGCGGCGCCCGGCGCCCACCCCCAGTTGGTCGTGGCAATCGCCACGCCGTAGGCCGATGCCCCGAAGAACGCACCGTGGCCCAGACTGATCAGACCAAGGTGCCGAGCAAGGAAGCCGATGCCGATTGCCATCAGGCTCAAGATCGTGGCCTCGACCAGGATGCCCATCCGGTAGGTGTCGGTGACGATGTAGGGCACAGCAAGGCCGGCTAGGAGGACAAGTACGCCCACGCCAGCACCGATCAGGGTGCCACGCAGCCGTGGCTTGGTGAGCGGAGCCTCCATCATCGTCTCGGTGACGTCGTCTGTGGTGGTCGTCATGGTCATGACACTCTCTTTCCGGCGAGTCCGGTAGGCCGCCACAGCAGGACGATGGTCAAGGCGGCGTAGGGCACGATGACCGCAAAGGCCGGGGACCACACGGTTGCGACGGTCTGGATCACGCCGAGGCCCATGCCGGCGATCATCGCCCCGCCGATGCTGCCGATGCCGCCGACGACGACGACGATCAGGACGACGATCAAGAACGCGTTGCCCATCCCCGGGTCGAGCGCGACATACGGCGCTGCGAGGGTTCCGGCGAGTCCGGCAAGCGCCGACCCCAAGGTCACGACGACCGTGCTGACCCGGTCCACATTGATGCCCATGATCGAGGCGGTCTCGATATCCTGACTGGCCGCACGGATGTGCAGGCCGGTCTCAGTGTTCCGGAGCCAGAACACAAGGCCCGCTGCCAGGCAGAGCGCGATCACGATGATCGCCAACCGGTAGCTGGGATACTCGATGCCGAAGAGAGACGTTGTGCCCTGCAGAAACTCAGGTGGCGTGACGCGGTGCGTCCGCTCGCCCCAGATCAGAACGACGACCCGCTCAAGCACTAGGGCGACACCGAAGGTGATCAACCCGAGCTCGATGTGAGACCGGTGCTGCAGCGGGCGAAAGAACACCAGCTCAAGCACCGCGCCGACTGCCGCGAGCACGAGCGGTGCGACGATCAGCGCCAGCCAGAAGCTGACCTTGTCAGAGACGGAATAGGCGATGTACGCCCCCGACATGTAAAGGGCTCCGTGGGCAAAGTTGGCCACGCCCCGAAGGCCATAGATCATCGCCAGTCCGGAGCTGAGCACCATTAGCAGGGAGCCGAGAGCGACTCCATTGAGCAGTTGCGCTGCGTCCACGTTTCCTCTTCTCGTGGGGTCCACAGTGCGGGCGCGCTCAGGGCGCCGCCCGCACCGTGGACGACTCAGAAGGAGCAGTCCGAGCTGGACTGGGGGTCGTGACGTCGGGCGTGGAGTTCGACAGCACGTCGAATGCCAGTCCGCCGTCGCCCTCGGCGACCTGTCCGAGGTAGGAATCGCGCAGGACCTGGTGATCCTCGGCCCGCACGGTGACCTCGCCGACGATGCTGTCGAGGCTCAGGTCAGCGATCGCCTCGGAGACGTCCGCGGGATCGGCCGACCCCGCCTCCTCGATGGCGGCGAACAGAGTCTGGGCGGCGAGGTAGTTGTCGGCCGGCACGTAGTACGGCGCTTCACTGTGATCCGCCGTGTAGGCCTCGACGAACTCCTGGTTCGACTCGTTGTCACCGGCCACGTCGTAGCCCACGTTGTTGTAATAACCCACGATGGTGTCGCCCAGGGTCTCGAAAAGCGGCTCCGAGACCATGTTGAACCCGAGGACGGTCTCGAGCTGCTTGTCGAGGTTGAACTGGTCGGCTTGCTGGACGAAGGCCACGCCGTCGGCGCCGTACTCGACGGCGAAGACGGCGTCTGCACCACTGCTCTTGATCTTAGTGATGTAGGAGCCGAAGTCAGTCGTGTTGAGCGGCGCGAACTGCTCGAGGACGATCTCTTTGCCGGCCGCCTCAGCCGCGTCGCGGAACTTCTCGGCGGCACTATGTCCGGTGGCGTAGTCGACCGCCTGGATCGCCCACTTCTCACCGGGCAGCTCGTCGAGGGAGTTGGCCAGGCCGTTGATGTCCATGCTGCTGCTCTGCACGACGTGCACCGCGTATGGCGAGCACTGCTCTCCAATGAGAGCGTCGTCCTTGCCGAGCGAGTTGAACGACATCGCGCCGAGGCCTTCGAGCTGTGCATTGAGCGCCGCATGCTCGGGCGATGTCATCACAGCGCCGATGTACTGCGCACCATCCTGGGTCACTGCCTCGCGAGCGACGCGAAGTGTCGTCGCAGGGTCGGCGTCGGTCGACTTCACGACCAGCTCCACCTCGCGGCCGTCGATGCCGCCGTCCTCATTGACAAGTCGGACGGCGGTCTCCCAGCCCTTGACTGCATCCGTGCCGAACTGGGCCAGGGCGCCGCTGGTCGGCGGGATGAGCGCGACCTTGATCGTGCCGCCCTCACCCTCTCCCCCCGAGCTGTCACTGGCCGAGCCACAGGCGGCCATCGTTGTTGCCAAGGCGACGGCACTCGTGGCCGCCAGCAGTCGTCGCTTCATGCGAATGATCCCTCGGGTGTCGGGAACACCGACCATCGGTGTGTCTCACGTCACTGATTATGGTCCGACAGTTAGATCAATACGACCCTACTTAGGGGGGTTTCGGCCTACCCCTTTGGAGATAGTGGTGCCCGCCACACTTGGGCCGGAGAAGCGGCTGGCTCGCTCAGCCCGGTGCGACGTTCTCCGGGACGCGCTCCTCGACGACAGCGCGCCGCTCTGAGCTGATGATGAGCACCACCGCGCCGACCACCGCACCGCCGCCGACGAGCACCCCGGCCCCGACGGGCTCCGCGAGCACCAACCAGCCCAGCAAGACGGCCACGACCGGGTTGACGTAGGCGTGGGTCGCGGTCAGTGAGATCGGCACGTTGGCCAGCAGCCATGCGAAGGCGAGGAACGCGACGATCGAGCACGCCACCACCAGCCACGCAAGCGCGAGCCAGCCTCGGGTCGAGTAGTCCATGCTGAAGGTCTCGCCCGTCGACAGGGCGAGGGTCGTCGACGTTCCGGCAGCAACCAGCTGCTGGTAGGCAGCCACCACCACGATGTCGCTCGGGATGGCCATCCGCCCCTGGAGGAAGGATCCGACCGTCCAGCTGAGGCTGGCGAGCAGGCAGCAGAAGGCGGCCAGCAGCGGCACCGCCTCGCCGGTCCGCTGACCGAGCCCCACCAGAGCGACCAGGCCAGCAAAGCCGACGGCCACCCCGCACAGGGTCAACCTCGGCGGATGGTCGCCGGTGGCGAGCCTGATGAGGACCGCCCACGCAGGCACGGTGGCGACGATGAGTGCAGCAACGCCCGAGGGCAGGCCGCCGACCTGGGCGAGCGCCTGGAACCCGTTGCCGAAGCCGAGGAGCAGGACGCCGGTGACCAGCAGCCCGAGGCCCTCGGCGCGGGTCACCCGCAAGGCGGCCGGGCCGCGCATCGCGACGGCGAGGCCGGCGAGCGCGAGCCCTGCGACGACATAGCGCTGGGCCATGGCCTGGAACGGGTCCACCTCGTTGACCACCAGTCGGATCGCGAGGTACACCGAGCCCCAGAGCAGCCAGACGGCGCCGAGGCAGAACACGAGGGTGGCACGCCCACCGCTGCGCGAGGGCGCGAGGGAGTGCCGGCCGCTCACGCGAAGTTCGGCGGGCGCTTCGCCACGAAGGCCGCGATCCCCTCGGCCGCCTCCCCCGTCTCGAAGAGGCCCTGCTCCTGCTTGGCCTCGAACGCGAAGCCCTCCTCGAGCGGCATCTCGAACGCAGCGTCGACGGTGCGTACGACGGCCAACTGGGCCGGGAGCGAGGAGCCGGCGAGGTCAGCCGCCAGGTCGAGGGCGGCCTTGAGGGCGTCGCCGTCCGTGAGTCGGTCGACGAGGCCGATGCGGAGCGCTTCTTCGGGCTCGACCTGGCGGGCGGTCAGCATGATGTCGAGCGCGCGGCCGCGTCCCACCAACTGCGGGAGCCGCTGGGTGCCACCCGCGCCAGGGATCAGACCGAGCTTCACCTCTGGCAGGCCGAGCCGGGCGCGGGGACCGGCCACCCGCATCGTGCAGGCCATCGCGAGTTCGAGTCCGCCGCCGAGCGCCACGCCGTCGACCGCAGCGATCGAGATCCACCCCGCCGCTGCGAGCCGGTCGTTGACGGCGCGCATCTTGTCGCCGTAGGCGAGGAAGGAGCCAGCGTCGATAGTCGACATGTGCTTGATGTCGGCTCCAGCTGCGAAGAAGCCTTCTCGGCCCGACGTGAGGACCATGACCTTCACGTCGCCGGCCGTCTCGGCGGCGTCGATGGCGGCATGCAGGCCGTCCAGCAGGGGGATGCCGAGGGCGTTCGCGGGCGGGCGGTCCATCGTCACCACGACGACGCCGGGCGATTCGGTGGTCCAGGTGACGACAGAGGTCTCAGACATGGGTGCTCATTTCGGAGAGTGGGTGATGGATCGTGACGCCAGGTCAGGGGCGCCGAGGGAAGCGGGTGAAGTCGGGAGTTCGACGGGCCTTGAAGGACTCCCGCCCCTCCTGGGCCTCCTCGGTGCCGTAGAAGAGGAGGTTCGCATCGTGGGCCAGCTGCTGGATCCCCGCGTAGCCGTCCTCGTGGGCATGGAAGCTCAGCTTCGACATTCGCAGGGCGCGGGGAGACAGCTCGAGCATCTCCCGGCACCACCGGACCGTCTCTGCTTCCAGGTCGGCCAGCGGCACGACCGTGTTGACCAGTCCCATTGCGAGCGCCTCGTGGGCGTCGTACTGACGGCACAGGAACCAGATCTCCTTGGCCTTCTTCGGGCCCACGAGGTCGGACAGGATGCTCGATCCGTATCCGCCGTCGAAGGAGCCGACCTTGGGCCCGACCTGTCCGAAGACCGCGTTGTCGGCGGCGATCGTCAGGTCGCACACCAGGTGCAGCACGTGGCCACCCCCGATCGCCCACCCCGCCACCATCGCGACGATCGGTTTGGGGCAACGGCGCATCGCGACGTGCAGGTCGGTGACGTGGAAGCGGCCGGTCGCGGCGTCGTCGAGCTTGTAGCCGGAGTCCCCGCGGACGCGCTGGTCACCGCCGGAGCAGAAGGCGCGGTCGCCGGCCCCGGTCAGGATGATCGCGCCCACGGACTCGTCCTCACGCGCTGCCATCAGGGCACGGTCGACGTCGACCAGGGTCTGTGGCCGGAAGGCGTTGTGCACCTCGGGCCGGTTGATCGTGATCTTGGCGATGCCGTCGGGGCTCGTCTCATAGACGATGTCGTCGTAGCTGCCGCTCGCGGTCCAGTCGACGGCCGCGGCGGGAGTGCTCGTGAGGGCCACGTCAGGCCATCGTGAGGCCGCCGCTGACCGACAGCGTCTGGCCAGTGACGAACCCGGCGCCGTCGGAGGCGAAGAACGACACGGCGGGGCCGACGTCCTCGGGGGTGCCCAGGCGCTTCATCGGGACCGCGCTCGTCATCCCCGCGATCACCTTCTCGGCGTCTCCGCCGCCCGCGCCGTCCGCGAACTTGCGCAGGGCCGGCGTGTCGGTCGGGCCGGGGCACACGGTGTTGGCCGTGACGCCCTTGCGAGCGACCTCACGGGCCAGCGTCTTGGTGAACGCGATGATGCCGCCCTTGGCGCCTGAGTAGACCGCCTCCATGGAGGAGCCGACACGACCGGCGTCGGAGCCGATGTTGATGACGCGGCCGAAACCTCGTTCCATCATGCCGGGAACGACGGCGTGGATGACGCGGAGCGCACCCTTGTAGTTGATGTCGAGGATCTTGTCCCAGAAGTCCTCGGTGGTCTTCACGAACGGCATGAAGTCGTCCCACCCGGCGTTGTTGACGACGACCTCGATCGGGCCGAGCTCGTTCTCGATCGCAGTGACGGCCGCCTTGACCGACTCGGTCGAGGTCACGTCGATCTGGACAGCGATGGCCTCGCCGCCCGCGGCGCTGATCTCCTTGGCGGTCTCCTCCGCCACCGAGAGGTTGAGGTCGGCGACGGCGACGCGGAATCCGTCGCGGCCGAGGGTGGTGGCGATGCCCTTGCCGATGCCCTGGGCACCGCCGGTGACGAGTGCGACGCGGTTGCTCATGGTTGTTCTCTCCTTGGTGGGTGGTGGTCAGACGCTCGGGGACCAGATGACGGGCCCGGCGACGATCGAGTGGCTGGTCAGCTTGCGTCCGAGCGTGCTCTGGGCGTCCCTGGCCGCTTCGATGAGGACGTAGAGGTCGAGGCCGGTGTCGACGCCCATCTCGTGGAACATGGACACGAGGTCCTCGGTCGCGATGTTGCCGGTGGAACCTGCTGGGACCGGGCATCCACCGAGCTCACCGAAGCTGGACTCGAAGCTGCGGCAACCGGCCTCGAGGGCGGCGTACGCGTTGGCCAGGCCTTGGCCCCGGGTGTTGTGGAAGTGGGCAGTGATCTCGACCTCGGGGAGGCGCGCGACGGCGGCGGCGAAGAACCGCGAGGCGTACGACGGATTGCACATGCCGGTCGTGTCGCCGAAGCCGATCTCGGTGGCCCCGGACTCGGCGAACTGCTCGGCGAGGTCGAGCACCCGGTCCATCGGTACGGCGCCCTCGAACGGACAGCCGAAGGACGTCGCGACAACGGCGCAGTAGGTGAGTCCTTCGTCGACGATGCGCTTGCCCATCTGACGCACGTCGTCCATGGTCTCCTGGACGGTGCGGTTGATGTTGCGCTTGTTGTGGGTCTCGCTGGCGCTGACGAAGAGGGCGACCTCCTCGAAGAGGTCGCGATGGGTGAGGGCGTTGTCGAGGCCCCGGCTGTTGGGGACCAGGACCATGCGTGCGACGTCGTCGGGGACGTCGATCCCTTGGAGCACGGCCACGCCGTCGGCGAGTTGCGGGATGACGTCAGGACGCACGAAGCTGGCGACCTCGATCCGCTTCAGGCCCGCGCGGCCCAGAGCGTTGATGAGGCGGATCTTGTCGTCGGTGGCGATGGTCTCGGGCTCGTTCTGGAAGCCGTCGCGTGGCCCGACTTCACGGATGTGGACGGTGCGTGCCTCGCCCTCCGAGCTGTTCGGGAACGCCGCGTTGGTCGTGGGGTGGTTCATGGGGTCTCCTGCTCTGCGATGCTTCGTTGGAGGTGCTCACGGTGTTCGGGGGCCGCCACCTCGATGAGGCGCAGGGCACGTTCGGCCACCGTGCAGCCGGTCAGCATGGCGACGCCGTGCTCGGTGACGACGGCGTCGACGTCGACGCGCGCGGTCGTCACGACGCCGCTGGCGAGCGTCGGAACGATGGTGGAGTGGCACCTCTCCCCCGTTCCAACCGTCGATCGGAGCGCGATGATCGACCGGGCACCGGTCAGCGAGGCGGCACGACTGAAGTCGACCTGTCCGCCGACCGCGCCGATGTGGACGCCGCGGGCGAGTTCGGCGCCGACCTGGCCGAGCAGGTCGACCTCGATGGCGGAGTTGATCGAGACGAGTGACCCGAGGCGAGACAGAACCGCTGGGGCGTGGGTGTAGCTGGCCGGTCGGAACTCGACGGGCTGGTCTGCGATGCGCTGGTAGCCCTCGGTGCTGCACAGCGCGGCGCCCGTGACGGCGATTCCAGGATCGATCTCCTTGTGGGCGCCGGTGATGACGCCCTTCTCCACCAGGGTCAGCACCCCGTCGGTGAGCATGCCGCTGTGGAAGCCCAGGTCGGTGTGGCCGGCCAGCGCGTCGAGTACGGCGGCCGGGAGTGAGCCGACTCCGATCTGGATCGTCGACCTGTCGCGCACGATGCTGGCCACGTTGGCCGCGATCGCCCGGTCGACGGCGTCGGCGGGCCTGGAGGGAGCTTCGCGCAGGGGTCGGTCGGTCTCCACCACGGCGGCGAAGGTCGAGATCGGGAGCTGCGGGCCGCCGACCGTTCGGGGCATCTGGTGGTTGATCTCGGCGATGAGGGTGCGGGTGTGGCGCAGTGCGTCGGCGACGTACTCCACGCCCGTGCCGAGGGAGACCAGACCGTCCGGGCCCGGCGCAGAGACCTGGACCAGACCCAGGTCGTTGGGCAGTTGGCCCGTGGCGAACATCCGCGGGATCGCGGAGTAGTGGCACGGGACGACGTCGAGCCGTCCGTGTCGGCTGAGGGAGCGGAGCTGGCCGAGTCCGCCGTAGGAGAGGACGGTCAGCTTCTCGGGGAGGTCGCCTGCGAGGCGCTCGTTCCAGGTGAGTCCGGAGAATGCCCGGATCGGGCCGACCCGGTCCACGGCATCGAGGACCTGGTTGACGAGGGGCTCCGGCTCGGCGCTGCCCTGTCCCCACCACACGCCGTCTCCTGGATCCAGGAAGTCGGCCACGTCGAACATGGCGGCCTCACACCCGCTGGACCAGGGTCGCGGTGCCCAGCCCGCCACCGCAGCACATGGTCACCAGACCGATCTCGACGTCGCGGCGCTCCATCTCGGCGAGCAGGGTCGCGAACAGTCGGGAGCCGGAGGCTCCGACCGGGTGGCCGAGTGCGATGGCGCCGCCGTTGACGTTGACGCGGTCCATGTCCGGCTTCAGTTCGCGCTCCCAGGCCAGCGCCACCGAGCTGAACGCCTCGTTGACCTCGAACAGATCGATGTCGTCGATGGCCATCCCGTTGCGCTCGAGCAGCTTGCGGGTGGCCGGGATCGGGCCGGTCAGCATGATCAAGGGATCGACGCCAACGGTGGTCTGGTCGAGGACTCGCGCCCGCTTCGTGAGGTCGTGGCGCTCGACAGCCTCACTTGAGGCGAGCAGCACTCCGGCGGCCCCGTCCGTCAGCGGCGAGGACGAGCCGGCAGTGACGACGCCGGTGTCCGGGCGGAAGATGGTCTTCAGCTCTGCAAGGCTCTCGAGGCTCGTTCCGGGGCGGACGCTCTGGTCGCTGGTGCGTACGGCACCGTCGAGCTCCATGGCGATGATCTCGCGGTCGAACCGTCCCGCCTCGATGGCAGCCGCGGCCAGCGTGTGGGAGCGGACGGCGAAGTCGTCCATCTCGTGTCGACTGATGCCCCACTGCTCCGCGATGCGTTCGGCGCTCTCCCCCATCGTCGGGAAGTCGTAGAGCTCCTTGAGTTCGGCGGGCCACGCGGCGCCGTACAGCTCCTCGATCTTGACCACGGCGTCCATCGGGACGTGGCCCATGTTCTCCACGCCGCCGGCGAGGACGAGGTCGTGGGTGCCGGAGGCGATCAGCGCCGCGGCCATCTCGACGGCTGTCTGTGCGGAGCCGCACCGTCGGTCGAGTACGGTGGCGGGGACCTCGGCTGGGTAGCCGGCCTGGAGCCAGGCGTTGCGGGCGACGTTGCGAGACTGCTCGCCGAACGGTGCGGTGCAGCCGACGACGAGGTCCTCGACGTCGCCCGGCGCGATCCCGGTCGCGTCGAGCAGCGCGGTGTAGACCGCGCCGAGCATCACGTTGGGATGAACGTCGCGGAACCAGCCGCGGTCGGGATGGGCCTTGCCCATCGGTGTCCGCAGTGCCTCCACGATCCATGCGTCACGGCCGGTCAGCGCCATCTCAGATCACCGTCCCGCCGTCGACGGCCAGTATCTGGCCGGTGACGTAGGACGCGGCATCGGAAGCGAAGAAGACGAAGGTGCTCGCGATCTCGTCGGGATCTGCCCACCTGCCCAGCGGGATCCGCGCGAGGGTCATCTCGGCCAGCTTCTCGTTGCTTCGGATGTTCTCCGTCATGTTCGTCGCAGCGAGCGGCGCGACGGCGTTGACGGTGATCTTGCGGCGGGCGAGCTCCTTGGCCAGTGACTTGGTGACGCCGATGATGCCGGACTTGGCGGCGCTGTAGTTGACCTGGCCGATGGTGCCGACGAGGCCTGCCGCCGAGGTCACGTTGATGATCCGTCCCGTTCCGTCCTCGGCGAGGAAGGGTGCTGAGGCCTGGCTGACGGTGAAGGTTCCGCCGAGGTGTACGTCGACGACGAATCGGAACTGCTCGGCGGTCATCTTCGGGAACATCGCCGGCGAGATCGCGCCGGCGTTGTTCACCACGACGTGGAGGGTGCCGCCGGCGAGGTTGGCGGCCTGCTGGGCGGCAGCGGCGGCCCCGTCGCCGTCGCGGACGTCGAGCGCTGCCGACTCGGCTCGGCCGCCGGCCTGCACGATCTGCTCCGCGACGGCGGCCGCGGCGTCCTTGTCGAGGTCGGTGACGAGCACTGCGGCACCGGCTCGCGCGAAAGCCCGCGCCACCGCGGCGCCGATCCCGTTACCGGCGCCGGTGACGAGGGCGGCTCGCCCGGTCAGGTCGAAGGGTGTGGTCATCAGTAGCTCCTGGGAAGTCCGAGAACGTGCTCGCCGATGTAGTTGAGGACCATCTCCTGCGAGAGCGGTGCGATCCGGGTCAGGCGGGCCTCACGGAAGTAGCGGGCGACGTGGTATTCCTCGGAGTACCCCATCCCCCCGTGCGTCTGCAGCGCCCGGTCGGCGACATCGAAGCCAGCGTCGGCGCACAGGTACTTGGCCATGTTGGCCTCGCGGGCGCAGGGGCGGCCGTTGTCGTAGAGCCACGTCGCCTTGCGCAGCACCAGTTCGGCGGCGTCCAGCCGGGCCAGGGAGTCCGCGAGCGGGAACTGCAGGCCCTGGTTCTTGCCGATGGGCCGGCCGAAGACCTCGCGCTCGTTGGCGTACCTGACGGCCCGCCGGAGCGCGGCCCGGCCGATGCCGAGCGCCTCCGATGCCACGAGCATTCGCTCCGGGTTGAGTCCGTCCAGGATGTACTTGAAGCCCTGGCCCTCCTCGCCGATGCGGTGCTCCTCAGGAATGCGGAGGTCATCGATGAAGAGCTCGTTCGAGGTGACCGCGTTGCGGCCCATCTTCTTGATGGGCCGGATGTCGACCTGGGCCCTGTCCAGGTCGGTGAGGAAGAGGGTGAGTCCCTCGGTCTTCTTGGGCGAGTCATCGAACTTGGCCGTCCTGGTGAGCAGCAGGATCTTCTCGGACTCGACGGCCTTGGAGATCCACACCTTGCGTCCGTTGACGACGTAGTCGGATCCGTCCCGCTTGGCGAAGGTCGTGATGCGCGTGGTGTCGAGACCGGCGCCCGGCTCGGTCACACCGAAGCAGACGTGCAGGTCACCGTTGACGATGCGGGGCAGGTTCTCCTTCTTCATCTCCTCCGAACCGTGCACGATCACCGGGTGCATCCCGAAGATGGACAGGTGCATCGAGCTCGCACCGTTCATGCCCGCGCCGGATGCGGCCACCTCCTCGAGGAGGATCGATGCCTCGGTGATGCCGAAGCCGTGCCCGCCGTACTCCTCGGGGGTCGTGATCCCGAGCCAGCCGCCCTCGGCGAAGGCGTTGTAGAACTCGGTCGGGAACTCGTGGTCGGCGTCCTTGTCCATCCAGTACTGGTCGTCGAACCGGGCTGCCAGCTCCGCCACCGCCTTGCGGATGGTCTGCTGGTCCTCGGTGAGCTCGAAATCCACGGTCTGGTCCGTCCTGATCGGTTTGGTCCGAGATGCTCGGAGAGAGGCGTAATGGAGCGACTATAACAAATGGTACGACCAATACCTAGGCCAAGGTCAGGCCGCTCGAGATGCGCTCGTTCCAATCCTCGACCGAGCCGAAGAGCTGTTCGTCGAGGCGCGCGCGCTTGAAGAAGAGGTGCAGGTCGTGCTCCCACGTGTAGCCGATCGCGCCGTGCATCGTCAGCGCACTGTCGGCCGCTCGCCCAGCTGCCGCGGTGACCTGTGCCTTCACCGCGGCGGAGTGCAGGGACGATTCAGCGTGGCGCTCGGCGACCGATGCGGCGGCGTAGTAGAGGCCGGACCGTCCGGCCTCGACGTCGACGAGAATGGTCGCGGCTGCGTGCTTGACCGCTTGGAACGAGCCGATCGGCACCCCGAACTGCTGTCGCTGTGCGCTGTAGTCGACCGCCAGCTCCAGCATTCGCTCCATCGCCCCCAGCGCGTCGGCCCCGAGGAGTACGCCGGCCAGGTCGGTCGTCGCGCTGAGCACGGTCGCCGCGTCGACGTCGAGCGGTTGGCCGACCACTCCGGACAACCGGACGTCGGCGACCGATCGTGACCGGTCGAGGAGCCTCCGGGGCGTGATCTCGACGCCCGGCTGCGCGGTGTCGACGGCGTACAACCGTGGTCCGCTCGCCCCGCCGGCCGGCACGACGAGCAGGCCCGCGCGATCAGCGCCGAGGACCCGTGGCACGACACCGGTGAGCGCACCGTCTGCATCAGCAGTGACGTGGCCCGGCGCCGCTGGCAGCGACTCGGCGGCGATGGCGACCGCGGCGTGACTGCCCTCGAGGGCGGCCTTCGCGAGATCCGGTCGCGTCTCGAGGGCGGGCATCGCCAGTGTCGTGGCGAGCCAGGCCGCGCTGGGCGCCGCAACCCTCGCCAGTTCCTCAGCCGTGATGGCGAGCTCGACGACGCCCCCGCCCTGACCACCGAGTTCCTCGGGGAATCCGACCCCGCACAAGCCGTCGGCGACCCAGCGGTCCTCGAACTCCGTCGGGTCCGCCGCAGGGCGTCCGGGCCCGGCTGGGTCGAGGCCGAGCCACGCTCGAACCTGGTCCGAGCCGGCCACATCACCCAACCAGCCACGCAACGTCTCGCGATAGGCGTCCTGCTCCTCAGAGAACTTCCAGTGCATGCTGCTGCCCTTCCACTGTGTATTCGTCCAGCCGGCGGTGCGCGTGAGACCGCACCGCCGAGCTTCCGGCTGTTAGATTGGGTATGACCAAATGTGCGGATCCATCCGCGAGGAAACGGGATGACATGACTGAATCGATCGGCGCCGAGGCCACCTCGGGCAGCATCCGGCACCCGGTCCAGCTCACTCCGATGCAGGTCCCGAAGGCCTCGGACGTCCTGGCTGACGACCTGCGCGAACGCATCCTCCGCGGCGAGTTCCCCGAGGGCACTGCCCTTCCGCCCGAGCGCGAACTGGTCGCCCAGACCCGGATGAGTCGGACCACCGTGCGCGAGGCGTTGCGCATCCTTGAGGTGCAGGGGCTCGTACAGATTCGGACGGGTCGTGCCGGAGGAGCGTTTGTGCAGCGCCCCGGCGAGGAGTCGATCGCGAGCACGGTCAGCCTGATCATCCGCGGGCGACAGGTCCGCCTGGCCGCATTGCTCGAGACCCGCGAGGCCATTGAGCCCGCGTGCGCGCAGCTCGCTGCCAAATACCGCACAGACATCGACCTCGCAGTCCTGGACCGGGCCAATGCCGCGATCGAGGCGGAGGGGTCGCTGGCCGACTTCCTGCAGGCGAACGTCGACTGGCACGTCGGGGTGGCGATGGCGTCGCACAACGAGCTGCTGATCGGCTTCATGGGTGCCTTGTCGCGCGCCATCTACGCCTCCACCGACAACCAGGGGTTCATCGACGCGGTCGTCCGCGAGACGACGGCGCGCGCCCACCGCAACATCACCGACGCCATCCGCAAGCGGGACGGTGCGGCCGCCGTACGCCGGATGACCCGGCACGTCCACGAGTACGCATCCGCCGTGCTCGAGGTCGAGGAGCGGACCGAGATCGAGGTCCCGGGCGACTGAGCCGGGACCTCAGCCGCGGAGCGAGTGGTCGAGTTCACCGCAGCTCCTTGACGAGCTCCCGGATCTCCTCGACCGCCTGCGGGTTCTCGGCTCCCGAGAGGTCGCCGGGGTCGGCGTCGAGGACTGCGGCCCGGATCGCGCGACGCAGGATCTTCGCAGAGCGGGTCTTCGGCAGTCGCTCGACGCGGACGACCTGACTGGGAGCGAACGGCTTGCCCACACCTGACGCCACGAGGCCCCGCACACGCGTCGCGACCTCCACTGGATCGGCCGCGGAGTCCCGGGCAACGTAGAAAACCCACACCGCCTCGCCCTTGGTGGCGTCGGGGATCCCGACGACGGCCGATTCGGCCACATCGGCGTCGATCGCTACGACCGACTCGATCTCTGCGGGTGCGACGCGCTTTCCAGCGACGTTCATGACATCGTCCGAGCGCCCCAGGATGAACCAGTCACCCGCGTCGTCGACGAGCGCGAAGTCGCCATGGCGCCAGATCCCGTCGAACGTCGACCAGTACGCCTCGTGGTAGCGCGACCCTTCGGCGTCGTCGTTCCAGATCCCTCGCGTCATCGACGGCCAGGGCTGGCGACACACGAGCTCGCCGATCTGGTCGCGCACCGAGGACGCCTGGTCATCGACGACGTCGACGTCCATGCCCAGCGCGGGGCCGCCCAGGGAGCAGCTGCGGATCTCCTCGACCGGGTAGGGGCACAGGAACGAGCCGCCGACCTCGGTGCCTCCGGAGAAGTTGATGATCGGGACGCGACCGCCGAACACGTCGCGCGCCAGCCACTCGTAGGATTCCGGGTCCCACGGCTCGCCGGTGGAGCCGAGGACCCGGACGCTGCCCAGGTCCTCTGAGGGGAGGTCGCCGGCGGCACGGAGGGTGCGGATCAGCGTGGGGCTGACCCCGAGCATCGAGACGCCGTGCCGTTCGACCAGTTCCCACAGGCGGCCGGTGTCGGGCACGTCCGGGGAGCCTTCGTAGAGCAGGAGGGTGCCGCCGGTCCCGTGCGTGCCGAAGATCGACAGCGGACCCATGATCCAGCCCATATCGGTGATCCAGCAGAAGGTCCGTCCCGGGGCCATCTCGAATCCGTAGGCGACCTCGGAGGCGGTTTTGGTCACGAAGCCCGCATGGGTGTGCACGGCGCCCTTGGGCTTGCCGGTCGTGCCGGAGGTGTAGGCGAGCAGCAGCACGTCGCTGGCGTTGGTGTCCTCGACGACCGGGTCGGGTTCGTGAGCGAGAAGGTCGCTCCAGGCGACCTCCCCATCCGTGAGATCGAGGACCCCTCCGAGGTTGTCCACGACGACCACGGTCTCGACGGTCGGGCACTCCGCGAGCGCCGTTCGGAGCGCAGGCAGCATGGTCGCCTGCTTCCGTCGACGGATCGTGCCGTCGGCGGTGATGACCGCCTTGGCAGCGGCGTCCTGCACCCGGCTGGCGATGGCAGGGGCAGCGAAGCCGGAGAAGAGCGGCACCAGCATGGCGCCGATGCTGGCCACGGCGTACGTCGCGACGACGGCCTCGGGTGTCATCGGCAGGTAGATCGCGACGGCATCGCCCTTGGCGATCCCTCGGGCGCGCAACCCGGCGCGAACCCGTGCGACGCGGTCGGCCAGCTCGCCGTAGCTGAGCCGGGTGACGGCTCCGTTCTCGGCCTCATGGACGACGGCGACCGCGTCCGGCGTGCGCTCGGCCCACGCACCCAGACAGGCATCGACGGCGTTGAGCCCGCCGTCGACGAACCACTCCGGCCACTTCACGCCGCGGCTCTGGTCAACCACGGCGGTGAACGGTCGGCGGAAGGGGATGGCGAGGTCGTCGACCACGGCGCCCCAGAAGGTGCCGATGTCCTCGACCGAACGAGCCCGGAGGGCGTCGATGGAGTCGACCTCGAGCGTTCGCATCAGCCGGGAGACATTGGAGTTGTGCAGGTAGTCGGCGTCGGGGCGCCAGACGTAGGTCATCTCGGTGGCTCCTGGGTCATGAGCGCGGCATGCCGAGGATGCGCTCGGCCGCGATGTTGCGTTGGATGAAGGTCGACCCGCCGGCGATGGCGGTGCCTCGGCTCTGGTTGGCCAGGCGAAGCCAGGACCGCGTTGCGGCGAGTTCGTCATCGTCCTCGGCCGGGTCGAACTGCCCTCCGAGGGGTGCGAGTGAGAGCCGGAAGTCAGCGAGGTCCTCAACCAGGGGGCAGAAGTAGAGCTTGCCGATCGATGTCACAGGCCCCGGCGGCGCACCGGCCGCGGCGCCCGTGATGACGCGTTGACTGATCGTCTTGTGGATCAACGCCCGCGCCCACAGGTCGGCGATTCTCTGGCGGACCTTCGGGTCGGCGCCGAGCGGCTGCCCGTCGCCATCTGTCATGGAACGGACGTCATCGATGATGTCGGTGACGGCCTTCGTGGTGTTGACCCGGCCCGTCGCGATGGCGACCCGCTCGAAGGCGAGGGTCCCCATCGTCACGGCCCAGCCGCCGTCGACCTCGCCGACCACGTTGGCGTCGGGGACGAAGACGTCGTCGAGGAACACCTCGTTGAACTCGGCCTCCCCCAGCATGTGCTGCAGTGGCCGGACGGTGACGCCCTCGCTGTCCATCGGGAGCAGGAAGAACGTGATGCCGCGGTGTCGGGCCTTGGCAGGGTCCGCACCACCGGTGCGGGCCAGGAGAATGGCGTGGGCGGCGATCTGGGCCCGGCTGGTCCAGATTTTCTGCCCGGTGATCCGCCAACCGCCGTCGACCTTGACGGCCTTGGTGCGCAGGCTCGCGAGGTCGGAGCCAGCGCCGGGCTCGGAGAACAGCTGGCACCAGATCTCAGCGCCGGTCAGGATCGGCTCCAGGAGCCGCTCCTTCTGGTCAGGCGTGCCGAAGTGCGCGATCGTCGGACCGCAGAAGTCCTCACCGATGATGTTGAGCCGTTCCGGCGCACCCGCCAGGTCGCACTCCTCGCCGAAGATGGCCCGCATCCGCTCGTCGAGCCCCTGCCCGCCGTACTCCACCGGCCAGGTCAGACCGGCCAGGCCTGCGTCGAACAGCATGCGCTGCCACTCGCGCCAGAACGGCGCCTTCGCCTCGAGGACCTCGGGCTCCGGCCACGGCAGCTGAGGCAAGGCCTCGGCCAGCCACGTCCGCACTCGAGCGCGGAAGTCGGCTTCGTCGGGTGCGTCGGCCAGCTCCATCAGGCTGCCCCCGCCTTCTCCAGCTTCTCGGCGATCTCCGCCCGGAGGACGTGCTTCTGCACCTTGCCGGTCGCGGTCATGGGCAGTTCGGTGACGATCTCGAGCCGCTCGGGCACCTTCTGGATGGCGAGGCCTTGACCGAGCAGGAACTCGCGGATCGCCTCCAGGGTGAGGTCGTGGCCCTCACGCAGGACGAGGTAGCAGCAGACGCGCTCGCCCAACTGGCGATCGGGCATGCCGACCAGGGCGACGGCGGCGACGGCCGGGTGTCCTGTGAGCGCGTCCTCGACCTGTCGGACGCTGATGTTCATCCCGCCTCGGATCACGATGTCCTTGGTCCGGCCGGTCACGCGGACGAAACCGTCGTCGTCCATTCGACCGAGGTCGCCGGAGAGGTGGAACCCGTCATGGGTGTACCCGGCGGCGGTCAGTTCGGGCTGGCCGATGTACTCCAGGCAGTTCATCGCGCCTCGGTAGGCAATGTCGCCCTCCTCGCCGCGCGGCACCTCGTTGCCCATCCCGTCGACGATGCGGACCTCCTGCAGGGGAAGGGCCCTGCCGTCAGATGTCATCGACCGTTGGGGATCCTCGTCGATGGTGCACATCGTGGTGGTGATGTTCTCGGTGCGTCCGTAGAGGCTGAGGACGGCCATGTTCGGCAGCGCCGAACGGGCCGCCTCGACGAAGCTTGCCGGGATCGGTGCTCCAGCCGCGGTCCAGAACCGCATCGTGCTGGCGTCATGGACCGACGGGTCGTAGACGTCGATCAGCATCTGGAGGAAGGTCGTGGCGCTGACACAGGCCGTGCAACCGAACTTCCGAATCCGCTCCAGCCCCTCCCTCGGCTCCCACTGCTCCATCAGGTGAGTTGCCGCGCCATGTGCCATCGGCAGGATGAAGCTGGTGACCAGTCCTGTCGTGTGCGTGACGGGCGAGGGCCGAACTGCACGTCGTCCTCGGTGTAGCCCCAACCGCGGCCGAGGAGCCTCGCACCGCAGGCCATGGTGTTGAAGGTGTGCAGGCACCCCTTCGGCCGTGACGTGGTGCCCGAGCTGAACACGATGACGAAGGGTTCGTCCGGACCGACACCCGGGCCGATCTCTGCGTCCGCTTCGTCAGCGGCACGTTCGACCGGGATCTCGTCGAAGGCGACGGCGCCGGCCGGCAGCTCGCCGTCGGGACGCACCACGATCACCAGGTCGAGCGTCGGGCTGGCCGCCGCGAGCTCTGTGAACATCCGTGCGTGGTCAAAGCGGCGGTAGTCCAGCGCAGTGAAGGCTGCCTTCGCGCCGGCAGTCTCGACGATGAAGCCGACCTCGTCGTCACGGTAGATCGGCATGACCGGGACGAGGATCGCACCGATCCGGGCGACCGCGGCTGCGATGACGAAGAACTCGGTCCAGCTGGGCATCTGCACGACAACCCTGTCGCCGGGACCGATGCCTCGGCGCCTCAGCCCGACCGCCAAGGCCCGCCCCCGGTCACGGAGCTCCGTATAGGTCACCGAGGTGACCGCGTCGGTGCCGAAGACCTTGTCGAGGTGCGTGGCCGCCTGCTTCTCGACGAGTCCGAAGAGGGTGTCGGACGTCCACAGGCCCTCGTCGTAGAAGCGGGCGATCTCGTCGTCGCTGTAACGGTCGTGCACCGTGGCCAACGCCATGGCAACTCCTCAGGTCGGTCTGCTCCAGGAGATCGAGAGCGTGACGCACGTCGCTCGATACTGGTCCCCACATTACAATGGTCAGACCGATTAGGCAACGGAGGTGGCGGTGGCCGTCAGTCCTCCCGGGAGCCGATGGTGAGCCGCAGGTACTGCGAGATCGCCTCGGCGCGGTTCTCGACGCGCAGCTTGCGCAGGACCTGCTTCACGTGGGACTTGACGGTGCCGGTCGCGATCACCAACGCCTGCGCGATCCGATCGTTGGTGGCACCGGTGGCCATCAGTGCGAGCACCTCCAGCTCGCGGGCCGTCAGGAGCTCCTCGAGCGCCCGCGAGCGCTCGCTGTCGACGGGGCGGGGCCGAAGGTCCGGCTGACTCCGACGGCCGTGGCGTCGTCACGGTGGGTCAGGTCGATCGTGCTGGTCGCGAGATCGTCGAGCGCGGCCTCGATGTCGCGCATCGCCTCCAGAACCCGCGACCGCTGCTCCCCCAGCCTGTCGAGGAGGACGGCGCGTTCGAAGATCTGGGCGAAGCCGATCGCGAAGAACCACAAGATGTCGCGATCGAGGTCGACCATCTCGGCGCCCGCGTTGTCGGCGTGCAGCAAGCCGATGACTCGATCTCCAGCGAGGATAGGCGCGGCGGCGTACGAGGTGAGGCCAGACGCGTGAGCCATGGGCGCGTGGACGCGGGGATCCTCACCAGCGTCCGCCACGAGGGCGGGCTGCCGGTCCCTGACCATCTCGCTCTCGAGAAGCATCTGTGACAGTTCGATCGCAGGCACCTCGCGGATCCAGTCGCGGAAGGTGAGCTCCGTGGAGCCGACCTCGTGGGCCCAGCTCCTCCACGGGCGCCAGGTGTCGCCGTCGACACGGGACAGCATCACGCGCTCGAATCCACCGGCACGGCCGGCGGCCTCGCAGACCTCGTCGAGGAGCTTGTCCTGGTCGGTCACCTGACGCAGCTCGCTGAGTCCGTGGTCGAGGTGACCGAGGCGTCGCAACCGGTCGTGCCCAAGGTGGTCGTGGATCGCGAACCGAACGGCGTGGATGTCGTGGAGGGCTTGGCTCACCGCCACGACGTCCTGCGGGCGAACAGCGGTCTCGGGCGTCACCAGGCACTCGCGCATCATGCCGCCCAGGATGGCCAACTGACCGTCGAGCAGGCGCAGCTCACTCGAGGCCGGCTGGTTGATCTCCGCGACGTCGTCGGTGGTGTCCACGTCCCGGTCGGGGGCGGGAAGGCCACGAAGCAGCGCGACGGCGGCGCCGTGGACCTCGATTCCGCGAGCAAGGAGTTCCGCGCGTCGTCGCGCGGAGGCGGCACTGCCAGGCTCCATGAACCTCATCACCTATCCGTGAACGATCGTTCCGGTCGATGATAGTCTCACGCCGTGGCACGCGACCGACGGATTCTCGACGCCGCCGCGGTCGCCTTCCACGAGAAGGGGTTCCATGGTGTCGGGATGGACGAGCTCGGATCCCGCGCCGGGCTCAGTGGTCCGTCGCTCTACCGCTACTTCTCGGGCAAGGACGAGATCCTTGCCAAGCTGCTGGACGAGGCGATGGACGAGTTGCTGACCGCGACGGAGCCGACCGATCCCGACCCCCGCGGCGATCTCGAGCGTGCGCTGCGCCACCACGTGGACTTCGCCCTGGTCAATCGGCCGCTCGTCGCGCTCTACCAGCGGGAGGTCCGGTCGCTGGCCGACCCGTGGGCCGCCCCCTTCGCCGTACGCCGCAAGGAGTACACGAAAGCGTGGGAGCGACTGGTCTCACGAGCCAGGCCAGCCCTCGACGAGGCCACGATCGGCGCGGTCACCCAAGGCTGCCTTGGACTGGTCTTCTCGGTCCCAGGCTGGCCGGAACGGACCCTGGCCGTCCCGCGCGCCGCCGACGCGATCGTGGACCTCGTCCTGCACGGACTGGTCGGGGTAGACTCAGCTCCCTGAGCGGAAGTTCCACATCCCAGCAGCGATGCGCCGGTACTGCAGCTCGTCGGAGCCCTCGGTGATCCGGTAGCGCCGGTGGTGGCGGTAGATGTGCTCGAACGGGTAGTGCCGGCTGTAGCCGACTCCCCCATGCACCTGCATGGCCCGGTCGGCCGCGTCGCAGGCGAGTCGGTTGCCGCGCACATTGACCATCGCCACCTTGTCACTCACGGCCGTCTTCCCGTGCACGTCCATCTCCCACGCGACCTTGGCAATGGTGTTGCGGACCAGCTCCGCCTCGGTCTGGAGCTCGACCAGCTGCCACTGGACGCCCTGGTAGTCGCGCATCGCCTTGCCGAAGAGCGAGCGCTCCTCGGTGTAGTCGATGGCCTTGTCGATGCAGAACTGTGCAGCTCCCAGCGAGCTGGCTGCCTGGCGGATGCGGTTCTCGTGGACGAAGAGCTGGGCGCAGTCCAGGCCGCGGCCCTCCTCACCGATCATCGCCGAGGCAGGCACACGCACGCCGTTGAGCCGGACCTCGGCATGGTCGGTCGGCATGTTGAAGGTCCACCAGTAGAACGGCACCTCGAATCCCGTGGCGTCCGTCGGCACGAGGAAGGCCGAGATGCCTTCGGCCTTGCCGTCCTCGCCGCTGGTGCGGGCGAAGACGAGGTCGATCTCCGAGACGTCGACCACGCTGTTCCACCGCTTCGCGCCCGTGATGATCCAGTCATCGCCGTCGCGCACGGCGCGGGTCTCCAGCCAGGTGGCGTCGCTGCCGTGGTTCGGCTCGGTCAGCCCGAAGGCCATCTCCATGTCACCGGACACCAGGCGCTCGAGGTACTGCTCCTTCTGTTCTGGCGTGCCGTACTCGTGGAGGACCAGTGCCAGCGGCAGGTTCGCAACCATCGACGCCTCGTGGCTGAGCTCTGCGTGCAGGCCCGGTCCGCGGTGGGCCAGGTGCTCGCGGATGATGGCCATGGCGACGTTCGTGCCGTCCTTTCCGCCGAGAGCCTTGGGGAGCGGGTAGCGGTAGAAGCCGGCTTGGTCGGCGAGGACGCGGGCTTCGTGCATGATCTCCCGCCAGCGGCGGGTCGGGATGCCGCCGCGCTCGACGTCTGTGCGGGCGAACTCGCGCCGGTGGTCGAAGTACTCGGGGTTGGCTTCCTCGATCGGCTTGATCTTGGTGTCGATGAAGTCATCGAGGTTGGTGAGGAAGGTTGCCACGTCCTCGGGGATGGTCCAGTCCATGTCGTCTCCTGGGGTGGGCCCGCGGGCGGGTGTGGGTGCAACGCGGGAGGCGGTGCACGCTGACCTTGACGCTAGGTCCGAGTTCCGGCCATCGCGGACGCCCCGGACCGTGTGGGCTGTGGAGATCTCCAGCCGTCTGACTGAGGCGCATCGCCTTCACCAGTTCGGCCGCCGACGATGGCAGCATGAAGATCCTCAACGGCGTCGACGAACTCCGTGCCCTGGTCGGCGAACGGCTCGGCACGAGTTCGTGGCACGACATCACCCAGGGACGGATCCAGGGGTTCGCCGACGCGACCGAAGACTGGGAGCGCATCCATGTCGACCCGGTCCGCGCCGCGGCGTCGCCCTTCGGCGCCACCATCGCCCACGGTCTCTACACGCTCTCCCTGGGGCCCAAGTTCCAGTACGAGATCTTCGAGATGAACGGGCACTCGCTCGCCCTGAACTACGGCTACGACAAGGTCCGCTGGATAACGCCGGTCAAGGTCGGCTCCAGGCTGCGGATGACCCTGGACCTGATCGCGGCCGAACCGCTCGACGGTGGCTCCAAGTTCCGGACCCGCCAGACCTTCGAGATCGAGGGACAGGACGAGCCGGCGTGTGTCGCCGAGTCCCTCTTCGCCTACTTCGACTGAGGAGATTTCCATGCGTGCTGTTGTGGTCGAGAGTCTCGACGGGCCCCGCTCGGCGGTGGTCAGGGACATCCCCGCGCCGACCGGTGCCCATCCCCGCGCCGGCGGGCGCCGCGTGCTGGTCGACGTCCACGCGGTAGGTCTGTCCTTCATCGACCCCCTGCAGACCTGGGGACGCTACCAGGGCGGGGTCGCCGCCCCTTACGTCTGCGGGTCCGAGGTGTCCGGGGTCGTCGCCGAGGCACCCGATGACTCGTGGCTCATCCCCGGCGACCGGATCTCCGGCATCGTCTGGCAGGGCGCGATGGCTGAACAGGCCCTCGCTCTTGACGACTTCGTGGTCAAGCTGCCCGACACGATGTCGTATGCCGAGGGCGCCGGGATCTACATGAACTACGCGACGGCTTGGTATGCCCTCGACAGGGCTGGCGCCCAGCCCGGCGAGACCGTCCTCGTGACCGGCGCGGCTGGCGGGGTCGGCACCTGCGTCCTCGACCTCGGCCCAGCCTTCGGCGTCGAGACCATCGCCTTGGTCTCCAGCACTGCCAAGGAGCAGATGGCCAAGGCGGCCGGCGCCACGCACGCGGTCCGGACCGACACGGACTGGCTCACTGCGGTCCGCGACCTCACCGGAGGCCGCGGCGTCGAGGTCTTCGTCGACATGGTCGGTGGCGAGCAGTTCCTCGACACCGTCCGTTCACTGCGCATCGGCGGCCGTGGCGTGATCGTCGGATTTGCCGGCGGCTCGATCCCCGAGCTCAAGATGAACCGACTCCTGCTCCGCAACCTCACGCTGACCGGCATCACGATGGACGTCATGGAGACCGAGCATCCGGGGACACTCGAGCGAGTCCGGCACGGCGTGCAGAAGTTGCTCGACGAGGGACGACTCACACCGGCGATCGGCGCGGTGTATCCGCTGGAGCAGGCCGCCGACGCACTGGCCGCCCTGGACGAGCGCACGGCAGTCGGCAAGGTCGTGGTCGAGGTCCGCTGACCTCGAGGCTCAGCCGCGGTCGAGAGCTGCGTGACCCGCCGCCAGCACCTCATCGAGATGGCGGGCGGCGGTCACGAGCTTCGGGTCCGGCACGTCGAGCTTCCGCTCGCGCTTCCAGATCACGGAGATGGTCGAGGCCGTCTTGTAGTAGCAGACCCCGAGGAACCAGGCGAGGTCCTTCCCCATCGCCGCCAGGGCCCGCTCGTCGGCTCCTGCTGCTCGCCGCACGGCGGCATACTCCTGCAGGAGGTCATCACGGCTCGGTAGCAGGGCCCCAGCTTGCCGGTTGGCGGCCGAACGTTCCTCGTGGAAAACGTGGCGGGCTCCAGATGCATCAGCATCCAGGCGAGGTCGGACCTGGGGTCCCCCACCGACCAGATCTCCCAGTCGATGACGGCGGCCAGTTCGGGGCCCTCGAACAGCATGTTGGCCAACCGGTAGTCACCATGGAGAAGGCGCGGAGCCAGGCTCCGCGGGACCCGCTCGACCAGTCTGGCGTGCAACTTCTCCTGACCGGGTGCGATGTCGGGGTCCACCGTCTCGAAGAGTCGTCGCCAACGCTCGAGCTCGTCATCGACCGCCGCGACCGGTTCTCCGCCCAGTCCCAACGCATGCGGCGTCAAGGCCTGGAGGCGGGCCAGTGCGCGAGTTGCTGCACGCGCGCGCTCAGCGACCGTCGAGGCATCGGGTGGATTGTCGGAGACGTCGAGGAGCGGCTCGTAGGACTCACCCGGACACAACGTCATCGCGAACAGCGGCGGCTCCTCCGGTGGGTTCCCGTTGTCGCTGAACAGCACGTCAGGGACCGGGAAGCCGGGCAATCGACCCACCGCCCGCAAGGCTTGCACCTGGCGCAGGACGTCGCGATTGCGCACCGGGGCGAGGCCAGCGGGCGCGACCTTCAGCACAATCGGCTTGTCCTCACGGTCACCGACCAGTGTCGAGGCGAAGGTCAGGCTCGACACTCCCCCCTCGAGGCGCCGCAGCCCGCGCAACTCCGCATCCGGCGTCCGTCGACGCGCGGCCGCGGTCGCGCGGTCCAACAGGTGATCAGTGTCGATGGGTTGCACGACACCCACTCTGCGGCTGCTCGGCAGACGTGACAACGGACCGACCGGCAACTGCTGGAGAGACCCACAGCACCACCACACTCGGCAGTCGATGTGCGGGCACATCCCGAGAAGACTCCCCTCTGTGACAGACCTCGCGGACAACCCGTACTCAGGCGCCGGATGGCGCCAGCGCTTCCGCCTCGACGGCAAGGTGGTTGTCGTGACCGGAGCTTCGAGCGGACTCGGGGTCGCCATCGCGCAAGGCATGGCTGCGGCCGGGGCCGATGTCGCGATCGGTGCGCGCCGCCTCGGGATGCTCGACGACACCAAGGCACTGGTGGAGAGCCTGGGCCGCAGGTGCGTCGCGGTCGAGACCGACGTGACCGATGTGGAGTCCTGCAACCGCTTGGTTGCCACAGCGGTCCGCGAGCTCGGCGGCTGTGACGTCCTGGTCAACAACGCCGGCATCGGCGGCGACTACAACCCTGCCACCGAGGACCCGCCTGAGCACTTTCGGTCGGTCGTCGACGTCAACCTCTTCGGCTCCTACTGGATGGCGCAGGCCGCCGGTCGGGTCATGCCTCCCGGTAGCGCGGTGGTCAACATCTCCAGCGTCATGGCGGTGACGACCGCCAAGATGCCCGCTGCTGGCTACAGTGCTGCCAAGGCCGGCGTGCTCGGCATGACCCGGGATCTCGCCGCGCAGTGGGGCGGCCGAGGCATCCGCGTGAACGCGATCCTCCCGGGCGTCTTCCTCACCGAAGCCACGGCGAACTACAGCCCGCGCTACCAGCAGAAGATCATCGACGCCCGTGTCCCGGCAGGTCGCTTGGGTGACCCCGTGGAGATCGCCAGCACGGCGGTCTTCCTTGCCTCCGATGCCGCGTCGTACGTCACCGGGGTCGGCATCCCGGTCGACGGCGGCGTGCTGCTGCTCTGACCCCCCGGTCGCGCAAAATCAGCCCCCCGCGACCTCGATCACGACCTTGCCCTGAGCCTCGCGGCGATCTAGGATGCCGAGCGCATCCGTGGCCTCGGACATCGCCAGTCGGTGACCGATGTAGGGCCGCACCCGACCTTCAACAGCCGCGGCCTCCAGTCCGGCGACGAGTTCGGGCGCGTAGCCCGGGAACCGCTGCTCCCACGGGTCGAGCGCCACACCCACGACGCTGAGATTGCGCAGCAGGAGCCTGTTGACCTTGACCTCGGGGATCGAGCCCTCGGCGAACCCCACGACCATGAGGCGGCCACCGACGTCGAGGGTTCGCAGCGAGTCGGTGAAGCGGCCTCCACCGACTGGGTCGATGACGATCTCCACCCCGTGGCCGGTCGCCTCCCGAGCCTGCTCCGCCCAGCCTTCGCTGGTCCTCAGCACCACGTCGGCGCCACATGCCTCGGCCACGGCCGCCTTGTCGTCGGAGGACACCACAGCGATCACCGGCTTGGCCCGCCCGCGCAACAGGTCGAGCGCGGCGGTGCCCACGCCGCCGGCAGCGCCGTGCACCA
Source organism: Nocardioides sambongensis (assembly GCF_006494815.1). Taxonomy (NCBI): domain Bacteria; kingdom Bacillati; phylum Actinomycetota; class Actinomycetes; order Propionibacteriales; family Nocardioidaceae; genus Nocardioides; species Nocardioides sambongensis. The sequence continues at coordinate 1,657,364 of NZ_CP041091.1, forward strand.
ACACGGACTCCCCATCGGCGAACCCGGCGCGGTGCAGCGTGAAGCATGCCGTGGCGTAGTTGAGGAAGAAGGCTGCCCCGTCGGCCCAGCTCATCTGGTCGGGGATCCGGACTGTGTAGCGAGGGATGGCGAGGACCCGCTCGGCTGCTGAGCCCCACACACTCAGCCCGGCGACCCGGTCACCCGCAGAGAAGCGCGAACCCTTGGGCGCCTCGAGAACCACACCGGCGTACTCGCCTCCGGTGATGTACGGTGCCGGCGTGCCGTGCTGGTACGCACCGCGGCTCTGCAAGAGGTCAGGAAAGGCAACTGCCGCTGCCCGGACATCGACCAGGAGCCGTTCCCCCTCAGCCCACGGGTGGGCCCCCGCCGGCTCGGGAAGTCCGTCACGCAGCTCGACTGCGTCGGGACCGGTGGTTTCGGAGACGACCAGTCCGCGCATCAGCGTCGAACCGTCGCCGATGCCCGCGCTGCGACTGCCTGCAGCGTCGTGTTCATGCCGAGTCCTTCCCCCGGTCGGCGCCAACGACGAAGGCGTGGCGCTCGTCGAAGGCCGGGATGGCGGGGTGGCCCTCCAACCTCAGAACGAGGAGGGCAGTCTGCGCAGAGAGTTGGTCGTTGGCGTCGGACGCGACGTCGAGTCCGGTGAGGTCGTGGACCTTGGCCATCCGCAGGCGGACCGTGTTCTCGTGGATTCCCAATCGGGCCGCCGACTCGCGGACGCTACGTCCGGTGTCGAAGAAGCACTGGAGGGTTCGCAGGAGATCTGAGGTTCCGGGCCCGCCGTCGAGGAGCGCGCCGACGACATCCTGCACGTAACGACGTACGGCGCCCAGGTCCCCATTAGCCACGAAGAGGCGAGCCGGGCCGAGGTCGTCGACTGCGATCACACGCTCGGTCGTGCGTGCGAACCGGTCGACGCACAGGACGACCTCCCGTGTCTCACGGTAGGCGCGCTGCAGGCCCGCCGGACGTGTCACCCCGGACACACCCACCGTGGTGTCAGGTTGGCCCACACTGGCCAGCAGCCGGCGCATGGCCCTCTTGACGTGGTGAACAAACGCGACCGGCACCTCTGAGTCGGGTGCCTCGATCAGGAGGATCATGCCCTCGCGACCCCTGGTGGCAAGGACCTCGACGCCCAGATCGGTCGCCACCTGCGACGCCAGCACCTCCTCGTCGTGCGCCGCGACGCCGGGGCTGTCCCCGATGTAGACGAGCACCCGGTCGGCGTCGGCCTGTACTCCGAGGTAGTCGGCAGCATCCGCGATGTCGTCGTCCCGGCTGTGGCCTCGCACCAGCTGGCGGGCGAGCGTGGCGCGGGCATTCCACGAGGCGCGTGCGACGCGGCGTTGCACGGCGTACTCACTTGCCAGATGGAAACCTGCTCGGTTCACCAGCGCTGTCTCATCGCGCCCGAAGCGCCCCGAAACCTCGGCCATCACCAGCCACGCGAACAGGCAGTCGTCACGGCGCACGGGCATGAGGAGGTGGCGGCGTACCACGCCCAGCGCGGGCTGGGCCGGCACGAGGATCGGCTGGGCGCCGGCGAGGTCAACCGGGCCGTAGTGGGCAAGGAGCTCGTCCACCGCAGGCGGTCGGAAGTCAGAACCTCGCGCGTGCATCGAGCGCGACACCACCCGACGCTGCGGGTCGATGAGCCAGACCGGATTGGCCGTGAGGTCCGCGATCGCAGCGACCAGACCACTGATGCCTCCGCCTGCGGCCGACACCTCGGAGAACCGCAGTTCGACGGCGTAGCGTCGATTCAGCTCCTCGAGCCTGTGGCGTGGATCAGCCGTGAGTGTGGTGGGCGCAGTCATCTTGCTCCCTCTCGCTGGAGATGACGGTCACATCAATCCGAGATTAGAATGGTCTGACCGTTTGCACAAGAGGGCGCGCCGGGCTGTTCAGTCCTCCAGCATCGCTGCGCGGAACGCGTCGAACTCCTCCCCCGGGACGCCGCGCGCCAGGAGCCACGCCTGCGCCCCGCCCTGCTGCCCCAGCCAATCGAGCAGCAGGGCGACGTGCTCGGGCCGAGGCGCCTGGTCCAGGATCGTGCTGTCGGCCAGCATCTCGGCGTACAGCGCCATCGCGCGAAGGCGCGTGATCACCGGCTCGACGCTGTCGGCCGACAGCATGTAGTCGGCCACGATGTCCTCGACGGAAACTCCGAGGACGGATAACAACAGGGCCGCCACCACACCCGTGCGGTCCTTGCCGGCCGCGCAGTGGAAGAGCACGGCATGCCCCTCCGGACGCATCACCTCACGCACCGCACCCACGACAGTCTCGGGCTTGCCGGTGAGGTAGGACGTGTAGCGCGCGTGCCAAGAGTCCTCCCGTCCAGCAGTCAGCGGCCAACGGCGATAGGCGATGCCGCGCGCGCGCCAGTCGACACACTCCACTTCAGATTCATTGCCGCGACGCAGGTCCACGACCGAGACGATCCCGAGTTGACCGGCAGGGTCCGCGTGTGATTCGACGAACGCCGGGTAGTCACTGCGGTAGATCCTTCCGGTGCGGACTCGCTGACCGCCCGCTGTCACCAGCCCACCGAGATCACGCAGGTTGTGCGCTCTCGGATAGTCGTGGATCCGGACTCGCTCGGCGGGCGACAGGGAGTTCATGGCGCAACGATGCCCCAGCGCGCCGGCCGCAGCTCGGTGACGGTCGGCGCGCAAGATGTCGATGTCCACATCCACGCGGTCGGCCCGACGCGCGGCGGGACCGATCGCGACCTACCTTCGGACAATGGCCCTAGAGCTCGAGAACAAGATCGCCATCATCACCGGCGCAGGAGGCGGCATCGGCAGTGCAACCGCGCGACGGTTCGCCCAAGAGGGAGCATCCTTGATCCTCGTCGACCGGGACGAAGGACCTCTCCGTGCGATTGCCGACGAGATCGGCGGCGACGCACGCGCTCTTGATCTGCGAGACGAAACTGCCATCGACGCGCTCGTCGACTCGGTCGTCGCCGACCACGGTCGGATCGACGTCGTGGTCAACATCGCCGGCGTGTTCGTCGGGTCCGAGGGCCGCGTCGAGGACAGCACCCGCAAGACGTGGGACCTGACCCTCGACGTCAACCTGCGCGCCAGCACCCACCTGACAGCGCGCGCGCTCCCCCACTTGGCCGCGTCCGGATCAGGTGCGGTGGTGATGACGTCGTCTACACAGGCTCGTGCCGCCGACGAGGCCTGGGCGTCGTACGGCGTGGCCAAGGCGGGCGTCGAGGCGCTCACCCGCTACGTCGCAACGCAGTACGGCCCGCAGGGCGTGCGGTGCAACTGCGTCGCCCCCGGGGTCACTGCGACACCGCGCGCCCTCGAACGGTTCCCCGAAGACCGAGCGACCGCGGTCCGGAACAACACCCCGCTGCGCCGCTTCGGCCGCCCCGAGGAACTGGCCGATGCCTACCTCTTCCTGGCCTCCGCGCGTTCCTCCTTCATCACCGGGCAAGTGCTTCCAGTCGACGGCGGAATGCTCGTCCATCTACCATCCTGATGCTGCCTGAGCGGGTCGGCCTCGACCGCTGACACGACCAACGGACGGGAGTTGGTCGGATGACATCTGGTCGACGCCCGGCCGGGCGTTGCGGCAACTGCAGCCGGCGTACCGCGCGGTCGCCGTTGCTGGCTCCGCGACCTGCTGGTCGGGTCCGGCCTCTGGGCCCTGACCTGGCCGCCGGCGCCGTCAACCGCAACGAGTACCTCGTGCCGTCGGTGCTTGTGCTGGGGGCCTTCACCGTGCCGTCGCGTCGGTCGCCTTCGCTCTCGACCTGGTCGATCCGAAGAGCCTCGACGGATTGACCGTGCTCACAGGCTTCCTGGACGGCGCCATGATCGGCCTCCTGACCGCAGCCATGTTCGGTTCTCCCTGCTTCCCGAAGCCCACTCCAGCCTCGGCGTCGCGACGATCGAGGAGCTCGTCAAGCGATCCTCATCGTCCTCCTCGCCCGCCACGTGGCGACGCGAGAGCCCAGCGTCCGGGTCGTGCTCGGCGCGGTCGTCGGCGCCGGGTTCACGGCGTTCGAGAGCATGGGCTACGCGTTCAACGGCCCTGGTGGACGGCAGCGACAAGCCCCTCCTGGCCGCCGCAACCGTCACCATCGCCCGCGCATGCATCGCACCCCTGGCCCACATCACCTGGTCAGCCATCCTTCGGCGGAGCGCTCTTCGCCTCCGCGACCCGGACCGGCCGCTACCTGACCGCGCCCGTAGTGCTCACTTGGGCCGGCGTGGCGGCCCTGCACCTAATGTGGGACATCGCCGCACCAATCGCGATCGTGGTCAACGAGGGCACGGACGGCATGGGCTGGGACTGGAGCCTGCCCCTGCCCACGACCTGGGTGCCCCTCCCCGACGTCCGCGACGCTGCCGTCTTCGTGGCGGTCTACGGGGTGCAGTTCATCGACATAGTCGCCATCAGCAACGTGGTGGCTAGTGTCGCGCGTCGTATGTAGTTAGATGGTTCGTGATCTGAAATCATGCGGTATGGCGAATCGTGCTGCTCCGGCTTTGGTCCTACGTGATGGTGATCGGGAAGAGCTCGAGCAGAGGACTCGATCGGACCGGTTCGGAGCCGCGGCCGCGAAGCGGGCGCGGATCGTGTTGCTCGCGGCCGATGGCGAGGCGAACACGAGGATCGCGGAGCTCACCGACGCGACAGTGACGACGGTGCTGAACTGGCGCGGTCGCTACGAGGAGCGTGGGATTGCCGGCTTGGCGAACGCACCCAAGCCCGGCCGCCCGCGCGAGCTCGACCACCGAGCGATCGTGGCCGAGACGTTGAAGCCGCCGCCGAAAAAGCTCGGCGTGACGCACTGGTCGAGCAGCCTGCTTGCAGCCAGGATCAAGGTCAGCGCCTCGACGATCCAGCGGGCCTGGCGCTCGTACGGGATCAAGCCGTGGAAGGCCGAGTCGTTCCGGTTCTCCACCGACCCCGAACTGGTCGGGAAGGTCACCGACATCTGCGGCTTGTACCTGGCCCCGCCGGAGAACGCGATCGTGTTGTGCGTCGATGAGAAGTCCCAGATCCAGGCGCTGGACCGAACCGTGCCGATACTGCCCATGCAAGAGGGCCGGATCGAACGCAGGTCGCACGACTACTATCGCCACGGCACCTCGACGCTGTTCGCCGCTCTCGACATCGCCACCGGACAGGTCGCCGCGGCGCTCAAGAAGCGACACCGCCACCAAGAGTTCCTGGCGTTCCTGCGCCAGATCGAGCGGACCTACCGCCACGTGGTCGACGCCGACGGCGTCCCGGTGGAGTTGCATCTGGTGATGGACAACTACGCCGCGCACAAGCACGCGAACGTCCGCGCCTGGCTGGCCGAGCACCCGCGGTTCGTCGTGCACTTCACCCCAACCCACGCCTCGTGGATGAACCTCGTCGAGGTCTGGTTCGGCATCGTCGAGCGACAAGCCATCCGCCGCGGCGTCTTCAAGTCCGTCAAGGACCTCAACGCCAAGATCCGCGCCTTCATCGACAGCTGGAACGACCGCTCCCACCCGTTCGTCTGGACCAAGACAGCTGACCAGATCCTCGCAAAGGCCAACCGTCCAACTACTTCAAATGCGCGCCACTAGGCCGCTCATGGCGCCACAATGTTGGCCACGGCAATTGACCCGCCCGCGAGTCCGGATCGACCGGCCAGACCGACCGCGGGACGAGCCGCGGGAGACGGTCCAGCACCGGTTTACTGTGCCCATACTGTGCCCAAGATTTTCACTCTTTGCCGTTGGTGACCGTTCTCTGAAATCGCATAACCGCAGGTCAGACCGCACTTGCCACCAACTACCGTCAATGGCATCCCCGCGGGAATCTTGCCCGGCTTACAGGCCAGCCCGTCCACAAAACCACTTCTGACCTGCGGGTTCTCACTTTTCTGTTGAGTGTAGTCCGCACACAGTCCGCAAGAAAAGTCGCTACGGTCGTCACCGACTGCGGCCAACCAGCCACGGCAGTCGGCACCGAGCGAGTCGCGACGGCGACGTGCCCCACCCGCACGCAGCGGGCGTCGGCGCTGGGTCATCGCCGAAGAGGGAGAGATCGTCAGACACGGGGCAATCCTACGAAGCGGGCAGCGCGACCCGGTGACGTGCGCCCGCGGCCCGCCGCGCAGCGACGGAGATCCTACGGAGACCGACGGCCAGGGCAAGGCATCCGACCTTGAGCGTGTCCCATGCGAGAACGAGCACGACCAGGTTGAGCCAACCAGGGGCACCGGCCGCGATGGACCCAGCGATGACGTGCATCAGCACCAGCAGCACGGCGGCGAACGCCAACAGCGCCAAGACCATGCGAAACGTCGGGAACGCCGTGCGGACTCGACGCGCGAGCACGTTCGTGGGCGCGTAGAACTGCAGGTAGCGATGGACCGCCGCGACGGCGACGAGGACGGGCAACGCGATCAAGATCAGCACAGGTCCCTCCAGGTGGTCGAGACCTTCTCGATACGCCGCGCCACCCATTGCGCGGAGGACGTCCCATGTCCCTTGTGGACAACAACACCCCGCGGCCGCCTATGGAACCGGAATGGCTCGAGACTCCATCGACGGCGACGCAGCGGGGCGCTCGAACGCCGACCCAGCCCGACGGAGGGCGGCCAACACACGCTGACGATCCGCCCGTTGGGCGTCATTTTTGGTGCTGCCGCCCACCGGCGGATCAGCGATGATCTTGTAGCGGTCCCGGTATGCCGCGACCGTCGACACCGCATTGAGCCAGGCTTCGTCAGGACCCGGGCCACGCGGACGAGATCCGAGCCGCCGCGTCCACGCCTCATTGCTGGAGACTGCGTCGTTGGCGAGGGCGCGAGCACGCGACTCGATCAGCTCCTTCCGTTCGTCGATCGCCTCCCGGTCCTCAGCTGACATCGGGCCGAGCGGCTCGGGGATCAGGCCGGCGATCAGTCGTGGACGGAGCCGGCAGCCGCGCGGCGGAGTCGCTGCAAGCTTGTCGACTCGGTAGCGGAGCACCGCGGCGATGTCGTCGGCGTCCTCGAGACCGTGCCGCCCGACGACTCGAGGCAGAAGACGCTCAAGGTCGTGGTGGTATGCCTCGGCGCGACGAAGTGCCGCAGCGAGGGGGCCGAAGGCTGTCGACTCGACGACCGCGGCGTGCTGCCCGGCGGTCAGCCCGGAGCGGCTGAGCAGGTCGGCGAAGCGGTCGTGCTGAGCTTCGGCGGCAATCGTCTCGAGTTCGGCCGCGAGACGGTCGATGCCCCCGTGGAGCTCGTACTCGGCCTCGATCGTTTGGGTGGCCGACAGGTCGGCGCCACTGTGCTGCAGGACGCCATACAGAACCGTCCTGGCAGTGACGTCATCCGCCCCGGGGGTGGAGTGGCTGTCGTCGGGCTGATCGAGGGCGACGTACGCGATGTTGGACTCGCGGCCGCGGGTCATCGAGACGTAGAGGTTCTCGCGGGTCGTGGATGCGGTCACGACGACGTGCGCGGTGTCGACGGTGACGCCCTGGGCTCTATGCGCGGTGACGGCGAACCCGAGGTCGAGGTGTTCGGCAACATACTGCGGCGGCAGGACTGTTCGCCGGCCGTCGCCTCCGAGGCGCTTGACGACGACAGAGCTGTCCCGCCGTATGTCGGTGATCAGCCACCGGTCGCCGTTCTTCACCCACCCGCCTCGCGTGGTCCGGATCCGGCGGTCGTTCTGGCGCGTGATGACGACGTCGCCGACCGAGGCTCGGCAGCCGTCGATCAGGTCGACCTCGCGGTGGTCGACCGCACCCTCCAAGAGCAGCCGCTCGGCCCGGGCGCGTTCGTTGAGCAAGCGGACGTCGCGAGCCGACTCCGTCACGAGGATGCTGGCGCGCCCGGCGGCGCAGTCGGAGCGCCAGGCGCCGTATGCGGCGTCGACCATCTCCTCAGTGAGCCCTTCGCGGATCCGCTGGTGGCGGCCGTAAGTCGAGATGACCTGGACGTCTCCGCGGCTCAGCGCGAGTGAGGCTTCCTTCTCCCACTCGTTGGCGAACCGGTGGATCTCGTTCAACCGCGGAGCGTCCGTACGCCGATCGACCAGGAGTGCGAAGGCTCCGCCGACATCGACGGACTGAAGCTGGTGAGGGTCACCGACCAGCAGGACCTTGGCGCCCGCGCCAGCGGCGATTCCCGTGAGCCGATCGATCGTCACCGTGTCAGCCAGAGTCGCCTCGTCGACGATCACCAGCTGACCGCGGCGCAGTTCGGTTCGGCCGTGGTCGTACTCGTGAAGCCACTTCGAGGTGTTCTCGCAGGCGACGCCGAGGTCATCGGCCAGCGCCTGGGCTGCGGCGGCAGACGGCGCCAGGCCGACCACACTCCCCCGCCCGTGCTCGCTGACCCAGGCCGCGCGGAGCGCCCTCATCGTGGTGGTCTTCCCAGCCCCAGCGGGCCCGACCAACACGTCCACTTGGCGCCCTGAGCGACAGATGCTCTCAGCCGCACGCCGCTGCTCGTCAGTCAGCGGGACCGTGCCACCACCACCTGCTCGCCCCGCGGCCCTGGCTGCCACCGTTGGCGCAGTCACCTTCTCGGCGCGTGCCAACAATCGCGCCTCGGCCTCAAGCGCTGCGGTCGAGGAGTACTTCTCGCCATGCCGGGGTCGGAACCGGCTCGTGCCGTCCTCGCGCTGGAGCCTTGTCGGGGTGCTCGCGAGCTCCGGCGGCGTGAGGACTACTGAGCGTGCCTGGGCCGCGTCCACGATGAGGCCGGCGACGGCCTCGCGGTCGGTGGTGGTGGCGAACCGTAGGTCCATGGTCTGCTTCGCCGCCTCGGCCACCAGATTCCAATGCGTCCACACCGCCCGCTTCACCGACACCGCCGCGACCACGTCATCGGCGATCGTCTGGATCGCGGTCGGTGGGACGTCGTCCACCGTCAACGCATCGGGGTCGCGCCCGACCAGGGTCTGTGCCCACCTCGTGGGGTCGGTGCCCAACCGTTCGGCAGCCCGCTGACGCCACTCGGTGGTCAGGTCGGCGAGCGACCGGACCTCCTTCGCCGGACGCGTAGCCAGCGTGGCTTGCGCCCGCAACTCCACAATGGTTTTGGCTGAGGGTCGGCGTCCGTGGCGGGTGAGGTAGTCGGCGATGAGCTCGTCCTTTTTCACCTCGATCTCGCGCGTTCGGCTGGAGAACTCCGTGATCAGGTCATCGGTCACGCCGGTGATCTCCCACCGCGGGTTCCGATCCGGCCCCCTCTGCCGCAACTCCCACTCGATGCCGAGGTCGCGCGACAGCCGGTCCGCGAGCAGCGCGTCATATAGCGCCGACAACCCGGTGCGCGAGGCGAACACCGGACGGCCGTCCAGGCTGCGCCACCGACCATCCATCACGGTGCGGACCTTGTTCGCGACCACCACGTGCGTGTGGAGCTGCGGGTCCCCGGCGCGGGAGTCGAAATGGTCATACGCCACCGCCGCCACCCCGACCACGTCGACCTGGGCCACCGCACCATCGGAATCGGAGAAACCAGCACGGGTGGCGGCGACCTCACGCTCGAACACCCCGATCACATCCGCCACCGCGCCGTGGTGCGCGGCCACGATCCGCTCCTGCATCGCGGCGTCGGCCAGACCCCACAACACCGACACCGACTTCGGCACACTGAACGTCAGGTCAAACCCCGCCACCGCGTGCCGCATCCCTGTGGCGGTTTCCTCGGCCTCGATCCGGGCGGTCTCGGCTGCGCAGTCGTCTGCGGTCATGTCGGGGGTGAGGGCCGCGATCCGCGTGTCGATGCGGTCCGCGAGCCTCTTGTAGGCGGGATAGGCCCGGCCCAGTTGGTCGCCGGTGATCGGGTCCCGGCCCATCCCGATCAGCAGGGCGAGCTGTTCCTCCGTGACGCGCATCCCGGACTCGATCTGACCGTCCCCGAACAAACCGACACCCGACCCCATCCACCGGCCAGGTGGGGTACCGACTTCGGCGTAGTAGCGGGTGAGCGGCGTCGACAGCGCACGCTGCCCGTCGCCCGCGGCGACGCTGCGCAGCAGATACCGGTATCCACTGCCTGCGGACATCCGGCGCATCGACACGGTCATTGCCGTTTCCGTTCCACAGGGCTCAGGTGTGCGCCGTTCTCCACAGACCCCTCGATCTGCACCCCGTGTGAGCGCCGAGGGGAGGTAGGCAGAGGCATACGCAGGTGGTCGGAACCTGGCCTGGGGACGGCTGCGTACCTGGGTTGTCGGAAGGACGGTGATGTGTCGTGGCTGTGGAGAGGACGTTGCGGAAGTTGGTGATCGGTGACTCAATAGGCAGGTACGGCGCTCGGGGGCTGTTCTCGATCGTCGTTCGCGTCCCAACCTGGCCAGCCCGGTCGGAGAGGGAAGACTCGGGCATGACGAACGTACGACGACTGCTGATCTCGGCGACTGCAGCACTCCTGCTGGCCGCAGGCACCGGGTGCGCCGACGAGGGCGCGGCGGGCGATCCTGAGCCCTCAGCCGAGAGTTCGTCGACTGCAACGTCGAGCCCCGATGCCACGGAGTCGGCGACCAGCCCGACGGAGAGCGCGGCCGCGCAGGGGGAGCGTCTCGTCCGGGACTACTACGCCGTCCGGGACGAGTTGCGGCAGGACTCCGACGTACCGCTGTCGGAGCTCAAGACGGTGGCGACGAGCGGCGAACTCACGGCCCAGACCAAGTTCATCGAAGCCGAAAGAGAACAGGGACAGCACCAGGAGGGCGAGATCGCGCTCGCTGAGTTGGAGATCGAGTCGGTCAACCTCGACAACTCCGACCCCAAGGCAGGCAAGGTGCCGACCGTCCTGGTCAACGTCTGCTGGGACGTTCGAGACGCCGACGTGCTCGACCGTTCTGGCCAGTCCGTCATCAGCCCGGATCGTCCCGACGCCGGCTGGACCCAGTACACGGTGGCGAACTACCGGTGGAAGAAGGACCCCGAACACGGGTGGCGTGTCGCCACCAGCCGTGACCTGGAGAAGGCGCCGTGCGACCTCTCGTGACGCTGATCCTCGGTCTGGTCCTGATCGGCGCCAGCGTCGCCGGGAGCGCGCCGACAGCGAGCGCCGACACGACGTGCCAGGTCACCGACCCTCTGACCGGGAAGTGTGTGGTGTGGGTCCAGGTCCCAGCACCGGGCGGCAGCGGTGGAGACAGTCCGGTCGGCGACCTGCCGGACGACACGGGTTCCGGCGTCTCCTGCTATTGGGATCCCCGTAAGCAGGGCGTCGACCGGCCACCGGCCGGTCCGGTGCCGTGCACCTCGGCTGAGGGTTACTGGTCCAACGCCTACAACTGCTACGTCGAGCTCGCGAAGCCGCAACCGCCGGCGGGCGATCCGGCGTGGGAGGGTCACGAGCCGGGCGATGGTGCGGTCTACCACTGCTATCAGCCGCAGACCGGCATCCTGCTCTGGTTCTGGGCGCAGGACGCTCCGCCTGGAGCCGCAGCCGGGCCATCCCCGCGCGAGGTCGCGCAGATCGCGATCGACTCGATGAACCTTGAGGCGATCGACATCGGCATCGCACCCGAGCCCGGACCGGACAGCGTCGGACTCGTGGGCATGCCGGTGTGGATGTGGGCTGATCATCCCGACGAGCAGACCTTTGGCCCCAACACGGCGTCGGCGAGTGCAGGCGGCATCACGGTCACGGCAACGGCCAAGGTCGAGCAGGTCACCTGGTCGATGGGTGATGGCACCAAGGTCATCTGCGCTACGGCCGGGACGCCGTACGCGCCGAGGTTCGGCGCCCAGGACTCTCCCGATTGCGGGCACACGTATGCGCTCTCGAGCGCGCACAACCAAGGCGGTACCTACACCGTCACAGCGACCTCGGACTGGGTGGTCACCTGGTCCGGGGCGGGACAGACCGGCACGATCCGACTCGACGGGCTGGTCCGCTCGGTCGAGATCGCCGTCGGAGAAGCGCAGGTGCTCGGCCGATAGCGAGCACCACGGCGTGAGAGCGGCAGAGATGACGTACACACCCACGCGAGACGACAGGGCAACCGACCACGAGCCGAACCCCGCCGCCCGCCCGCTCCTGCCGCCACCCAAGCTGCGGCGCCGGCCTGCGCTCGTCGCGGCCGCGGTCCTCGCCATCTGCCTTGGCGCCTTGTTGGGAGCGTGGGCATGGACGACGACCACGAGCACCCAAGAGGTCCTGGCGGCGCGCGGCACGATCCCGCGCGGTGCGGTGATTTCGGCCGACGACCTTCAGCGCGTACGCGTGAACGCCGACCCTGCACTGACACCTGTCGCGGCGAGTGCCATCGATGAGGTCGTCGGCCAGCGCGCGGCGCTCGACATCGCCTCCGGCAGCCTGTTGACCTCGGACTCGACGGCCACTGACGTCCTGCCCTCTGAGGGCATGTCCGTGGTCGGAGTCGCGCTCACCGCGGCGCAGGTCCCCGGGGTGCAGCTCCAGAGCGGTGACCGTGTGCGGATCGTGGTCACCCCCGCCGGTGGCGAAGGTCCGCCGTCGGGTGCGCCCCAGACCAACGAGGCCGACGTGGTGGGAACCCATGTAGACGACCTCACCGGTGCGTTGGTGGTCGATCTGCTCGTGCCCCATGCGGACGCCGCTGTCCTGGCGGCACGCGTGGCGACCGGGAACGTCGCGTTGGTGCTCGATTCGGGTGCTGAGTGATGGCCGTCATCGCGCTCACCTCCGCTTCCGCTTCCCCGGGCGTCACCACGACGGCAGTCGGTCTGGCTCTGCTGTGGCCGCGGCCCGTGGTGCTGGTCGACGCCGACCCGACGGGCGCAGCCGGGGTGTTGGCCGGGTACCTTCGCGGCACCCTCGACACGCCCCGCGGTCTGATCGAGGTCGCCCTCTCCCCCGCCGACACGCGCGAAGCGCTACGCGAGGTGGTCGTGCCCTGGCCCGGTACGACGGTCTCGTTCGTCGCCGGACCGCGCTCCACTACCCAGGCGCCGGCACTGCGGGATCTGTGGGAACCACTCGCGGACGTGCTCGCTGAGTTCGACGAACAGGGCCAGGACGTCATCATCGATGCCGGCCGACTGGGCCTGCTCGGCTCTCCCCTCCCCCTGTTGGGCCGTGCCGATGTCACCGCGCTGCTCACGCGCACCACGCTGCCTGCGCTGGCGGCCGCACGCTCCCACGTCGACGCCGTACGACGGGACCGGGCGTGGTCGAACCCGGCGGTGGTCCTGGTCGGGGAAGGCGAGCCCTACCGCACACCCGACGTCAGCCGAGCCCTTGAGCTGCCGGTGATCGCCACCATCGCCGACGCCCCCGACCACGCCTCGGTGTTCTCGCGCGGCGTCGCGCCGGGCCGCGGGTTCGACACCGGCCCGCTCCTGCGATCGCTGCAGGCGACGATCGCGGGACTGCGGGCACAGGTCGGCCGCAGCCGTCTCGCACTGACCGCATTGACGGCGGAGGCGGCGCGATGAGGCTCGAGCAAGGTACGTGGGTCGACAGTGAGAAGTGGGGCGAGCCCACCGACCTTCGCCAGCTGCCGCTGTTCGCCAGAGAGGACCCTCGCCAACAGCCACCCGCAACCCCGAGAACTCTCGCGGAGGACCCGCGGGTCGAGTCCGCGACGACTGACGATGCGTTGGATTGGACGCTGGTCGCCGCCCTCCGAGCGCAGGCTTCGGAGCAGCTCAGCCAGGCCGTCGCCGCTGACCACGGCCGCCTCGACCGCACCGCCCAGCAAGAACTCGGCCGCTCGATCGTGCTGGACCTGGTCGAGACCGCGATGGCGGACTCGGTCAACGACGGGCACGGCACCTGGTCGGTCGCCGACCAGCAACGGCTGGCACGCGCGGTGTTCGATGCATTGTTCCGGCTCGGCCGACTCCAACCGCTGGTCGATGACGACCGTGTCGAGAACATCATCATCGCCGGGCACGACAAGGTGCGTCTCGAGCTCGTCGACGGCTCGGTGATCCCGGGTCCACCGGTGGCGGAGTCGGACGAGGAGCTCATCGACTTCCTCATCTTCCTCGCCTCGCGCAGTGAGGTGAACGCCCGTGGGTTCTCCGAGTCCCAGCCACGCCTTCATCTCCGGCTCGACGGCGGTGCCCGCCTCGCGGCCGCCGCCTGGGTGACGCCGCGGCCCTCGGTCGTCATCCGTCGACACCGGCTGATGCAGGTGAGCCTGGAGGACCTCGTACGACGCGACCTCCTCACCCCCGTCGCAGCCTCGTTCCTCCGAGCAGCCGTTCGCGCACGTCGCTCCATCGTCGTCTCCGGAAGCCAGGGAGCCGGGAAGACCACGCTGGTGCGAGCACTGTGCGCGGAGATCGACAGCCACGAAGCGCTCGGCACCTTCGAGACCGAGTACGAGCTGCACCTCGACCAGCTCGGCCACCACGAGATCATCCACGCCTGGGAGGCGCGCCCCGGCACCGGTGAACGAGGACCCGACGGACGCCAGGCCGGGGAGTTCACCCTCGACGAAGCCCTGGTCGACTCCTTCCGCTTCAACCTGTCGCGCCAGATCGTCGGCGAGGTCCGTGGCAAGGAGATCTGGGCCATGATCAAGGCGATGGAGTCCGGCACCGGCTCGATCTCCACCACCCACGCATCCGACGCCATCGCCGCCGTCCGCAAGCTCGTCACCTGCGCCATGGAGGCAGGCCCCCACGTCACCCACGGGCTCGCCACCAGCAAACTCGCTGCCACGGTCGACCTCATCGTCCACCTCGAGATGAGCACCACGCGCGAGGACAACGCATCCCAACGCCGGCGCCGAGTCTCCGAGATCGTCGCCCTCGAACCCGGCGAGCAGGAGACCGGGTTCGCCACTACCCACGTCTTCCGAGCCCTCGACGACGGTCCCGCGACACCCGGTGTGCTCCCCGACTCCTATCGCCAGCTCGCACGCCACGGTTTCGACCTCTCCGGCTACCTGACCGGACGGGGCGGAGAGGCCGGACAGGAGCGTGCGTCGTGATCCCGCTCATCCCGGCACTCGCGGGAGCACTCCTCGTCGCAGGACTGCTCGGTCTGGTCGCGGGTCTACGCCGCACACCCGTCGACGAAGGCACCCCACGACGCTCGACCCCGCGACGTGCGAGTTGGCGGTCCATGTCGCGTCGTACCCGCTTGATGCTGATCGGTGGCGTCGCCGGCGGCGTCCTCGCCTGGACCATCACCGGCATCCCCCTCGCGGTGGTCCTCGGCCCGATCGCCGCCGTCGGGATACCCGCGCTCCTCGCGCCGCCCAACGGCGCAGCCCGCATCGAACGGCTCGAAGCGATGGAGGAGTGGACACGTGCACTCTCCGGCGTGCTCACCGTCGGCGTCGGACTCGAACAAGCACTCATCGCCACCCTGCGCTCCTGCCCAGCACCCATCGCCACCGAGGTGACCACCCTCGTCGCGCGGATTCGGGCGCGCTGGTCGACCGAGGACGCGCTCCGCGCCTTCGCCGACGACCTCGACGACGCCACCGGCGATCTGATCGCCGCGAACCTGATCCTCGGCGCGCGGCGGCGCGGGTCCGGCCTCTCCAGCGTGCTGGAAGGGCTCGCCGAGTCGGTCTCGGCCGATGTGCGGGCACGCCGTCAGATCGAGGCCGACTGGGCCAAGCCACGAGCCACCGCACGGTGGGTGACGCTGATCAGCGCCTCGGTACTGGTGGTGCTCGCACTGTCCGGGTCCTACGTGGACCCCTACCGCGACCCGCTCGGACAGATCGTCCTGGTCCTTCTCCTGACCATGTACGTCGCCACGCTCGTCTGGATGCGCCGAATGGCAGCTGGGCGTCCTCTCCCCCGCTTCCTCCGCACTGCCGCTGAGGCAACGCCATGACCACCGGCCTCCAGCTCATGCTCCTCGCCGGCGGTCTCGTGGGCCTCGGCGTCGCGCTCCTGATCGTGCGACTGGCGCCGGCACAGCCCGACCTCGTCGATGCGCTGGCCAGGCTGGGGGCCTCCCATCAGACACCGATACGCCCGCCTGCTACCAAAGTTCACGGCAAGGAGCGCGTGGGCAGGTGGGCGATGCAGGTGCTGCCGCCCGGCCTGTGGTTCCGCACTCCCCATCGCGAGCTCGCCCTGCTCCGGATTCCGCTGGCCCACTTCTACGGCGACAAACTGACGTTCGCGGCGCTCGGGCTCCTCATCCCACCCCTGCTGGCGTGGTTCTTCGGCCTGCTCGGCCTGGGGTTCCCCTTCGTCGTACCGGCGTTCGGGTCGTTGGCGCTGGCCGCGGTCATGTTCTTCGTGCCCAACTACAACGCGATCGACGACGCCCGGCGAGCCCGCGTCGAGTTCAGCCGCGCGCTGAGCGCCTACATCGAGCTCGTTGCACTGGAACGCAACAACGGGTCCGGTGCACGCCAGGCGATGGAGGCCGCGGCAGCCAGCGGCGACTCCTGGGTCTTCACCCGCCTCAGCGAGGAACTCGCCCGATCGCGCTGGTCGGGCTTGCCGCCCTGGGACGCGCTCCACACGCTCGCGGACGAGCTCGGACTCCCCGAGCTCGACGACTTCGCCGACATCATGCGCCTCTCCGGGGAGGAAGGCGCCGGGGTCTACAACAGCCTGCGCGCCCGAGCGAGCGCGATGCGCACGGCCATGCTGACCGACGAGATCGCCGAAGCCAACGCTGTCGGCGAGCGCATGACGCTGCCCGGATCACTGCTCGGCGTGATCTTCATGGCGCTCCTCGTCGCGCCTTCGCTCCTCCGGATGTTCGGACACACCTGACCACCCACCAACTCCACACCGGCTCTACGAGCCCCAGCCGAAAGGAACGCACATGACCCGCCTCTTCGCCGTCCTGCTGGCGGCAAGACTCGCGCTCGAGTCACGCGGCCGACGAACCGCCCGAGCCGCCCGAGCCGCCAGTCAACGCGGATCGGTCACCACCGAACACGTCCT
Organism: Nocardioides sambongensis; assembly: GCF_006494815.1. Lineage (NCBI taxonomy): Bacteria > Bacillati > Actinomycetota > Actinomycetes > Propionibacteriales > Nocardioidaceae > Nocardioides > Nocardioides sambongensis. The sequence goes on from NZ_CP041091.1 coordinate 1,674,197, forward strand.
GTGGGCAGTCGCTGTCCTGGCCATCGCCGGGATCGTGATCGCAGCCGTCCGGGCCTATGTCAAAGCTCAGGCCGGGGCGCTGGAGTAGGCGGTACGAGCGCGGCTCCGCGTCGATCCAGCTCGTCATCCTGCTCCCGGCACTGTTCGGCATCCTTTTCCTGGGCATGCAGGCCGCGCTCTACCACCACGCCCGCACCGTCGCCATCGCGGCGGCCCAAGAAGGTGCCCGCGCGGCGGCAGCCGAGCACGGAACCGCCACGAACGGCGTGCGCGACGCGAAGTCCTTCATCGCCGAAGCCGGCGGGAACGACGTACTGCCCCACTCCTCAGCATCCGCCTCACGCACACCCACGACCGTCACCGTGACCGTCACCGGGAGAAGCCTCAGCGTGATCCCCGGCTGGAACCCCCTGATCCGGCAGAGCGCCAGCGCGCCGATCGAACAGGTCACCGCGCCGTGAGCCGTATCGGAACACGTCCCGCGCGGGGCTCCGCGGCAGTCGAGGCGGCGCTCGTCGTACCGGCCTTCCTCCTGCTGGTCGGTCTGATCGTGTACGGCGGACGCACCGCCATCACCCATCAGTCCCTCGAAACCGCCGCGAGCAATGCCGCACGCTCGGGCTCCATCGAACGATCCGCCCCTGAAGCCGCCAGAGCGGCGGAGGCGGCCGCCCGCACGAGCATCGCGAAGCAAGACATCCCCTGCGTCACCGTTCACGTCACCTCCGACCTGTCCGGGTTCCGCACCCCGGTCGGCACCGACGCGACGTTCGACGTCACCGTCTCCTGCCGCCTCGACCTCTCCGACCTCGCGGTCCCCGGGGTGCCCGGCAGCCGGGTGCTGACCGCATCGATATCCAGCCCCATCGACACCTGGCGGGAACGGTCGTGAACCGCGACGACGAGCGCGGCTCGGTGAGCGTGTGGGTAGCGACCGCCACGGTCGCGATGATCGTGCTCGTCGGCCTGGCCGTTGATCTCGGCGGACAGGTCCACACCCGCCAGCGAGTCCACGACGTCGCCGCCCAGGCCGCCCGCGCCGGCGGCGAGCAGGTGCAGGCAGCACCAGCGGTCCAAGGTCGATACGTGAGGATCGACGCCGGATCGGCACGGTCCGCCGCTCAGGAGTACCTCCGCGCCGCCGGCGTGAGCGGCACCGTCACCATCACCGCCGGCGACACCATCACGGTCACCGTCCGCGACACCTACGACACGCAGTTCCTCCCGATCATCGGCGTCCGTCGCCTCGAGGTCGGCGCGACCGCCTCTGCACGTCTGGTTCGCACCCTTGGAGGGTCCGAACAATGAGGACAATCCGGCAACGCACCATCGGCCTCGCCGCCGTCGTCACCCTCGCCCTGATCCTGATCGGGCCGCCCGTCACGCTGTGGCGTCTCGGCGCGGTGCCCGCTAGTGACGACTTCACCGTCGAGACTCTGAGCGGCCCCGACGACGGCAGCCTCGCCGTGGTGGTGCTCGGGATCGTGGCATGGTGCGCGTGGGCGGTGATCGCTGCTTGCGTCGTCCTCGACCTGGGTGCCCGCATCAACGGGACATCGGTCCGTCGCATCCCAGGTCTCCTGCTCCCGCAACTCACCGCCGGACGCCTCATCACGCTCTCCGCGCTGCTGTTCATATCGCTCCCCGCGCCCATTGCGAACCGAGCGTCAGTGCCCCCGACCGACCTCACCACTTCCGCAGCAACTGCCGCCCCGGCTGCCGCACCGACCAAGGCCCCCGTGCCTGTGTCGAAGCCGTCCACCGCGGAGGTTGCCCCGAGCGCTGCGCCCGACACCCGACCCACCCGACCCACCCGACCCACCCAGACCTACGTCGTCAAGCGCGGCGACAGCCTGTGGCGCATCGCCGAACAGCACCTCGGCAACGGCCGCAGATACGACGAGATCGTCGCCCTCAATGGCCAGCTCCTCAACGGCGAACCCGACTTCATCACACCGGGCACCGTCCTCCGGCTCCCCGCCGCCGAGCAGCCAGACGGCAGCACCTACGTGGTGCAGCAGGGCGACACCCTCTCCGAGATCGCCGAAGAGCGCATCGGAGACGCGGCTGCCTACCCGCGGATCGTGGAGGCCTCCGACGACACCGTGCAACCGGACGGCGCACGACTCCGTGATCCGGACCTGATCAGACCTGGATGGAACCTCACCATCCCGCACCACGGGCCACCATCGACGACGGAGCCTGATGGCGGATCAGCCACACAGAACGTGCCTCCCCGGCCAGGCCGCGGCGACGCCACCCGAACTCCAGCCCCGCCCCCTGCTCCTGGCGCTCATCCTGCCGATGCGCCGACATCGCCGCCGTCGTCGTCGGAGGCCACTTCCGACGTCGTACCGGGCTGGGTGTTGCCAGGCCTCACCGGCACCGGCGCCGTCCTCGCCGGCTCGCTCCTCCTCGTCTTGCGCCAGCACCGCCGTACCCAACTCCGCTACCGACGCCCCGGCCGCATCGTCGCCCCGCCGCCCGACGAACTCAGACCAGCGGAGAAGACGGCCCAGGTCACCGGAAGCGTCAGCGCACCGAAGGTCGACGTCCTCGACCGCGCGCTGCGCGATCTCGCAGCCGCAGGTCCTGCCCCACGGGTCGAGATCGCGTTCCTCGACGACGACCTGATCTCGCTGTCCCTCGCCCAGGAACAGGCCCTGCCACCACCCTGGACTGGGGCCGGACGGTCCTGGAAGGTGCCGCTCACCGCGGACTTCACGCGCGCCGACGGCACAGACCCGCCGTATCCACTGCTCGTCAGCGTCGGCGCCGCAGAAGGTCGGCTGGTGTTGGTGAACCTCGAGGAACTGCGCTGCACCTCCCTCACCGGCCAGCCGTCGCGCTGCCTCGACCTCGGACGCCACATCGCCGCCGAACTGTCCCTCAACCCCTGGGCGACCCTCGTGGAGATCGACACACTCGGCCTGGGCACCGAACTCGCCACCATCGACCCGCTACGCCTCCACACCCACGAAGCCGAGGACGCACACTTCCTCGAACAACTCACCGCAGAGCTCGAGTCCGAGGCGACCGACATCGAACCCGACCGCTTCCGCGCCCTCGTCGCCACCACTTCCCACAACGACCCCGACCGCGTACGACGCATCGCCAAGATCGTCAGCAACCGCGACGGTCGCCCCGCAACCGCGGTGATGGCCATCGGACGTGTGCCGCTCGTGGACGACGTACAGCTGACGGTCGACAGCGAAGGACGAGCCTCACTCCCCCGGCTCGACCTCACCTTCACCGCGGCCGGACTGAGCGCTGACGAAGCCGCCGCATGCGCCGCCATCGTCGACCTCACGCGCGATGTCGACGACGCACCCATCCCCGTCGACACCAACGACAGCGGCAGACTCACCGACCAATCCGGCGCGCTACGCAACGAAGTCACCGAACCACGGACCCACGAACCGCCGGGCGATGAATCACTGCTGCCCGACACCACCGAGGCCTACGTACAAAAGGCAGCCACCACCTCCGACGACATCGAAAGGCTCGCTCCCGTCGTCCCCGCAGCGGTCAAGAAAGTAGTCCTCGAAAAGGACCCGACTCTGGATGCAGCCGTGTCCCGCTGGTTCGACGCGGGCGAGCCAGTGCCGCGGCTCATGCTCCTCGGCCCCGTCAACGCCCGCGGGACCGGCGACGCCAAAGCCGTCGCACGACGCAAGCCCTACTACGTCGAACTCCTCGCCTACCTCGCCCTCCACCCGCACGGCGTCACCAGCAGCCAAGTCGGCGATGCCTTCGGCATCCGCCCGGACCGCGCCCGCACCGACCTCGCCATGATCCGCCGCTGGCTCGGCACCAACCCCACCACCGGTACGCAGTTCCTACCAAGTGCACGATCACAGCAACGACGCGGCGCTGCAGGCGGCGCGATCTACCGGCTCGAAGGCGTCCTCACCGACGTCGACATCTTCCGCCGCCTCCGCGCCCGCGGCCAGGCCCGTGGTGGAGCCGGGATCGAGGACCTCGCCACCGCCCTCCGCCTGGTCTCCGGCGAACCATTCACCGCCACCCGCCCCGCCGGATGGAGCTGGCTCCTCGACGAAGACCGCCTCGACCACATCATGACCTGCGCCATCGTCGACGTCGCCCACATCGTCACCACCCATGCCCTCGCCACCAACGACCTCCAACTCGCCCGGTTCGCTACGGACGTATCTCACCTTGCCGCGCCGGACGACGAGGTCGCCCAGCTCGACCGGATCGAAGTCGCCCGAGCGTCCGGGCGTGTCGACATCGCAGACCGGGTGGTCGCGGAGCGCATCCTCAACCGAGCTGACGACATACTCGGCGCGGTTGAGACGTCCTCACGCACTCGCGCCGTGCTGGAACACCCAGGCGCTGCTTCCGCATCCTGAGGCGTGGCGAGAATCGATGCGAAGCCACCGCAGCGCAACTCGTTCGGCCGGTTCAACTCCTCATCGACGTCGACCCAGGAGCAGACCCCCCACTCCCTAAGGGTGCTGTCCTGCGGAGCTGACCTGACGCATGGGAGTCTCCGGCCAAGGTCACCCGATTTACCTAGTGGCCGCAATGCCCGGAATGGCTTCGTGTCGATGTTCAACCGCTCAACTCACCGGACGATGTCAACGTCCAGCGCTCGCCATGTCCATCGGAGAAGCGTGCCTCCCAGACCGGCGTCAACCGCCCTACGTCGTCTGGGGTATAGATCACTTCGGTGCCACGAGGAGCAAGTGCCCACCTCTGCGAGCCCATGGGTAGCAACTCCCGTACGCGGAAGGTCCGTTCGGCTGTAAGCAAGTTGAGCGGATCGGGCTGGAACTCCCTCAGAACCACCTCGATGTCTCGGTATACAGAGGCAGCGCTCGCGTTGATGCATTCGAGAACGGGCTCGACGTACCGCTGCGCGAACCCCTCCTCACCAAGCACGGTCCAGGTCACCCCGATGGACAGGCCGCGACCTCGCTCGATTCGACGGTCTTCGGCGGCTTCGTTCCGCTGGCGCCGTGCCTCGTTGGCCGATCGGTTCGCTGCGATTGCCGAGGTCCAGCTAGCCGCGGCCGCCGCCAATGCAACAACCAGCAACCCAAGTGAGATCACATCGCGAACATCCATCTCTAGCCTCCGTGTGCTGTCTGTCATCGCGGTCGCCCACTGGGCTCTGCCAACCATTCTCCGTGATTCACGGCAAATCGACCGCGCCCACCAATCTCTTGCCACCGGAGGGGACGGCGTTGCCAGGGAGTGACGGACAGCAGGAACGCCCACCCGGCTCACTGTGAGCGAGACACCCAGCGCGTCCAGAAGGTCTGGACTAGGGAACGGGCCTGACCTGCAAGGACACGGCTTGCCATTCAGTTACCAGACGGTAGGGGGAACGATCTCAGACACGTTCTCCCGCCAGCGTGGCTGGCATGGATACAACATGGGGAACGCCCACGATGGCGGCCGGACTAGATCTGTCGACGGCCGCCATGCGATACGCAACCGCCGATCTCCCGGTCTTTCCTTGTGCGCCTGGAGCCAAACGGCCGCTTACGAAGAGCGGATTCCACGACGCAACCACATCTGCACGAACGGTAGCCGAGTGGTGGCGTCGTACGCCCGAGGCGAACATCGGCATCCCGACGGGACGGCTGTCGGGAATGGATGTGGTGGATGTCGATGTTCATGGATCCGGAAGTGGGTATCCGGCGTTCGAGCGTGCTCGTGCGGCGGGGATTTCTGATGGGTGGGCCTGGCTGGTTCGGACTCCGTCGGGCGGAATGCATGCGTACTACCTCCGCTCCGCCCGGGGTGACGCTGTCAGAGGCGGCGAGCAGAGGTCGTGGCAAGCGCCGTCGGCTCACGTCGACTTCCGAGGCGACGGTGGATACGTCGTCGCCCCGCCGTCGCGCCTGAGTATCGACGGCGTCCGAACCGCCTATGCGGTGATCGCGACCGCGACCCACGAGGCCCGTCCGCTCGACGCTCAACGTCTGCGGAATCTTCTCGAACCGCCACGACCGGCTCCCCCGCGAGCGCCTACCCGGGCGTTGGGTAGTCCGGAGGGTCTGGCGAACTACGTCGCCTCACGTCCCGAGGGCGAACGCAACCGAGGGTTGTTCTGGGCGGCATGCCGGATGGTGGAGGAGGGCCACGGGTTCGACACGACCCGCTCGATCCTCGGTGATGCCGCGCGGTCTGCGGGGCTGCCCGAGCGCGAGACCGAGTCGACGATTCGGTCGGCGTACCGAATCGCCCAACCAGGTTCCACGAGTCGCACCGTCGCGCCTCAGTCGACGGCGGTGACGCTGTGAACACCGACGCCCACTACGAGCGCAGGTCTGCGACTCCAGCGTCCGACCCTGCTGAGTCGACCGCTCTCGACGCCGACTCCGATCGTCTGGCGCGCCACCGCGATCCGTCATTGCATCTCTCACCTGGCCTGCCCACCCAGCCCACCCAGTCGTCCCCGGGCGGGCGGTCGATCGCATGGGTCCGACCGAGCGAGTTGCCGACCACGGTCGGCTCGCCGGCGGTGGCACGCGGCGCAGCCGTCGAGGAGGCGGCCATCCGTGGAGTGCGCCGCGCTCCCTCACACATCGCCCGCGCCGCGATCGCGCGTCGTCATACCACCCCACGACAGGAAGGTCTGGAACGTTGAGCACCGACTACCGAACCTCTGAAGGCCTCCGAGCGCTGCTAATGCGCCTCGACGCCGACGGCGCGGACGCGTGGCGCGACGACCGGGAGGCACGCGACCTGATGTGCTTCGCAATGGAGAAGTACGGCGCCCTGGCGCACCGCCACGGCATGGAGGCCGAGGACGCCGCCTATGCAGCGTTCGAGGTATTGCGCACTCCGGCCGTCCGACGGGCCGAGGACCCGTGGGCCGTGGTCACCCGTGCGGTGCAGGTGACGCTGATCGCGGACGAACGCGCCGCTGGACTGGTGTGCTCCACCGCGGCCGCGCGCCACCTGGTCCATCACGACTGCCACGACGCCCGACGGATCTTCGACCGCGACGACCTGCTGTGCAACTACCACCCCGTCTTCCAGCTGCCTGCCGCCGAAGACGAGGCCGAACTCGACCCCGACGACACACCTGCAAGCACGGCAGACGAGCCGACCAACGCCTTCCAGGCGATCGACATCGCAGTCGCTCTGTTCGTCCGTCTCGGGTGGCCCCCGCAGACCGCTCGCTTCGCGCTGGAGTACATCTGCACCCGCCTGGTGCTGGCGGGCAGCCGCTCCACTGCGCACGAGTACCTCCGCCGCGACTACCACGCGCTGGCACAGCTCGACCTCGACCGCCGCGGATGGGCCGCGCTCCTGCGGGTGGTCCTCGGCAGCCCCGAGCCCCACCTCGCTCACACCCGCGTCGGGCACGGCGTACTGCAGCGAATCCTGTGCGACGAGCGGCAGGCAGAGCTCCTGCGCGATGACGACCTCGTGCTCGCGATCATCAGAGCCATCCCCGGTCGGGCCCGGAGCTCCCATGCCTGACAAGGGTCACATCGAGCTTCAACGCGCGGTGGCCTCGATCGTTGTCGGGGTCGTGCACCGCACCGACATCGGAGACCTCGAGCCGCTGAAGGCGTCGATCGAGCGACTGGGCCTCCTCCAGCCGATCACCATCGCGCCCGACGGCACGCTCATCTGCGGTCGACGACGCCTCGAAGCCATCCGCGAACTCGGATGGACGACGGTGAAGGTCTGGGTGCGCACCGGGCTCTCCGACCGGCTGCACAGCCTGCTGGCGTGGCAGGACGAGAACACCCTGCACAAGCCGCTGACCGAGCTCGAAGCAGCTCGACTCTTCCGAGAGCTCAACGCGGCCATGAAGGAGGACAGCCAGCGCCGCCAGGAAGCCACCCAGTTCAAAGGCTCCATGGACACCGAAGACCGGACCGATGCGACCTCCGAAGGTGAAACTGAAAGCGGCAGAGGTGACGGTGGTGTTGAGTCAACACCACCGTCGTCGCTGGCCGGGAAGACACGCTCCCAGGCGGCTCGGGCGGTCACCGGAGTGGATTCCCATCAGCGGCTGGAGCGCATCAACGACCTCGCCGACCTCGCCAGCGACACCGCCGTGGCGCTCAAGATCCGAGAGGTGGCCCAGGCCGGGCTGGACGAGATCGATGCCGGCAAGCCCGTCGCCCCGATCTACGAACACGTCATGGCGTTGAAGCGGGAGGAGGACGAGGCCGAGCTCGACCGGCTCGCGCGGGAGGCGCTCGAACGGGTCAAACAGCCGCGGTCTCGTCGCAAGGTCTCCAAGGAGGTGGCCCAGCGCAAGCGATCGGTCCGGGGTTTCGTTCACACCTGGACCGACATGAACGGATGGTCTGCCAGGTACGACGCCGAGGAGATCGGCGTCCTGCTCGATGACGAACAGTGGGCGCTGTTCGAGCGCGTTGTCGACGAGACCGCTGCGTTTCACCGTGCGGCCGCGGACGCGCGGTCGGCGCGGGTGACGAGTACCGTCGCGGCGAGCTGAGAGATCGTCATGCTCGTGCAACGCCCGGAGTCGCTCGTACGCCGGCGCCTGGTCATCGCCGTGGTCAGCGGACTCCTCTTGCTGGTGGCTATCGGTGCGTGGATCTTCCTCACCCCCACACACGGGGGTGGGTCGAACCCGCCGGGCCAGGTGGGCAGTCAACCGACAGCGTCCGCGCCGGAGGTTGGCGACAACCACGGGGAGGGGCCACCGCACGCGACGGCTGATGAGCTTCCGCCGTTGGACTCGACCAGTGACCCGGAAGTCTTTGCGCGCTCCGTGGCCGAAGCGTTGTTCTCGTGGGACACCACCTCGCAGGTGCCCCCGGCGAGGTACGCGGGGCGGCTGGTTGGGGTGGCCGACCCCACCGGTGAGTCTGCACCCGGTCTGGTGGCCGACGTGGCGGCGTACTTGCCGACCGACGAGGCGTGGGCGATGCTGCGCGCCTACGCGACGCGGCAATGGCTCGAGATCACCTCCTCCGAGGTCCCCTCGCTATGGGCGCAGGCGCTCGAGGAGGCCGGCCCGAGCGGGCTGGCACCGGGCACCGTCGCCTACACGATCCAGGGCATCCGCCACCGCAGCGGCGTCTGGGAGGGCGCAGCAGTGAGCAGTGAGCATTCGGTGGCCTTCACCGTCTTCGTCGTCTGCGGACCCAGCTATCCCGAGTGTCACCTGCTGCGGCTGTCTCGACTCGACGAGCCGCTGGAGTGAGCGGTGATCAAGGTCGTGGTCGGGCTCAGCCTGACCGGGCTGCTGTTGGGGCCGGCGGCAGTCCTGATCGGGATCGGGGTGCTCCTCAACCCCGCTGCGCAGGCCACCTGCCCCACTCCGGTCGGCAATGTCTCGATCGGCCCGGTACCCAACCAGTTCACCGGCCGCCTCGCCGACGGCACCCGCGTCACGCTCGGCCGCCAACAGCTACGGCACGCGGCCATCATCATCGCTATCGGCAGCCAGACTGCCGGCGTCGGTTCCGACGGCATCACCGTCGCGCTGATGGCCGGGCTGACCGAGTCCTGGCTCAGGATGCTCGCCAACCCCACGGCGTACCCCGAGTCCACGCGCTATCCCAACGACGGCAGCGGCGCCGACAGCGACTCGCTCGGCATCTTCCAGATGCGCCCCACTGCCGGATGGGGCACCGTTCCGGAACTGATGGACCCGACCTACCAGGCACGCGCCTTCTACGGCGGAGCCAACGGCCCGAACCACGGCTCTCCGCGCGGCCTCCTCGATATCCCCGGATGGCGAGCAATGTCCAAGGGCGCGGCAGCGCAGGCAGTCGAGGTCTCGGCGTACCCCGACCGCTACACGAACACGATGCCCCTCGCCCTCACGATCCTCGACCGGCTGACATCCACATCACCACGGGCCACCAACCTGCCGCCCACCTCACGCGTCGTCTTCCCACTCCCCCAAGGCACCTGGCACAAGACATCCACCTACGGCCCACGGATCGACCCGATCACCGGCGACCGCTCCGTCCACACCGGCGTCGACTACGCCGCGCCCGCCGGCACACCCATCCTCGCCATCGCCGACGGCACCGTGCTCTTCGCCGGCGCCGTCTCCTCCGGCTACGCACACCTGATCCTGATCCAACACCGGATCGGCGGGCGTCAGCTGGTCTCTGGCTACGCCCACATGTACGCCGACGGCATCGACGTACGGAAAGGCCAGACCATCACCGCAGGTCAACGGATCGGCGTCGTCGGCGCAGACGGCAAGGCCACCGGCCCTCATCTCCACTTCGAGATCCGGGTCGGCGGCCCCAACGGTTCGACCATCAATCCGGAGCCCTGGCTCGCCCACCACGACGCCGCCGAAGGACCACCCGCGTCATCTGGCGACACGGCAGAGTGCGCCCCCGACTCCCCCGCACGCCCTGCACTACCTTTCCCCGGCGGCAACCCCAACCGCCTCGTCGACGACCCCACTACCGGCGGTCGGATCACCGCCCGCATGGCCTACGTCCTCGGCCAGGCCCGACGTCAGTTCCCGACCTCGCAGTGGTCATGCTGGCGCTCCGACAACCCCGTCTCCGACCACCCCCACGGCCGGGCCTGCGACGGTACCTTCGGCAACCCCATCGGCACCCGCGCCACCGGCCCCGCCCTCGACCTCGGCTGGCGCGTCACGAACTGGCTCCAAACCAACGCCCGCACACTCGGCGTCGCCTACCTCATCTGGCAAGGAAAGATCTGGTCGGTCGCCCGAGCCGACGAAGGCTGGCGCAGCTACGACGGCGGCGGGCGGTACAACCCAGCCGACGTCACCGGCGGCCACTGGGACCACCTGCACCTCTCCGTGAGCTGACGACACCTCAGACTTCGTCACCCGAGTCCGATTCGACAACGTCGCGGCCCGACTGCCGCGCCCTCATTAAGACCAGATTCGCGTGCACGCCCCGCAGCAACCTTCCGCGACCCGGAAACCATCGGACCTGTTTTCTGAATTCCTTGCGAAATGCCACGAAGGTGGCTTCGACATCGACCAAGCCATCGGAATCCACGTGCATCTGCGTACTGATGGCATCATCCAGATTGCCCGAAATCAATCTGGACGCTTGAGCCGCGCGAGCCTTACGACGACGAAACATGAAGTGTCAGCTCACCGTGAAGTACCGCGGACGGGTCGTGACCAGATGAATCCTACCTGGACCCAGTAGTTGAACCATGAAGTACCCGCCCGTGGGACGAACTGGACTGAAAGCAGAATTTGTGTCGTTGAAGCATCCACCCGACGGGCCTCGCCAGCTAAAATCGGTAATGTACGGCGGCGATCCCGTGGCAACAGCTGCAATCACACTGCAGGCCGCAAGTCTAACACCTGAGCAGGAAGACGCCGCGGAAACGTGAATATCGGCCGCATAGGGCCAGAATCCGAGTCTCTTCTTTCGAATCCAGCTAACTTTTGTCGAATATGAGCAGCGCCAGGCCGCAGCAACCTCGTCGGCAGAACCCGCAGGATCGAGTTCTGGCAACGAAGCGGGCGGTGGATCTTGCAGCATCTGCTCGGCCGCCGAGAGGGCTCCCTGCACGTCCTCTGCACTGAGGTCCTGATAGTTGGCGTCCGTCTCATACAAGGTCTCCAAGTCAGCGATAGTCTCCTCGATATCAACTGAACCATCGGCACTGAAACTCGTCGCAACCACATCGACCGGAAGGTCCTCGTATGCGATCTGGGCATTCTCACTGAGCAACACGCCGTCGGCGCACGACGGGCCGGCTGGATCGGACGCACACGGATCCTCGGACACACCCACGTCGAACGTGATGTCGAGTACCGGACGCTTCGCCACGGAGGCATTCAACGTATAGAAACGCACAGTTCGATTGACGCCGTCGGTCTTCTTACGAACAAGAACGCCATGATTTGCCTTGCCGCCCTGCACCCACTCTGCAGCAATGGCTGTCACGTCGAACGTCTTATATCCAGACGAGCTGCCCGAAAGGCTAAGTCCCGCCTGTCCAGAGGTCTGCCAGGACCCGCCCGGCGACGACCACAATCCAGTAGCGCCGGCAACTCTCCGATTCCAGCTGACTTCGGCCGGAGTCCAGTTCTCTGTGAGACGCCTAGCGACGAACTCCCCACTACCAGATCCCGCAGAGTGAGCTGAGTCCAAGTAGAGTTGCAACGTCGCATTCGTGACCCACGCATCTGACGGAAGGGCAGGGAGCGCGAACCGAAGAACCGCTCGCTTCTGCTGACCAGTTGCGCCACCGACCCGGACATAGTCGCCACCGGCGAAGTTTTCGGTTGGGCTGTTCTCCCCAATCCAGCTGTCAGCGGATGGCGCCGGTAACGTCACAGACGGATCAATCAACACCGGATAGACGCGATCAGGATCGACCAGCCATGAATACTCGGGAACAACACGCAGGCTCCAGCCATCCTCGGTCCTATCGAGGTCATACTTGATGGCGCTACTCGTCCCTGGCCTGGGTGATGCAGAGTCGACCATGTACGGCGGCGGTATCGAGAACCGCAACTGACCAGACCCGCTGAGAATATCGACGGCACCATTTTCAGTCAGTTCTGGGTGAAGGTCGTCACTTAGCTCCAAGGAGAAGGACCAGATAGACGCAGCCCGACTTGGAACGGACTGCAGTGTTATTGACTCCTTGAGGCCGTCTGGCGTCACTTCGTATACAGCCTGCGCATCTCGGGCAGTTTCATAGGTGGCGATGTTGTAGTCGACCGAAGGGGCACCGAGAAGGTCATCCATTTGAAACTCAACCTGCGAACTGCCGGAGGCTATCCTTACCGGCTCTTCGCCGCCATCTTCAGGGAGTTCAAGGTCGAACGAGTTTCCGGCATTCTCGACCGCTACACCGTTCTCTCCCGACCGAACAAACGAGCTGTCGATCGGCCTCCAGGTACCACTGTCGTTGTAGTTTGCCCGTGTGCCGTCCGATATCAGTCGATAACTGCCATCCGAAGTCTCGTACGCACTAACAGTTTCTGTGGTTAAGTGCTGAACCAGGGCAGCCGTCTGCCCTCCAGGGGCAGCGTCGGAGACCACGCCGTCACGGGGCGCGCCTTGTGCGCTTCTTAACGGGAGAACCAACGCAGCGGCGATGAGTAGCAGGAGGCACGTGTTGCGCCCATTCAATAGCGGGTTGCCTCGGTTGGTCATCGACACTCCAGTAGCTTCGACTCAGCATCGGCGGAGTCCGACATGCTGATAGTGGACCGCACTGGCTCCAGTTCGGAATCCCCCCATGCAGAATCGGGACATAGTCCCAAAGAGCCGACGGTGGTTGACCGGGCACGCGACCAGAGGCGACGGTGCGCAGGTTCAGCTTGGTTCGCCGACACTGCTCTGAGGCTGACGTAGCGCGGCATCGCCAGACGCGGATCTGTTTTGACGTATTCGGGTCCCTGCCACATACCGGCAGGGTGACTTCACGCGGTGAACTCCAGTCAGGGGTGCCGTAGGCACCTCGTTCGCATGGAACCGGTCGTGGACAGCCTCGATATCCGTCCCAACTTGGACGCGGTTTACGGCTCTCCGGAGCTGCGCGAGATCGTCGGCGCTCTGCTGACCTTTGGGCTGTTGATCGCGGTACTGATGCTCATCATCTGCGCCAGCACCTGGGCGGTAGCGTCCGCCCACGGCAGCTGGCAGACGGCCGCTCGCGCGAAGACGGGTCTGATCGTGGCGCTGGGCGGCGTCGTACTGCTCGGTGGAGCGTTGATCTGGGCGAACTGGCTGCTCGACCTCGGCGCTTCTCTCTGACGACCCGCGTCCGGGCGGGTCGTCGTACCTGAGGGATGTCGTACGACCGCCCCGCTGCCGAGGAGTCCGTCATGATCACGCGTTTCGTCTGGCTTCTGCCGCTGGACATCAAGATCAAGCCGAACGGCAGTGGGTTGCCGGGGATCAGCCAGTTGCGTTCGATCGTCGGTGCTTCGATGACGGTCGGGCTGATCCTCGCGGTCCTGGCTCTGGTGATCTCGGCGATCGTGTGGGCGTTGGGCGCGAACTCCTCCAACCCGCACCTGGCGGGCCGGGGGAAGGTCGGCGTACTCGCCGGGTTGGTCGCTGCGATCGTGTGTGGCGCGTCGGTGGCGTTGGTGAACTTCTTCTGGAACGTCGGCCAGGCCGTCTGACCACCGGGGCATCGACATGGCTGACGTGTGTGACCTTCCGGTCATCTCCAAGGTGTGCAGCTCGGCTGGCGACGCGGCTGGCAGCCTGGTGAAGGCGCCGTTCGACTGGCTGGCCGAGGCGATGGGCAACGCTGCGGAGTGGATGTTCATCAGCGTGTGGCAGGTGTTCGACTCCACCACGTTCGTCGACGTCGCCAGCGGGGAGTTCCGAATGGTCTACAGCATCCTGTTCGGCGTCGCGGTCCTCATCATGCTGGGCTTCTTCATCCTGCAGGTCATCGGAGGCATGATCCGCCGCGAGCCCGCCGCCCTGACCCGTGCTGCGCTCGGTCTTGCCAAGTCGATCCTGGGTTCGTGCGTGGCGCTCACGCTGCTGGCCGCGGCACTCGAGATCACCGACCAGCTCTGCATCGGGATCGTGAAGGCCGCCGGCACGAACATGGACGAGATGGGCGACCGGATCGCTCTGCTCGCGGCCAGCCTCACCGCGCTCACCATCGCCCAACCCGGCGCGGGCGCGATCGTGACGATCTTCATCGCCGGACTCGCCATCGGCGCCGCGGTCCTGGTGTGGATCAGCCTGCTGGTGCGCAAGGCACTGCTGCTGATCGCGATCGTGTTCGCTCCGATCGCGCTCGCCGGCGCGAGCTGGGACCACACCCGGACATGGGTGAGCCGGTGGGCATCGTTCGTGCTCGCGATGATCCTGTCCAAGGTCGTGATCGTGGTGATCTTCCTGCTTGCCACCGCCCAGGTCTCCGCCCCATCGATGCGGATCTGAAGTCGGTCAGTGAGCCGCTTGCCGGGGTGGTCCTGATGCTGATCGCCGGCTTCGCGCCGTACATCGCCTACAAGGCGATCAGCTTCATGGGGTTCGACATGTACCACGCCATGTCGACCGAGCAGGAGGCCAAGAGCGCCCTCAACCGGCCGATGCCGATCCCCAACGGCCGTGGCCGCACGCAGCCGAGCAAGGTCCTCGACGGACTCGCCGGTGGCAGCGGCGGGAAGGGCGGTGGAACGTCCGGTCGAGGCGCTTCGACGCCGGGTGTGGCGGCGCCGTCCAGCAGCAGTGGTGGCGCCGGCTCCGGCGGCGCGGGCGTCGGGGCCGCTGCGGCGGCAGGTGGGGCTGCGGCTGCTGCGATGGTCGCAAGGAAGGCAGCTGCCGCTGGCCCCAAGGTTGGTGGGTACGTCGCCGGCGCGGCCGCCGCACAGTCCGACGGTGCCAGCGGATCGCCGGAGGGCAGCAGGTCGGCACCGGAGATGCCGCTGCCCAAGTCCAGCGATCCCACGCTGACCGGCACTGGCTCGCGGGAACGGTGATCCCGCATGGCGGCTGTTGACCGGGGCGAGCACGAGCTGCGGCCGGTGAAGTTCTCGCGGCTGGCAAGGAGGGGCGTGATCCTCGGGCTGTCTGGTGCGCAGCTCGTGGTCGTCGGGATCGCCGCCGGTGTGCTGGTGGTCGGCTTGTACGTCGGCGGCGGCTCGGCGCTCCTCGTGGCATTCCCGGTTGTCGCGGTGTGCGCGGTGCTCGTCTGGCTGCGGGTCGCGGGCAGAACTTTGGTCGAGTGGGTTCCGGTCGCGGGTCGGTGGGTGCGCCGCTGGTTGGCGGGACAGCTCATCTATCGCCGGCGACTCCTGCGTCCGCGCCCTGCCGGGACGCTGGCGCTGCCCGGGGACGCCGCGCGGCTGCGTCAGTGGCTCGATCCTGAGACAAACGCGGTGATGGTGCACGATCCGCACGCGGCAACGTTGACGGCGGTCATCGCGGTCGCCCACCCCGCGTTCATCCTGCTCGACCCCGCCGAGCAGGAACGTCGTGTTCTCGGCTGGGGCCGCGTGCTCGCCACCGCGTGCCGGTCGGGACGGATCGCATCGTTCCAGGTCCTCGAACGCACTCTGCCCGACTCGGGGAAGGGACTCGCCGAGTGGTGGGACCAACACGGCATCCAGGACAAGTCGTGGGTATCCACGACGTACGGGGAGCTCGTTGAACGTGCCGGTCCCGCCGGTGAGCGGCACGCCAGCACGATCTCCATCACGCTCGACATGAAGGCAGGCGGACGGGCGATCCGTGCCGCCGGCGGTGGCAACAGCGGTGCTGCCGCCGTACTGCGCCAGGAGATGACCACACTGGAGGCCGCACTCAGGTCCGCTGACCTCGCCCCCACCGACTGGCTCGGGTCCGGGGAACTCGCCCTGCTGCTCCGCTCTGCCTACGACCCCGCCGTCGCCGGAGCACTCGACCGCCACGGCAACCTCGGCCACGACCTCGCCACCGCCGGGCCCGTCGCCGTCAACGAACAATGGGGCAGCCTGCGCAGCGACTCGGCCCACCACTGCGTCCTGTGGATCAGCGAATGGCCACGCTCGCCCGTCTTCCCCGGCTTCCTCGCACCCGTCCTCCTCTCGTCCGGGATCCGGCGAACCTTCACCCTGCTCTACACCCCGCTCCGAGCCGACCACGCCGCACGAGACATCCGGAGGAAGAAGACCGAGTACATCTCCGACGCCGCCCAACGCCAACGGATGGGACAGATCGAAGACGCCCAACAATCGGCCGAGTACAACGACGTGCTGCAGCAAGAAGCCGACCTCACCGCCGGCCACGGCCTCCTCCGCGTCACCGGACTGATCACCGTCAGCGCCAAAGACCCCGACGAACTCGAACGCAACGTGGCCGCCATCGAACAAGCCGCGATCCAAGCCTCATGCGAGACACGACGGCTGTGGGGCCAGCAGGCACAAGCATTCGCCACGGCGGCGCTACCGCTGTGCCGGCCGACCTGACACCTCGGGTCGGCGAGGTCCGCACAGCGCTCTGACAAGAACTGTCAGGTGCTGTCAGTCGGGGTCCAGAAGTCCTCCGCCACCCCGTCGAAGCTCGGCCAGCGCCACGGCACACATGCGGAGAGCACAACGACCCAGCCAGCGAGCGCGAGCCAGAGATAGGGCCAGAACGATCGGTCGTTCTGCGGGTCCATCTCCATGAACACGTACCACACGAACTCGAGCGCGCCGAACGACATCGCCACAGTTCCGACACCGAACAACAGCATGCGAGCCGTGAGCTTCGCGACCAACGCTGGAGCCATCCGGCAATGAAACCACTGCTAGTGCTCGGCGTTGCGTGGTTCGTGAGTTCCGGTGCACCCGGGGCGGCGGTACGGCATCCTCGGCCGCTCTCGCCGGGCGGCACAGAGCGAGGGGCGAGGGGCGTCAGTTGCAGGGTGCACCTTCGCAGCACGGTCGGATCCAGCCGCACCCGTCGCACCGCTCGTGGGAGGTCTCCCACCGCAACATGGTTCCGCAGTTCGGGCACGGCTCCGTCAGATCCGCCATACCCCAAGCCTAAGACGGCAACACGGGCTATCCCGCGCACCTCACCGGCATCCCACCGGCGAGGAGAACTCCGATGCCCACGTACACCGATGCCGTCGGCCACGCCGACGACGCCGCAGATGCCCTACGCAACCTGGCTACCGCCGTCGGCAGATTCGACGCGCCAGACGACGTCTATCCGATCCTGGGCGAACTCTGCCGTGGTCTGGCCTCGATCGAACAGACCCTCCACCAACTCGGCTCCCTCCACGACTCCGACAAACCCTCCACTGACAAAGCCGTCACGGACCGTGGCGGTCGACTCGGCCAGCATCTGCAGGCTGATCGAACTGGTCGGGCTGCGTCGTACCGCGTCGCGTGGGAACTCCACCGCGCCGCCGAAATGACACACCAGATCACCGCAGTCGTCGAACGCGCCCACGAGCTCCAAGCAGGAGTGACCTACGACGTCCACCCGATCCTCAGCGCCTACCGCACACCCGCCGGCGAACCGCCCACGCCGAACCTGTCGCTGTGAGCAACCGACCAGACAGTCGCCTGCACTCCACCGTCCTGGTCTCACCCGGGCGAGAAAGCAGACGCGACCGCAAGACACGACGCGCCGCCGCACGCCAATTGGTGCGCGCCGACCAGGCAGACCAACGCGCCACGGCCAAGGCGAAAGCCGACCTCCTCAAAGCCGAACGCCGCGCCACACCACTACTCCCCCGCGCAGGCGAACACGGCCCGGCTGCTCTCCGCACGCCCGGCCGACTCCAGCTCCCCCGCCACCAAGACACCTCAGCCACCCTCGCCGGCGCCTACCCCTTCCTCGCCGAAGGCGGACTCGGCAGCGACGGCGTCTTCGTCGGCCAAGACCTCTACTCAGGCAGCTCGTTCGTCTACGACCCCTGGGTCCTCTACACCCGCGGCACCATCACCGCCCCCAACGTCGTCCTCGCCGGCATCGTCGGCTCCGGCAAGTCCGCACTCGCCAAGAGCCTCTACAGCCGCTCCATCCCGTTCGGCCGCCGCGTCTACGTCCCCGGCGACCCCAAAGGCGAACACACCGCCGTCGCCGAAGCCGTCGGCGGCAAAGCCATCGCGCTGGGCCACGGCCTCACCGCACGACTCAACCCACTCGACGAAGGCCACCGACCCAGCGGACTCGACGACACACAATGGACAGCCCAAGTCACCGCACGACGACGCGACCTCATCGGAGCACTCACCGAAACCGTCCTCGACCGACCACTCACTCCACTCGAACACACCGCCATCGACATCGCACTTGCCGGCGTCGTCCACGCCAGCGACATACCAGTCCTCCCCCTCGTCGTCGACCGCCTCCTCACACCCGACCCCGCCGACGACCCCGACAAACGCCTCGCCGAGGACGGCAGGCTCGTCGGCCACGCTTTGCGACGGCTCGTCGCCGGCGACCTCGCAGGCCTCTTCGACGGACCCTCCACCGTCCGGTTCGACCCCACCCTGCCGATGATCTCCCTCGACCTCTCCCGCGTCACCGAGAACGCCACCCTCATCTCCGTGCTGATGACGTGCGCATCCGCCTGGATGGAGTCCGCGCTTCTCGACACCAACGGCGGCCAACGATGGGTCGTGTACGACGAAGCCTGGCGCCTCATGTCCCACCCCGCACTACTACGACGCATGGACGCCCACTGGCGCCTCGCCCGCACCTACGGCATCGCCAACATGCTGATCTTCCACAAGCTCACCGACCTCGACAACGTCGGAGACCAAGGCTCCGCCATGCGCGCCCTCGCCACATCCCTACTCGCCAACGCCGAAACCCGCATCGTCTACCGCCAAGAATCCGACCAACTCGGCACCACCGCGACAGCCCTCGGGCTGACCCGTACCGAGCAGGATCTGCTTCCGGCCCTCGGCACGGGCCAGGGACTCTGGCGGATCAAGCACCGATCCTTCGTCGTACAGCACCAGCTCCACCCCGCAGAACTCGAACTGTTCGACACCGGAGCTCGCATGTCGACATTCGCCTGATCCAACCAAGGCAGCGATCCAGCCGCAGTATGCTTGCTCCATCGGTTCCACTGGGATCTTCTCGTAAGCGCTCCCAGAACGCACCAAATGCAGAATATCTACCCACGCTAGGCCCAAATACGGATCGGAAACTTTAGAGAAATGACCTGCTTTTTGTCAACATCTCGATATAGCACGACAGCTTCGAGTCAAAGAGCGAAGCTGAGGTCCCGTTGAGCGGGTTCGACAGTGAAGCGCAGACACTGTTCCAACGGAACGGTCGGCGCCGCGTGGCAAGACTCGCTCGCGTTAGCGCAATACTCGCTATCCTGTTCCTCATTGTTCCTCTTTTCACGCTCGGGAGACATGACTCAAGATCTCGCGATGGGGAATTCATTCAGTTTGGCTGGCCATTTCATTGGCTCACCCAAGATCAGAGATCACTAGACCCTCCTGAAAATGAGCCGGTCAAACTGCTGTCGCCTTGGGAGTTTCCCGTGTCGATTCATTGGCCAGAAGCACTTGCAACAGTTGCCCTCGCCGTTCTGGCCGCCGGAATTCTCCTCTTCCTCCTAGACAGCGCTCACCGACGGCGACGCACCTATTGAGCTTCAATGCAACTCATGTAACAGAACTGCGGTCCACACCTATCCCTTATATACAGGGGTTCGGCTATCCCATGCGGCGTTCAGGGCCGCCGGGTTCACATGACATTAATCAAATCGGGAGCGACCTGCCCGTTTCCACGCCGAGCGTCACTATGTCCCAAGCCGTTCGCGAGAGCCCAATATCGCGGCAGTTGTTGGCCCGCTTCCAAACCCGTGAAGGTCAGATATCATCCGCCGAGTAACATAGCCGAAGCGGCGAGACATCGAAACGGGAGTTCTTCGCGCAAGAATCGAACGGCGTTCCGGGACCTGTGGTTATCGAGGAGATACTCATTCAAACCTCGGCAGCCGGCGGCATCAGGGCCAACGCACGCAACCATCCGGGCTACGTTGAGGTGGCCACGGGCGTAGGCGAACGCGATACTCTTCACAAATTTCGCCTGCGCAATTAATGCCGCAATACCACCCACCCTAGGCTTCCCGGTGACTATTGTGTTGACTTAATACCAGGCGCGTGGAGGGAGTTGAGCCCAACCCGAACCGGACAACCGGAACTCGAACTAATCCTTCGTCACTTCTCACGAACTGCCCTGACAAGATTCAATGGCCCACGTCAAACACTTTTCCCGGTGACTCACAACAACAGGACTTAGTCCGTCCCAGTCACGGGCCCATCCAAAGGAGCTGGGCCGTCGCGTTCGGCAATCGTAGTTCCACGATGGAGGGACAGCACCAATGGGCAGATCCCGCGCCTGATCCGAGCAAAGGCACACCGCTAACCGACCGCAACGACTGACTTCTCGGGAAGGTATCGGTCGGTCAGAGCCTCTACCAACGCCGCGACGCCCACCAGAACCTGCACTCAGCGACTGAGGCGCCGCCTGGGAAGAACTCACGCCTCCCTGGCGCGTGTCGGTCTCACGCCAGGGCCGACAGATTGGACCTCGCTGAATACGTGGCCCTCGCAATCCTTCGCCCACGCATACTCGAGTTAGCCACCTGTCGCTACTGCGCTTGCAAGGTCCGCCAAGCGCCGCAAAGCTGCAACCTTTGCGGCGCTTGGGCGGGAGCGACAAATCTATCCGCCGGTTTCGACCGTGCCTGGCACACCCTTTGGCAAACTAATCTTCCACGCCTTCACGATCTTGTTGGAGGAGCCATCACTGAAGATGCACCACGTCGAGTGACAAATCGAAGGCGAGCGATGCCCGCGCTGCCCATAGAGCGCCGCCGTGTCTGTTTCAGAGTTTCCTGGATCTGTCCACATGCGGATACGATACAGCTTGCCCGCCTTTAACTTGAGCGCGTCACTGGTGCCGATCGTATAGTACAGTTCATCGTCACCATCGCCGAAGGTTGTGTCCCGGTATGCGTTCGGCAAGTTTGAAGCCCAGTCCGCAGCGCCCCCTTTCTTGAACATGTGCTTGTTGTCGTAGTTGTTGGTCTTGAAGTCATGCTCGTAGGTGACGTTGGACCTCTGACATTTCAGATTTGCCAGATGCTTCTTGGTCCAGGTCAACCGAAGTCCGATGTAGCCACTTCTGTAATCTGGCGTGGACCAATAGAGGTAGCCCTTAATCATACGCGAGCGCGGTGAGAACCACCCATTAGGATTGCATGCAGCATCAGCGCTCTCAGTGTCGCCAACCAGCGTTCCGTCCAACGTGATGGGCGCAGCCGAATAGTCTGGATCCTCAAGGTTCCCTTGATTTGCGTCGTCTGGATCAGCAGGCGTCGACAGGCCGTCGTCGCTCGGGCTTAGCACATTGTCGTCAGCGACCGACGCGAGATCAACCGATGGACCGTCTGATAGCGGCAAAAGAACATCCTCATCGGAGCCCGAGGACTGAAGTCCAACGACAGCCAAGTCGCCGTTGGTCAGCCCAGTCTGAAACATGCCAAGGGTGGCGGTTGAGTTGTCAGGATCGGCCGCTACCTTGTCGAATACCCCTTGCACCACGGAACTCAGGTCGTCGCCTGGATTCCAGGTGGTCCCGATGGTCAGCCAGTCGTCGCCATTGCGGACTTGCGTGACAATGTCAACCGGAGATAATGCAGATGCCAGGACTGAATCCACGTCGTTGATCGTGGTACCGGCGGACGGTTCGATACCGATCACAGGAGCGTCAGAGTTGCTCAGGAGCGAGTACTGGATCTTAAGGCGGGGTTGATTGGTGGCGTTGTCAACGGATCGGAACCAGATGACGCGGTCGGATGCCTCGTTCTGCTTGACGAGGAATCCGTGGTTCGCGACCCCGTTGTTGACCCAGCTCTTGACGATGCCGTCGACCTCGAAGGACCGGTAGCCGCTGGTGCCGCCGTTCATGTTCACCACCGGGCTCGAACTGTTCCACACGCCACCCGGGGTGCTCCAGGTCTGCGAGGCGGTCCTCTTGTTCCACGTGACGGCCGAGTCGTTCCACGCCTCGCTCACTCGACGGGCGGTGAAGTCGTGGTTTCCGGACCCGGTGGTCTGGGTGGAATCGACGTAGAGGTCAAGGCTCGCACTGTCTACGGTTGCCGTAGCGGGCAGGTTGGAGACATCGAACTTCAGCAGCGCTCGTCGTTGCCGGCCGGCGATGCCGCCGACCCGCATGTGGGCCCCGGTCGAGGAGTTCGTGGTGGGCTCCTCCTCCCTGATCCATGCGTCGCTGGTGGGGCTGGTGTTCAGCGTCGGATCGACGACGACCGGGTAGGCGCGGTCGGTGCTCTGGAGCCACGCGAGGTCCGGGGTGACGCTCAACGACCACCCGCGCCCGGTGCTCTGCTCGAGATCGTAGGTGACCGCGGTCGACAAGGCCTCGTTTGCATCCGTCATGAACGGCGCCGGCATCGTGAAAGCAACCCGGTTGTTGGAGTCGAGGATCTCGATCTCACCGGTCGCCCGAAGTTCTGGGCTCAGCCCCGCACTCATCTCGAGTTCGAACTCATAGACCACGGGCTCGGCGGGTGCCTTGTCGAGGATGATCGACTCCTTGACGCCCTGGCCGGTGGCCTCATACGTCACCTCGGCGGCGGTGGCCTCGGCGTCGTCGCTGACCTCGTAGGTGGCGATCGCACCGTCGACCGACGGGTCACCCTCCAGACCGGCCATCGAGAACGACACCGAATGGCCGCCGTCAACCACCTTCACCGGATCCGCGGAGGCGTCTTCCGGGAGCTTGACGGTGTAGCTGTTCGCCGCATTCTCCACAGCAAAGGCCTGCCCGGCCGCGTCGATCAGATCGTTGTCGATCGGCTGCCACACACCATCGGCATCCCGGTAGTTCACCGGCGCGGCATACCCGACGTACTAATAGGAACCATCCGATTGCGTGAACACATCAGAGGTCGCCGTCGACAACTCCGCAACCCGACCCGTGGCTGCACCTGGCGGCGAAGCGGGAGCCGCTGGCGCTGCCTTCGCAGACTCACCCCCCACGCTCAGACTCGCGGCTGCCATCGTGGCCAACGCCACCGCAGCCAAACCGGCCCACCTGCGCCGCCCACCCATCCTTCGCCATGTCGCCATAGCTCGTCCCCCTCTTTCCAGTTACTGAGTCGCCGGAGCATGACAGGTCCCTATGCTCGTTGTCCTCGGAACGCGCAAACAGCGTCCAGTCCCACCGACGGTCCGCAACAATGCGACGGATCTGGCTGACATCAGGTCCATCGGCTTCAGCAAGTGTGTAAGTCTCGAAGCTGGAGGGATGCTTCGGTCGAGGTCGACGACCTCAGGCTGCCCAAACGCGCGGTTCGCTGCCCACCTACCGGGCACCGAACCGCCCCCAGGACTCCAGACCTTCGTCGACGGGGACTACGCCAACATCACTGACCTACTTAGGCCAGGACGACGTCGACGTGGGCAGCCGACCGCAGAACCGGCCTTGACACGGTCAGCACCCGTGCCGCCGGCCGCGGCGACTGCTCGACCCGGACCACCACAATCTCAGCAAACTCAGGCTGTCCGGGATGAGATCGTCACAACTGAGGAGGCCGTCCACGCGGCGGGTTGCCGATATCACCAGCGCGACCCCAGAGGCCGCGGGCAACCACGTACGTCCGCGTTCGTCCATCTGCCCCTGTTCTGGCTCCGTCGGCACGCCGCATTCTGCTATCGGCTGGCCCCGGGCCGCAGCCGAACGTACGAACACCGGACTGGAGACCCGGCAGCGCTGGGCGTGCAGACGCACCTCCGTGGTGACCGAGGAGGCGATGCCGCATGCGCAAGCTGCAGGCCACACCGACGGACCGCCCCACGAAGCTCCCGGATCCGGTGCCGTCTTACGTCGCGGGGTTCAAGCAGTGGAAGAGCCTGGGCCGGACCGTGGACGAGAGGCAGTCCGGCTACCGGATCCTCGCCCCGGTCACCGCCCGCTACGCCTCAGGTCAGCCGGATGCTGGCGGTTCCTGGCGCCGGCTCAGGAGGGGCGAGCGACTGGGCCTGGGTGAGACAGTCCGGTTGAAGCTGGTCGGTCTGCGGCCGGCGTACGTGTGGGACGTTTCGCAGACCAGTGGTGAGCCGATCCCGAAGCGGCCGAGACCACGCGTCCTGAACGGGGCCGCGCCCGAGGGTCTACTGGAGAGCTTGGCGGCGCAGATCTCGGCAGCGGGCTTCGAACTGCGCCGCGTTCCCGAGGCGCAGCCGATCGGCGGTGCCAACGGGCTCACCGACCACGCCCACCGGGTGGTTTCTGTCCGCACCGACATGGATCCAGCAGCGCGAACCAAGACGCTCGCGCACGAACTTGCCCACGTCCTGCTGCACGACCCAGCCAACCTGACCATCAGCAACGGCAACAGCGATGGACGTCTGCATCGAGGTATCGCGGAAGTCGAGGCCGAGAGTGTCGCACTCATGGTCGGTGCCGCCCACGGCATGGACACCACCACCTACACCGTCCCCTACGTCTCGACCTGGGCGCACAGCGTTCCCGACAAGACCCCCACCGAGGTCGTCCAGTCCACCGCCGAACGAGTCCGGTCGACCGCGATACGGATCCTTGACGCCCTCGACACCCTCCAAGCCGGTGGCGGCGACCCACCCGGACTCCACCGCCAGCCTCCCCGCACGGGACAGATCTCAAGCCGGGCAGCCGCCGTCGCCACGCCCGACGTGGTGCACCTATGAACACCGCAGCAATGCAGGTCCCGGTCGTCCTCCCCCTCATCGAGGTCACCGTCGACGAGGAGGGGCACGCCAACCTCACCCTCGATGGTCAGCCGTACGGCGACGCCACTGACCTCGATCGCAGCGGCATCCAACAGGTGGTCGGCGACATCGCCGCCGACCACGGACCAGTGCGGGTCCACGTCACCGAGAACGACGGCACCGAGTTCACCGACATCCTCCTCCCCCATCCCCCCGATCCCTCCGGCGAGAACACCGACACGCAGGACGTCGATGAGGAAGACCACGCGCCAGGCCCGACGCCACCAACCGGCCAAGCGTTGGCTGCCGGGATCACCGGGAGCGGACTGCTGCCCGAGGAGGAAGTCCACCTCGCCCTGGTCATCGCAACCGACACCGCCGACTGCGACGGCTCGGTCCAGATGCGTCTGCCCGCCTCGGTCCTCACCCGGCCCGACGCGCACCTCCTCCTGGTCGGAACGACCTCTGGCCGCACCGCAGTCTGTTCCCGCCCAAGAGCACGCAGATGAACCCGCGCGGGGCACCGGTCAACGACCACCTCATCAACCTCACACTCGCCACCATCAGCGCCCTCGGAACGCTCGCGATGCTGCTGCACGTCGCCGGCCAGGCGACCGCCTGGCTCACCGGCCACCCCCAACCAACCCGAGGACCCGACAGCACCGTCCGCGTCCTGCTCGAACCAACCGACCCCGGCACGGCTCTCGGCACACCGGGCCTCCCGCCCATCACCTACTGGCTCATCGTGGCCACAGCACTCGGGCTCGTCGCCGGCATCGCCTACGGGGCCTGGCGGGTCATCGACCGGAGCCGCCATCACCGCTCACGCGACCCGCGGCGCATCCCAGGGACCGCGACCCGCCGCGACGTCGTACAGACAGCCTCCAAGAAGGCACTCCTCGCACGCGCCCGCACCCTCCGGCCCAGCCTCGAGCAACCACGCCCAGCCGATGTGGGCTACCTGCTCGGGAACGCCCACGGCATCGAGGTCTGGTCCTCGGTCGAAGACTCCACCCTCATCATCGGCCCACCCCGGTCCGGCAAAGGGCTGCACCTGGTCATCAACGCCATCCTCGACGCCCCCGGCCCGGCCATCACGACCTCCACCCGACCCGACAACCTCCACGCCACCCTCCACGCGCGCCAACAACGCGGCCCCGTCGCGGTCTTCGACCCCCAACACCTCGCCGGCAACACCCCCGCCGGCTTGCGCTGGTCCCCCATCCGCGGCTGCCAAGAACCCCTCACCGCGATGATCCGCGCCACCGGCCTCGCCTCCGCCACCGGACTCGGCCAAGGCGGCGTCGAGTCCGGCAGCTTCTGGGAAGGCAAGACCCGCACCGCCCTCCAAGCACTCCTCCACGCCGCAGCCCTCGACCACCGCAGCCCCCGCGAACTCCTCGACTGGACCCTCAACCCCACCGCCGCCGTCGACGCCGTCGCCATCCTCGCCAGCCACCCCGACGCAGCACCCGGCTGGAGCGACGCCCTGGAATCGATGGTCCACGCCGACCCCCGCACCCGCGACTCCATCTGGATGGGCATCTCCCTCGCCCTGGCCAGCCTCGCCGACCCCCGCGTCCTCACCGCCGTCAGCCCCGCACCCGACGAAGCCTTCGACCCCACCGAGTTCCTCACCAACAACGGCACCCTCTACCTCCTCGCCACCGGCGCCGGAGCCGGAGCGTCCTGGTCCCTGGTCGCCGCGCTCATCGAAGACCTCGTCGAAACCGCCCGCCACCTCGCCGCCGCATCCCCCGGCTCCCGGCTCGACCCACCCCTACTCCTGGCGCTCGACGAGATCGGCAACCTCGCCCCACTCCCCTCACTACCCGTCCTCATGGCCGAAGGAGGCGGCACCGGCATCACCACCATGCCCGTCCTGCAATCCCTCGCCCAGGCACGCGACAAATGGGGCAACCACGCCGCCAACGCCATCTGGGACGCCGCCATCGTCAAGATCATCCTCGGCGGCTCCACCGCCACCCGCGACCTCCAAGACCTCACCACCCTCATCGGCGAACGCGACGAACCCACCCACAGCAGCTCCACCGACGGCCACGGCACCCACACCCACCAACGCTCCCTCCGACGGGTACCGATCATGACCCCCGAAACCATCCGGACCCTGCCGTTCGGCACAGGGCTCACGCTGCTGAGGAGCACGCCGCCGATCATCACCACGTTGCGGCCCTGGACCACCCGCTCCACTCCGAGCACCCATGCCGCTCGGACTTCAACGGTGAGGTCGGGGCGGCGGGCAGGCTAGTCGCGTTCGCCGCCACTACCCCCGTCCGGAACCACCGCTGGAACCGCTGCGCCGAAGCGCGCCCAGGTAGAACAAGAACCCGGCAAGACCGAACCCGAAGATCGCCGCCAAAAGTGCCAGCGGAGCCGCCGGGCCGTCATCCAACAGAAACGCGCCCAAGAAGGCGATCGACACCAGCACGACGACAACCCCTCCCGCGACCAGGCGGCGCCGCGGGTCAGGACCCAGCCCAGGTGCCCTACTCAAGGTGCCCGCCAGGCTCGCGTCGGTAACGACGTCATCCCAACACCAACATTCTGAGGTCCTAGCGACGTCGCATGCTTCGGAGCATCATGACCAGCCCGCCAACAACGAGGACTAACAGCAGGAGGCTCACCCACAGCGGTATGTGGACATCGACCACTCGCCGAGCCCAGGTCAACACCACCCACCCGAGCGCACAGAGTCCGATGAACAGACCCACCAACTTGTTGCGATGCTTGTCCTTCATCAATACTCCAGCGGCCTCTGTCTCGAACGGAACTGACACTTCGTGAGGTCATCTCTGACCCGCGAGGAGTCCACCAACACCGAGCGCAATTACAGCGATCCCGATCACCAACATCACCACGCGCCACACAAGGTCTGGCAACTTGGACAACAAGATCTCCGTTAGCCCAACATTGAGCTTGGGCTTGTCGAATGCCGCCGCAGCAATGCCGATCAATCCAATTAGAATCACGAAGATTGTAAGCGCGGCACTCACAAGCCCAAGTTCCTCATCCGACATTCATTCCATCAGTAGTGCTAGGCACGCTAGCCCCGGCAACGGAGGCTATTCCTACGCGGCCCGGAGCCCCGACTGTCGCTCATTCCTTCCCACTTTCCTTGTACCCAAATGTCGAACCATATTAGAAACAAGGCCCCAACTAGGCCGCCAACCAAAAACCAGGCCGGCGCATCCGCGGAACTTCGTCGAAAAGATCCCGCAACCAACAGTACAATGATCCCGACGATCAGTCCGGAAATATATGCGATGCGCAACACTTGACTACCCTTGCCTCGAGACCCATCGCCTGAAAGCTCACCCACTGCGCCGCATCCGACTGCCGCCATAACGCGTCGCCTACGCCACGATCGAGTCGCGATTCAGTTGGCACGGATCCATTTGAGCGCAATGGCAATCCCAGACGAGACCAACAACAGCCACAGTAATCCTGCGCCTATCCGCACAAGGGTTGGCAAGTCGGCCGTACGCGCTGCAGAGAAGGAAATGTATGCACCAAGCAGAACGAACGTAACTGTCGCGAGAAACCTGAACCGTGACCAGTTCGCAGCGCTGTCAAACATGCTAGTAAACTCCTTGCGGGTCGCCGATCGGATTATATCCGGCTACCCCTTCGAAAACCATTCCGACCATGCAGCCGTAACTGGCACCGACTGCCGCTCCGGCGGCAGTGCCAACCCCCGGAATAGCGCTGCCAACGGCTCCTCCGTAGGCCAGACCGAATGCTCCGCTCCCAACGCATGACCCGAGCAAGCCGACAGTCTCCCAAACTTCGTCCCAGCCTTCCCATTCAGTGACCGAGTCAACGACATCCTCTCCCCAGTAACGACCGCTTGGGTCAGTGTTGTTGATGGGGTCGCCGGCTGCGTAGAGGTAGGGGTTGAGGCGCAGCGGTTCGCGCATGTTGCCGGGTTGGGGTCGGGTTGGGTGAAGGCGCCGGTGGTGGGTTGTGGTAGCGGGCGGCGAGGTGGATGTAGCCGCCGGGCTGGTCGTCGGGATGTTGGTAGGCGCCGAGCCAGCGGAACGGGTTGGCGTGCTCGGCCGGGGTGTTCTCGACCAGTGTGGGTTGGCCGTAGGGGTGTAGCGGTAGGTCCCGGCGCGTTGACCGTTGTTGTTGATGAGTCCGAGGACGGTCTTGTTGTGGTCGGTGACGTAGTAGTGCACGCTCCCAGCGCTGCCACCGGATGGAGTGGTGCGCATCGAGAGCAATCGTCCGTTGGGCATCCGGGTGAAGAACGTGGTCTCCGACCCACCACCGCTCCCGCCACCGTTGTTGGTAGTGCGGGCGGTGATGCCGGGTTTGGTGTTGACCAGGTGGCTGGGTCCGGCTTGGACGCGCATCATTCGACTGGCGAGCCGTCGTCCGTGAACTTGTCATCGAGTCTCAACGAAGCCAACCACGCCCAGGGCAATGATGGACATGCCGATCAGTAACATCACCACACGCCAGACGCCGTCCGGAAGTTTCGCCAGCAGAATCTCGGTGATTCCAACGTTGAACTTCGGCTTGCCGAGCATTGAGGCGACGATAGTGGCGACCCCAATAAGTATCACGACAAAGGGAAGGGCGGCACTCATAAGGCATACCCCACCCATTTAAGCGCTTCGGTCGTAAATCCGACGCTCAACCCAACCTGCTCTAACACGTCACCGGCGGTAGAACTGACCAGTTCCCCAACGTAGTACACCGTGACGCTCTCTATACAACCGACACCTCCGTTGATCGCGGCGGCCGGAACAACAGCCGGGCTTCCCCTTGTAATGATGCCCCCCACTGCGAGCGTCACCGCTGCATCGAAAGCTGCGCCGACCGCGCATTCCGTTAGCGCTTCCTCCCAACTTCGTCCGGTCGCGTCGGTGTTGTTGATGGGGTCGCCGGCTGCGTAGAGGTAGGGTTGAGGCGCAGCGGTTCGCGCATGTTGCCGGGTTGGGGGTCGGGTTGGGTGAAGGCGCCGGTGGTGGGTTGTGGTAGCGGGCGGCGAGGTGGATGTAGCCGCCGGGCTGGTCGTCGGGATGTTGGTAGGCGCCGAGCCAGCGGAACGGGTTGGCGTGCTCGGCCGGGGTGTTCTCGACCAGTGTGGGTTGGCCGTAGGGGTGTAGCGGTAGGTCCCGGCGCGTTGACCGTTGTTGTTGATGAGTCCGAGGACGGTCTTGTTGTGGTCGGTGACGTAGTAGTGCACGCTCCCAGCGCTGCCACCGGATGGAGTGGTGCGCATCGAGAGCAATCGTCCGTTGGGCATCCGGGTGAAGAACGTGGTCTCCGACCCACCACCGCTCCCGCCACCGTTGTTGGTAGTGCGGGCGGTGATGCCGGGTTTGGTGTTGACCAGGTGGCTGGGTCCGGCTTGGACACGCAGGTCGTTGCCTTGGTCGTGGTAGTCCTGGGCTTGGCCGTCGATGCTGGTGGCCTGGCTGCGGCTGTTGTAGTCGATCGGACTGTTGGGGTCGCCTTGGCTGTTGCCGGCCTGGTCGCGGGGCACGACCTGGTTCGCACCGGCGGGCCGGGCGGGTTGCTCGGACACGACGCGACCGGTGTGGTGCCGGCCGCTGTGCCGGTCCAGCACAGCTGGTTGGCGTAGTCGTAGCCGAACCGTGCCGTACTCCCGGTTCCGGTGCCGGTCTGAGCGGTGGCGATGTTGCCGGCGTCGTCGTAGGTGTAGGAGACGTCGGGTCCGCCGCCGTTGCTGCGGTCCTCGCCGGTGAGCTGGCCACGGCTGTTGTAGCTGAACTCGCCTTGGTAGGTGACCGCGGCGGGTGAGTTGGTGGCCTGGATCTTGCGGAGGTGCTTGGTGTCCTTGCCGTCCTTGGTCCAGGTGTAGGTGTAGTCGGTCATCTGGTCGTTGACCGAGACTCCGGACCAGACCGTGATCGACTTCGTGCGTCCCGAGGCGGTGTAGCCGCGTTCGATGATGCTCGAGGCGGGACTGGTGGGGAACACGGTCTGGGTGAGCCGCTGGTTGGAGTCGTGCGTCAGGTTGATGGTGCCCGCCGCGTCGACCACGGCATTGAGCAGCCCGGCGGTGTCGTAGTGATAGGCCACGGTGTCCGCGGCGATACCGGGCAGGGTCTGAGTCAAGTTGGCCAGCCGGCTGTCGCGGTTGTACCCGTAGTCCACCTCGACCCCGTCGGGGGTGCCCTGGCTGGTCTGCCGGTTGAGCCGGTCGTAGCCGAAGCTGGTGATCCCGAGCGCGTCGACTCGTTCGACCAGGTTGCCGGCAGCGTCGTAGTCATAGCTGATGCACGTCCCGGCCGCGGTGTCACAGCTGGTGTCGCCCTCGACGCGGGACTCGATGGTGCGGTCCATCACGTCATAGACCGAGGTGGTGGTCTCACCACGACCATCGGTCGCGGTCAGGGTGCGCGACAGCCCGTCGTAGGTGTAGGAGGTGCACAGGCTGCGACCAGCACCACCCGTGTCGCTGCTGCAGTCGCCGCCGGGACGGCGAACCGACTTCAACTGACCCTTGGTGCCGGGCACGAACCCAGGCTGCCCAGCCGCCCAATAGGTGTAGGCAGTCCGTTGCGCGTCCACATTGGCCGTGGCGTTGGGGTCGGCGACCCACGCAAGGGTGCCGTCGCTGTTGTACTCGGCGCTGTAGTGGAAGCCGCCGTTGTCGCTGGGCTGGTCGCAGCGGTTGTTGCTGCCCGCGGCGCGACCGATCCAGGAATCTGTCAGGCGCCCATGCCCGTCGTACTGGTAGAAGGTGCAGTTGCCCTCGCCATCGGTGACCGAGGACGGCAGGTAGTCATGTCCCTGGATCGAGGAGTTGTTGCCGTACCTGTAGTGGGTCTGCACCCCCGACCCATTACCGCTGCCGTCGGGCTGCTCGGTCGACTCCAACCGATCGCCGAGTTCGGCACCCGGGTCGCCGTAGGTGTTCACGGTGGTGCCGGCGTCGTTGGTGGACTCCTCGGGCTGGTTGTCGGGTGAGTAGGAGGTGGAGTTCTTGTCGCCCTTCCCGTCGATGACGGTCGTCGACACGTTGTTGGGATTGTGGTTCAGGTCGCCGTTGTCGCGGTCCTTGAAGCAGTAGGTGGTCACACCCATCGAGGGTTCGCTGCTGGTCACCACCGCGGACCGGTCGGTGCCGCTGACCCGATTGGTACAGGTCGTGACCGGGGAGTCCTGGTAGGTGAAGGAGTAGGAGGCGTCACCCGCGGTCGTGTCCTCGCCGTAGGTGACCCTGGTGGTCTCCGCGGCACGGGTGACCAGACGGGTCGTCGGCGCCTGGCCCGATGCGTTGACCGGGTCGATGATCCTCTCGATCACCTTGCCCTGGGTCTGCTCCGCATCAGCCCACTCATAGGTCGTGACATCGCCCTCGGGATCGGTGTAGCCGCTCAGCAGGCCACCAGCATCTTCACCGGTGTAGTCATAGTTCCAGGTCCGAGTGGTGGGCCCGTTGGTGTCGGTGATCTGGGTGATCACGTCCGCTGTCGTTCCGCTGCCGTACCCGATCTGATATGTGCGGCCGGCGGTGTCCTCGACCGAGGCAAGCCGACGCGTACCGGACACGTAGCGATACGTGATCGCGTTGCCCGACCGGTCGGTCTGCTTGGTCTGGTACAGGTGACCCGCCGTGCCCATCTGGGTGAACTCGTACTTGGTCTGGGAGGCGTTGAACGTCAGGGTGAACGTGCTCCCACCTCCGGTACCGCTGCCGGTCGCGTTGTCCTTCAACCGGGCACCGACGCCGCTGGCCGGGGTGAAGAACCTCCGATAGTCCTCACCACTGCTGCCGCCACTGCCGGGAGAGTCGTCCTTGCGGACGAACGGACCAAACGCGGTCCCGTCCGGCGCGTGGTAGACGTAGCGCCACTGATCAATCTTCTCCAACCACACGTCCGGACCGCCGGTCAGGCTCCACCGCGGGCCGAACTGGCCGGGGTTCTCCGAGCGCGAGTTGTAGCGGCGCCCCAGCTGCAGGTTCATCCCAAGCGAGCTGACCTGGACGTCGTTCGCGGCCAGGTAGGTGTTGCCGGAGAAGTGGTTGACCTTCAACGTTGTGCGCTCATCGAGGGAGTGCTCGCTGACCGAGTACCAGCTCTGATCCCCGATCTGCGGAACATAGGTCACCCGAAGCTCAGGCCCCAGGCCGGCGTCCTGACAGCGGCCGGCGCCGGTGGTGTTGCGGTCATCGGAGCAGAACCGCTTCTCGAACGCCGTGTTGAGCCGCTGGTCCCACGGAGTCTGGAGATAGATCCCATACCGCTTGGCGTTCATCCCGGACCAAGACGAGACCTGCCCGGTCACATCGATGCTCTGCCAGGCCGAGCCCCCGCAGTCCGGAGTCCCACCACCCGACGTACCGGCGTTGAAGGACGCCGAGGTCGTGTACCGCGACCCCTCGCCCGACCGCGTCCCCCGCTTGGCCCACGTCCGGATCACACCCGGACCGTCCACCCATTCGCTGGTCGCCATCCGCGCCTGGATCTGCCGCGCCGCGCAGACCCCCGACCCGTACTGGTAGAGCCGCAGCTTCGCATCCGTCACCGTCGACCCAGCCAAGGCGTCGGTGCCGAAGTTCACGAACGACTCGTTCTGATACGTGCCGTCGTTCGAGCCGACCCGCAGGCTCCAGTCACCCACGTACTGGGAGTTCGGGGTCTGGTTGGTGACGTAGGTCGCCATCATCGGCGCCAACGGCGGCACCTGAATGTCCGGGTCCACCGTCACCGGGTACACCGTGGACGGGTCGGAGAGGAACGCCGGGTCCGGGCGCAGCTCCAGCACCGGACCGCTCGGCGTGTCGTCCAGTACGGCGTCAACCGACCGAATGTTCGAGGGGTCCCCGAAGACATCGGTCTGGGAGTCCCACATCCGCAACGTGGAGGAGAACCCCACGACATTGCCCGCAGCGTCCAGCACCTCCAAGACGCCGTCGACCAGCCGCACCGAGCCCTCACCCACCGAGATCGGGAACCGATACACCGGGTCCTCAGGCTCGGTCAGCTCGGTCGGCTCGGTCGGCTCGGTCGGGTCGGTGGCGATGGGGTTGGCGTCCAGCAGCACATGTGCTGCGAAACCGGAGTCGGTGGCAGACACGCGCACCGACGTCAGACCAGGCTCGTCCTGCTGCTCATAGACCGCGGTCGCGCCCGCCACCGTCGGAGCAGCCAGGTCACCGTCGTAGGACAACCCGACCGACACGCCGGACTCGGGGTCGCTGACCCGTGCCAGAACCCCGTCACCGGCAACGGTGCCGTCGCCGTCCAGCGTGACCTCGTTCGTCGTCGCCGCCGTCTCCAGATCACCCTGGGTGTCTTGCAGCGTGGTGTCGATCGGCACCAGGTCACCGGACTCGTCCACGGTCCGCACCGGCGCCGGCGCAACCGAGACCGTCAACGACCCATCCGGATTCGCTGTCACCGTCTCCGTCGGCGTCGCCGCCTCCTCGACCTCCACCGGCTCGCCGGTTGCCCGCGACTCGGCCAACGCAACAGCCTCCTCCGACGGCTCACCCGCCGGAACGGAACCCGGTGCCTGCACCGGGCTCGGAGCGGCGCCAGCCTGCCCCGGCAGGCCCACGAACTGCGAGACCACAACGGCCGCGGCGCACACGGCCACACCTGCACCACGACGAACACGACCGCCGGCGCGAAAACGGGTAGGAACAGACACCACGAGACCCCCAGAACGAGTGCCCCCAAAGCCGGACACGGCCAGCTCCCAGGCCCCGTCGAACCCCGCCCTGCCCGATGCAAGACGACCACTCGTCCCCGCACCCAAACACGACGACCCGGCACCCCGCAGCGCTTTGAACAAAACTCGCTACGACCCGGTGCCGATTCGACACCTGCAAGGCACGAAGCGGCCAGCACCCAGCTGCCGCTAACCTCCTTGGGAGCCCGCCGATGTCGATCCCCACCCAGATGAGCCTGACCGGCTTCATCGCCAGCCCGCCCGAGATCCACTTCTCCGAATCCGGCACCGCCCGGATGCACGCCCGCATCGGGTGCGAGCACTACCGCAAAGAGACCGACGGGTCGTTCACCAAGCTCGACCCGACCTTCCACGACCTCGTCGTCTTCGGCGACACCGCCCTGAAGGCCTACGAACGCTTCCGCAAGGGCGACGCGTTCCTCGCCTCTGGCTACATCCACGAATACGAAGTCCCCGCCGGCGACACCACCCGGATCAAGGAACAGTTCGTCGCCCACAAGATCGGACACGACACCAACCGCACTCGGTACGACGTGCAACGGCGAACCACCGACCGCCAAGCACCCCAACCCACACGGACACCCCACCATCCGGCGCAGCAGAGACCGGCCGTCGGTCTCTGACCGTCATGCCACCGGCAAGCCCGCGAGCCGAGTACCACCC
The DNA here is from genome assembly GCF_006494815.1 of Nocardioides sambongensis. Lineage (NCBI taxonomy): Bacteria > Bacillati > Actinomycetota > Actinomycetes > Propionibacteriales > Nocardioidaceae > Nocardioides > Nocardioides sambongensis. The sequence continues at coordinate 1,709,700 of NZ_CP041091.1, forward strand.
CGACGAGGTCGAAACACCGGCCAGCCCGGTCAATTGGCTCACCCTCACCCCCGACGAGGCGCGCAACGAGCTCATCGACCTCGACCGCTGGGTCGACTTCCTCCGCATCACCTACGGACTGCCACCCACGATCCTGCCGCCCTACTGGCACCGCCACGACGAACTGATCTGGGAACTGTCCGCACTCCACCTGCACTGGCTCAACAGCTACGCCCCCGACGCCCCGCTGTCCGCGCCGATCAACTGGCACCACGACTTCACCCTCGCCCGCACCCGGCTCCGCGACTGGGTCGCCCTCAACGGCACCCGCCTCGACCGCGACCGCCCCACCCGAACCACCACCTGGCCCGGCGAACCCACCCCACCAGTCAGCCCCGAGGTCGCCATCACCGACCGCGCAGCCGACTTCCAGGCCTTCCTCACCGAAGACCACGCCCAACGCCTCGCCCGTCACCAAACGCGGGCCTGAACCACCCGATCCCCGCGCGTTCTCCACACCACCACGACCACGCCCCACCGCCTCTGCATTAAGCGCAGAGGCTGAGAACCCGTCCTACGCGCCGAGAGGAGCCCTTCATGCACACCGCCGACGCCGCCGCCATCAGCAACGCCAGAACCCACCTCGCCACGCTCGCCGACACCGCCACCAACCTCGACGCATCCCTGGCCTACGAACACACACTGCTCTACCTCGACACCGCCTACGCCGACAACGTCCCCGCCCTCGACACCGCGTTCCAGCCCGTCAACCCCGAAACACTCCACAACCAAGCCACAGACGCGATCACCGACCTCGCCGACCACGGCCTCGACCCACTGCAGGTCGAACTGCTCCACGCCCTACTCAACGAGGCCCGCGCCCACGAATCCAGCTCCGACACGAGCCCCGAGTGCTGATGTACGGCGAGACCGGGACCATGCTCCGCAACGAGCTCACCGCCCTGCTTCAGCAGTACCGCATCCAGCACCGCCTCCGCAGCCCAGCCACCGAACCAGCCAGTCATGCCGTACAAACCAGCCAGGTCACCCAGGTCACCCAGGTCACCCAGGCCTGCGAGCTGATCGCCAGATACCGGCTCTCGATCCTGACCTGGTGCATCGAAGCCACCACCGCGGCCCAACCCGTCGCGTTCAGCAACCAACCCCCGCCCAGACCAACCCGTTCCGCGACGACCCCACCGCAGGAGCCGTCGTCCACGCCCTCCGCACCGCGCTCCACAACGCCCACGAGCACCAGACCCGCCACCCGACCAACGCCCAGAGCAACGACCAGCGCAGCGACCGGGCTGTGCGGCTGCCGACCCTCGAGGAACTCACCACCGAGCACCCCAACCCGGTCGTCGAGCACTGGCGCACCGCCGCCCGCGCCGCCGCACTCGCCGAGCACGACATCGGCGGCACCGACACCCACGGCACCCTCACCACACCCCAAGCCCAAGCACTCGTCGGCGACGTCGCCACGATCACCCAAGCCCTCGTCGTACTCGACCGCCGCTACCACCGCGCCCCCGGCTGGCCCACCCTGACCAACCCCCACCAACTCGGGTGGACCGCACTCGCCTCCGCACTCGACACCAGCCTCGGACAACCCGACTACACCATCGACGACCTCGGCTGGCGCCCCCACGCCCGGCTCATGCGCGGCCCCGCGAAACCCGGGCTCCTCGGTGTACTACAAGCCGAACACAACCTGCTGTACACCCTCAAAGCACTCCCCACCGCCACCGACCTCCGCCTCATCGTCGACTCCCAACGCCGCGTCTCCAGCGCCCTCGCCGCACTCGCCGTCCCCGTCGGCCAACGCCTCCACGACACCTTCACCCAACGCGCCGGCACCTACGCCGACCTCCACCGCGCACTGCGTGACATCGGAGGCCTCCTCGGCCACGGCAGCGCAGCCGTCGCCCAAGCCGCCACCCTCACCGCACGAACCAAGAACCTCACCGGCCACGAAACCGTCGAGCCCCGCCGCCTCGCCGCGTTCCACACCCTCTTCGCCCGCTTCGACGCCCGCGTCGCCGAAATCGTCGAACAAGCCGTCGCCGGCGGCACCTTCCTGCAACGCACCACCCTCGACCAACTCGAGCCCACAGGTGGGCCCGTCCACCGACCCCGCGAGCGCTACACCCCCATCAACGACCCCGCCACGGTCGAAGCCGTCAAGATCGTGCGCGAACAACTTCGACCCGAGACCTCTCCACCCGCGGTACGTGACTCCCACGACCCGAGCAGAGCCGCCCTCGGCACCGCGCTCACCCGCCGCCTCGGTCAGACGGCGCCACCCGTCCCGGGTATGTAGAGCGCGACACGCGAGTCTCCGTAGGCCGTCAGCGAGCGATCGGCTGCTCGCCAGCGTTGTTCGTTCCCAGCACCGCATCGATCGCGTCGCGCGTCCGATCGTCAGAGTCGGGCCAGATGTGGGAGTAGGTGTCCAGCGTCTCTGCTGCTGTCGCGTGGCCCAACCGGACTTGGACAGTCTTGACCGACTCGCCGTACCGAATCAGGAGCGAGGCGTAGTAGTGACGCAGGGCATGCATGCCCGTTCCGGTCGCCACGTTCATCCCCACCTTGAGCGCCGCTGGCCGAAAGATGTGCCCGAACGCGCCCCTCGCGAGCGGCTCTCCATTGAGGGTGAACACCAGGCCGTCCTCGGCCACCTCGAAACGCGCGAGATGCTCGTTCAATGCGGCCACAACCACTTGAGGCAAAGGCACAGTGCGGTGGCTGGCTCTCGTCTTCAATGGTCCGAAATCAGGCGGCCGGCGGTGCCGATAGACCAGTTGACGATCGACAGTGACAACCGGATTCCGCCCAAGGAGCCGCAGCCGGTCTCTGGTGACCCCGAACACCTCGCCCTGCCGGAGGCCGGTGCCTGCCGTGAAGACGACGAGCGCCCGCAACTCGGTCGGCATCGCATCGCGCAATGCCTCGACCTGCTCCGTCGTGATGGGAACAACCCGCTTCTTCTCCACGCGTGGTAGCCGTGTCCCTCGCACGGGTTCGCCATGATCTTCCGATCTCGGACAGCGGCTCGCAGAATCCCAGACACGATGCCGTGGATGACCCCCACCGTGGCGGGAGCCAGCGCCTTGCGTTTGTGCACCTTGTCGTCCGTCCCCAACCGCTTGACCCACGCTTGGACCTCGGAGGGCAGGATGCTGGCGATCTGACGATCCCCCAGGTAGGGATACGCGTGACGCCGCAGCATGGTCTCGACGTGCGCCACGCTGCTGGGGCGGTGAACCTGCGCAGTGCGCCATTGCTCGGCGTACTCCCGGAACCGGATCTTCCCTGCATTCGGATCGACGTACTGCCCGGTGACGATCGACGCGGTGACCTCGTCGAGCCATCGCTGCGCGTCGATCTTCTTCTGGAAATGCCGCGAGTGCTCCTTGCCCGCGGCGTCTCGATAGCGCGCACGCCAGAGCTTGTTCGGGCGGCGCTGAATGCTGGCCATCGCCCTGGCTCAGTTGGACGGCATCGCGTCGCCGCGCGCCGATTCGATGTAGCGACGCACGTCGGCGGCAGTCGTCAGCAGGTGACGCCCGAGCTTGAAGAACTCCGGGCCCTCCCCCATCTGGCGCCACCACCGCACAGTGCTGACAGGAACACGGAGGATCTCGGCGACCTCCATCAAAGTCAGCAGATCGTCATCGCCCAGGTCGGTCAGGCCGGCATGGTTCATCATGGACATACGGTTCTCCTTCACTTGGTCGGAGAGCACCGCGTCGGCACGAGCACGATTCGCCTGTTCACGGTCGTTGCTAGCGCCACGGCACCCACTCCGAGGTGTGAGAGAGAACCCGCGTTCGTTCAGAAGCGGCTTGCGAGACCCTCGGATCCCGCGCGCTCCAGTCCGCACACAGTCCGCAAGAAGCCCGCGACGACTGCCACCGACTGACGCCGAATGACACTGTCTTCGCAGGTCAGCCCGCATTTACCGCAACCGGTCGCTCACTGCCAGTCCTGCGAGATGGGTCCCCGGCTTACAGGCCAGCCCGTCCGCCCCGACACGCTGACCTGCGGACTCTCACTTTTCTGTTCAGAACAGTCCGCACACAATCCGCAAGAACAGTCGCGACGTCGAGGTGGACCCACGCGGACGCTGCCCCGATGCAACGGCAGTCGACTCGGTGGGTCATCGGGAAGAGGCCCACGATGCTGAGCGTGAGCCCAGTCTGTAGGGCAGGTCAGTTCGTGCGGCCGGCCCATTCTCACAACGCCTGGACCAGAAAACCGGGGGCGCCCATGGGAGGGACATCTATGTGATGTCATGGATTCATGAGTGAGACTCAGGCGCCCAACTCGCGTCCTGAGCCCCGACGCCGGTGGCTCCGCAGGCTACTCATCGGCGCAGCGATTGCTGTCGCAGTGGTCGTGGCTGCAGGCGCTGTCCTGTCCTACAACACGCAGATCCTCGTCGGGGCATTCCAGGGATACCAGTCGAAGAACTCGTTTGAGCCACGCAACCCCCCGTCCGACCAGATGCGCGCCGACGGTGTGAGGTACGTCAACGACCTCGAATACGGCACGGAGTACCCGAACAGCCACCTCGATATCTCCTATCCCGCAGACGCTCCCGACGGACCGCTTCCGACAATCGTCTTCACCCACGGAGGAGGATTCTTCGCTGGCGACAAAGTGCTCGCAGACCCACTGGCGATCGACAGCGACGTCAACTTCCTCTTCGACCGCTTTCTGGAGCAGGGATTCGCGTTCGTCAACGTGAACTACGCCCTCGTTCCCGAGTACCACTTCCCGACCCCCGTCGAGCAACTCGACCAGGCACTCGCATTCCTGAAGGAGAACGCGGCCGACTATCAGCTCGACATGGACAACGTCATCATCATGGGATCGTCGGCAGGTGCCATCATGACAGCGCAGTATGGAGCGGCGCTCTCGAATGTCGACTACGCGAAGGATCTCGGCGTGATGCCGTCACTCGACATCGACAGCGTGCGCGCCCTGATCATTGACGACGCTCCCCTCGCGATTGACGACTTCGGCTTCTCGATCATGCTTCTGGTCGGCAACTACATCGACGGCACGATGCATCCCAGCGCGGAGGACCGGGCGCGATACGACCCCATTGACGATGTCACGGGCTCGTATCCGCCGTCCTTCCTGATCGGCAGCAACTACGACGGCGATGGATACGCACACGACATGGGACTGCTGAGCACGGCGCTTGAAGCGAAGGGCGTGGAACACGACTTCTTCTACGAGCGCTACAACGACGGCAGCGAGCCGCATCACGGACTTCTCGGCGGGCTGTCCTCCGGCGACCCCATCGCGAAGCACGCTTTCGACGACATGATGGCGTTCCTCGACTCGGTCCCGGCCACGTCGCCAGATCCCTGACCTGCGCCGCAAGAGCCCTCACGTTCGGACTGCCGGCCCTGAGGGGCCTCGTCCACTCGCAGACGGGAAGTCGCGCGTCGCGTCGACCCTCGGAGCCACCGTTGTTCGAGCGGCCGGTGTCGAAGTAGGCGAGGAACGCCGTCGACCAGCGCCTCAACGTGCTTCCGAGCCACGCGGTCTCGGGGACCGGGCAGGTCGTGAAGGTCGCGACTACCGCAGCCGGGCGTCGTCAGGAGCGAGGCGCAGCGGATCAACGAGCTCGAGCGCGGCAGGTCAAGGTGTCAACCGAACTCGTGGCAGTCCCAGTCACCCCGGTCGATGGTGAACAACGGACTGCTGAACGACCATCGTGATGCTCTCAGTCGATACTCGATGGGCGGAACGACAGGGTGGCGCCGTCGAGTGCATAGCGACCGCTGTCGATGACCTCGTCGCTCACCCTGCCCTCGTCGGCCAATCGCTCGAGGTGGCGGATCGAGTCCCGGAGGATGCTCACGCTGAGGCTCTCGGGAAGATTCAGCAGCACACCTGCCTTCGCCACCATGTCGCCGGCGAAGAGCACTTTCTCCTTCTCATCGACCAGCCCGATGGACCCCGGCGTATGGCCCGGGATCGGCACGATGCTGATAAGGCGGTCGCCCAGGTCGAAGTAGCCGGCCTCCGGGAGCGGGAGCAAGTCGTCGCTGGTCGGCATGGACATGGTGGTGTCGTCGGCGTACTTGTTGAGCCAGCGCACCGGCGCAGGCAAGTCTGCGAGGACCGACTCGATCGTCTCCGGCCGGTTGTAGTCGCGATAGACCTCCGCCTCCTGCTCGGAGAGATAGACCTCTTCGACGTAGTGATTCCCGTGGGTGTGGTCGTAGCGTCCGTGCGTGTTGACGACAGTGACAGGAAGGTCGGTGATCCGGGTGATCGCGGCCGGAAGGTCGTTCAGGCCGTTTCCTGTATCGATCAGCAGCGCTCCGGTAGCGCCGACGATCAGGTACTGCTGCGCGACGTTCAGGCCGTTCGAGAATCGGTAGGTCGACTCGTTCAGCTGGGTGGCCTCCGGGATCTTCACCTCACCGAGCGAATGACGCCAGGCGTTCAGTCCGAATGGAGCCTGCTGCGATCAGACAGGCGAAGAAAATTGCAGTGATGGCAGGTTTCTTCATGTTGCCTTCCGGGCTTGATTCTCGACGTGTCGGCAACTAGGTCGCTTGGTTCCGCCCGCCAGTCAGCGCGCGGAGGCTCCTGCGAGGCCCGCGGTGATCAGGTCTGCGAGCGAGCGGTAGGCGGAAGCGTCGTCGCGCCCGGTGAGCGACTGCACCCGGCCCTGCTGGATCGCGGCCATCGTCTCGGCCGCGACGACGCCGACGAAAGCCGCATCGACCGGCCGCCCCGGCAGTTCCGCGTCCGCGACCAGGTCGCGGACGCGGGCCGCGGCGACCGCGGTGTTGGTCGCGTAGATCTCGCGGGTGGGACCGAACTCCTCGACGTCGCGGTAGAAGTCGGTCGAGGCGGGCGCCAGCTCGGTGGCGATGGCGTCGAGGTAGGCCCGGATGCGTCGTACCGGGTCGGACTCGGCTGCCAGCACGGCCTCGACCCGCTCCGTCGAGCGGCGGAAGAAGGCGCGCACGACCGTGGCGATCAACTGCTCCTTGCTCGGAGCGACGGCGTAGAGCGTCGACTTGGAGCAGCGCAGCCGAACGGCCAGGTCACCCACGCCGAGAGCGGCGAATCCTTCCTCGAGATAGAGGTCGATCAAGGACTCGACGATGCCCTCGCGCCGGGAGGACGGTCGGCGGGCGCGAGACGTGGGCACGGCACCAACGGTAGTCGAATGTACTTTTCACGCAACTTGCGTACTGTGATCGGTATCGCCGTCGAGAAGGAGATGTCCGATGCCTGCTGAGCGCCTGATGCCGACCCCGGAGTCGGAGGACCTGATCGAGCTCACCCGCGCGATCACCGAGAGGGAGCTGCTGCCGTTGGTGGCGCAGGCCGAGCGCGACCACGCGTTCCCCCGCGAGGCGTTCCGCACGCTGGGCCGCTCGGGCCTCCTCGGGCTGCCCTACCCGGAGGAGTACGGCGGCGGCGACCAGCCCTACGAGGTCTACCTGCAGGTGGTCGAGGAGATCGCCACCGCCTGGGCGGCGGTCGGGGTGGGCACCAGCGTGCACGCGTTGAGCTGCTTCGGACTCTTCCATGCCGGCACCGAGGAGCAGAAGCAGCAGTGGCTCCCCGACATGCTCGGGGTGACCTGCTCGGCGCCTACTGCCTGTCCGAGGCCCACGCGGGCTCCGACCCCGCGGCGATGCGCACCCGTGCGGTCCGCGAGGGCGACGAGTACGTCCTGAACGGGGCGAAGGCGTGGACCACCCACGGCGGCGAGGCCGACTTCTACAAGGTGATGGCCCGCACCTCCGACGACGGTGGGCGAGGCATCTCCTGCTTCCTCATCCCCGCGGACACCCCCGGGCTCGTCGCGGACAACCCCGAGGACAAGATGGGGCTGATGTCGTCGACCACGGCGACCATGCTGCTCAACGACGTCCGGGTGCCCGCCGAGCGACGTCTGGGCGCGGAGGGCCAGGGGCTGCCGATCGCACTCGCCGGCCTCGACGCCGGCCGCTTGGGGATCGCCGCGGTCGCCACCGGTGTCGCGCAGGCCGCCCTCGACCATGCCGTCGCCTACGCCAAGGAGCGCGAGGCCTTCGGCAAGGCGATCATCGACCACCAGGGCCTCGGGTTCCTCCTCGCCGACATGGCCGCCGCGGTCGAGTCGGCCCGGGCGACCTACCTCGCGGCCGCCCGGCTCAAGGACGCCGGCCGCCCCTACGGCCGCCAGGCCTCCATCGCCAAGCTGGTCGCCACCGACAACGCCATGAAGGTGACCACCGACGCCGTGCAGGTCCTCGGCGGCGCCGGCTACACCAGGGACTTCCCGGTCGAGCGCTTCATGCGCGAGGTCAAGGTGATGCAGATCTTCGAGGGCACCAACCAGATCCAGCGGATGGTGATCGGGCGCCACCTCGCCCGCGGCTGAGGGCTGGCCGCCCGCCCATCCCACCCACGGCGTGTCACCAGACCGAAGGACGCGCCCACCCGTCACCCACCAGGAGACCTCATGCAGCTCACCAACATCTCGGCCGTCGTCACCGGCGCTGGGTCCGGCCTCGGCGCCGCCACCGCGCGCACCCTTGTCGAGCGCGGGGCCCGCGTCGTCGGCATCGATCTCGCCGTCGATACCGCGGCGGATGTCGACGGGATCACGTACATCGCCGCAGACGTCACCGACGAGGCTCAGGTGCGGGCTGCGGTCGCGGTCGCCGCCGACCAGGGGCCGCTGCGCCTGGCGGTCAACTGCGCTGGGGTCGCACCGTCCTCGCGCATCCTCGGTCGAGGCGGCGTGCACGACCTGTCGCTCTACGCCAAGGTGGTCCATGTCAACCTCGTCGGTACGTTCACCGTGATGGCGCTCGCGGCCGAGGCCATTGCGCGTACCGAACCGCTCCGGGACGGCCAGCGGGGCCTGGTGGTCAACACCGCCTCCATCGCCGCCTACGACGGACAGATCGGCCAGGCCGCATACGCTTCGTCCAAGGGCGGGGTCGTCGGCCTCACCCTGCCCGCGGCGCGCGATCTCGCCCAGCACGGCATCCGGGTCAACACGATCGCTCCGGGGATCGTGGACACGGCCATGCTGGCCACTGTCTCCGAGGAGTTCCGTGCCGGCCTCGCGGCGGGGGTGCCGTTCCCGCAGCGCCTCGCCGACCCGGCCGAGTACGCCCAGCTGGTCACCATGCTCGCCGAGCACGACTACCTCAACGGCGAGACGATCCGGATGGATGGCGCGCTGCGTATGGCCCCTCGCTGAGCCCCCCCCACTTTCGGGGGTACCGGCACCGGCGCCCTCCCCACACAGTGGCGTGGACCACAACTGTCCGGCGGACAGCCGGCGTACCTGGAGGAGAACCATGACCAGCATCGTGACCACGGCCGAGCGCGCGGACATCGCCCCCGAGGTGCAACGACTGGTCGACGAGTGGCTGACCACCTTCGGCGGCGAGGACGCGGACGTCGCCCACCTCCTGTGCGACCGACACGACCCCGAAGCGATCGCCTTCACCTTCATCGACGCCGACCTGAACGCGCACGACCTCAGCTACGGCGAGCTCGCCGAGCGCTCCCGTCGGATGGCCGCGGTCCTGGCCGAGGAGGGCGTACGGCGTGGCGACCGCGTCCCGGTGCTGATGGGCAAGCGGCCCGAGCTGGTGGTCACCCTGGTGGCGATCTGGCGACTCGGCGCCGTGCACGTGCCGCTGTTCACCGCCTTCGCGACCGGGGCGATCCAGGTCCGGGTCGAGGGGTCGGGAGCCCGGCTCGTGATCACCGAGCCCGATCAGCGGGTGAAGCTGGACGCGCTGAGCGGCTTCAGCGTCCTGGAGGTCGGCACCGAGCTCGAGGCGCGCATCGCTGCGGCGACGCCGGTGACATCTTCCGTCGCGGTCGGCGCTGACGGCACCATGCTGCAGCTCTTCACCTCCGGCACCACCGGCAAGCCCAAGGGCGTCCCGGTGCCCGCGCGGGCGATGGCGGCCTTCCGCTGCTACGTCGAGCTCGGCATGGACGTCTCCGACGACGACGTCTTCTGGAACGCCGCCGACCCCGGCTGGGCCTACGGGCTCTACTACGGGATCATCGGCCCGATGTCCGCCGGGCGGCGCAACCTGATGCTCGGCGCAGGGTTCACCCCCGAGTCGACCGTCGCCGTGATGCGCGCCTTCGGTGTCACCAACTTCGCCGGCGCCCCGACGATGTACCGCGCGATGAGCAAGAGCGGCCTGGTCGAGGGGATCCGGCTGCGGCGCGCCTCCTCAGCGGGCGAACCGCTGACCCCGGACGTCGTCGCGTGGGCGCGCGAGCACCTCGACACCGAGGTGCGCGATCACTACGGCCAGACGGAGCTCGGCATGGTGATCAACAACCACTGGGCGGACGCGGTCCGCGAACCGCTGCGGGACGGGTCCATGGGCCGCCCCATGCCCGGCTACGCCGCCGGGATCGTCGACGGGCAGATCGCCATCGACGTCCCCAACAGCCCCCTGCTGTGGTTCACCGGCTACTCCGACGACCCGGTCAAGTCCGCTGAGCGGTTCACCCCCGACCACCGGTGGTACCTCACCGCGGACACCGGTCGCGTCGACGAGGACGGGTTCTTCTACTTCACCGCACGCGACGACGACGTGATCCTGGCCGCCGGCTATCGGATCGGGCCGTTCGACGTGGAGAGCGTGCTGATCACGCACGACGCCGTCGTGGACGTGGCGGTGGTCGGCCGGCCGGACCCCGAAGGCATCCGCGGCGAGGTCGTCGAGGCGTTCGTCGTACTGGCCGACGGCGTCGACGGCGACCCCGACCTGGCGGCCGAGCTGCAGCGCCTGGTGCGCGACGGCTACTCCAAGCACGCCTATCCGCGCACGGTCCACTTCGTCGACGCGCTGCCCAAGACGCCGAGCGGCAAGGTGCAGCGGTTCCTGCTGCGTCAGCCCTGACCGCGATCGGGTCCTGCCGGGGAGCCGGCAGGACCCGATGGGGTGCCGGCGGGTCAGGCGAGATAGCCGCGGCGGCGCGCTATCAGGCCCGCCTGGACGCGGTTCTTCGCCTCGAGCTTGGCCATCGCGGCCTTCAGGTACGACTTCACCGTGCCCTCGGTCAGGCCCAGCGCGACCCCGATCTCCGCGTTGCTCGCCCCGTCGGCCGCGCCGCCGACGACCTGCAGCTCACGCGGCGTGAGCGGGCAGTCGTCCGCGGGCTCGGGCCGCCCCTCGCCGAGCAGTCGGGCCAGACCCTCCCGGGTCGCCTCATCGGTCGTGGCCGACATCAGCGCTGCCAGTTCGGCGCGCACCGCCGGGTCCAGACCAGGCCCGGGCTCGGCATCCACCGCCCTGCGCTGCATCTCGAGCTCGACCGAGAGGTCGTGCGCGAGCCGCGAGACGGCCGGGCGGAGACGCTCGCTGATGACGTTGCCGAAGTCGGCCAGGTCCCGCTCCGCCAGGTAGAGGACGGCGAGCGGCGGGCGGCCCGGCAGCGCCACCGGCATGCAGATGATCGAGCGCAGCCGTTCCGGGCTGACCGCGTGGTCGTAGCGCCGGGTGATCCCACGCGCGGAGTGGTAGTCACTCACCGTGGCGGGCCGCAGCAATGCGAGCGCCTTGCCGCCGAGTCCCTCGCCCGCGCGCACCGTCAGGTTCGACAGCGAGTTGGTGAGCGTTCCGCGCAGGGTGGTGATCTGGAAACGCTGCTGGTCCGGATGGACCAGTCCGGCGAAGCCCACCGGGACGCCGGTGAGTCGGAGGGTGTCCGCGAGCCCGCGGTCCAGCACGGCGCCCGGACTCACAGTGGTGGCTGTCCCCATGACGGGCTCCTCTGGTCAGATCGGGTACGAGTATGGATCCCCGATCCTGCGCCCGAGTGATCGAGGTCACCACCCTCCAAAGAGGGTAGGTCGCCGAGCGCCCACCCGTCGAACCGCCCCACCCACTTCCGGGGGTAGGCGAGATGTGTTCTGGGCCACAGCCTTTCCTCGAGCGGCGACCCGCCGCGCAGAGCAGATCGAGAGGCACCTGATGACCACCATGTCGACGAGTCCAGTCGGACCACCCCCCACAGAGACGCCGCAACCGACGATGCGTCGCGTCGCGATCGCCAGCTGCATCGGCACCACGATCGAGTACTACGACTTCTTCATCTACGGGACTGCGGCGGCCCTGGTGTTCCCGACTGTCTTCTTCCCCGCCCTGGGATCCACAGCCGGCACCGTGGCCTCCTTCGCGACCTTCGCAGTCGCCTTCATCGCCCGTCCGATCGGCGCGATCCTCTTTGGTCACTACGGCGACCGCCTCGGGCGCAAGCGCACCCTGGTGAGCACGCTGCTGCTGATGGGGCTGACGACGGTCGCCATCGGTCTGTTGCCCACCGCCGCCGCGATCGGCGTGCTCGCTCCGATCGCACTGGTCGTGCTCCGCTTCCTGCAGGGGCTCGCCGTGGGCGGCGAATGGGCAGGCGCCAACCTGCTGACGGCCGAATACGCACCGGCCGACAAGCGCGGTTTCTACGCCGTGTTCCCGCAACTCGGCCCCGCCCTCGCCTTCGCGCTCTCCAGCGCCACCTTCCTCGCCAGCGACGCGATCCTGGGCACCTCGGACTCCGCGTTCATGGACTACGGCTGGCGGATCCCCTTCATCGCCAGCGCGCTCATGGTCATCGTCGGGCTCTACATCCGGATGAACATCGAGGAGACACCGGCGTTCACCGCGGAGGTCGACGCCGCCACCCCTGCCGAGGGTCAGCGCCGTTCGATGCCCTTCGTGGACGTCGTGCGGCAGCAGCCGCTGGAGATCCTGCTCTCCGCCGGCCTGATGAGCGTGCTGTTCGGCTTCTTCTACATGGGCACCGCCTACCTGACCTCCTACGGCACCAACCCCGACGGTGCCGGGCTGGAGCGTTCGTTCGTGCTGCAGACCGGAATCGTGGGCGCACTCGCCCTCGGCGCCACGACCGTGCTCGGCGGCATCTGGTCCGACCGAGTCGGCCGACGCCCTGTGATCGTGACCTCCGGGATCGCGGCGTTGATCTGGGCGCTCGCGCTGTTCCCGATCCTCGACCTTGGCACTCCGCTGGCCTTCAGCGCGGGCGTCGTCGTCACGCTCTCGATCTTCGGCCTCGCCTTCGGTCCCGTCGGCGCCTACCTGCCGGAGCTCTTCGAGACGCGATTCCGCTACACCGGCGCCGGCGCGGGCTACAACCTGGGGGGCGTCATCGGTGGCGCTGTGCCACCGCTGATCGCGCCCGGACTGACCGATGCCTATGGCAGCATCGCCGTCGGCGTGATGCTCGCCGTGCTCGCGACGATCAGCATCGGATGCACAGTGGCGCTGGGCAGCCGGAGCCGGATGGCCCGAACCGACCTCTGACCACGCATGGACGATCCTGCGGCAGAGGCGCGGGCTGTGCCGCACCTCTGCCGCAGGTCGGGTCGACAACGAACACCTTCAGCGATTGGCTTGAGCAGTGATGAACAATGCCAGTGCCCCAGCCGTCGGCACCGAGAAGAAACGATGGTCCCGGCGCAGGCGGATCGTGACCATCGCAGGGGTCGTGGCCGGGGCGCTCCTGATCGTGGGGACAACGGGCTTCTTCGTCGTCCGCCACTGGCTCACGTCCGAGTTCCCGCCCTCGACCTGGCGACCGCAGAAGCCGGCGAGTGGTACCGCGTCCAACCAGTCGGCGCGGTCGACGCCGAGGGCAAGCCGTACCACGCGAACGTCCGCGTGGGCTCGGAGAACAAGGTCATGGTGGTCTTCAGCGGGGGCGGAGTCAGCGTCGACGACTACACCGAGGCACGCCCTGCCACGGGCATCCTCTCCGACGGCTTCTACACCGTGATCGACGGTCTCGACCAGCTCGCCAGGACCGGCTTCGCCTCCGATGACAAGGCGAACCCGTTCAGAAACTGGACGGTTGTTCAGCTGCCCTACTCGACCGGAGACTTCCACGCCGGGGCCGGTATCAACGAAGTGACGGGGCTGGACGGCGAACCCATGACCGTCCACCACGCCGGCTACACCAACCTCGAGCTCGTGCTCGACAGCGTGAAAGAGGTCACCGGTACTCCGAGCCAGCTCCTGATCACCGGCGGCTCAGCGGGCGGCTTCGGCGCGGCGATCAACGCCGACCGGGTGATGGACTTCTTTCCCGACACGCCCAACGTCACCACGATGGTCGACAGCTCGCTGCTGCTCTACGACTGGAACGCCGCCAGCAGGAACGTGTGGAAATCACCCGCGGAGATCTCGAACGTGCTGACCACCGATGACTTCACGCTCGACGCCCTGACGGCCCTGAAAGCGGACCGCCCCTCGGTCAAGGTCCTGTTCGCCAGCTCGATCAGAGACGAGTCCCTGGCACGGATGCAGTCCTACCTCGACGGCGGGGAGTTCGAGGTGACACCCCAGGATGGCGTGCAATATCAGGCCGACCTGACCCGGATGACGCACCAACTCCAGGAGCAAGTACCGGAGATCGGCCTCTACATCTTCCAGGGCGAGACCGACGAGGACACCGGGCTGACCCAGCACACCATCGGCGACGACACCGCCGACAGGCTCGCCGGGAACATCACACCGATGGAGTGGGTCAGCGAGGCCGTCTCCGGCAACGTGACCAGCCACGGGCTCGAGCTGCTCGATCCACACGCAGCTTGATGCCGCGAGAGCCTCGCCGCAGGAAGATTTCTGTCGGAGGTGGTTGGCAAGGTCGGGGCATCGACGTCGTCCAAGAGGTGGAGGGTGCGGATGCTCCGGACCGGTGACCAGCCCACGGTTGCGTACGACGCCAGCCCGCCCGCCACCGAGACGCTGACCGCACCCACGGTGCTCGACCGCGTGCGATCGGCGAAGCAGGCCGAGGCCCGGGCGGCGCGCGAGACCCTGGTCGCGTGCGTGGACTGGGCCGCGATCCACTCCTCCGACACGATCGTCGGCCCCAGCGACACCTGGCACGAACAGGAGCTCCCCATGGGTGGGGAGGGCGCACCGGCGGTCGCGGAGTTCGCGGTCACCGAGCTCGCCGCCGCGCTCGGCGTCTCCACCGCCTCCGGCCGGGCATTCCTCTCCGACGCCATCGAGCTGCGCTACCGCCTGCCCCGCACCTACGCCCGCCTGGTGGCCGGCGAGGTGCTGGCCTGGCGCGCCCGCCGTATCGCGCACGCCACCTTGTGCCTGCCACCCGACGGCGCGACCTGGGTGGACCGGCAGGTCGCCCCGTTCGCCGACTCCATCGGCCCGGTCCAGCTCGACCGGCTGATCGCCCAAGCCCTCGCGGCGTTCGACCCCGACCAGGCCGAGGAACGCCGCCTCGCCTCCCTACCCTCGCGCCACGTCGACATCCGCCTCCACGACGCCGCCACCGGCCTCAACGCACTCAACAGCCTCAACAGCCTCAACGGACTCGTCTTCGTCGACGCCACCCTCGACCACGCCGACGCCACCGCACTCGAGGACACGATCGCCCAGATCGCCGAACAGCTCCGCCACGCAGGCTCACCCGACAGTCTCGACGAACGCCGCGCTACCGCACTGGGACTGCTCGCCCGCGGCGAGACCCACTCCCCACCGGGACCGCCACGACCGACGACCCAGCACCCGCACCGACGACTCCGACACCACCGACGCGGCAGATCCAGATCTACGTCCACCTCCACGCCGACGCCGTCGGGCAGCTCGACACCACCCAATGGGCTGAAGTGGTCCACGGCCGCAAACCTGCAACGCTGATCGCGACCGACCAGGTCGCCGAGTGGTGCCAGACCCCCGGCACCAGCGTCCGGGTCACCCCGGTCATCGACACCCGCACCACCCTCACCGCACACGGCTACGCCATCCCACCACGGGTCCGAGAACAGATCCGGCTCCGCGACGGCGTCTGCGCCTTCCCCTACTGCGCCCGCCCCGCCGGGGCGGCCGACCTGGACCACATCCGCCCCTACTCCCCCGTCGACGGCGCCACACCAGCCGACCCCGGCGCACCGACCGACCACCGCATCCGCGGTGGACCGACCAGCTCGGCCAACCTGGCTCCGTTGTGTCGCGGCCACCACCGCGCCAAGACCACCGGAGGCTGGACCTACACCCCCGGACCAGACCCCGGCCACTACTTCTGGCGAAGCCCCCACGGCCAGCACTTCCACACCCACGGCCACCAGACCTGGGACCTCACCCCCGCCGTCTGACCGGACCACGCGGCTGCACCTCGGCCCTCGCCAAATCGGGCGATTCCGGGCTCACCGGCACCGCCGTCTCCCCCGGTGAGCAAGGGTCGGTCACCCCAACCGTCCGAGCTCCGCCACGCTGGCGCGCCACGAGGGAGTCCCGATGACCACACCCGTGATCCCCCACCACCGCCGCGGACGGACCAGGACGGCCATCGCGGTGGTCACCGTGGTCGGTGCGCTGGCCTCGGTGCTGATCCTGGTCTCCGCCACATCGCCGGCAACAGCGTTGGCGACCGTCCGGTTCACCGATGCCGGCGGCACCGTCGCGTGCCGGATCGTCCCTGCCGGCGAGGGCACGGCCTACTACGACGAGGTGCGCTGCGACCTGCTCACTGCGGCGACTCCGGTGGCACTTCCGCCGCGTCCGCCGGGGTGCCATCGGACGTGGGCGAAGTCCGCGACCATGATCAGGGACGACGTGCCGGCGTGGGGTGCCTGCGTCGGCGCGACCCTCGACTCCGGCAACGATCTCGAGCCTGGCACCCAGGTCAGCGGCGGGACGATCCACTGCACCGTGCTCGACCCGGGCGTCGCCTGCCGCGACACCAGCTCCAAGCGCGGTTTCCGGCTGACGCCGGCGACGCTGACCTATCTGCGACCACCGGCCAGGAGGACCATCAGCCCGTCCGGCATCGGAAAGGTCCGGATCGGCATGACCGTGAAGCGCGCCAAGCGGACCGGCCACCTCGGGAAGCCGGTCTGCGGCAACCCCCAGCTGAAACCGCGCTACGGGAGGAGCATCTACCTGACCTGGCACAAGCGGCGGCTGGCCAGCGTCCTCGCGAACGTCCACACCGACAGCCAGAGCACCCGCGGCGTCGGGGTCGGGTCGATGCTGCGCGACGTACGGGGGCGCTATCGCACCTCCGAGATCGTGCGCACCAAGGACCTGGTCGCCGGCGCCCGGGCGTACGTCGTCCGGGTCCGCGACAAGCGCGGCAGCCTGATCCTGCTCCTGGAGACACAGCACCCGAAGCAGCGGCCCTCAGCCAGTACCCCGGTCAAGGCGCTCTGGGTCACCCGCTCGTTCAGGCCCCGGCTCGGCTACGCGTTCGACGGCTGCTGACGCCCTAGGTCCCCGGAGGGCCGTCCAGGATCGTCGGGACGTACTCGACGAGCTGGATTTGTCCGTCGAACGTGCGACTGTCGACCATGTCCAGGCCGACGTCCGGATAGCCGTCGTAGATGCGCTCGGCACCGGTCGCACCGGTGATCACCGGGAACATCACCACCCGGAAGCGGTCGACCAGGCCGGCCTCCAAGAGCGAGCGGCAGAGGGTGAGGCTGCCGATGGTGCGCATCGAACGGTCGCCCTGGGACTTCATCTCCCGGACGGCGGTGGCGGCGTCCCCGGCGACGAGCGTCGAGTTCTGCCACTCCAGCGGCCCGGTCAGCGTGCGCGAGAAGACCACCTTGTCCATGCCGCCCAGCACGTCGGTGCCCGGCTCGCCGTCCTCGGTGAACCCATGCATCAGCCGGTAGGTGGTGGCGCCCATCAGGACCAGGTGGTCGGCCTCGGGGCTCTCGCCCAGCCAGGCGAGATACTCCGGGCCCTCCAGTCCCCACCAGCCCGGCCACCCCTCGGCGGAGGCGTACCCGTCGAGCGAGGTGATGAAGTCGACGACAAGCTCAGGCATCATGCGCTCCGTTCGGTCGCGGTCCGGCCCTCGTCCGGACACGCTGATGCAGACCGGCAACGACCCGCGAACTCATCGCTCGCGACTCAGTGGAGCAGGGTCTTCGCGGCGACCATGATGACCCCGAGCATCCCGGCTCCGAACGCCTCCCCCAACGACGCCGGCACCGTCCGGCCCGCGGCGCGGCCGCCGAGGAAGCCGACTCCCGCCAGCAGGACGACGGTGGCGTACAGCGCGATCCGCTCGGCGGCGAGCGTCCCGTCCGCGGCGGTGGCGGCGATCACGAACACCACCATCGCCGGAACCCCGCCGAGGAGGACGCTGCTCTCCCCGCGGCCGCTGGTGAGGGTGCGGCGCAGCAGGTTGCGGTCGTCGCCGTGGAACTGGGCGGCAGCAGCGTGGACGTAGACGTGGGTGAGCCAGTAGGTGCCCAGGACGAAGGCCCAGGTCGCCACCACCCGACGGGTCGAGGAGTCGTGTCCGCCCGCGGCCACCAGGACGGCGGCGGTCACCACCGCGCCGTAGAGGAGGCCGCCGGCACCGGAGCGTGCGATCCAGGCCGAGAAGCGGGTACGCCTGAGGTCGCGGCTGTCGGTCACCGGCTCAGGCTAGTGCGACCGCCCGGCGTCGCGATACGTCTCCCAGATGAGGGATGGCGCGGATGGCCACCGGGTCGTAGTGTGACGAACCCGATCGGCCCCCATCCGGGAGGTACCCCATGCCCGTCGATCGTCACTCCCGTTCCATGCTGCCGATCCCCGACCGGCCCCCGGCCGGCCTGACGACGTACGACGCCAAGGACCCGGACACCCGGTACCCCCGATCGAGCCACTCACTCCGCCTGCGGGTGCCCCGAACGTGCTGGTGATCCTGCTCGACGACGTCGGCTTCGGCGCGGCGAGCGCGTTCGGCGGACCGTGCCGGACCCCGACCGCGGAACGCCTGGCCGGCGATGGGCTGCGCTACAACCGGTTCCACACCACCGCGCTCTGCGCACCCACCCGTCAGGCGCTGCTGACCGGGCGCAACCACCACTCCGTGGGGATGGGCAGCATCACCGAGACCGCCACGTCGGCCCCCGGCAACAGCTCGTTGCGGCCGAACACCAAGGCTCCGCTGGCGATGACGCTCAAGCTCAACGGCTATTCGACCGCCCAGTTCGGCAAGTGCCACGAGGTGCCGGTCTGGCAGACCTCACCGATGGGACCGTTCGACGCCTGGCCCTCGGCCGGCGGCGGGTTCGAGACCTTCTACGGGTTCATCGGCGGGGAGAACAACCAGTGGGACCCAGCGCTCTACCAGGGCACCACACCGATCGAGCCGCCGGCGACCCCCGAGGAGGGCTACCACCTCACCGAGGACCTGGCCGACCACGCGGTGGGCTGGATGCGCCAGCAGAAGGCGCTGATGCCGGACAAGCCGTTCTTCGTCTACTTCGCGCCGGGTGCGACGCACGCGCCCCACCACGTGCCGCCGGAGTGGATCGCGCCCTACGCCGGCGCGTTCGACGACGGCTGGGACGTCCAGCGGGAGCGGACCTTCGCGCGTCAGAAGGAGCTGGGCGTGATCCCCGCCGACGCCGACCTGACCCCACGCCACGACGAGATCCCCGCCTGGGACGAGATCGACGACGCGTTGAAGCCGGTGCTCGCCCGGCAGATGGAGGTCTACGCCGGATTCCTCGAGCACACCGACCACCACGTCGGACGTCTGATCGACACCCTCGCCGAACTCGAGATCCTCGACGACACGCTCATCTACTACATCGTCGGCGACAACGGCGCCTCCGCCGAGGGCACCGTCAACGGCGCCTTCAACGAGATGGCGAACTTCAACGGCATGGCCGCGCTGGAGACCACCGAGTTCATGCTGGGCAAGATGGACGAGTTCGGGTCACCGACCTCCTACAACCACTACTCGGTCGGCTGGGCCTGGGCGATGAACACCCCGTTCCAGTGGACCAAGCAGGTCGCCTCGCACTGGGGCGGCACCCGCAACGGGACGATCGTGCACTGGCCGAACGGGATCGACGAGCCCGGCGCCGTACGGTCGCAGTTCAGCCACGTCATCGACGTCGCACCCACCATCCTCGAGGCGGCCGGCCTGCCCGAGCCGACCATGGTCAACGGCGTCCAGCAGTCCCCGATCGAGGGCACCTCGATGCTCCCGACGTTCCGGGACGCCGCCGCGCCGGAGGCCCATGACCTGCAGTACTTCGAGATGTTCGGCAACCGGGGCATCTACCACCGCGGTTGGAGCGCGGTCACCAAGCACCGGACCCCGTGGGTGATGGTCGGCGGTGCCCTGCCCGCCTTCGACGACGACGTCTGGGAGCTCTACGACGGCTCCACCGACTACAGCCAGGCGCACGACCTCGCCGCCGAGCACCCCGAGCTGCTGGCGAAGCTGCAGCGGCTGTGGCTGATCGAGGCCACCAAGTACCAGGTGCTGCCGATGGACGACCGGACCTCCGAGCGTCTCGAGCCGTCGATGGCCGGGCGCCCCACGCTGATCCGGGGCGACTCCCAACTGTTCTTCCCGGGCATGGGACGCCTCTCGGAGAACAGCGTGATCAGCATCAAGAACCGCTCGTTCGCGGTCACCGCGGAGGTCGACGTGCCGGACGGGCCGCTGAACGGGGTCCTGATCGCACAGGGTGGCCGCTTCGGCGGATGGACGTTCTACGTCAAGGACGGGTGCACGACGTTCGTCTACAACGTCCTCGGCATCCAGGAGTTCAGCGTCGCGGCCGAGCAGCCGGTGGCGGCGGGCCGGCACCAACTGCGGGCCGAGTTCGCCTACGACGGAGGCGGGCTCGCCAAGGGCGGCACGCTGACGCTCTTCCACGACGGCGACCCGGTCGGCTCCGGCCGGATCGGGGCGACCCAGCCGATGGTCTTCTCCGCCGACGAGACCACCGACATCGGCTACGAGTCCGGCACCACGGTGACCGCGGACTACACCTCGGCCAGCAGCCGATTCACCGGCCGGCTGCACTGGGTGCAGCTCGACGTCGGCGCCGACGACCACGACCACTACATCGACCCGGCCGAGCGGCTGCGCGTCGCGCTGTCGCGCCAGTGAGCTCTCGGAGCAAGGGGCAGGTCAGACGAGTTTGGGGTAGAAGAGCAGCAGCCCGGCGCAGATCACGAACCCGATCGCGCCGATGATGATGAAGCCCCACTGCGCCCGCGGGTTCCGCATCCGACCCGACATCGCGCCGAAGAACAGGATGGTGGCGAAGGCGACGGTCAGCACCGTGTAGTTGTCGCCCCGCTGGTTGTTGCGCAGCGCCTCGGCGTACTTGGAGTCGGCGCGGGCGTCGGCGGCGGCGGAGTCCGCCAGCTCGGGGATCGCGTACTCCTCCATCTCGAACGGCGTGGAGGGCGCGTCGGGGTTCTTCAGCGGCTTGGACTCCAGCCACACCGGGAACGTGGTCGCCAGCGGCTCCGGGAAGCGTGCGGCGAGGAAGTCGGCCAGCACCTCGTCGTCGGCCTGGTAGGCCGCCAGCCACTGCCCGAACAACGAGACCTGCACCGACTGCTTGCGGTTGGCGACCGCCTCCAGCCGCGCGGCCTCGATCCGGGCCGTCGAAGCCTGCGAGAACGAGATCGACATGGCCCCGCCCCACTTGCTGGCCTGGAACCCGGTCCAGGCGGTGACGATCGCGGTCACCGCGAGCAGGACGACGGCGGTGAACTCGCGCCAGTCGGTGGTGCTGGCCGGCTTCTCCACCGGAGCCGGTGCGTGGACGGTCGCCCCGGGACCGCCGGCCGGGGGCTCGGCAGGGGCATCTGCAGTGGTCACGGGTCCTCCTCGCATCGACACGACAAGCCCGTGGCTGTGCAGCTGCGGGAAGGACATGATGACTCCTCCGGGCCCCGGCGCGCACGCACTTCTCCGGCGGGTCGAGCAGCGTGGCAGTCTGGGGACACCGTCGACGTCGGGAGGAGCGCGCGTGGGAGCGGGTCATCACCGACAGCCGGCCCCGGAGTCCAGGGCGGTACGACGAGCCGCGCTGGCCGTGATCGCACCGGTCGCCGTGCTGACCCTGGTGGCACTGATCTGGATGTGGCCGTCCCAGGACTTCCGCACCGACGCGCCCACCTCCGCCGACGAGGTGACCGGCACCGTCGCGTCGATCGACCCGGAGCCCTGCGCGGAGCAGCTGCCCGACGACGTGAACGGCTGCGGCGCAGCGACCGTGCGGCTCGACGACGGCGACGACGTCGAGGTCCCGCTGCCCAACGGGTCGGGCGCGCCCGAGATCGCCGAGGGCGACGACGTGGTCCTGGTGCACAGCGAGTCGCCCGACGGGGCGACGTACGGGATCGTGGACCACCAGCGGGGTGCGGGCCTGTGGCTGCTGCTGCTCGCCTTCGTGCTGGCGCTGCTCGCGTTCGGCCGGTGGCGTGGCCTGACCGCACTCATCGGCCTCGGCGTCAGCTTCGTGATCCTGCTCCTCTTCGTGGTGCCGGCGATCCTCTCCGGCGACCCGCCCGTGGCGGTGGCGATCGTGGGGTCGTCCGCGATCGTGCTCTCCGTCCTCTACCTGACCCACGGGTTCTCGCTGACCACCACCCTGGCCGTGCTCGGCACGCTGACGAGTCTGGTGCTCACCGGGCTGCTCGGCGCGGCGGCCACCGTCGGGCTCCACCTCACCGGCATCACCGACGACGTCTCCTCCTCGGTCGGGAGCAGCTATGGCGTGGACATGACCGGGCTCCTGCTCGCCGGGATCATCATCGGATCCCTGGGCGTCCTCGACGACGTCACCGTCACCCAGGCCGTCACCGTCGCCGAGCTCGCCGAGGCCCACCAGGAGTACCGGCCGCGCCAGGTCTACGCCGCAGCGATCCGGATCGGCCGCTCCCACATCGGCTCCGTGGTGAACACGATCGTGCTGGCCTACGCCGGCGCCTCGTTGCCGCTGCTGGTGCTCACCATCGCCAGCAACGACTCGCTCGGCTCGATGGTGACCGACCAGTACGTCGCGCAGGAGATGGTGCGCAGCGTGGTGGCGACGATCGGGCTGATCGCGGCGGTGCCGATCACGACCGGTCTCGCCGCGGTCGCGCTGCGCGGACGATCAGCTCCGCGACCCGCTCGGCACTCCCCCAGGAGAGCGTGACGCCGGCACCGCCGTGGCCGTAGCAGGCGTACACCCGCAGCCGGCTCCCCTCGGCGGCGACCGGCCCGACCCGCAGCGTGGGCCGGGTCGGGCGCAGCCCGGCCGAGCGCCCGATCACCTCCGCTCCGGTGAGCCCGGGGACCAGTTCGACCGCCCGGCGCAGGATGGCGGCCTCCGTCTCCGGGTCGCAGTGCAGGTCGGTGAGCCCCTCCTCGGCGGTGCCGCCGCAGACCACGTCCGTCCGGCGCGGCAGCACGTAGGTGAGGCCGTCGGGATGGTCGTCGTCGACGATCCACTCCCGCAGCCCGGGATTGCGCAGCCGGACCACCTGGCCGCGCACCGGCACCACCGAGGCGTCGTCGCCGAGGATCCGGCCCGAGCCGCCCCCGGCCGCGACGACCACCGTGCCGGCACCGGTGAGCTCGGCCGCAGCGTGCGGGGAGTCCACTTCCGCCGTGCGCATCTCGACGCCGGCTCGTCGTACCTGCCCGGTGAGCCAGGCCAGGTAGACCGGCATCGTGACCAGGGGCAGCCGGGTGCGGACCGCGCCGCTGGCCCCGGCCGGAAGGTCGCGCTCAGCGACCTCGCGGTGCTCGGTGACGACGCGGGTCCACGCGCGGTCGGGCTCGGCGGTGCGCTCCACGACCAGCCCCTCGCGCAGGTCGACCCCGGCACTCGGCTCGGCCGCCGCCACCTCCTCGAACCGGCGCAGTGACCGCTCCAGCAGGCGCTCGCCGTCCGCGGCGCCGTCGACCCGGTAGGGGAACCAGAGCCCGCCGGCGACGGCGGAGACCGTGTCGGCGGCCGACTCCCGGGCGACGAGCACGACCGGGACGCCCCGCTGCGCGAGCTCGTGCGCGACGCTGAGTCCGACGACTCCCCCGCCCACGACGCAGACACGCTCGCCCGGGCCGGTGGTCACGTCGCCGCCAGCCCGGCGATCTCTCCCGCCCGGAACGCCTCGACGAAGAGCGCGTGGTCGTGGCGAGCGGTCTCGGCGTAGGCCACGCCGAAGTCGACGACATCGGCGACGAACTCCGCACGCCGGTCGCCGATCACGGCGAGGATCGCCTCCTCGACCTGGAAGTCGACCAGGTCCTCGTCGCTGTCCTCGTCCGAGGCACAGTGCACCTTCGCCGTGGCACGACCGAGATCAGCCAGCAGCGGGGCCATCTGCTCGGGCTCGGTGATCTCGGCCCACTCCAGGTCGCTCTCGTACGGCGACAGCTCGGCCACCACGAAGCCCACGTCGTCGATCGTGGTCCATCCCAGGAACTGGTCGGTGTGTGCCTGCAGCGCCCGCGGGCTGACCACCGTGCGGTGTCCGTCGTGCTCGAAGAGGCCGGCGGCGCGCGGGTCGTCGACCACCCGGCTGGCCGCGGGCCGGTTGCCCTGCTTGAGGCTCAGCACGATGTCGTTCTCCAGCGCCTGGTCGAACCCCTCGATCAGCACGTTGTAGGCGGGCAGGCCGGCGCTGCCGATGCCGAACCCGGTGGTGGCCACCACGTCCTTGACGTCGTAGAACACCGCCCGGGTGGAGCGTCGGGCCGGCGGGATCGTCTCCAGGTAGCGCTGGAACGCCGCCACCACCTTCGAACGCTGCGCGGCGTCGAGGTGCCGCGCCTTGTCACTGTCCCTGAAGCGACGCTCGTGGTCGTGCACCTCGGTCATCTGGTCCAGGAGCGCGAACCGGGTGCGCCCGCGCGCCTGCTGCAGCAGCCGGTGCACCGGTCCGTCCGTGTTGTCCAGGCGCAGCGCGAACTCGCCGAGGTCGTCGTCGGTGCGGGCGTAGCGGTCGACCTGGTCCATGTAGGCCTCCACATAGTCGGTGGCCAGCCGCCGGATCCGGTCCTCCGGGAAGGCCTTCTGCCAGCACATCAGCGCGAGGCTGGCCACGAACCGGCGCAGGTCCCAGGAGAAGTGGCCGAGGTAGGCCTCGTCGAAGTCGTTGACGTCGAAGACCAGGACGCCCTCGGAGTTCATGTAGGTGCCGAAGTTCTCCGTGTGCAGGTCTCCGTGGATCCAGACCCGGCCGGTCCGGTCGTCGGCCCAGGGGTCCTCCTCCGCGGCGACGTCGGCGAAGAAGACGCAGGCGGAGCCGCGGAAGAAGGCGAACGGATCGGCGGCCATCTTGCGGAACTTGGTGCGGAACCCGCGAGGATCGGCCTCCAGGAGATCCGCGAAGGCCTCGGTCAGGGCGTCGACCACCCGGCGCCGACGCTCGACGTCTGCCGTGCTCATGCTCCGACCCTAGTCGGGCGCGGAGTCCGCGCCGCCGCGTGCGCCAGGACGGCGGCGACCAGGCCGGCGACCAGCGGCACCGCCATCGCCGCGGTGAGGCTGGTGGCGTCGGAGAGCGCCCCGATGGCGGGCGAGGTGAACAGGAAGCCCAGACGCATCAGCCAGCCGATCACCGCGATCCCGGTGCCCTCCGGCAGACCGGGGATCCGGGCTGCCGCGGCGAAGGCGGCGGGGACCAGGGTGGCGCAGCCGAGACCGGCCAGCGCGAAGCCGAGGAACGCCAGCGGATAGACCGGCGCCACGATGACCAGCGCCGAGCCGGCGGCGATCAGCAACCCGCCGGCGCGAGCGACCACGTCGCGACCCCACCGGTCGGTCATCGGATCGCCCAGGAGGCGCCCGACGAACTGGGCACCGAGCACCACGGTGAGTCCCAACCCGGCCAGCTCGGCCGGTGCACCCGCCTCCTGCCCGAGGAAGAGCACCACCCAGTTGTTGGCGACGTCCTCGACCAGCGCGCCGCAGATCGCCAGCAGCACCAGCGGGGCGAGCAGTCGCCAGGCCCGGCGCCGGGCCTGGCGGCTGCCCGCCGGGTGGGCGTCGGCGTGCTCCTGCTGGTGCCGGTCGCGCAGGTCGTCGCGCACGGCGTTCGGCACCACGGCGAGCGCGCTGCTGACCACGGCCAGCGCACCCCAGACCACGCCGTTGACCAGCATCTGGGCGCCCAGCCCGACGTCGGCGGCCGCGCAGCCGGCCCCGATCAGGCCGCCGCTGGCGGCACCGATGCTCCACACCGCGTGCAGCGAGTTCATGATCGACCGCCCGCGCCACTGCTCGACCACCACACCCTGGACGTTCTGCGCAGTGTCCACGATCGCGTCGAACGCACCCACCAGGACCATCGTCGCCGCGAACAGCCAGACCAGCGCGCCGCCCGCGGTCCCCAGCGCACCGGCCACCGCCAGCGCCGCGGCGATCGCGACCGAGCCGGCGGCGGTGACCACCACCGCGCCGTACCGGCGGACCACGGCCCCGCAGCCGGTGCCGCGACGACCGCGCCCAGTGGCACGGAGATCACCAGCAGGCCGAACTGGCTGTTGCTGAGGTCGAAGGCCGCCTTGATCTCCGGGTAGCGCGGCAGGAGCATCGCGCACAGCACCCCGTTGGTGAAGAACATCAGCGAGACCCCGACGCGGGCGCGTCCGGGGGTCGGGTGGGAGCGCAGCACCGGGTGAACCTACCCGGTCGCGGCGGAGCGGGCGGAAGTGCGCCCGGGGCTCGACCGCTCGCTCCGTCGCGGCTCTATCACTCGATAGAATCACCTGATAGATTCCGCGGCCATGAGCACGAGTCTGACCGCGCCGTACACGACCGCGTTCGACTTCGAGCGGACCGTCGGACCGCGGATCGGGGTCTTCCTGGCGGGCCTGCGAGAGCGGCGGCTGCTGGGGGTGCGCGGCTCCCGGGGTCGCGTCCTCTGCCCGGTCGCGGAGTTCGACCCGGTGACGGCCGAGGCGACCGGGGACTACGTCGAGCTCGACCCGGTCGGCACCGTCACCGCCTGGACCTGGGTGGATCCGCGTCCCGCCGATCCACTCGACTCCCCCTTCGCCTGGGCGCTGGTCCGCATCGACGGGGCGGACGACTCCTTCTTCCACCGGGTCGACACCGGCGGCGACCCGAGCCTGCTGTCGTCCGGCCTGCGGGTGCGGGTGCGCTGGGCCGCCGAGACGGTGGGATCGATCGAGGACATCGTCTGCTTCGAGCCGGTCACGGACGACGAGCCGTCCGGGAGCGCACCGAGCGGGAGCGCACCGTGAGCAGCGTCCGCCCGTCGACCGCGACCGACCTGCCGGCCCCGGTGCGCACGATCAGCGCACCGTTCCACGTCGACTACACCTACGTGGCCGGGGTGGGCCGATCGGTCTACCTGCGCGGGATGGCCGAGCGGAGGTTCCTGGCCCGGCGCTGCCCCGGGTGCGGCCAGGTCTACTTCCCGGCCCCCCAGCACTGCGCACGCTGCCTCCAGGTCCTCGACCCGCCCTTCGAGATCCCCGGCACGGGCGCCGTCTCGACCTTCTGCATCGTCAACCTGCCCTTTCCCGGTCAGCTCGTCGAGCCGCCCTACGTGGTCGCCTACATCAACCTGGACGGCACCGGGAACAAGCTGCAGCACCGGGTCCTGGAGGTCGCGCCCGGCGACGTCGCCGTCGGGATGCAGGTCGAGCCGGTCTGGACCGACGACGACCGACTCGAGCCGTCCCTGGCCAGCGTGCGCTACTTCCGGCCGGCCGACCCGGCGCTGCGGGACGGGGGCCACGATGCGTGAGGTGGGTGTGGTCGCCTTCGCCCAGTCAGACTGCCTGGCCGCCAACCGGGGCGACGACATGGCCGACATCCTGGCGCCGGTGATCGCGGAGGCGGTCGCCTCGCTGGGCATCGAGCGCAGCGACATCGACTTCTTCTGCTCCGGCAGCCACGACTTCCACGAGGGCCGGACCTTCGCCTACATCGAGTCCCTCGACTCGGTGGGTGCCTGGCCACCGATCTCGGAGTCCCACGTCGAGATGGACGCCGCGTGGGCGGTCAACGAGGCGTGGTCGTGGCTCCAGCTCGGCGAGGGCGACGTCGCGCTGGTCTACGGGATCGGCCGGGGCTCGCTGGCCACCGACCCGGACCAGGTCAGCCACACCTTGCTGGACCCCTACTACCTGGCGCCGTTGCACCCCCACCGGCACGCCATCGCCGGGCTGCAGGCGCAGGCACTGCTCGCCGCCGGCGTGACCACCGAGGCCGCCCTGGCCCAGGTGGTGGCACGCAGCCTCGCCGCGGCCCTCGGCAACCCGCACGCGCAACGGTCCGGCAGCCACGCCGTGCACGACCTGCTGGCCCAGCCCTACGTCGCCAGCCCGCTGCGCGCACACGACGCGGCCCCGCTGGGCGACGCGGCCGCCGTGCTGGTGCTGGCGGCCGGCGACCGGGCCCGGGAGCTGGCCGCACGGGCGGGTCGACGACCGGCCTGGATCCGGGCGATGGACCACCGGATGGCGACCCACTACCCCGGCTCCCGGGACCTGACCCGCCTGGAGACGGTGGAGGTCGCCGCGCAGCGCGCGACCCGGATGGCGGGCTTCGCGCCGGCCGACGTCGACGTGGCCGAACTGCACACCGAGTACAGCCACGCCGAGCCGATGCTGGTGCAGGCGCTCGGCCTGCCCGTCGGCACCACGCTCAATCCGTCCGGCGGGCCGCTGGCCGGCAACCCGACCACGGCCACCGGGCTGATCCGGCTGGGTGAGGCGGCCGACCGCATCGCCGACGGCTCGGCGCGTCGCGCGCTGGCGCACGCCACCTCCGGCCCGGCGCTGCAGCACAACATGGTCAGCCTGCTCGAGGGCGAGGAGTGAGATGAGCCGTCACGAACGCATCGCGGTGGTCGGCGTCGGCCAGTCCCAGCAGGCCAAGCAGCGGCAGACCTCGATCGCCGGGCTGGTCCGGGAGTCGGTGGACGCCGCCCTGGCCGACGCCGGCCTCGGCTTCGGCGACATCGACGCGGTGGTGCTGTCCAAGACCCCCGACCTCTTCGACGGCGTGATGCAGCCCGAGCTCTACCTCGCCGACGCGATGGGCGCGGTCAACCTGCCGGTCACCCGGGTCTTCACCGGCGGCAGCGTCGGCGGGCACGCCGCGATCTACGCCGCCCACCTGGTCCAGGCGGGCCTCGCCGAGCGGGTGCTCGTGGTCGCCTACAGCAAGGAGTCCGAGGGCGACTTCACCTGGGCACTCTCCCGGCCGCTGCCGTTCCACGTCTCGCTCGGCGCCGGTGCCGGCGGGCACTTCTCGCCCGTGATCCGCGAGTACATCCACCGCTCCGGGGCACCGGAGCACATCGGCTGGCAGGTCGCGGTCAACCACCGGCTGAACGCCACCCGCAACCCGCTCGCCCACGTCCAGATGCCCGACATCACCGTCGAGAAGGTCCGCGACTCCCCCATGCTCTGGGACCCCGTGCGTTTCCTGGAATCCTGCCCGACCTCGGACGGGTCCGCCGCCGTCGTGGTCACCGGTGAGGACGAGGCGGATCGGATCAGCGCCGGCACCGGACGCCCGCCGGCGTGGGTGCACGGCATGGCCTGGCGCACCGAGACCGGCCACTTCGCCGGCCGGGACGAGGTGAACCCGCAGGCCGGGGCCGACGCCGCCGCCGACGCCTACGCACAGGCCGGCATCACCCGGCCCGCCGACGAGCTCGATCTCGCCGAGCTCTACATCCCGTTCAGCTGGTACGAGCCGATCTGGCTGGAGAACATCGGCATCGCCGGGATCGGGCACGGGTGGCGGATGGTCGACGACGGCCGCACCGCGTTCGACGGCGACCTCCCGGTGAACCCGTCCGGCGGCGTGCTGTCGGGCAACCCGACCGGTGCCACCGGGCTGGTGCGCTTCGCGGAGGCCGCCCAGCAGGTGCGCGGCCTGGCCGGCGGTCACCAGGTGGACGGGGCACGGCGGGCGGTCGGCCACGCGATGGGCGGAGCCTCCCAGTTCCACGCCATCTGGGTCGTCGGAGCCGAACGACCATGACCCCACCCGGCAGAGAGGACCACCGATGAGCGACCTGCTGTTCGAGCGCGAGGGACCCACCGCCGTGCTCACCATGAACCGCCCCGAGCGCAAGAACGCGCTCACCCTGGAGATGCTGCGCGGGTTCCACGAGGCGTGGGACGAGATCGACCGCAACGACGCGATCCGGGTCGCGATCCTGACCGGGGCGGGCAGCGACTACTCGGTCGGTGGCGACCTCTCCGACGGCTGGATGGTGCGGGTGCCCGGCGAGGGTGAGCGCAAGGTGCAGGTCACCGAGGCGCTGCTGATGACCCGGTCGGTCAGCAAGCCCCTGATCGCCGCGGTCAACGGACCCTGCCTCGGCGGTGGCTGCGAGATGCTGCAGCAGACCGACATCCGCGTCGCCGAGCGGAGCGCCACCTTCGGTCTCCCCGAGGCGAAGATCGGACTGATCGCCGGAGCCGGGTCGACCGTCCGGCTCAAGCGCCAGATCCCCTACACGAAGGCGATGGAGATGATCCTGACCGGCGAGCCGCTCACCGCGCAGGAGGCCTACCACTTCGGCCTGGTCGGCCACCTCGTCGAGGACGGTCGCGGGATGGACCGGGCCCGCGCCCTGGCCGAGCGGGTCGCCGCCAACGGACCGCTCGCGGTCCGCAACGCCAAGGCCGCCGTGATCGCCTCCGGCTGGCTCGAGGAGGAGACCGCGCGCGCGGTCGAACGCCGACTGGTCACCGAGGTGATCGGGTCGGCCGACGCACGTGAGGGCATCACCGCGTTCCGCGAGAAGCGGACGCCGAACTTCGAGGGACGCTGATGGCCGACCTGAGGACGCCGTACGTCGTCGGCGTCGGGATGACCCGGTTCACCCGGATCGAGACCGAGCCCTGGACCTACCCCAGATGGCGGGCGAGGCGGTCCGGGCCGCCCTCACCGACGCCGGGATCGACTATTCCGAGGTGCAGCGGGCAGCCGTCGGCTACGTGTTCCAGCCCTCCGCCGCCGGCCAACGCGTGCTGTACGACGTGGGCCTGACCGGCATCCCGATGGTCAACGTCAACAACAACTGTGCCACCGGCTCCACCGCGCTCGCGCTGGCGCAGGAGTGGGTCGCCACCGGAGTGGCCGACGTGGTGCTCGCGGTCGGGTTCGAGCAGATGACCAGGGCCGCGATGAGCGGCGACGGGGCCTCGCCGAAGGTGACCACGATCGACCACCACCTCGAGGTGATGCTGTCCGAGCACCGCCTCGCCGCGGCTCCGGTGACCACCCAGTTCTTCGGCAGCGCCGCCCTCGAGCACCAGCGGCGCTACGGCACCACGGTCGAGCAGATCGCCGCGGTCGCGGTGAAGAACCACGAGCACTCCACCCGCAACCCGCTGGCCCAGTTCACCGATGCCTACACCCTGGACCAGGTGCTCGCCGACAAGCCGGTGCACGGGCCGCTGACCCGGTCCCAGTGCTCCCCGATGTCGGACGGCGCCGCGGCCGCGGTGATCGCGAGCCCGGAGTTCGTCGCGGCGCACGGCCTGGCCGCGCGGGCGGTGCCGATCCTGGGCCAGGCGCTGAGAACCGACACCGACGCCGGCTTCTCCTCTCGCTCGATGATCGACGTGGTCGGGGCGCCGATGACCGCGGAGGCCGGGCGCCGGGCGATGGGCGCCGCCGGGGTGAGGATCGAGGAGATCGACGTCATCGAGCTGCACGACTGCTTCTCGATCAACGAGCTGATCACCTACGAGGCACTCGGCCTCTGCGACCCGGGCGAGGCGGGTGCGCTGGTCGCCGACGGGGTCACCAGCTACGGCGGGAGCTGGGTGGTCAACCCCTCGGGCGGCCTGATCTCCAAGGGCCACCCGCTGGGGGCGACCGGCCTCGCCCAGTGCGCCGAGCTGACCTGGCAGCTGCGCGGCGACGCCGGTCCGCGTCAGGTCGACGGCGCCGCCCGCGCGCTGGCCCACAACCTCGGCCTGGGCGGCGCCTGCGTGGTCACCGTCTACGGCGCACCGGGGACCTGATGGCCGGCGACAAGGCTCCCGCGGCCATCTCCACGGGCACCGGCACCGGCAACGGCGGCGACACCGCGGACACCGGCCGCCGGATCCTGCTGGCCGCCGAGCGACTCTTCGCCGCGAAGGGCATCGACGCCGTCTCGCTGCGGGCGGTGATGGCCGCCGCGGGCACCAACGTGGCGTCCGTGCACTACCACTTCGGCTCCAAGGACGCACTCGTCGCCGCCCTGATCACCGAGCGCAGCGGCGAGGTGGCGGCGCGTCGTACCGCACTGCTCGCCGACGCCGCACGACCCGGCGCGTTGACCGCCGGCGCGCTGGCCCGCGCGTTCGTGGAGCCGGTCGCCGCGATGGCGCTCTCCGACGGGCGGCACTGGGTGCGCCTGATCGGCCAGATCATGACCAGTCGGCACCCCTCGCTGAGCGTGGTCGTCGACGGGTTCCGGACGCAGGCGATCACCTTCACCGACCTGCTGCAGGAGCTGCATCCCGACTGGTCGCCGGCGAAGGTGCGGTTCCGGCTGGCGCAGGCGATGACCACCACGTTCGCCGTGCTCGGCGACATCGAGGGGGTGCAGGACCTGCAGGAGCTCTCGTCGGCGGCGATGGAGCGCGACGAGGTGGTCGCCGAGCTGTTGGACCTGGTCACCACGATCCTCAGCGATCCGGTCGGCGCGGAGGGCCCGCGATGAGCCGGCCCGACCGTGATCTCGCCGCGCTCGCGGCGCTCTTCAACGGTGATCGCGAGGACCGCTTCGACGTGGTCGAGGTGTTCACCGGAGAGGTGGTGGCACGCGTGCCGCGGGCCGGCCCCGCGCACGTGACCGCGGCGTTCGGCCGCGCCCGGGCGGCCCAACGGGAGTGGGCGTCGCGCCCGGTGAAGGAGCGCCTCGCCGTCTTCGAGCGGTTCCACGCCGCGCTGCTCGACCACCACGAGGAGATCGCCGACGTGATCCAGGTGGAGACCGGCAAGGCCCGGCGGATGGCGTTCGAGGAGATGTGCGACCTGCCGATCCTCACCAGCCACTACCTGCGCCGCGCCGCGCGACTGCTGGCGCCGCGCCGGCGCCCCGGCGCGATCCCCGGGGTGACCAGCGCGGTCGAGCTGCGCAAGCCGCTCGGCGTGGTCGGGGTGATCTCCCCGTGGAACTTCCCGTTCGCGATCGCCTTCTGCGACGCCGTCCCGGCGCTGATGGCCGGCAACGCCGTGGTGGTGAAGCCCGACCCGCACACGCCGCTCTCGGCGGCGCTGGGGCTGCGCTTGCTCCGCGAGGCGGGTCTCCCCCACGACCTGGTCCAGCTGGTGTGTGACGACGGGCCGGTGACCGGACCCGCCGTGGTGGACGCCGCCGACTTCGTGATGTTCACCGGGTCGCTGGCCACCGGCCGCACGGTGGCGGCCCGCGCCGCCGAGCGGATGGTGCCCAGCTGCCTCGAGCTGGGCGGCAAGAACCCGATGATCGTGCTGCCCGACGCCGACCTGGACGCCGTCGTGGCCAGTGCCGTGCTCGGCGTCTTCGGCAACGCCGGCCAGCTCTGCCTGCACATGGAGCGCCTGCTGGTGCACGCGGAGGTCCACGACGACTTCCGCGCCCGGTTCCTGGACCGGGTACGACGGCTGCGGCTCGGCGCCGACTACGGCCTGGAGACCGAGATGGGTGCTCTGGCCGACGCGGCCCACCTCGCCCGGGTGTCCGCGCACGTCGACGAGGCCGTCGCCGCCGGGGCGACGCTGCTGACCGGCGGGCGCGCCCGCCCGGACCTGGGGCCGACCTTCTACGAGCCGACGGTCCTGGCGGACGTCACCCCGGCGATGCGGGTACACCACGAGGAGACCTTCGGCCCGGTCGCCTGCCTCTACCGGGTGTCCGGGGTGGAGGAGGCGGTGCGGCTCGCCAACGACACCGAGTACGGGCTGAACGCCAGCGTCTGGACCGCCGACCCGGCGGCCGCGATGCGGATCGCCGAGCGACTCGAGACCGGGCACGTGAACATCAACGACAGCGCGGCCCTCGGCTACGCCACCAAGTCGGCGCCCTCCGGTGGCGCCAAGGCGTCGGGGCTCGGCGTCCGCAACGGCGACGAGGGGCTGTTGAAGTTCACCTACCCCACCACGGTCGCGACGCTGAAGAAGCAGGTGCTCGGGGCGCCGCCCGACGCGCCCTATGCGGACTTCGTGTCGCGGACCGTCACCTCGTTGCGCTGGATGCGGCGGCTGCGGCTGCGTTAGCGTCGCGCGGTGCCCGCACCCCCGCACCGCCCCGACGTGACCGAGACCGAGCTGATCGGGGGCGTCGAGAAACGCGACCTCGCGCTCGCCGACCACGACCCCGCCTGGGCCGACCGCTACGCCGAGCACGCAGGCCGGATCGGCACAGCGCTCGGTGACGCCGCCGTCGCCATCGCGCACATCGGGTCGACCTCGGTGCCCGGCCTGGCGGCCAAGCCGATCATCGACATCCTGGTCACGGTCCCCGACATCACCGCCGAGGAGGACTACCTCGGGCCCCTGGTCGAGGCCGGCTACCCGCTCCGGGTCCGCGAGCCAGGGCACCGGATGGTGCGCACCCCGGAGCGGGACGTGCACGTGCACGTCTTCGAGCCGGACCACCCCGCGGTGACCGACTACTTCCTGCTGCGCGACCGGCTGCGCACCGACGCCGACGACCGGGCCCTCTACGAGTCGACCAAGCGGCGGCTGATCGCCGAGGACTGGCCGGACATGAACGCCTACGCCGACGCCAAGACCGACGTCATCGAGGCGATCAAGAGCCGCGCCCGAGCGGCCAGCGGCCTTTGAGGGCGCAGCCGCCCTCGTCGTACCAGTGCCACTCGAGGCGCTCGGCGCGGCAACGTCGCGGCAGGGTGTCGGCCAGGTCGGCGCGCACCGAGGCGACGGTGGCACCGGTGAGGCGGTGGTCCAGGGTCAGGTGCGGCACCAGGTCGTCCACCGCTCCGAACTGACCGTCGTAGGGGACGCAGTCGGAGAACGCGGTGAGCACGGCGCCGGTCAGTGTGCGGAACGGCGCGGCCGGCGTCGGAGGGGCGTGCAGCGTCCCGTTCGGGAACTGGGCCACCTCGGCCAGGTCGTAGTCGAACGGTGGAACCGTGCCGGCGATCGCCGCGACCTCGTCGAGCTGGCCCGGCGTCGGCGCCGCGCGCCACGGCGCCAGCACCGTGATGTGGGCGTGGGTGAACCCGGGGTCGGCGGAGACCCACGTCGGCTCGTGCCGCTGCCAGTGCGCACGCACCACCTGCTCCAGCTCCGGCACCGGTACGACGAGCACGGAATGTCCCACGGGCGTGCAGGCTAGTGCGGTCCCGGCGTCGACGACACCGGGGCGGATGCCCGGTGCGCCGGCGACCCGGACTAGTTTTCGAGCCATGAGCACCGCGTCCTCCCCCCTCGCTCCCCCCGACCCCGCGATCCGGGCCGCCGCCGAGGAGCGGCTGGCCGGCCTGGCCACGCCGGCCGGTGCGCTCGGGCGACTGGGCGATCTCGGGGTGTGGCTGGCGGCGGCGCGTGGGGCCGTCGTCCCGCCGCCGCTCACCGATGTGCGGCTGGCGATCTTCGCCGGCGACCACGGGGTCGCGCGGCACGGGGTGTCGGCCTATCCACCGGAGATCACTGCCGCGATGGTGCGCACCTTCGTGGCCGGCAAGGCCGGGGTGTCAGCGCTGGCCGCGGCGCACGACGTGCGGGTCCGGGTGTTGGACATCGCGGTGGATGCCGACCTGGCCGGCACCGACGGGGTGCCGGCGGAGGTCGGTGCCTACAAGGTCCGGCGCAGCAGCGGCGCGATCCACCTGGAGGACGCGCTGGCGCCGGAGCAGACCGCGCAGGCGCTGGCCGCGGGCCGGGAGGTCGCGGAAGCCGAGATCGCCGCCGGCGCACAGGTCCTGATCAGCGGCGACATGGGGATCGGGAACACCTCGCCCGCCTCGGCGATGATCGCGGCCGCGCTGGGACTTCCGGCCGCCGACGTGGTCGGCCGGGGCACCGGCGTCGACGACGCAGCGCTGGCCCACAAGACCGCCGTCGTGCAGCAGGCCCTGGACCGGGCCGGCGACCGGCTCGTCGACCCGGTGGAGACCCTGACCGCGGTCGGCAGCGCCGACCTCGCGGCGACGGTGGGCTACCTGCTGGAGTCCGCCGAGCGCGGCGTACCGGTGCTGCTGGACGGGCTGATGTCGGTGGCCTGCGCGCTCACCGCGGAGCGGATCGCCCCCGGCGCCGCCGCGTGGTACCTGGCCGGGCACCGCTCGACCGAGCCCGCGCAGTCCCTGGCCCTGGTGGAGCTCGGCCTCGAGGCGCTGCTCGATCTCGGGCTCCGCCTGGGCGAGGGGTCGGGGGCGGTCGCCGCCGTACCCGTGCTCCGGTCGGCCGATGCCCTGCTGCGCGAGGTCGCGCTCCTGGCCGACCTGATGCCGCCGACACCATGAGCCACTCGGCGCCGCTGCGGGGTCTCGGTCTCGCGGTCGGCATGCTGACCGCCCTCCCGGTCCCGGCGGTGCTCCGGCTGACGCCGGCGGTGGCGCGCAGCGCGATGCTCTGCGCACCCCTGGCCGCGGTGCCGCTGGCGGCGCTGGTGGTCGGGGTGCTGCGCGGCGGCGACGCTCTCGGGCTGCCGCCGCTGGTGATCGGCTTCGTCGCGGTCGGTGCCCTCGCCGCCGGCTCCCGGGCGCTGCATCTCGACGGCCTCTCCGACACCGTGGACGGGCTGACCGCCTCCTACGACCGCGAGCGTTCCCTGGCGGTGATGAAGGGCGGTACGGCGGGTCCGGCCGGCGTCGCCGCACTGGTGGTCGTGCTCGGCGCCCAGGCCGCGGCGTTCGCGGCGCTCAGTGGCGATCTCGACGTCGCGCTGCTCGCCGCAGCGGCGGTGATCGTCTCCCGCGCCGCACTGTGGCTGGCGGCGGCCAGCATCGTCCCGCCGGCGCGGCCGGACGGTCTGGGGGTCAGCTTCACCGGGAGCGTGCCGGCCGCGGTCGCGCTGCTCGGGTGGATCGCGATCGGAATCGCTGCGGCGCTCGTCGATCCGGTGCGCGGACCGCTCACCGTCCTGGTGGCAGCGCTGGCGGTCGCCCTGGTGCTGCGGCGCGCGGTGCGCCGGTTCGGCGGTGTCACCGGCGACGTGTTCGGCGCCTGCGTCGAGGTGGCGCTCGCGGTGCTGCTGGTCGGCGCGACGACCTTCTGACCCCGGAGCGGCTCAGATCCGCAGCACTCGTCCGGCGACCACCAGGTGCACCTCGGCGCAGGCGGCCCCGACCTGCTGGTTCACCGTGCCGAGCAGGTCCCGGAAGAGTCGCCCGGACCGGTGCTCGGGCACCACCCCGAGACCGACCTCGTTGCTCACCACCACCACCGGCACGGCAGCCTCCCGGAGCGCCCCGACGAGCGAGGCAGCCTCGGTGGCGACCGCTTCTCCGACGTCTGCGATCGGCGCCTCCCATGCCTCGGCCCGGTCGACCAGCCCGGTGATCCAGGTGCCGAGGCAGTCGACCAGCACCGCCCGTCCGCCGCGGTCGGCCGCGCGCACCGCAGCTGCGACGTCGAGGGTCTCCACGGTGGTCCAGCTGGCCGGCCGGCGTTCCCGGTGCGCGGCCACCCGGGCGGCCCAGTCGGCGTCGTCGTAGGTGGGTCCGGCGGCGACGTAGGTGACTGCCTCGACGTCGGCCAGCAGAGCCTCAGCGTGGCGGGACTTGCCGGAGCGCACGCCACCGGTGACCAGTACAGGACTGGGCTGCACGACCCCTCTCATCGGGTGAACAGCACCTTCCTGGTCGCCGGGTCGGCCTCGGCCAGCCGGACGGTGACCTCGGTGCCGAGCGGGAGCGGTCGCTCGGAGGTGACCCGTGCCTCCACCCCGATCGCGGTGACCAGGACGACTCCGCGCTCGGGCCGCTCCTCCTCGACGCTGGTGATCACCCCGGTGAACTCCTCTCCGACCCGGCCGACCAGGGTGCCGGCCTCGATCAGGTCCAGCACCGCCCGCTCGTAGGCGCCGGCGCGGCGTGCGGAGTCGGCCAGCAGCTCCGGGAGCGTGGGCAGCGCTTCGCGGACCCAGGGCGGCACCTCGGTGCCGGCACAGGCGGCGAGGCAGACCTCGCCGGCGAACCGATCGCCGAGCCGACGCAGGGGTGCCGTGACGTGCGCATAGGGCGCGGCGATCGCCGCGTGCAGCGGCTGGTCGGGCGGCGCCCCGTCGAAGGCGGCGTGACCGCTGCCCCGGAGCAGCCGGGTGCAGGCCACCGTCATCGCCTGGTGGGCGGGCTGCGACGGGTCGAGGCGTCGTACGAAATCGGGGTAGGCGACATCGTCGGGCCAGTCGATCCCCAGCCCGGCCGCGACCCGGCGCAGTCGGGCGACGTCGCGGGGGTCGGCCGGCGGCAGGGTGCGCAGCAGACCGACACCGGCCTGGAGCATCAGCTGGGCCGCGGCCATCCCGGTGAGCAGGGAGATCTGGGCGTTCCACTCCTCGACCGGCAGCGGGTCCCGGAAGGTCAAAGTGAAGTGCCCCCGGTCGTCCTCCTCGACCTCCTGCTCGGGCAGCGGCAGCGAGACACCGCCCCGGGCAGCCTCCTGGGCGATCAGCAGGCGGCCGATCTCCCGCAGCAGCCCGAGCACCTCCGGCGCCTGCCCGGTGTCGACGGCGCGCTGGGCCGCCGCGTAGGACCACCGCTCGCGGGAGCGCACCGCGGCGCGCTCCACGTGCACCGCCGCGGTGGCACCGTCGGCGTCCAGGTCGATGGTCCAGAGCAGGGCCGGGCGCACCTGCTCGGGCAGCAGCGAGGCACCGCCCTCCGACAGCGCCGGCGGATGCAGTGGGATCCGGTCACCGGCGCCGTAGAGGGTCTCGCCGCGGGTGCGTGCCTCCGCGTCCACCGGACCACCGGCCGGCACGAACGCGGCGACGTCGGCGATCGCGTAGTGCACCCGGAACCCGGCGCCGGTGCGGGTCAGGTGCAACGCCTGGTCGAGGTCCATCGACCCCTCGGGATCGATGGTGATCAGCGGCAGGTCGGTGGCGTCCCGCGCCGGCAGCACGACCGCCCTCAGCGCCTCCTCGGCGGCGGCGGTGACCTCGCCCGGGAACTCCCCCGGCAGCTCCAGCTCCTCACGGATCCGCCGGAGCCCGTCGGTCAGCACCTCGGAGCGCGCCCTGACCCGGACCGCGACGTTGCTCGGCATGGGCCCGACCCTATCCTTGGGCTCCGTGCTGATCCTGCTGCCGCCGAGCGAAGGCAAGTCCGCCCCGAACCGCGGTGCGTCCCTGCGGATGGAGGGGCTGTCGCTGCCCGGGCTGTCGCCGTCCCGGGAGCGGATGCTCGGGGCGCTGGTCGCCCTCTGCCGCGACGACCCGGACCGCGCGGCGAGCGTGCTGGGGCTCTCCCGCACCCAGCTCGACCTGGTCGAGCGGAACGCACTGCTGACCGAGGCCCCCACGGCCCGCGCGGACCGCATCTACACCGGCGTGCTCTACGACGCCCTCGACGTGGCCACCCTCTCCCCGTCCGCCAAGCGGCGTGCGGCGACGCGGGTCGCGGTCACCTCCAGCCTGTTCGGCCTGGTCCGGTTCGGCGACCGGATCCCGGCCTACCGGCTCTCCGGCGACGCCACCGTCCCCGGCGTCGGGTCGGTGGCCGGCCTGTGGCGCGAGACGCTCGGCCCGGCGGTCACCGACGCGCTCGGTCGCGGCCTCCTGGTCGACCTCCGGTCGAGCATGTACGCCGGCTTCTGGCGCCCCGGCCCCGAGCTCGCCGAGCGCGTGGCGACGGTCCGGGTGCTGCACGAGGCCAACGGCCGCCTGCAGGTGGTCAGCCACTTCAACAAGGCGACCAAGGGACGGATCGTCCGCGCGCTGCTCGAGGACGGCGCCGACCCGCGCAGCCCGGCGGCCCTCGCCGAGACCCTGGAGCGTCTCGGCTGGACGGTCGAGGTCGGGTCGCCCGGCCGGCGCGGCACGCAGCTCGACGTCGTGGTCAGCGAGCTCTGAGCGATGGCACGCCGGGCGACCTGCCCCTGCGGGTCGGGGGCCACCTACCGCGACTGCTGTGAGGCCTTCCACGCGCACCGGGCGACGCCGGCCACCGCCGAGCAGCTGATGCGCTCACGCTACAGCGCGTTCGCCGTCGGTGACCACGCCTACCTGCTCGACACCTGGCACCCGGCCACCCGACCGGACCGGATCGATCACGACCCGACGACCACCTGGACCGGGCTCGAGGTGATCGCCACCGAGGCCGGCGGAGCCGACGACGACAAGGGCGTGGTGGAGTTCGTCGCGCACCACCGCACCGACCTGGGCGCCGGCGGAGCGGTGCTCGGCCGCCTGCACGAGACCAGCCGGTTCACCCGCCGCGCGGGCCGCTGGGTCTACCTGCGCGGCCGGATGCACCCGTGACCGGCCGGGGCTGAGCCCGGGGTGAGGGCCGGACCGGGCCGGGACTCAGCCGCCTCGTGCGGCCGGGAACGGCCCGAATGTCGACACATCAACCCGCGTCGGGCGCGCCGCACGATCCGCCGAGGTTCGAGGCGTAGGCTCACCCGGACCGGCGGAATCCGCCGGGTGCGGTGGCGACACCGCGGACAGGAAGCAGGCAGCAGACCGATGGCGCACCTCACCCTCGCCGGTCTCTCGGCGGACGGTCGTCGCCTGCTCCTGGTGAGCGAGAAGGGCGTCGAGTTCACCCTCGACATCAATCCCGCACTGCGCGCAGCTCTGCGCGGCGACACCTCACGCCTCGGCCAGTTGGAGATCCAGATGAACTCAAGCCTCCGTCCCCGCGAGATCCAGATCCGGATCCGAGCCGGAGAGTCGCCGGAGGCGGTCGCCGATGCGGCGGGCACGACCGTGCAGGCGATCATGCCGTACGTCGTACCCGTGGTCGCCGAGCGTCAGCACGTCGCCGAGCGCGCCCAGCGTGCCTCGCTGCGCCGCGGTCCCGGCGAGTCCGGGCCGTCGGGCCTGCGGGTGCTCGGGGAGACCGTGGCCGTGCACCTGCGCGCGGTCGGTGCGGACCCGACCACGGTGGTCTGGGACGCCTTCCGGCAGGAGACCGGCCGCTGGATGCTGACCGGGGACTTCACCGCGACCCCGCGGTCGGGCACCGCCCGGTTCGTCTTCGACCCGCCCGGCAACTACGCGCTGGCCGACAACGACGACGCCCGTTGGCTGGTCGGTGACCTGGTCGAGTCCACGGAGACGCCGCGCGACGACCTGCAGGCCGCCCGGCAGCGTCGTCTCTCCGCGATCCCCGGCGATCTGCCGCTCGGTGACGACGCGATCGACCTGGTCACCGCACCCCCGACCACACCGAACGCGCCCGCTGCCGCCGAGCCCGTCCCGGCGGAGGCGCCGCAGCAGCCCGAGCACGAGCAGCCCGAGCAGCCTGCCGCCGAGGCCCCCAGCGAGCCCGGCTCCGAGGAGCCGGCGCTCGACCCCACCGCCGACGAGCAGCGCGGCCGCCCGCGCCGACCGGTTCAGAAGAAGCGCGGTCGGGCGTCGGTGCCCAGCTGGGACGAGATCATGTTCGGCGGCGGGGACCAGTGACCGCGGGCCGGTCGGGGTCGGCCACCCACTCGCTCCAGCTCCCCGGGTAGAGGGCCGCCCGCACCCCGATCAGCTCCAGCGCGAGCACGTCGAGCGCGGCCGTCACTCCCGAGCCGCAGTAGACCCCCACCTCCACCCCCGGTACGACGCCGAGGTCGGCGTACGCGGCACGCAGCTGTGCGACCGGGCGGAACCGCCCGGCCTCGTCGAGGTTGTCGGTGGAGGGGAAGTTCAGCGCGCCGGGGATGTGCCCCGCGACGGGGTCCAGCGGCTCGGTGAGCCCGGCGTAGCGGGCCGGCGCCCGGGCGTCGAGCAGCACCGGCAGGTCGCCGACCCCGTCGGCCTCCACCACCGGCATGCCCCCGGGCCGCGCCACGAAGTCACCGGAGGCGACCGGGTCGTCCGGTCCTCCGGTCTCCACGCCTCCGCCGGAGGCGGTCCAGGCGGCCCAGCCACCGTCGAGCACCCGGACGTCCGGGTGCCCGTGGTGCCGCAGCAACCACCAGCAGCGGGCGGCGGCGTGACCGGACCAGTCGTCGTACACGACCACCGGGGCGTCGGCGTGCACGCCGGCGGCGCGCATGGCGGCGCCGAAGACCTCCGGATCGGGCAGCGGGTGCCGGCCGCGCGGCGTTCGTCCGTCGATCCGGACCGCCGGCGCGGCCAGCGCGGCATCGAGGTCGACGTAGCGCGCACCCGGGATGTGTCCGGCGGCGAACTCGGGCGGGCCGTCCGGGCCTCCCATCCGGTAGCGGACGTCGAGGAGCGTGACCGCCCCCGCGCCCCGGGCGGCGTGGAGGTCCTCCACGTGGATGATCGGGTGCACGGCACGAACCTAGTCCCACCGACCCGGCCCCGGGTCGGTGCGGCGTCCTGTGGAGGAGTGCGGCGCGGAGCGGCCGGCTGGGGCACCGTGGTGGGTGTGCCTCACCCTGCAGGTCGGATCACCGACCCGGTCCCGCGCGCGCTGGAGCGGGTGCTGCGTCACGCGGTGCTGGCCCACGTCCGGAGCGAGTCACGGCGCAGCTATCCGCAGGGTCTGGTGGTGGGCTTCCCGACGTCTCCGGTGGAGCAGCGCCGTCTCGAGCTCAGCGCCACCGGCTGGGACCACTCCCTGCGCACGGAGGTCGTGCAGGCGATGGCCGCGCCGTTCCTCGCCGAGGGGCGGGTGCCGCTGGTGTGGCTGACCCGGCCCTACGTCTGCGACGGGCACGACGACCTGGCCTGGGCGTCCGCGGTCGGGTCCGCAGCCGGCGAGCTCGGCGCCGACCTGGGCTTCGTGGTGGTCACCCGGCGGTCGTGGCGCGACCCGAGGACCGGCGTGGGGCGCACCTGGCAGCGGGCGATCCGGCGGCGCTGAGGCCGCCCCGCGGTCCCGCCGCCGTCCCGCCGCCGGGTCGTCCGGGCGTCACCAGGAGTGCACGGGCTGGTTGGCGTGCATGCCCTGGCGATACTCGCGCAGCACCGTGCGCAGGGCGGCGAACCTGCGCTGCGCGTCGTCGTCGGGCGAGCCCACCTCCCGCATCCGCCGCACGAACCACTCCGCGCCGTTGCGCCCGGTCAGGCACCGCTGCTCGATGATCCCGAGGTAGTGGTCGGCCTCGGCCGAGGAGACGCCCCAGCCGTGCAGGCCCTCCGCCGCCAGCGGCAGCAGCCGTCGCAGCACCAGCTCGGTGGCGCGGACCCGTCCGACGCCGGGCCAGTAGACCTGCGCGTCGATGCCGTCGCGGGCGGCGACGTGGAAGTTCTCCTCGGCCGCGCTGAAGGACATCTGCGACCAGAGCGGGCGGTCGCTCTCCGCGAGCGCCCGGGTCAGCCCGAAGTAGAACGCCGCGTTCGCGATGGTGTCCACCACGGTCGGCCCGGCGGCCAGCACCCGGTTCTCCACCCGTAGGTGCGGGACTCCCCCGGCGATGTCGTAGACCGGCCGGTTCCACCGGTAGACGGTGCCGTTGTGCAGGCGCAGCTCGGAGAGGTTGGGGGTGCCGCCGGCCTCGAGGACGGTGAGCGGGTCCTCGTCGTCGGTCACCGGCAGCAGGGCCGGGAAGTAGCGCACGTTCTCCTCGAACAGGTCGAACACCGAGGTGATCCACCGCTCGCCGAACCACACCCGGGGCCGCACCCCCTGCGCCTTGAGCTCCTCGCTGCGGGTGTCGGTGGCCTGCTCGAAGAGCGGGATGCGGGTCTCGGCCCACAGGCGTCGACCGAGCAGGTAGGGCGCGTTGGCGGCCAGGGCGAGCTGGATGCCGGCGATCGCCTGGGAGGCGTTCCAGTAGGCGGCGAACTTCTCCGGGGAGGTCTGCACGTGCAGCTGGGTGCTGGTGCACGCCGCCTCCGGCATGATCGAGTCCGCGGTCGTGCGCAGCCGCTCGCCGCCCTGGATGTCGATGCGGATGTCCTCGCCGCGCGCGTTGAGGATCTGCTCGCCGAGCAGCCGGTAGCGCGGGTTCGCGCTGATCACCTCGTTGCCGAGGTGCCCGCTGTCCAGCGTCGGCAGGATGCCGATCATCACCAGGTGCGCGCCGACCGTGCTGGACCGCTGCTCGGCCTGGTTGAGGCTGCGCCGCAGCCCGGCCTCGTAACGGGCGAGTCCCCCGTCGCGCAGGTGTCCGGGCGCGACGTTCATCTCGATGTTGAACTGCCCTAGCTCGGTCTGGAAGTCGGGGTCCTCGATCACCGCCAGGGCCTCGGCGTTGCGCAGCGCCGGGTCGCCCACCTCGTCGACCAGGTTG
Source organism: Nocardioides sambongensis (assembly GCF_006494815.1). NCBI lineage: Bacteria > Bacillati > Actinomycetota > Actinomycetes > Propionibacteriales > Nocardioidaceae > Nocardioides > Nocardioides sambongensis. The sequence goes on from NZ_CP041091.1 coordinate 1,753,747, forward strand.
AGCTCCACCTCGAGGCCGGTCATCGGGTCGTCGGTGTCGAACGCGGCCTCGGCCAGCATCCGCTCGAACACGTCCAGGCAGCGACGGACCTTCTCCCGGTGTCGGGTGCGGTCGGCGCGGCTGAACTCCTGGGGTCCACGTGGTCGCCCATGGAGGGAGACTAGAGGACCGCGGCGGCTGCGGGCTGCGATCAGCCCGCCTGAGGTGGGACCGCGCGCTCCAGGAGCTCGGTCAGGACGAGCGCGGGCTCGTGGTCGGGGTCGACCTCCAGCGCCCGGTCGAGCGCGACCCACGCCATCGCCCCGTCGCCGCTGCGCCAAGCCGCGAGCGCCAGCGCGGTGGCCACCCCCACCACGTCCGGCTCCGGGGTGCGCGGCAGCACCGTGGCCCAGAACCGGCGCTCGGCCACGGCCGCTCCCCGGGACGGATGGGCCGCGCGCTGCTGCGCGCCGGCGCCACCCTCGGCCCGCAGCCGGAGCAGCAGCTCGGCGACCTCGCGATCGGAGGGTGTCCGGGTGCCCCGGGTCCACGGCTGGGACCCGGTGGCGGTCACCGGTGCGAGGTCGCCGGCGGCCTCCAGGTCCGCCAGCTCCGCGGCGACCCGCGCGGTCGCCGCCGGGTCGGCCGCGAGGGCCCGGACCATCTCGGCGCGCGAGCGGTAGCCGATCCGCCCCTCCACCATGGCCCGGACCACGAACGGGTGGGCGCTGACGTCGTACCGGACGGCGCGGGCGGGGCGGGAGGCGTCGGGGCGGCCGTCGAGGCGCCGCATCCGGGTGCCGTCCAGCGCCAGCGCCCGCAGCACCGGAATCCCGGCGGCAGCGGCGCCGTCGGCCAGCGCCGGCCACAGCCGGATCAGGTCGGCCGGCTCCTCGGTGTGGCAGAGGAGGACCACCGCCTGCACGCCGTGCCGCACTGCCGGCACCAGCAGGGACGCGGAGAGCGCGGCCAGGCAGTCCGAGGACTGCGCGGCCGCCGGCGGCAGGTCGACGCGGGCGTGGAAGGGGTGTGCGGCGCCGAAGGTGAGCATCACGATGTCCTGGTCCGGCCAGAAGCCGAGCAGCACCGGAGCCAGCGCCACCAGGTCCTCGTCGGAGCGGGCGGTCAGGTGCAGGGGCGGGGCCAGGTCGTCGGCGGTGTCGCTCATGTCGTCACCCTCGTCGCGCCGGCCCGGTCGGGGGCACCGCCCGGTCCGTGGCTGTGGAGGAAGGACCGCGGCCGAGCGCGGACCGCGGCCGGGTGGGCCGACCAGGGGCGGATGGGGCGGGTGTCGCCGGCGCGAACTAGCGTTCCCTCCGTGCGGTCCCAGGCGTCGGTGCTCCATCTGGATCTGGACGCCTTCTTCGCCGCGGTCGAGCAGCGGGACAAGCCCTCGCTGCGCGGCAAGCCCGTGGTGGTCGGTGGAGTGGGCGGCCGTGGCGTGGTGGCCACCGCGTCCTACGAGGCGCGGGCGTTCGGGGTGCGCTCGGCCATGTCCACCCGCGAGGCGCGCGCCCGCTGCCCTCACGCCGCGTTCCTCTCGGGTCGCTTCGAGGCCTACCGGACGACCAGCAGGGCGGTGATGGAGGTGTTGCGCGCCTGCTCACCGCTGGTCGAGCCGCTCTCCCTGGACGAGGCCTTCGTCGACCTGGCCTCGGCCGAGGACATCACGGACCTCGAGATCGGGACGGTCACCGCCTACGCGGAGCGCCTGCGCGCCCGGGTCGCCGAGGTGACCGGCGGGCTCACCGCGTCGATCGGGATCGGCACCTCCAAGTTCATCGCCAAGATCGCCAGCGACCTCGACAAGCCCGACGGCCTGGTCGTGGTGCCGCCGGGGACCGAGCGGGAGCTGCTGCGCCCGATGAAGGTGGGCGTGATCCCCGGCGTCGGCCCGGCCACGGTCGAGCGGCTGCGCCGGGTCGGCGTGCACACCGTCGCCGACCTGGAGCGGATCAGCCGCGACGAGCTGGTCCGGGTGCTCGGCCAGGCCCACGGCCAGTCCCTGCACGCCCTGGCCCGCGCCGACGACGACCGTCCCGTGGTGCCCGAGCGGGAGACCAAGTCGGTCAGCGTGGAGGCGACCTACGAGCACGACCTGACCGACCGCCGCCAGCTCGACGCGATCCTCACCCGGCAGGCGGGTGACGTCGCCCGGCGGCTGGCGGAGGGCGGACTGTCCGGCCGCACGGTCAGCATCAAGGTGCGCCTCTACGACTTCACCACGCTGAGCCGCTCCTCCACCCTCGCCTCCCCCACCGACGAGGCGGCGACCATCGCCCGCACCGCGCGCAGCCTGCTGGAGAACCTGGACACCTCCGGCGGCGTCCGCTTGCTGGGGGTCGGAGTGGCCGGGCTCGCCGACTGGGTCCAGGACGAGCTCTTCACCACGACCGGGGAGGAGCCCACCGGGTCGGGTCACGAGCCCGACCACGACCCGCCGGAGGGCCTCGCAGCCGAGCCGGACCCACTGGCCGAGGCCGGGGTGCGAGCGCCGCGCCCGTGGCCGCCGGGGGCCGACGTGGTGCACACCGAGCACGGCCGCGGCTGGGTGTGGGGGTCGGGACGCGGCGTGGTCACCGTCCGCTTCGAGACCGCCGCGACGGCACCGGGGCCGGTGCGCTCGTTCCGCACCGACGACCCCGAGCTGTCCCGGTGGAGGCCGCCCGAGCCGGAGTCACCGCCCAGGCACTAGCGTTCGACACATGTCCGACGCTGGCTCCGCCGTACCGATCCCCCTCGCCCCGCCCGTCGCCGAGCGCCGCCCGGTGACCACCACCCACCACGGGCGTGAGCGCACCGACGAGTACGACTGGCTGCGCGCCAAGGACGACCCGGCGGTGCTGGCGCACCTGGAGGCCGAGAACGAGTGGACCCGGACCCGTACCGCCCACCTCTCCGACCTGCGCGCCACGATCTTCGCCGAGATCAAGGCCCGCACCCGGGAGACCGACCTCTCGGTGCCCACCCGGGTGCGCGGGTACTGGTACTACGGCCGCTCCTTCGAGGGCCGGCAGTACGGCGCCAGCTGCCGGGTGCCCGTCGCCGGACCGGAGGACTGGACTCCCCCGCAGCCGGCCGAGGACGCCGACCCGGACCAGCCGGCACTGCCCGGCGAGCAGGTGCTGCTCGACCTCAACGAGCTCGCCGAGGGCCACGACTTCTTCTCGCTCGGCGGCTCGGCGGTCAGCCCCGACGACGCGATGCTGGCCTACGCCACCGACGTCGTCGGCGACGAGCGCTACACGGTCCGCTTCCTCGATCTCGGCAGCGGCGACCTGCTCGAGGACCGGCTCGAGGGTGTCCTCGGCGGGGTCACCTGGGGCGGCACACCGGACCACTGCTACTACTCCACGGTCGACGACGCGTGGCGACCGGACAAGGTGTGGCGGCACCGGCTCGGCACCCCGCAGAGCGACGACGAGCTGGTCTTCCACGAGACCGACGCCCGCTACACCGTCGGCGTGGGCCGCACCCGCAGCCAGCGCTACGTGGTGGTCGCGGCCGGGTCCCGGACCACCACCGAGTACCACCTGCTCGACGCCCGAGACGCCTCCGCGGCGCCGACCTGCTTCGCCACGCGACGCGACGGGGTCGAATACTCCCTCGACCACATCCTGGTCGCCGGGGAGGACCGCTTCCTGGTGCTGCACAACGCCGCCGGGCCCGAGTTCGAGCTGGGGTTGACCGGCAGTGTGCCCAGCACGGTGGAGGACTGGGCTCCGCTGCTCGCCCACGACAGCGCCGTCCGGCTCGAGGACGTCGACGCCTTCGCGGGGCACGTGGTGGTCTCCCAGCGCAGTGAGGGGCGGACCCGGCTGCGGGTGCTCGGCCTGGGCTCCGACCCGGACTCCCCGGTCGTCGAGGACCGGCTCCTCGACCTCGGTGGCGAGCTGGCCACCGTCGGCGCCGGCAGCAGCCCCTCCTTCGACCAGCCGGTCTTCCGGGTGGGGATGACGAGCATGAGCCAGCCGTCATCGGTCTACGACGTCGACCTGGTCAGCCTCGAGGCCCGCCTGCTCAAGCAGGCACCGGTGCTGGGCGGCTACGACGCCGACGACTACCAGGAGCACCGGCTGTGGGCGACGGCTCCGGACGGCACCCAGGTGCCGATGTCGCTGGTCGTGCGCCGCGACGCCCGCGGTGCCGACGGCACCGGCACGGTGCCGGTGGTGCTCTACGGCTACGGCTCCTACGAGGCCTCGATGGACCCCTACTTCTCGGTGCCCCGGCTCTCGCTGCTGGACCGTGGCGCGGCCTTCGTGATCGCGCACGTGCGCGGCGGCGGTGAGATGGGACGCCACTGGTACGACGACGGCAAGCTCGAGCACAAGCAGCACACCTTTGACGACTTCATCGCCTGCGCGCGCCACCTGGTCGACACCGGCTGGACCACCGCCGACCGGATCGTCGCGCAGGGCGGCAGCGCCGGCGGGCTGCTGATGGGCGCCGTCGCCAATCAGGCCCCCGACGCCTTCGGCGGCATCCTCGCGGAAGTCCCGTTCGTGGACACCCTGACCACGATGCTGGACGCGACGCTGCCCCTGACCGTCGGCGAGTACGACGAGTGGGGCAACCCCGACGGCGACCCGGCGGCGTACGACCGGATCGCCGGCTACGCGCCCTACGACAACCTCGCGGACCTGCCCTACCCGCCGATCCTGGCGATCACCTCGCTCAACGACACCCGGGTCCTCTACGTGGAGCCGGCCAAGTGGGTGGCCCGGCTCCGCGCCGTGGCGCCCGGGGCGGACGTCCTGCTGCGCACCGAGATGGCCGCCGGCCACGGTGGCGTCTCCGGCCGCTACCGCGCCTGGGAGGAGGTCGCGTTCAGCCTCGCCTGGGTGATGGACCGGCTGGGGATCGCCGGGGTCCGTCCGGCAAGTGCTCCGGCCGGCGCCCTGGACGCCGCCGCGGCCGGTTCCACGGCCGGTTCCGTCACTACTTGAGAACTTTCTGAGAGTCGCCACCGACGGCAACTTCTGCGCGCCGCCACACGTCGTAGGAGATGAGAGCACCGCTACGAATCCGGGAATCGGGTACGTACCCGGTGCGTTGGATCCAGTACCGGGCCCGATCGGCCCGGGCGGCGAAGGAGGTTTGCGATGGCGACTGCAACCCAGCCCACCACGGCGGGGACTCGGCGAAGCACCGGACGCGAGATCGAGGGGCGTGACAGCGTCGGGCTCTACCTCGACGAGATCGCCCGCACCCCGTTGCTGGACGCGGCCCGAGAGGTCGAGCTCGCCAAGACGATCGAGGCCGGGCTCTACGCCCGCAGCCTCCTGGCCGAGGGCCGTTACGGCCGTCGCAAGGGCGCCCCGAAGGGTCGCCCCAGCCGCGAGGAGCTGGAGTGGCTGGCCGAGGAGGGCGACAAGGCCGTCGACGAGTTCATCACCGCGAACCTGCGCCTGGTGGTCTCGATCGCCCGCAAGTACGGCCGGGCGCAGATGCCGATGCTCGACCTGATCCAGGAGGGCAACACCGGCCTGATCCGCGCGGTCGAGAAGTTCGACTACGCGAAGGGCTACAAGTTCTCCACCTATGCGACCTGGTGGGTGCGGCAGGCGATCACCCGCGGCATCGCGCAGCAGGCCCGGGTGGTCCGACTCCCCGTGCACGTGGTCGAGGAGCTCAACCAGGTGGGCGGCGCGCGCCGCACCCTGGAGCGCCAGCTGGGCCGCACGCCCGAGCCGGAGGAGATCGCGACCGAGCTCGGCATGGAGGTCGACCGCGTGCTCGACCTGATGTCGTGGGGTCGCGAGCACATCAGCCTGGACACCCCGGTCGACGAGGACGGTGACACCTCCCTCGGCGACCTGATGGCCCAGGAGACGGCCCCCGGCCCGGACCTGACCGTCCTGGACACCGAGTCCCGCGAGCGGCTCAACCTGCTGGTCGACCAGCTCGACCCGCGGGCCGCGGACATCATCCGCGCCCGCTACGGGCTCGCCGACGGTCGCCAGCACAAGCTGGCCGACATCGGCACCAAGCACGGCATCTCCGCCGAGCGCGTCCGGCAGCTGGAGCGCGAGGCGCTGCAGAAGCTGCGTCGGATCGGCGACCCCGACATGGCCGCCTGAGTCCACCGCCCGCCGAGGGGTCACCCGGGGCCCCGCGAGGGGTCACCCGGGCCCCCGCGAGGGGTCACCCAGCGCCCCGCGAGGGGTCAGTTGGCGGTCAGCCGGTCGAAGACCTCGTGGACCCGGGCTCGCAGGTCCGCCAGCGAGCCGGTGTTGTCGATCAGGTGCGTCGCGATCGCGTTGCGCTGCTCGCGCGTCGCCTGGGCACCGATCCGCCCCTCGGCGTCCTGCTGGGTCCAGCCGCGTTCGACGAGCATCCGGTCGATCTGCAGCTCCCGGGGCGCGTCCACCACGATCACCGCGTCGAAGTCCTCGTGCCGCCCCGACTCGGCCAGCAGCGGGATGTCGTGCACGACCACGGCCCCGGCCGGCGCCGCCGCCTCCAGCTCGGCGTAGCGCTCGAAGACCAGGGGATGCACGATCGACTCCAGCCGGCGACGCTGCTCGGTGTCGTTGAAGACGATCTGGCCGACCTTGGCGCGGTCCAGCGCCCCGTCCTCGGTGAGCACCTCGTCCCCGAAGGCCGCCACCACGGCGGCGAGACCGGGGGTGCCCGGCTCGACCACCTCACGGGCGAGCTGGTCGGCGTCGATGACGACAGCGCCCAGCTCGGCGAGGATCGAGGAGACCGTGCTCTTGCCCGACGCAACGCCGCCGGTGAGTCCAACCCGCATGGCAGCAAGGCTACGACCGGCGGATGGAAGACTGTGCGGGTGTCCGCACCACTCGAGCCCGGCAGCCGCGTCGCGCTTCTCGTACCCGGCTCCGAGGACTACCTGGACGCCGTCCACCGGCTGCTCACGGCCGGGGTCCTACCGGTCCCGCTGGACCCGCGGCTGACCGCCGGCGAGTGCGGTCGGATCTTCGAGGTGGTCCGCCCCGACCGGGTGATCGCCGACCAGCAAGCGCTCGAGGACCTGCGCGGCACCCTCCCGCCGCCCGGGCTCCCCCTGGCCCGTCCGATGCACTGCACCAGCGGCACGACGGGCACGCCGAAGGGCGTGTACTCGGGCCTGCTCGCCCCGGCTGACGCACGGGCCCTGGTGGAGGAGGAGGCGGCGTTGTGGGGCTTCGCCGACGACGACGTCAACCTCGTGCTGAGCCCGCTCTACCACTCCGCCCCGCTGCGCTTCGCCCTCGGCACCCGGCTGGCCGGGGGTCGCGTGGTGCTGCCGGGACCGTTCGACCCGGCACGGGTGAGCGAGGCGATCGAGCAGCAGCGGCCGACCACGATGTTCTGCGTGCCGGCCCACCTGCAACGGCTGTTCGCCCACTGGGACCGCACGGGTACGCCGGACCTGTCCAGCTTCCGGCTGGTCGCCCATGCCGGGGCGCCGTGTCCGGTCGACGTCAAGGAGCGGCTGCTCGCCACCTTCCCCGCGGGCACCACCTGGGAGTTCTACGGCTCCACCGAGGGCCAGTTCACCGCCTGCCGCAGCGAGGAGTGGCGGGAGCGCCCGGGCACCGTCGGCCGCGCCCGCCCCGGACGCCGGCTCAGCGCCGACCCCGACGGCACCCTGTGGTGCGTGGTCCCGCCGTACGCCCGGTTCAGCTACTTCGGCGACGAGGAGAAGACGGCGGCCGCCTGGCGGGAGACACCTGAGGGTCCGGCGTTCACCGTCGGTGACCACGGACGCATCGACGCCGACGGCTACCTCTACCTCGACGGCCGCCGGGAGGACCTCATCATCAGCGGCGGCGTCAACGTCTACCCGACCGAGGTCGAGCAGGTCCTCGGCCGGTGTCCCGGCGTCACCGACATCGCGGTGTACGGCGCCCCCGACCCCACCTGGGGGCAGCGGGTCTGCGCCGCCGTGGTCGGCGAGGTCGAGACCGACGTGCTGCGCGACTACGCCCGGGCCCACCTGGCCCCGCCGAAGCGGCCCAAGCAGTATCAGGACTGGCCGGCGCTGCCCCGCACGCTGACCGGCAAGGTACGTCGTACCGAGCTCGTCGCGGGTGACCCGCTCCACCCCGGCGACGGTGAGGATCAGGGCCAGCAGGGTCCGACGTCGCCGTCGGGGAAGCAGACGTAGACCGGGGCACTCACCCCGCGGGCCCCGCTCGCGTCGGTGGCCACCGCCCGCAGCCGGACGATGCCGTTGCCGGGCGCGTGCGCGTCGTCGACCTCCAGCGTCCCGGAGAGCTCTCCGGAGATCCGCCGCGACGGGTGGGAGTGGAAGGTGCCGTCGGAGCCGCCGGTGAAGTGCAGGAAGTCCACCTCCAGCACGACGCCGGCCGCCAGCTGGGCCGGGTCCTCCCCGTCGGGATCGCTGAGCGCGACCTGCCAGGCCACCCGTCCGTCGGAGGTCACCACACCGTTGGCCGGCGCGGTCAGCTCGACGGTCGGCGGCTCGCCGACCCGCTCCCAACCGACGTCGGCGGCGGCGAGGGTCTCATCGCCGTGGACGTGCTCCGCGCGCACCACGTGCTGGCCCCGTCCCAACACGATCTCAGCGGTCCGGACCGACGGCTCCCAGAACTCGCTCGCATAGAAGTCGTGCAGCAGCTGGTCGTCGACCCACAGGCGCATCCACTCGCTGCCCACGACCTGGAACCGGTACGTGCCCGGGGAGACGGTGATGCTCCCCCGCCACGCGGTGCCGAACCGGTCACCCGGGTGGTCCCGCTGGTCGCTCTCCCCCTCCGCCAGCCAGGGCGAGCCGTCGGTGGACAGGCTGATCCCGGTGGTGCAGGCGGTGTCGCCGAGCCGCTCGGCGGGGAGCTGGGCGGCGGCGTAGGGGTAGAGCCACCTCCACTCGTCGTCGGGGAACTCCCGGTCGAAGACGGAGTCGGGTCCGTCGAGGTCGTGGAAGGTCCTGCGGAACGTCCCGACCTCGCACTGGTCGCCGGAGTCCTCCCCCGTCCAGCGCAGCCGGACCAGCGAGCCCGTCGCGATGGAGACCGACCAGACCAGGTCGTCCGGCCCGGTGAAGAACTTCACCGGCCCGCCGGCGGCGCTGGCGTCGGCGAACGGGGCGACCGCCGTGACGGTCCCGTGGTGGTCGACGTCGGCGGTCCGGATGAAGTTCTGCGCGTAGTCGCCGAACACGTAGCGGCCCCGCATCGAGGACGGGTAGGCCGCGGAGTCGAGGAAGGTGCCGGCGGAGACGGAGCCACCGGTGTCGCGATGCGGATAGGAGTACGCCGGACCGGCGGCCGCGCCGTCCTCGCGAACCGCCGCGCACACGTGCCACGGGTCGTCCGGGTCCGCCACGTCGCCGACGTCGGTGGGTGCGTCGCCCTCCCGGCAGGGCCAGCCGAAGTTCTCCGGCCGGTCGAGGGACGCGGCCAGGTCGACGACGTCGATCTCCTCCACCGCGGCTTCGCCGACGTCACCGATGATCAGCAGGTCGTCGTGGACGGAGAACCGGAACGGGTTGCGGAGGCCGAGTGCGACCACCCGCGAGGCGTTGTCCGTCCCGTCGCCCCGGTACAGCGGGTTGCCGGGCACGCCGTTTCCCGTCGTGGGATCGACCCGCAGCACCTTGCCGGCCAGGACGTCGGGGTCCTGCGCCCGCAGCGTCGCCTCCCGGCCGCGCAGGCCCCCGCCGGTGAGCTCGAGCGCGCCATCGCCCACCCCGACCAGCAGATTGCCCTGCTCGTCGAAGTGCAGGTCGCCGACCGTGTGCGCCGCACCGATCATCGGCAGGCAGTCGGGCGTGCGGATCGCCGCCTCAGGCGCGCAGTCCTCCCCGGTCGCCGATCCCAGCACCACCGTGCCCGAGCCGGGCACCAGCCGGTCCCCGTCCCAGGTGTACCGGGTGACCTGCTGGCTGCGCCGGTCTCCGGCGACGGTCTCGTCACGCACATAGCTGAGGTAGACGTGGCCGTTGACGGCGAACTCGGGGTCCGCGGCGATCCCGATCAGACCGGCGTCCCCGCCGTCGTAGACCACGTCGGTCAGGTCGAGGACCTCACGCGGCAACGACCAGCCCGACTCGCCCGTCGGCTCCACGACCTGCACCGTGCCCGCCTTCTCGGTGACCAGCACGGCGCCCGTCGGCAGCGTCGCGGCACTGGTGGGCAGGTCGAGGCCGCTCTGCACGGGCTCCAGCACGAATCCCTCGGCGACACCGGAGTCGATGCCGATCGCGGTGCCGGTGGTCTCGACCGCGACACCGGGCACCAGGGTGCTCTGCAGCTGGCCGACGACGCGGGCGGTCACGTCGTGCTCGCCGATGGTGGGGGTCCAGGTGGTCTCCCAAGGGGCGGTCCGGTCCACGGCGAGGAGCTCGCCGTCCCCGTAGAACCGCACCGCGTCGACGTTGCCCCGCGCGGTCGCGGTGATCCGGACCTGTTGTCCGTCCACGGTCGCCGTGACCTCGGCCGTCGCCGGTCCTCGGGTCGGCGACACGACCGCGGGCGCACCCTTGAATCGTGGTGCCACGACCCGCAGGGTGTGGTCGCGCACGTCGGCCGCGGGGGCGACGTCGTCCAGGCGGGTGGTGCCGGTGCCCCGGATGCGGCCGCTGCCGAGCGTCCGCCACCGGCCGTCGGCGTCGGCGGCCTGGTAGCGCACCGGTCTGCCGGCCAGCACGTTCGTCGACGTCACCGTCACGTCGACCCGGTCGCCGTCCAGCGCGCTGGAGAAGGTCAGCGCCCCCGGTCGGGCCCGCAGCGTGCGCACCGCGGAGACCACCTGGCGGTGGGTGCGGCCGCCGCTGCGGTGCCGCGGCGCGAGGACCCGCAGCCGGGTGGTCGGCGCGGTCGCGCGGATGGTGATCCGGACACGTCCGGCCCGGTCGGTCCTGGAGCGGGCCAGGCGCACCCAGCGGTGACCCCGGGCCCGCTGCAGGACGACGGGTCTCACCCCGCGTCCGGGCAGCCGCGTGGCGACCCGCACCGGTTCGGCCAGCAGCGGCCGGGCCGGTGAGAGGTGCAGGGCAGGGCGGGATGCGGCACCCGCCGGCGACGAGGGCGCGACCACGACGATCGCGAGGGCGGTGACGAGGACGAGGAGGGAGCAAGCGGTACGACGCACAACCCCCGTAGCGTAACCCGACCCGTCGGCTGCCGCCGCGCAATCACGGCAGGCACAGCAGCGGGTACCTCAGGATCAGCAGGCGAACTGGCGGCGGTAGGCCTGCGGGCTGACCCCGCGCACCCGGGTGAAGTGGTGCCGCAGCGTGGCCGGGTTCGCGAACCCCACGCTCGCGGCGATCCGCTCCACCGGCTGGTTGGTCCGCTCCAGCAGCTCCTCGGCGGCGGCGATCCGCTGCTGGGTGACCCAGGTGTGCGGGGTGGTGCCGGTCTCGTCGCGGAAGCGCCGGGCGAAGGTGCGGGCCGACATGTGCGCACGCTGGGCGAGCGAGTCGACGCTGTGGTTCTCCGCGAGGTTCTCCAGCACCCAGGTGAGCACCGGACGCAGCGTCTCGGCGTCGCAGTCGGTCACCGGTCGTGCGATGAACTGCGCCTGGCCGCCGTCGCGGTGCGGCGGGACGACCGCACGGCGCGCGATCATGCTCGCCACCGCCGCGCCGTGCTCCTGGCGCCAGATGTGCAGGCAGGCGTCCAGCCCGGCGGCGGTGCCGGCGCTGGTCACCACCTGGCCGGCGTCGACGTACAGGACCTCGGGCACCACCCGGGCCAGCGGGAACCGCTCCTGCAGCTCGGCGGTGTACATCCAGTGTGTGGTGCACTCGCGTCCGTCGAGCAGGCCGGCCGACCCGAGGGTGAACGCCCCGCTGCAGACGGAGAGGATCCGTGCTCCACGCTCGTGGGCGTCTTGGAGGACGGTGACCACCTCGTCCGGCGGGGTGCCGCCACGGGGCATCGCCGGGACCGCGATCAGGTCGGCCTCGGCCGCGCGACCGAGGTCGGCGTCGACCTGGATGGAGAAGCCCATGGACGTGCGGATCGGCGCGCGGGTGTGCGCGCAGACCGCGAAGTCGAGCTTGGGCACGCCGTGCTCGGACCGGTCCAGCCCGAACGACTCGCAGAGCACTCCGAGCTCGAACGGCGCGACGCCCTCGAACGCCAGGACTGCCACGTTGCTCAGCATGCTCGGCATCCTGGCACGATGTTGGCAGCAAATCAACGGAGGCCGTCATTCCTGCCACTTCTGGCAGATCTTCGACCGGCGCATGATTACTGCCATGACCTTGTTGCTGCTTCTCCTGGGGCTCGCCGTCGTCGCCGGCACGCTCCAGATGGTTCTGCGCGACGCCCGTCCCCACGTCACCCCGCCCGCCTCGCACACCGCCGATCCCGCCTTCCTCCCGCCGGGTGGCGCAACGCAGTGACCCGCTCACCGGTGCGGCACGACGCGCACCGGTAGCGACCGCAGCGGCGAGACCGCTCGGACCTTGGCCGCCTGCACCCGGAAGGTGTAGCGGCGCCCGTTGACCAGACCGCCGATCGTCCGACTGCGGCCGGTGACGGCGTGCGGCAACCTCGTCCACCGCCGACCGCCGGGCCCGCGCACCCACACGAAGTGGCGCGTGGCGCCCGGCGCCGGCCGCCATCGCAGGATCGCCTCCCGGTCGCCGGCGCGCACCCGCAGCACCGAGGCGACCGACGGGCCCACCGGCAGCACCGGCAGCGGTCGCTGCGCCGGCGTCCCGACGCCGACCTCGGCCAGCGCGTCCGCCACGCCGGCGGCGATGACCAGCTCGCCGTTCGCATTCGGATGGGTGCCGTCGAACGTGTGCCGCCGGGTGCGGAAGCCCGCGGCGGTGTCGGCGACGATGACACCCGGGTGCTCCGAGCGCAGGTCGGGCTCGGAGGCCAGGAGCAGGTCGTTGAAGGCCGGCGCGGCGGCCAGCCGGGTGGACGGCACGGTGGTCACGATCGTGACCACGCCCGGCGACGCCGCGTACACCTCGTCCAGGAACGCCCGCAGCAGCTCCAGCGTGCGCTCGGGCGAGCAGCACCAGAGCAGGTCGTTGAAGCCGAGCTCCACCACCAGGTAGTCGGGCTGGTGGGCGGCCACCATGCCCCGGATCTCCGGGGCGAGCCGGGTGTAGGAGTCGCCCCAGCGCGCCCGGTGGTCCCGATCGAAGCCACGGACGGCGTAGCGCTGGTCGCCGGGACGCGACCGCAGGTAGTTCCACAAGTCGGTGCGCGGACCGACCAGGTCCACGTCCTCCCCCGCCGACCTCAGGTGCTGCCACAGCCGGTAGCGCCAGGTGTAGTCACCGGTGGAGCCGTGGGTGATCGAGTCCCCGACGATCATGATCCGGGTCGACCCCGTCGACCCTGCCTCGGCAGTGGCGCCCTGCGCCCGGGCGCTGCCGAGCGCACCCGCTGCCATCGCGGAGACGACGACGAGCATGAGAGCCCGGAGCACGGCTGACATGACCGGAGCACCGTACGCCGCCGGCGCTCGGCCCGTCCGGGTTTCGACGAGAACGACGAGGCCCGCCCCACCATGCGGTGGGACGGGCCTCGTGCAGTCGCGGAGCGACGGGCGGTCAGTTGCCGCCGGTCAGCTTCTCCCGCAGCGCCTGCAGCGCCTCGTCGGAGGCCAGCGAGCCGCCGGTCTCCTCGGTGCGCTCGGCCGCGCCGGACGAGTACGACGACGCCTCGCCGGCCTCGATCTCGGCCTTCTGGGCCTCGGCCTGCTGCTTGACGTGCGCCTCCCAGCGGGCGTGCGCCTTGGCGTACTGGTCCTCCCAGGTGGCGCGCTGCTCCTCGAAGCCCTCGAGCCACTCGCCGGTCTCCGGGTCGAAGCCGTCGGGGTAGACGTAGTTGCCCTGGTCGTCGTAGGTGGCCGGCATGCCGTAGAGGGTCGGGTCGAACTCCTCGACGTCGGTGGCGACGGCGGTCTCGTTCGCCTGCTTCAGCGAGAGCGAGATCCGGCGACGCTCGAGGTCGATGTCGATGATCTTGACCATGACGTCGTCGTTGACCTGGACGACCTGCTCCGGGATCTCCACGTGGCGCTCGGCCAGCTCGGAGATGTGCACCAGGCCCTCGATGCCCTCCTCGACGCGGACGAAGGAACCGAACGGCACCAGCTTGGTGACCTTGCCCGGCACGATCTGACCGATCTGGTGGGTGCGGGCGAAGTGCTGCCACGGGTCCTCCTGGGTCGCCTTCAGCGACAGGGAGACACGCTCGCGGTCCATGTCGACGTCGAGGACCTCGACGGTGACCTCGTCGCCCACGGTGACGACCTCGGACGGGTGGTCGATGTGCTTCCAGGAGAGCTCGGAGACGTGCACCAGGCCGTCCACGCCACCCAGGTCGACGAACGCACCGAAGTTGACGATCGAGGACACGACACCCTTGCGGATCTGGCCCTTCTGCAGCTGGGTGAGGAAGCCGTGGCGGACCTCGGACTGCGTCTGCTCGAGCCAGGCGCGGCGGGACAGGACCACGTTGTTGCGGTTCTTGTCCAGCTCGATGATCTTCGCCTCGAGGGTCTGACCCACGTAGGGCTGGAGGTCGCGCACCCGGCGCATCTCCACCAGCGACGCGGGCAGGAAGCCGCGCAGGCCGATGTCGAGGATCAGGCCGCCCTTGACGACCTCGATGACGTTGCCCTCGACGACGCCGTCGGCCTCCTTGACCTCCTCGATCGTGCCCCAGGCGCGCTCGTACTGGGCGCGCTTCTTGGACAGGATCAGACGGCCTTCCTTGTCCTCCTTCTGGAGGACGAGGGCCTCGACCTTGTCGCCGACCTCGACGACCTCGGAGGGGTCGACGTCGTGCTTGATGGACAGCTCGCGCGAGGGGATGACGCCCTCGGTCTTGTAGCCGATGTCGAGGAGGACCTCGTCACGGTCGACCTTCACGATGGTGCCGTCGACGATGTCGCCGTCGTTGAAGTACTTGATGGTCTGGTCGATCGCGGCCAGGAAGTCAGCCTCGGAACCGATGTCGTTGATGGCGACCTGCGGCGCGTCGTCGTCGTAGCCGAGGGGAGTCGAGAGAATGCTCGTCATGAGGAGGGATAGATCCTTGGGTGGGCAGAAGTAGAAGTGACACGTGTCCACGGTTGTGGGCACGATGAACCAGCCTACGCGCGCGTGCGGTGTGCCGTCCAACTGAGCGGGCCGGACCGACCGGAGGCACCGCGGTCGGCGGGGCTCGGACCGGCGGGCGCTAGGCTCGCCATCGTGCAGCAGTGGCCGCATCCCCCGTGACGGCTCACCGCCGAGACACCTCCGAGCTGGAGTCCCGGCGCGCGAACGGCGCCGACTGGGACCGCTACGCCGACGAGTACCAGGCCACCCACGGCCCCTACCTCGGCGACCTCGGCTTCCTCTGGGGACCGGAGGGGCTGACCGAGGACGAGGCGAAGGTGCTCGGCGAGGTCGCCGGCAAGGACGTCCTCGAGGTGGGCTCCGGCGCGGGTCAGTGCTCGCGCTGGGTGCGCGCCCGGGGCGGACGGGCGATCGGCCTGGACCTCTCCCACCGGCAGCTGCAGCACTCCCGGCGCATCGACGAGGCCAGCGGGGTCGTCGTACCGAGTGTGCTGGGGACGGCGACGCACCTGCCGTTCGCGGACGACTCCTTCGACGCGGTCTTCTCCTCCTTCGGGGCGCTCCAGTTCGTCGCCGACATCTCCGCGGCGGTGGCCGAGACGGCACGGGTGCTGCGCCCCGGTGGTCGCTACGCCTTCTCGATCACGCACCCGACGCGTTGGATGTTCCCCGACGATCCCGGCGAGGAGGGGCTGACCGCGAGCCAGTCCTACTGGGACCGCACGCCCTACGTCGAGGTGGACGACGAGACGGGTGCGACCAGCTATGTCGAGCACCACCGGACGCTGGGCGACTGGGTCGGCCTGCTCGCCTCGGCCGGGTTCCGGCTGACCACGCTGCTCGAGCCGCAGTGGCCCGAGGGGAACGACCGGCTCTGGGGAGGCTGGTCGCGCACCCGCGGCCTGCTCACCCCCGGCACCGCGATCTTCGGGTGCGACCTCACCTCCTGAGCCGGTCCGGCCTCCCGGCCCGGCGGGCACGGTCGCCGCGCCCGCGCAGCGAGGCCAGGCTCCAGCGCGCCCGCAGCCGACGCAGCGCCGAGCGGTCGGCGGCGAGCAGGCGGCGCTCCCGGCGCACCCGGTCCCAGTAGTCGTCGGTCACCGCACGGTCGGGGGCGAGCGGCCCGAAGGTCAGCGCGTCGGTGCGCTCGGCCAGCGCGACCGCGGCCGGTTCGGCGCCCGCCCACGCCCGGGCCTGGTCGGGCCGAGGCGCCGCGACCGGTACGTCGTAGCCCAGGTCGCGGGCGGAGTCGACCAGCTCGCGCCACCCGCCGACCACGGCGGCCACCCCCGCGCGGGACCGACGCCGGCGCCGCCGCAGCCACTTCGTCAGCGGGACGGCCGCCACCAGCAGCAGAGCGGCGCCGGCCCCGGCGGCGGGTACCCAGCCGAGATCGCCGTCCCCGTCGGCCGCCCGGTCCGCCTCCTGCTCCGGCTCGGGCTCCTCGCGCTCGCGCTCCTTCTTCTTGCGCTCCAGGAACTCCTCGGGGGTCTGTGCGGCGAGGGCGGGGTCCTGGGTGCCGATGAACGCGTGGGCCGGGACGACCCGCCACGTGCCGTCCGCGATCTGCACCTCCACCCAGGCCTCGACGTCGGCGGCCCGCACCTGGCGGCGCTCACCCTGGTAGGCGCCGACCACCACCCGCGCGGGCACACCGAGCCGGTTCGCCGCGAGGGCGAGGAAGGCGGCGTACTGCTCGTCGTTGCCGACCGGGGCGAACGCGAACGCGGCCAGCGCCTCCTTGGAGTGGCCGCGGGGCACCTCGGTCTCCCCGATCGCGGCTCCGTCGCTGTAGTAGCCGGTGACCTTGAGGTACTCGGCGAGCAGCAGCACCCGTTCGATCGGGGTGACCGGCTCGCGCCGCCACGGCTCGAGGTAGTCGTCGAGGAACTCACCCTCCGGCTGCAGGTCGCCCGGGTGGGCGAACGGCTCCGCGTCCCGCGGCAGCCGGGTCGGCGGCACCACCGCGGTGAACCGGTAGTCGTCGGCGCGCCCCAGCTCGCCGGCCACCGCGGCCGACCCGGTCGCCGGGTTGTAGCGCACGTCGGCCAGCGGGGACCGGGCGTCGGGACCGTCGAAGTCCAGCGACGTGAGGTAGCCGGCGAGCGGGAGCCAGTCGCTGTTCCACAGCTTGCGCAGGTCCACCCGGACCGCGATCTCCCGCCCCACCGCCGAGGTCCCGACCCGCTCCCCCAGCTGCTGGAAGCGGTCTTCGCGGGTGCCGAGCACGGTGTCGTTGCCCGGGCTCCACTCGACGCCGTCGTAGGTGTCGAGCACCAGGAACCGGATCGGCACCCGGCGCGGCAGCCCGCGCAGGGTCAGCAGCGGCTTCAGCGCCATGCTCTTGTCGGCGTCGTCGTCGCGGAACTGGCCGAAGTCCGTCAACGGGTTGTCCAGCCGGCCGACGTCGTACCCCGTGCCGAGCATGCCGCGCAGTACCAGGCGGTCGGCCACGTCGCCGACCGCGACCGTGGCCAGCACCACCACCGAGCCGACCACCGCCGCGCTCACCGTGGCACGCGCCACGGCACCGCGGTGGGCGTGGTCGACGGCCGGGTTCTCCCCCGCCCGGATCGCGATCCACCACAGCGCGACGGCGACGAAGAACAGGGACTTCAGCAGCACCGCGGCGGTGTCCTCGGTGCCGAACAGCACACAGAGCACGAGGACCAGGAAGAGCGGCACCACCGGCGTGGCCGCGCGTCGGGAGCGCAGCGCGAGCCAGGTGCCGGCCGCGCCGCCGAGGTAGCCCAGCGTGAAGGGCAGCACCAGCACCGGCCCTCGGCGTTCGCCGGTGGGATCGTGGTCAGCAGGATCTGGGGCGCCTCCACCGTCGCCCGCATCACCTCCAGCAGCGCCGCCAACGACGGCCCGCCGAAGACGCACAGGGCGGCCAGCGGCAGGAAGATCGCGTAGACGAGCAGCGTGAACCGGCCCACCAACATCCCCGAGAGGTGCAGCAGGACCGCGAGCGACAGCGGCACGGCCATCCCGATCGCCCCGACGACGAGATACGTCCGGTCGGCGAAGCTGCGGTCGAACGTGAAGAGCGCGAGCAGCGTCAGCACCACCACGAACGCGGCGTTGCCCAGCGCCCAGCCGACCGGGTGGCGGGACATCTCACGCCCCCGCGGCATCAGGGCGGGCAGGTGCTCCAACCGGCTCAGGGTCAGCATCCGCATCCCGCCCAGCTCGTGCACCGCGCTGCGTGCCGCGGCGTCCACCTGCACCGTCAGCCGCATCGGGCCGCTGCCGAACGCCTGCGCGGCCGCCGGCAGCAGGCGTGACTCCCGCCGCCCGCCCGAGATCAGTACGACGACCCCGGCCGCGGCCGCCACGCCGGCGAGCCGGGCGGCGTGACGCCGCAGGTCGCGCGCCCCGTCGGCGGCGGGCCGCCGCTCGAGGCGGCAGGTGGCGTCGAGCAGCGGATCGGGGTGCCCGGCGTCGGAGCCGACCGTCTCCTCGCCCCAGCCCACCACCACGTCGAAGTCGTCCTGCAGGGCACGGATGATCACCGAGGCGGCCACCGACGCGGCCAGCTCGAAGTCCTCCTCGGTCGCGTAGGCATCGCTGTCGACGTCGACCAGCACCGCGGCGCTGGCCCGCCGGGTCTCCTGGTACTGCCGGACCAGGAGTCGGTCCGCGCTGGCGCTGGACCTCCAGTGCACGTGGCGCAGGTCGTCGCCGCGGACGTACTCGCGCAGCGCGTGGAAGGCCAGGTCGCTCACCGACAGCTGGTCGCTCGGCACGCCCTCCAGGTCGTTGACCACGCCCGGCGAGAGCGAGTCCAGCGCGACCGTGCGGGGGCGCACGAACACCTCGCGGGCGCCGGTGCGCGGACGACGCAGGCGGACCAGCCCGATCGGGTCCGCCCGCACCTCGGTGACCGGGCCGACCGGATGCACCCCACGACGGTCGGTGGTGATGGTGAGGGCCTCGCGGTGCCGCCGACGAGGGCCGAGCACCGGCAACCGGAGGCGCACCACGCGCTCACCGACCGGCACCCGGATCTCCGGGCTGAGCAGCGGCATCAGCCCGGCGGTCACCTCGACCTCGGCCTGCACCGCGCCGCCGACCGAGGTGCGCGCGGGGCGGGCGGCGACGTCGTACCGGGCACGGCTGGGGAGGCGGACGAGCAGCAGCGCGAGGAGCAACGTGCCCAGCAGGGCGACGCCCAGCACGTAGAGCTCGGTCCAGTGCATCGCCGCCGCGGCGACCAGCGATCCGGCGCCGAGGACCACCGCGAACCAGCCGGTCGCGGTGATCTCGCCGAAACGCCGCGAGAGCCACGCGCGGCGACGCCCCGGAGCGGGCACGCTCAGGCCCGTGATTCCGGTGGAGGCACGGAGGCCATCAGCTCCTCGACCACCCGCTCGACGGTGACCTGGTTGAACGACGCCTCCGCGCTGAGCAGCAGCCGGTGGCCGAGCACCGGCTGGGCCAGGTCGACGATGTCGGCCGGGACCACGTGGGTGCGGCCGTGCGCCACCGCCCAGGTCTTGGCCACCCGTACGTAGGCCAGAGCGCCGCGGGCCGAGAGCCCCAGCTTGACCTCGTCGATCTCGCGGGAGGCCTCGGCGAGCCGGCGGATGTAGGCGGCGATCGAGCGGTCGACGTACACCCGGTCGCTGAGGTCGCGCAGCGCGGTCACCGTCGCGGCGTCGGCGACCGGGCCGAGCGCCGCGGCACGGTCGCGCACCCGGGAGTCGAGGAGCAGCGCCTCGGTCGAGGCGGCGTCGGGATAGCCGAGCGACGTCTTCATCAAGAACCGGTCCAGCTGCGCCTCGGGGAGCCGGTAGGTGCCCGCCTGCTCGATCGGGTTCTGGGTGGCGATCACCATGAACGGCTGGGGCACCGCATGGGTGACGCCGTCGACGGTGACCTGTCCCTCCTCCATCACCTCGAGCAGCGCGGACTGGGTCTTGGGCGAGGCACGGTTGATCTCGTCGGCCAGCACCAGGTGGTGGAAGATCGGGCCGGGGTGGAAGTCGAAGCTGCCCCGGTGCTGGTCGTAGACGGTCACACCGGTGACGTCGGTGGGCAGCAGGTCCGGGGTGAACTGCACGCGGGCATGGCTGCTCGACAGCGAGGCTGCCAGCGCCCGGGCCAGCATCGTCTTGCCCGTGCCCGGGACGTCCTCGAGCAGCAGGTGCCCGCCGGAGACGAGGCAGGTCAGGGCGAGTCGGACGACCCGGCCCTTGCCCAGCACAGCGCGCTCGATGTTGCCGGCCAGCTCCTCGAAGACGGAGCGGAACTCAGCGGCCCGGGCGTCGTCCAGCGTCTCGGGCGGCGCACCGACCACGGGGGTCTCGGCCATCAGCTTCCTCCGGGTAGTGACCGCGCCTGCCGGCGCGGGGAAATGAGGAACGGCGGCACCACTCCCTCACGGGGGCGGTGCCGCCGCGCCACGGCGCTCAGGCCTTCCGGTCGCCCTTGCTGCTTCCGAACATGAAGAAGGCGCCCAGGCCGGCGAGGACCACGCCGCCGACGAGACCGATGATCGGCAACCACTTCAGCAGCAGGTTCAGCGAGCTGATGTTGGACTTCGCGTCCTCCGCGTTACCGCTGATCTGGTCCTCGGTGAAGCCGAGGTTCAGGTCCAGGGCGGGGGTGCCGTCCTCCAGGGTCCGCTGCTGGTCCTCGGTCTGGTTGATGATCGCGCCGGTCTTGGGCTCGACGTAGATCGTCTTGACCGTGTCGTAGGTGCCCGGGATGCCTTCGGACACCTCGATCTCGGCACCGGTGATCTCGATCTTGTAGACGTAGGTCTCCACGCCCTCGATCTCCTCGGTGCCCTGGTAGGCGGCCGTCACGGACTCACCGACGAAGCCGTCCCAGTACTGGTAGTCCTTCTTCTCCGAGTCGAAGGGCCACTTGTTCACCAGGCCCTCGTGCGGCACCGCGTCGTCGGGGAGGTATCCGTCGCCGTCGACGGCCTCGGCCGTCACCCGGTCGGTGGCGAAGACATCGGTGCTGACGTTGACGGTCCGGGGATCGCTGTCGTCGAGACAGTCGGGCAGATCGCCCTCGTCGATCATCAGGCAGCTGACCTGCACCCACGCGACCACGTCGTCATCGCTGACGTCGGTGTCGGTGCGGGTGAGACTCGTGGCCTTGACCGGGTTCTCGACGAGTTCCCCGGTCCCCGTGTCGAGTTTGGCCGCCGTGCCCTCGAGGCGCGTCGTGGTGTCGACGTCGAGCGGAGTCTTCTTCACGACCCCCGGCGCATAGACCAAACAGGTGATTCCCACCAACAGCAGCACTGCGCCCAAACCAATGAGCGGCAGGCCTAGCTTCTTCCTCACGTTCCCTCCCTGGAGTGTGTGATTCCGCGCACTGTAGCGCAACGGCTGCGCGGCGTCCTACCAACTGGTAACCCGCCTCGACGTGCGTTTTTGACAGGTGTGAACCCGGGTCGGGTTCAGCGCCGCCGGAGCACGATCACCAGGTTCCAGGTGACCAGCTCCCGCAGCAGCGGGACCCGCAGCAGCCACCAGGACCACCACGGGTTGTAGCGCGGCCGGATCGCGACCACGTCGGCGCCCTGCTGGCGTCGCGCCCATGCGAGCCCGTCGCGGACGGTGACCGCGAACAGCGACTCGCCGAACCTGTTCTTCGGCTCGGTGCCGTGCCGGCGCCGGTAGCGCCGGCGGGCGCGGGCACCGCCGAGGTAGTGCCACGGGGCCGTCTCGTGCCCGCCCCAGGGTCCGTACCAGACCGTCCAGCTCAGGTAGACGGTGCCGCCGGGTCGGGTGACCCGCACCATCTCCTCCGCCATCCGCCACGGGTCCTCGACGTGCTCGAGCACGTTGGAGGAGTAGCAGACGTCGACGCAGGCGTCGGCGAACGGCAGATCCATGCCGCTGCCGAGTACGGTCGGGCCGGCGATGTCGCCGAGCTCGCGCAGACCTGCGAGCTCCCCGACGTCCGCCTCCAGCGCGATGTAGCGCGCGCCGGCCGCTTCGAACGCGTCACGGAAATACCCCGGCCCGCCGCCGACGTCGAGCAGACGGGCGCCCGACATCGGCGCGTACTCGGCGAGCTGAGCGGCCGAGTCGGACGCCAGTGCCGAGTAGAACCGGGCAGGGTCTGGCTGTTCGTAGCGGAACTCCCGGAACAGCCGAACGGAACGGCGAAGTGTGGCGCGGCGACGGGTCGCGCGCGCCGGGCGAGACAGCGTCAGCTCTGCGTGCCGTAGTCGACGACGGGCTGCTCGACGTTGGCCGGCGACTCGCCCGAGGCTCCCGTCTGGCTGTTGACGAGGCCGACGACGGATGCGGCTCCGACGGCGCCACCCACGAGGATGGTGGCGATGAGCGCGGCGATTCCACTAGTGGTCACAGACAGTCCCTCCCTAGAAACTGCGGGTCACCATACCAACGAGTAGGGCACAGTGCGACCTGCACCACACTGAAGATCTCAGCGCAGTTCTGGGCCGTGCTCGCCGCGCCTGACCCGCCGGCCCAACGCGCCCAGCGCGCGGGCCCCGGACGCGCCGACCGGAACCAGCAGGAACGCCACCCACGCCAGCACCATCGCGACGACCCAGCCGCGCGACGGCACCGGCGGATCGGCCCCGGCCAGACCGACCAGCGTGAGCTCGGGCGAGTCGAGGAGCACCTCGCCCTCCACCTCGGGGACGTCGACCGGGTGGTCGGTGTCGATCGCCACCACGCCGATCCCCTCGTCGACCAACCCCGCTGCCCGCTCGGCGGGATCGTCGGCCGCCAGCGCACCGGCCACCGCCGCCACCCGCGGGTCCTCACCGGCGAGGGCGCGCTGCGAGACGACCAGCTCGTCACTGGTGACGAAGTCCCGGGGCAGGTAGCGACCGGTCGGATCGAGCACCTTGCGCTCCCCGTTCCACGACGGCCGCCGATAGCTGCTCAGCGGCAGCAGCAGGACGTCTCCCCGCGGCGAGGCCTCCGACACGAGCAGCGCCCGTGCCTCCGCGTAGGAGTCGGGGTAATCGACGGCGGCCAGTCGGCCGCCGGCACCCCACGCCGCGTCCGGCATCAGCAGCAGCGGCAGCAGGACCAGACCGCCGGCGACCATTCCCCGCGCCTCGGCGAGCCCCTCGACCGCGGCGACCCGCCCGGCGCCCAGCCCGACCAGGCAGGCGAGCAGCGGGGCGCACAGCGCCAGGAGCCGGGAGCCGTCCCGCAACAGGCCACCGCCGGGTACGTGCTCGGCGATGACCGCGACCGTGTCGGGCAGGGCCCACGACCACAGCGCCAGCAGCAGCCCGGCGGTCCAGAGCAGCACCAGCGTCAGCAGCGTGCGGCCGGGCAGCAGCCGCCGGGCCTCCCGCACGCCCAGCGCGCCCAGGACCAGGACGAACGCCAGGCCGACCCAGACCAGGAACGTGTCCCGCGACGCGGGCACCACCTCGGCGTTCCACACGCCGCCCAGGGTGAGCGCGGTCAGCGGCGCGGGTTGGGTCCCCTCCCCCGCGAGCGCGAACACCCGAGCCCCGGCCGGGTCCGACGTGCCGGAGGCGGCGTGCAGCAGACCGGACACCAGCCAGGGCGCATTGGCGGCGGCGACCAGGGCGAGGGCCTGCACGTTGCGCGTCGTACGACGTCCCGCGACGCCGACCAGGACGGCGAACCCGGTCGCGATCCCGGTGGTCGCCGACAGCGAGCCGACCAGCAGCAAGGGCCCGAGCGCGAGCGGGAGCCGTCCCTCCTCGCGCCACCGCGCGGTGAGCAGCACGATCCAGGGCAGCACCGCATAGCCGAGCAGCACCGGCCAGTGCCCCAGCACCAGTCGCTCGGCCAGGAACGGACTCCACTGGTAGACGCCGACCGCGACCAGCCGCGCGACCAGCGGTGCGCCGCGCAACAGCGTGGCGGTCCCCCAGCCGCCGCCGACCACGGCGCCGAGGAGCACCACCTTCTGCAGCATCCATCCCGGCAGCACCTCGTCCAGGACGGAGACCACGGCATCGGAGGGCACCGCACGCGGCAGGGCGCTGCCCACGCCCAGGAAGTCGGGCCGCAGCGAGAGGTCCGGCACCCAGACCATGTCGTAGGACAGCACGTAGCCGGGAGCCAGGCTCGGTCCCAGCAGGAGCAGGGCGAGCAGCAGCGACCACGCCGCCACCCAGCGGTCGGCGACCAGTGCGTCGCGCCGACGGCGCAGCAGCGCGGCCAGCCGTGCGCGCGCCGGGACCCCTCGTTGCTCACCCATCGCGCCGCATCCAACCACGCGGCCGTCCGCACCGGCGCTCACCCACCCATGCCCTAGGCTCGCCCGGTGGTTCGAGAGAGGGTCGCCAGCGAGCCCACCGGAACGAGCCCCGCGGACAAGCTGCGCGCGAGCGCCGCCGAGCCGGGCATCCTCGCGGTGGCGATGGGCGTCATGAACATCGCCACCTACGGCTTCCAGATCCTCGCCTCACGCACGCTCGGTCCGGCGTCCTTCGGGGCCTTCGCGGCCGTGATGAACATGCTCCTGCTGATCGGCGTCGGCCAGCTCGCGCTCCAGGCCACCGCGGCCCGCCGGATCAGCGCGGCGCCCGGCGAGGTCCGCGGCATCGAACGGGCCACCCTGCGGCTGACCTACCGGTCGAGCCTCGCCCTCGGCCTGGCGATGCTCGTCCTCGCGCCCGCGGTGAACGCGCTGCTGCGCCTGGACAACCTCGCGATGGCAGCCCTGCTGGCCGTGATCGCCGTGCCGCACACCGTCCTGGGCGGCCAGGCCGGCGTCCTCCAGGGCGAGCGGCGCTGGCGCCCCCTCGCACTGCTCTACCTGTCGGCGGGCGTTCCACGCCTGGTGCTCGGCGGTCTGATGATCGCGATCCGCCCCGAGCCGTTCGCCGCCCTCGTCGGGGTGGGTCTGGGCGCACTGGTACCGGTCGCCGTCGGCGCGGTCGCGCTCCGTCGCCCCCGCGGTACCGGGGCGACTCCGACCCCACGCCTGCCCGGGCTGGCCGCCGAGGCCGGCCACAAGGCGCTGGCCCTGCTCGCGTTCGTCGCCCTCTGCAACGTGGACCTGATCATCGCCCGCAACGTCCTCGACGAGCACGACGCCGGCCAGTACGCCGCCGGCCTGATCCTGACCAAGGCGGTGCTCTTCCTGCCGCAGTTCGTGGTCGTGATCGCGTTCCCGTCGCTGTCGACCGCGCACGAGCGACGGCGAGCGCTGATCCGCGGACTCGGTCTGATCACGCTCTGCGGGGTCGCCACCATCATCGGGGTCAGCGTGCTCTCCTCGGTGGCGCTGATCTTCGTCGGCGGCGACGACTACGCCGAGATCCAGGGCGACCTCTGGCTCTTCGCCGTGCTCGGCCTGCTGCTCGCGCTGATCCAGATGCTGGTCTACGCGGTGCTGGCGACCGAGGCGCGCCTGGTCACCTGGCTGCCCTGGCTGGCGGTGGTGGCGATCACCGTCACCGGCAGCATGGCCACCACGGTCACCGGGTTGGTGATCACGGTCGTGATCGTCAACGCCGTCCTCACCGCGATCCTCCTCGCCATCGCGGTGCGCAGTATCAGAGTGCGCTGATCCGCAATTCCGTACCGAGGGGTAACAAGGTGTTAGCCTGATCACTTCACACGCCGTTCTTGGGAGGGAAACGCGTGAGCGAAGCGAATCGGCCTGCCTCAACGCCGCGGGAGCACGGCAGCAGCACGGCGTCCGACGGCCCCCGGCACATCGTCGTCCTGAACTGGCGCGACGTGTGGCACCCGGAGGGCGGCGGCTCGGAGCTCTACGTCTCCGAGGTGAACCGACGCCTGCAGGCATCCGGCCACCGCGTGACCGTCTTCTGCGCCCGGTACGACGACGCGGCCGCGCAGGAGGTGCGCGACGGGGTGCGCTACGTACGACGCGGAGGCCACCTGACCGTCTACCTCTGGGCCGCCCTGCTGCTGACCCTCGCGCGCGTCGGCGTCGGCTCCTTCCGCGGCGTGGACCGGGTGCTGGAGGTGCAGAACGGCATGCCGTTCCTGGCCCGGCTGTTCTCCGCCGCGCCGGTCACCGTCCTGGTGCACCACGTGCACCGGGAGCAGTGGAGCATCTTCGGGCCGCTGGTCGCCCGCTTCGGCTGGTTCATGGAGTCCCGGGTCGCGGTGCGGGTCAACCGGGGACTGCGCTACATCGCGGTCAGTGAGGTCACCCGCAGCGAGCTCGTCGACCTCGGCGTGACCGCCGGCGACATCGACATCGCCTGGAACGGCGCCCCGGCGATGCCGGACTTCGCCGCCGAGCCCACCTCGCCGACGCCGCACCTGGTGGTGGTGGCGAGGCTCGTCCCGCACAAGCGGGTGGAGCACGCCATGGAGACGGTGGCGCTGCTCCGGTCACGCCACCCCGGCCTCCGGCTGACCGTGATGGGGTCGGGCTGGTGGCAGGACCAGCTGCTCGCCCGCCGCGCCGCGCTCGGCCTCGACGACCGGGTCACGTTCGCCGGTCACGTCAGCGAGGAGGAGAAGTATCGCCTGCTCTCCACGGCCTGGGTGCACCTGCTGCCCTCCCTCAAGGAGGGCTGGGGCCTGGCCATCATCGAGGCCGCCCAGGTGGGTGTCCCCTCGGTGGCCTACTCCGCGGCCGGAGGGGTGTCGGAGTCGATCCTGGACGGCGTCACCGGGCTGCTCGCGGGCGAGGAGACCCCCTCCGCCCTCGCCGCCCAGGTCGACCGGCTGCTCACCGACCAGGACGAGCGGCGCACCCTCGGCGAGAAGGCGCAGATCCGAGCCACCGAGCTGACCTGGGACGCGACGACCGAGCGGGTCGCCCGGGCCCTCGCGCTCAGTCGGTGACCTCCGCCTCCGGCACCGGATAGCCGACCGCGACTCCGGTCGCGCACACCACGCCGGTCGCCTCCGCCGAGGTGTCCCCGAGCTCCTGCTCGAGGGTGAGCCGGACCCCGTCCACGTCACCGCGGACGACCACCTGCAGACGAGCGGCGTCGCGCAGCGGCGCCACCGCCGTGGTGTCGCCCGCCTCGATCCGGACCGATCCGGTGACGCTGGTGAAGTAGTCGAGGTCCACGACCAGCGGGTCGCCCTCGATGCTCGCCGGGAGCGGGATCGTCGTACCGAGCGCGGTGACCTGGAAACCGCACGGCCTCCCGGCGGGAGGGACCGCCGTCTCCGGCGTCAGCAGGTCGACCGGGCGGAGGTGGCCGTCCTGCCCCGCGATCCGCAGGTCGTAGGAGGGCTGGTCGAAGACCGGCTCCTCGGGGGCCAGCCCGATCAGGGTCGAGACCCGGGCGTCGGACTCGAACAGGAACGTCATGATGTCCTGCGGCGGGCTCGTGTCCACGAGGGTGACGTCGGGGTCGGCACGCAGGTCCGAGCGCAGGTTGGCGACGTACTCCCGGTCGGTGCGGTTCAACGTGTTGTCCGCGATGTAGGCCATCGTCACGCTCGAGGAGGCCAGGTAGACGACGGTCACGCCGAGCGCCCATCGTGCCCGCCGGCGGCTGCCGGCCGCGGGGGGCCGCTCCCGCGATCGGACGGCACGGACCACGAGCGCGAGCGCGATGGCCGCCACCGGCACCACGTCGGCGCCATAGCGCGGCGAGAGACCGATCAGATCAGTCAGCGCGGTGCCGGTCCGTCCGATGGCGAGCATCAGGGCGTCGACGACCATGAACGCAGCAATCAGTCCCCAACCCCACAGCACTGCGGGGCCGCCGCGCCGCACCGACCACGCGCAGACGAGGATGACGACGAGCCACCCCGCGACGACAGCTGAGGCCGAGGGTTCGATGATCACGCCGAGTTGACCTGCCGGACGCCATGGACCGCCGACGAGGCCCGGGATGATCGTCCGACCGATCAGGTTCCCGAAGAGGCGAGCGCCCTCCTGCACCGACCCGATCTCAGAACCGCCACCCGGCGCGAGCTCCCGGTGTGCCACCAGGTAGCAGCCGAGGATCAGCACCAACCCGGTCCACAACGGCCAGTCGTCGCGCAGCGCGCCACGCACGGCGCGCAGGCCGCGCGCAGGGTGGAGGGCGACGGCGACGAAGCCGAGCACCAGGCAGATCAGCACGGCCCGCTCCTGGAACTGCAGGCCGACCACCACCGCGCCCATCACCGCGTACGGCGCCCAGGCGCGCCCGTCCTGCAGGTAGACCAGGAACGCCCAGACCGCGGTGAAGAGCGCGATGGTCAGCGGCAGGAAGCCGATCGCCGCCGCCCACCAGGCCGTCGGCCACCAGGTCAGCGGGGAGAAGAGGGCCAGCGCGAGCAGCGGCAGGCGGGCCGGCGCCCCGGGGATCAGCCGGCACAGCACCAGCCACGCCATCGCGGCCGCGACCAGCTGGAGCACCAGGATCTCGGCGACGAACTGCCACCACTCCAGTGGACCGGTGCGCGCGTGGACCCAGGCGGAGAGGAAGTTGCCCGGCCAGATGTGGCCGGCGTACTCCTGGAGCAGCAGGTCGGTCGACATCGGCGCCGAGCCGAGCCGGGTCATGTTGAAGTCGTCCTGGGTCAGGTAGCCGCGCGCCAGGATCGCTCCGCGCAGGACGGTCTGCAGCACGATGAGCGCGGCCGCCGCGGCACCCATCCGGCCGCGCCAAGGAGCGGGGAGTCGGGCACCCGCGCGGCGCCCCAGACCCCTGACGCGCTGACGCACGCTCGGCGGCGCAACGCTCGTCGGCGTCGGTCGGTCAGTGATCGTCACGCTGATCCCCCTCCGTGTCGGGAGCCCGGCCGAGGACGATGACCGCGCCGACCATGCCGAGGCCGACGGCGGCCAGTGCGTCGCACCAGACCGGTGGCGAGGACGCGCTGTCGGCGACCGTCGCGGCGAGGACGCCGGCCGCCCCCACCGCGATCGCGCCGATCAGTCCGGTGTCGATCCGCGGTCGCCGGAGGAAGGCGCCGACCAGATAGCCGGCCAGCAGCGCCGGGCCACCCATCAGGCCGAACGGGACGGCCACGGCGATGCGGACCCAGACCGGGCCGGGCCGCTCGGGGCCGGCACCGGGCTGCGCCGGAGCGGTCATCCGCTGCTTCTCGCGGCGCGCGACCACGACCGCGCCGACGAGGAGGAGCAGCGCGGCCAGCCCACCGAGCACCAACGCCACTTTGTACCAGCGGTCCGGGCCGAAGCTGAGGACGACGTCGCCGCCCTCGCCCTCGGGCACGATGAATCCCTGCTTCCAGCCGTCGACGCGGACCGGGTCGAGCGACGTCTCCCCCAGGCTCGCCGACCATCCGGCGTTGAAGTTCTCGTTCACCACGAGCAGCGCCTCGGGCCCCGCGGCGACGGTGATCTCGCGGTGGGTGGCCTCCCACCGGTCCTCGCTCACCTGCCGTTCGGTGACGCCCTGGTCGGTGGCGGCGGCGTCGGTGACGGGCTCGAGCACCAGACGCGTCGGCGCGAAGATGGTGGTCGACCGCAGGCCGACGTCCACCCGGCCCGACTGCATCGGGACCGACGGCTCGCACGCCTCCAGGTCCAGCGGCGTCCCGTCGATGATGTCGCCGAGGGTGCCGCTCACCCTGGTCGGGTGCACCGTCCCGTTGATCGCGAGCTCGGGGCCGAGCCCGCAGACCGAGCCGGTGACCTGGTCGCGGTCGATGCTGAATCGAAGGTCGTCCAGTCCCGGGATCGACAGCTCGGCCACGCCCAGGCGACCGCTCCACCCCTCGGGTACGTCGAACCGGATGGCCAGCCGTCGTGTCTCCAGCGGCGCGAACCGCGCCGTCCCGGTGGAGAGGTCGACCGTCCGGCTCTCTGCGCCGGCGATCAGGGTCGCCGTCGTGGGCGGCTGCGCGCCGCCCGGTGCGGAGGCCACGGAGATCGTGCGGATCCGACGCCGTTCGCCCCACTCCAGGCGCAACGTCGGTGCGGAGTCCCCGATCTGGGAGGACCAGAAGGTCCGGCCGTCCCCGTCGTAGGCGAACTGCGGCGCGACGCTCGCCTCCTCGAGGTAGGTCGTCGACGCCCGCACCCGGACCTGTCCGAAGACCGGCTCGAACAGGCGCTGGGTCTCCCTCCCGGGTCGCGCCAGGACCGCGCCGGTGCCGGTCCACCCACCCGAGCCGGCGAGCTCGAAGCGCCGGACGATGCCGGACTCCTCCTCGCTGGCGCGAGCGGTGGAGAAGACGCCGCAGCTGGTGCCGACCCCGCTGTCGATGCAGGTCGGCCGCCGTCCGCGCGCGGTGAAGACGAAGCTGGAGCCCTCGTCGGCGCCCTGGCCGGGCAGCACGATGGTCCGGTCCACGGTGAGGCCGGGGAGACCGATCTCGTCGATCCCGACCAGCGCGGAGCTGTCGGTGACGGTCTCGTCGACGGCCTCGACCGTGATCCGCAACCGGGAGTAGGAGCCGTCGAGCGGCGTGGCCGCCCGCCCGGTCTCCGGGTCGACCTGGATCACCCGGTCCGTGTCGCCGGCGGTGATCCGCAGCCGTCGGATGCCGGCACCGAGCCCCTCGGGGCGTAGGTCTGCAGGGTCAGGCTGGGGAAGTACACCCGCTGGTCGAAGCGGATCTCCAGCCACTGGCCGACCGGGTCGAGCAGCGGCGCCGCCGCCCACCGGGTGGCCGGGTCGCCGTCCATCGCGTTGTACGGCGCGTTGTCGGGCTGAGCGGCCGCGAGGCTGTCGCTGTAGGCGGCCGAGGACGAGGCGACCACGGAGGCCACCACCGGTCCGTAGTCGGCGTAGGCGGGCTCGGTCGGCTCGGGGCCGGGGTAGTCGTGGGCGGCCCGGCGGTAGCGGTACTCCTCGTCCTCCGACATCACCGGTCCGACCGCGTCCAAGGAGCCGAAGCCGCGGTCCACCCGGCGATAGCCGTCACCGACCAGGTCGGCCGACTCCGCCGGCCAGTTCTGCTCGCCGAGCACGACCGTGGGGGTGTCCGCGTCCAGCGCACCACCCTCCACCGCCGCCAGCACGTCCTCGGAGCTGCCGGCGAGCGTCTCGACGTCGTCGGTGGCCACCGCCGAGACCCGGCGCGCGGCGTCGTCGACCTGGTAGATCTCGATCAGGGACCGGTCCCCCAGCGTGCTGGTGCCGAACTCGGCCACCGAGGTCAACCCCGGGGTCCGGCTGATGGCGAGGTCCACCCGGCCCTGGTCAGGCGCCCCGGAGGAGCGCAGGTCGAGGTCGCGGCGGACCAGGACGTGGCTGACGCCGGAGCGCGCCAGCATCGTCGCGAGCTGCTCGGAGCCGCGGCCGTCCGCGATCCGCTCCTGGATCGCGTCGAGGTAGCGGATGGTCGGACCGGGCGCGAGCGGCACCTGGCTGCGGCTCACCCAGGCGGCATCGGTCAGGCCCTGGAGCGGCTCGTCGATCGTCCACCCCCAGGTCTGCTGCCCGAACCCGGCACCGGGCAGCAGCAGGGTGGTGCCGCCGTCCGCGTTCTGGTCCAGGTAGCGCCCCGCGTCCACCCAGGCCTGCGGGATCTCCTCCCAGCCGTTCTGCCGCAGCTGGCCCGTCCACAGCGGCACCGAGGTCACCAGCAGCAGCACCGCCACCGACGAGGTCACCACCACCCGCAGCACGCCGCGGTCCACGCCGGAGCGGGTCCGCGCCTGCGCCGCGCACCGGACCAGGTGGGCGAGCCCGAGCGCCAGGGGCAGCCGCAGCAGCGGGTCCACCTTGTGCACGTTGCGGAGCATCGCCAGCGGTCCGTCGAGCAGGGCCTGGAACTCCGCCTGCAGCGGCGAGGCGAGGTCACCGGCCCGGGCCACCGTCAGGCAGACGGCGCCGAGCACCAGGCTGCCCAGCAGAGCCCGCCGCGCCGGCATCGAGCGGCGGGTGAGACCGACCATGCCGAGCGCTGCGACGACCGACGTCGCCGCCACCAGCAGCGGCGCGGTGGCGAGCGAGTACGCGCCCGGCCACCACGGATCCCCACCCATGCTGAAGAAGGCCAGCCAGTGGTCGGCGCCGCGGGTGACGTTGGTCCAGCCCAGCGGCTGCTCGACCGCGCCGGAGGTCTCGATGTAGTCGAGGAACGGGGGCTGTACCGGCCGAAGACGAGCAACGGCAGCATCCACCACGCGCTCGCCAGGGCGGTGGCCCCGCACCACCAGCCGAGGAGCGTGCGGCCACCCTCGCGTCGTACCGAGCCGAGCAGGATGAAGAGGATCACCGGCAGCGTGGCGAGGTTGCCGACCGCGTTGACCCCGCCGAAGCCGAGCATCGCGACGCCGGAGAGCAGCGCACCGGTGCGGGGTCCGATCCGTCCCTGCTGGGCCAGGACGATCGGCAGGATCGCCCACGGCAGCAGTGCGACGGGCGGGGCCTCCCCGGAGAGCACGCCCACGCTGCCCAGGAACCGCGGCGCGGTCGCGTAGGCGAAGCCGGCCAGCCAGGACGCCCAGACGATGTCGCCGCCGATCATGGCGCGGGCGAGCCGTCGACAACCCTCGAAGGCGACGATCAGCAGCAGCCCGGTCCACAGCCGCTGAGCGACCCAGTCCGGCAGTCCGACCACATCGGCGGCCAGGAAGAAGCCGCCCTGCGGGAACAGGTACCCGTACGCCTGGTTCTGGAGCTCGCCGAAGGAGGAGGCCGGGTTCCACAGCGACAGACTGCGCTCCAGGAACCCACCAGGGTCGGCGGTCAGGTCGAACTTGGTGTCGAAGGTGGTGCGGCCGACCCGCTGGGCGAACGCCATCGCGAGCAGCCACAGCCAGGTGACGGGGACGTACCAGGACTCGAGGATCCGGTCAGCCCAGCGTCGGACGACCGACCGCATCGCGACGATGATTCCCCTCCACCCGTACGGCGCGCCCAGCCGGGTCTCTCACCCCGCTGCAGCAGCTGGCTACTCCCCGGTACTGTGCGCTGGTGATCATAGGCCGTCCGTCCCCAACGCACCCAGAGGACTTCGCCGAGGTCTGGAAGTACGCCGACACGATCCCGGGTTGGCTGACCGAGGACCAGGGGCGTCTCCTCCACGACTCCGCCGGGAACCTCGGCGAGGGCGCGGTGCTCGTGGAGATCGGGAGTCACCAGGGACGCTCGACGGTGGTCCTCGGCGACGTCGCGCGACGGGTCGGCGGACAGGTGATCGCCGTCGACCCCTTCGTGGAGGGCCGGCTCTTCGGCGGCACCCCGACGAGGACGAAGTTCCTCGCCAACGTCGCCGGGTCACCCACGCCGGACGTGGTGCGCCTGGTCGAGGAGTACTCGACCAAGGCCCGTCCCGGGTGGACCGAGCCGATCGACTACCTCTACATCGACGGCAAGCACGACGTCTGGACGCTCAGCGACGACCTCAAGTGGCACGAGTTCCTGACGCCCGGCGGGGCCGTCCTCATCCACGACTGCTACTCCTCGATCGGCGTCACCCTCGGCATCCTGCTGCACGTGCTGTTCGGCAACGACCTCGCCTACGAGCGTCGAGCCGGGTCGCTGGCGCTCTTCGTCAAGCGACGCCCGCGGCTGCGGGACCGGTTGCGGATCCTCGGTGAGATGCCGTGGTGGATCCGCAACGTCTTCCTGAAGGTGCTGCTCCGGCTCCGGCTGCGCCCGGTCGCCCGGCTGCTCGGCCACGACTCGCCGTACGACCCCTACTGAGCCGTTGACCGCGCTCCTCCGGTCGCTGCGCCCTCGGCAGTGGACCAAGAACATCCTGGTCGTCGGCGCACCGCTGATGGCCGGCCGCCTCGGCGAGGGCTCCGTGGCGATCGCCACCGCGCTGGCCTTCGTCGCGTTCTGCGCGGCGGCCTCCGGGATCTACCTGGTCAACGACGTGCTCGACGTCGAGGCCGACCGCGCCCACCCGCGCAAGCGGCTGCGCCCCGTCGCCTCGGGCGCGCTGAGCACGCGCACCGCGCTGGTCTGCGGCGTGCTCCTGCAGGTCCTGGCGGTCGGGATCGGGTTCGCCGCCACCTGGGAGCTCGCCGCCGTGGTCGCGATCTACGTGGTGCTGTTCCTGGGCTACTCGCTGGCTCTCAAGCACGAGCCGGTGATCGACATCGCGATCATCGCCGCCGGCTTCCTGCTGCGCGCGGTCGCCGGCGGTGTGGCGACGGGCATCCCGCTCTCCCAGTGGTACCTGCTCTGCGCCACCTTCGGGTCGCTCTTCATGGCGGCCGGCAAGCGCTACGCGGAGATCCACCTGGAGAGCACCTCCCCCGGTGAGGTACGACGCTCGCTCACCCGCTACACGGCCACCTACCTGCGCTTCGTGTGGACGATGTCCGCGGGCCTGCTGATCATGTCCTACAGCCTCTGGGCGTTCGAGATCGACGCCGCCGGTGACGGATCACCGCTCACGGTGATCTCCATCGCGCCGTTCGTGCTGGCGGTGCTGCGCTACGGCTACGCCGTGGACGCCCACGCGGCCGGCGAGCCCGAGGACATCGCGCTGCGGGACCGGGTGCTGCAGGTGCTGGCGACCGCCTGGGTGCTGTTCGCCGCCGGGGCCGTCTACCTGGGCAGCTGACGCCCCAGGCCATCCAGGAGCAGGTCGGCCAGGCGCTGCGAGGCGTCCGGGGCGAACCAGCCGCGCCGCATCCGCACCGTCAGCTGCGTCTGCACCCCCTCGCCGGCCGACGCGGAGGTCAGACCGACCGCCACTCCGTTCGGCCCGGCCGGAGCAGGCCAGATCCGCGCCGCGGTGACCCCGCTCTCGGCCGGTCGCAGGAGACCGAGGTTGGAGACCAGCAGGGTCGAGCCCAGCCGCCCGCCCAGGGCGCGGGTGACCATCCGGACCGGGTCCACCCGGCGCGGCTCGGCCAGCGGGAAGTCGGGCTCCGGCGGGGTGGCCCGCAGCACCTCGGTCATCGCCGCCGGGGAGTCGACCCCGCGGGCCCGGATCCGGGTGTAGGCGGTGTCCCGGTCCGGGGCCAGCGGCACCGCACCACTGCGACGCGAGACTCCCAGCGCCACCACCGGCTGGGTGCGCCGTCGCTCCTGGGCCGAGCCGCGGTTCCACTCGGCCAGCGCGCGGGTGGAGGCCCAGGCGAGCGCCGCGGTGCCACCGCGGAAGGCGGGCACCGCGACCGCGGCGTACACGTCGCCGACCGCACCGCGCTCCGCGGCGGTGGCCTGGAAGCGGGTGGGCGGGCGCCACAGCGCCTCACCGACGCGCTGCAGGTTGCCGCGGAGGAAGCCCGGCTCCGCGCCGGTGCGCGAGACACCGGTCGCGGAGCAGCCGAGGGGGCGGTCGGTGAGCAGGCCGATCAGACCGATCAGACCGAGTCCGTCGATCGCTCCGTGGTGGGCGGCGACCAGCAGCCGGTCGGCGCCGACCGCGATCCGCACCAGGGGGTCGCGGTCGCCGTACAGCCGGTCGCCGAAGTCCTGCAGGGTGGCGGCGCCACGGTGCTCGTCCACGGTCGGTGCGATGCCCAGGTGGGGGTGGGCCGCGACGATCTCGGCGGCACGACGGATCAGGGTGGCCTCGTCGGGCGGGTCGGCGATCTCGACCTCGAGCGCGATGGACCAGGACACCGACGGGTCTCCGTAGAGGCCGACCACCCGGCGTACCCGGTCGACGGAGGGCAGCACGTCACTCATCCGCGATCCCGCCTCGGGTCAGTGCGCGGCATCGTGCCAGCTGTGCCCGGTGCCCACCGAGACGTCCAACGGCACCGCGAGCTCGGCGGCACCGCCCATCTGGGCGCGGACCAGCTCCTCCACCGGCTCCCGCTCGCCGGGAGCCACCTCGAGCACGAGCTCGTCGTGCACCTGGAGCAACAGCCGGGACCGCAGACCCGCCTCGCCGAGGGCAGCATGGGTGCGCAGCATCGCGACCTTGATGATGTCGGCGGCCGAGCCCTGGATCGGGGCGTTGAGCGCCATCCGCTCCGCCATCTCCCGACGCTGCCGGTTGTCGCTGGTCAGGTCGGGCAGGTAGCGGCGCCGACCCATGATCGTCTCGGTGAACCCGGTGCGCCGGGCCTCCTCGACCACACCGGAGAGGTAGTCCCGGATGCCGCCGAAGGTCTCGAAGTACTCCTCCATCAGCTCCCGCGCCTCCGCCGGCTCGATGGCGAGCTGCTGGGAGAGTCCGAACGCGGACAGGCCGTAGGCCAACCCGTAGTTCATCGCCTTGATCTTGGCCCGGTGCTCGCTGCTGACCTCGTCCTCGGCCACCCCGAACACCCGGGCCGCGGTGGTCGAGTGGAAGTCGCGCCCGGAGCGGAACGCCTCGATCAGCACCTCGTCCTCGGAGAGGTGGGCCATGATCCGCATCTCGATCTGGCTGTAGTCCGCGGTCATCAGCGTGTCCCAGCCCTCGCCCACCACGAATCCCTCACGGATCCGCCGGCCCTCCTCGGTGCGGACGGGGATGTTCTGCAGGTTCGGCTCGGTGCTGGACAGGCGTCCGGTCGCCGCGATCGTCTGGTTGAAGGTGGTGTGGATGCGTCCGTCGGGGGCGACCGTCTTGAGCAGCCCCTCGATGGTCTGCCGCAGCCGGGCCACGTCGCGGTGCCGCAGCAGGTGCAGCAGGAACGGGTGCTCGGTCTTGACGAAGAGGCTCTGCAGCGCGTCGGCGTCGGTGGTGTAGCCGGTCTTGGTCCGCTTGGTCTTCGGCATCCCGAGCTCGTCGAAGAGCACCACCTGCAGCTGCTTGGGCGAGCCGAGGTTGATCTCCTTGCCGATCACCGCGTAGGCCTCCTCGGCCGCGTCGCGGACCTCGTCGGCGAAGTGCTGCTCCAAGCCGCTCAGCTGGTCGGAGTCGACCCCGATGCCGGTCTGCTCCATCTCCCGCAGCAGCGAGAGCAGCGGCAGCTCGACGTCGGCGAGCAGGGCGCTTCCGCCGTGGTCGGCCACGGCCTCGTCGAGCGCCCCGGCGAGGTCGAGCACCGCACGCGCGTAGAGGGCGGCGAGCGGGCCCACCGCGGAGTCCGAGGCCGGGTCGTCGACGTCGGAGAACAACGACCCCTGGTCCGCCTCCTCCTCGGCGCGCAGCTCGCGCTTCAGGTAGCGCAGGGTCAGGTCGGCCAGGTCGTAGGAGCGCTGGTCGGGGCGGACCAGGTAGGCCGCCAGCGCGGTGTCACTGGCCAGCCCGCGCAGCTCCCAGCCGTGCGCGGCGAGGGCGAGGGCTGGGCCCTTCGCGTCGTGCAGCACCTTGGGCCGCGCCGGGTCGGCGAGCCAGCCGGCCAGCGCCGCGTCGTCCTCCGGCGTCAGCGTCTCGGCGGAGAGGTACGCCGCCCGGTCGTCGCCCAGCGCGATCGCCAGCCCGTCGACGCGGCCGGTGCCGGCGCCCCAGGCGCCGCGCACGTGCACGCCGACCCGCTCGGAGCCGATCCCGTCGAGCCACGCCGCGACCTCGCCCGCGCCCAGGACCGCGGTCTCCAGCTGGAAGCCGCTCCCGTCCACCTCCTCCTCCGAGCTCAGGCTCTCGAAGAGACGGTCGCGCAGCACCCGGAACTCGAGGCTGTCGAAGAGGGTGTGCACCTCCTGGCGGTCCCACGGGCGCACCAGCATGTCGCTGGGCGCGAGGTCGAGGTCGAGGTCGCGGACCAGGGCGTTGAGCCGGCGGTTGCGCATCACGTCGCCGAGGTGCTCGCGGAACGACTCGCCCTTCTTGCCACCGATCTCGTCGGCGCGGGCGATCACGTTGTCCAGCCCGTCGTAGGTGTTGATCCACTTCGCGGCGAAGCCCTGGCCGACGCCGGGCACGCCAGGAAGGTTGTCGGAGGTCTCCCCCACGATCGCGGCCAGCTCGGGATACCGGTCCGGGGGGACGCCGTACTTGTCCTCGACGGCGGCCGGGGTCATCCGGGCCAGGTCCGAGACGCCGCGCATCGGGTAGAGCACGGTCGAGCGATCGGTGACCAGCTGCAGCGCGTCGCGGTCGCCGGTGAGGATCAGGACCTCCATCTCCGGATCCTCGGCCAACGCCCGGGTCACGGTGGTGGCGATGATGTCGTCCGCCTCGAAGCCGGGCTTCTTCAGGTACGGGATGCGCAGCGCGTCGAGCACGTCCTCGATCAGCGGGAGCTGGCTGGAGAACTCACCCGGCGTCTTGTTGCGCTTGGCCTTGTACTCGGCGTACTCCTCGGTGCGGAACGTGGTGCGCGAGACGTCGAAGGCCACACCGACGTGGGTCGGCTGCTCGTCACGGAGGACGTTGATCAGCATCGAGGTGAAGCCGTAGACGGCGTTGGTGTGCTGGCCGGTGGTGGTCGAGAAGTTCTCCACCGGCAACGCGAAGAACGCCCGGTAGGCCAGGGAGTGGCCGTCGAGCAGCAGCAACCGGGGACGCACGGGGGATTCGGTTCCAGGCACGCCGCGACTCTATCCATCGTCACGGACACCGCGACCGGTGCGTGACCCGCGCCCGCCGGCCCGGACCGGCGGCACTAGTTTGGTGCCCATGGTGAGCGTGCAGGAGTTGTCCGAGTCGATGCCCCACGGGATGCTCGGTGCGTTGAACGAGAAGATGGGCGTGGAGATCCTCGAGGCGAGCGCCGAGCGCATCGTCGCCACGATGCCGGTCGAGGGCAACACCCAGCCCTACGGCCTGCTGCACGGCGGCGCGTCCGTGGTCCTGGCCGAGTCCCTCGGCTCGGTCGGCTCCGCGCTGCACGCCTATCCGGAGAAGATCGCGGTCGGGGTCGACATCAACGCCACCCACCACCGGTCCGCCACCAGCGGCACCGTGACCGGCGTGGCCACGCCGATCCATCTCGGCCGCTCCAGCGCCTGCTACGAGGTGGTCATCTCCGACGAGCAGGGTCGCCGGGTGTGCACCGCGCGGATCACCTGCTCGCTGCTCGACCCGCGCTGACGCGACCCGCCGGGCCCGGGTTCAGTCGGCGAGGCCGTCCAGCTCCACCGGCTCGGTGGTACGACGACGCGCCGACCGGCGAGCCGCCATCACCCGGCTCCGGCTGACGTTGCTCCGCCGCTGGCTGGGCGCGGGGTCCAGACGGGAGCGCACCACCGCCGTCGGCGCGACCCGCCACACGTAGGCGGAGTTGAAGCCCAGCCGGGCCATGAACCGGTTCGCGTCGCGGTCCGAGGCCGGGACCGACGTACTCATCACCAGCACGCCGTTCTCCTCGGCGAAGGAGGCGGCGGCCTCCATCATGGCGCGGCCGACGCCCTGGCGCCCGAAGCGGGCGAGCACCCGCGGCTGGATCGACTGCACGCACGGCTCGAGGTTGACCGGGGAGAGGGTGAGCAGCCGGAGCAGCACCGCGCCGGCGAACGCGCCGTTGCACTCCACCACGATCAGGCGCTGGTCCGGGGAGGCCGCGGCCTGTTTGATCACCAGCTCCAGGTCGGCGATCTGCTCGGAGCGGTCCGCGCGACGCAGACTCTCGCTCCACAGCTCGACGAGATCGGGCGCGTCCTCCCGCGTCGCGCTCCTGATGGAGATCGCGTTCCTCACCATGTCCTACCCACGTCCGACCGACCTTTCCCTCCGCAGCGCCTCTCCCCCAACCGGCGAGGATACGCCCGGCGATCGATGGTTGACAGGGGAACCTCACGCCGCTTCCGAAAGAAATTTGTTCTCAGGTCGTTACCCGAAGGGAGCGGCGCACCGCACCGATGAGCCGTAACGTGCCCTTGTTCACGTTCGAATGCACAACGTGTCATGCCCGGCCACCGCCGCGCGCTGACCGTTACGACAGGAGACCCATGGTCAAGAGTCGCCCCCTGGCCGTCCTCGCGGCGCTGCTGGTGGCCGTCCTCACCCTCGGCCTCGCGGTGGGGGCAAGCCCCGCACGAGCCGATGACGAGGACGAGTCCGAGCGCACGCTCACTGCGCAACTGGAGGACTCGGCCTCCGGCAACACACCCGTCGAGGGGGTGGAGATCACCGTCACCACCGCCGACGGCGACGAGTTCACCGGCACCACGGACGCCGACGGCCTGGTCGAGATCACCTTCACCAGCCCCGCCGGCGAACCGGTCCGGGTCTTCCTGGACGAGGAGACGCTCCCCGAGGGCGCCAAGCTCCGGCCGGGCACCAAGACCACGCTGACCGTCTCCTCGACGCTGAGCACGATCAGCGTCGACTTCGCGATCGGACCGGACAACCGCGACGTCCAGACCAAGCTCGACCGGATCCCCGGCGCCATCTACAACGGCCTGCTGTTCGGCCTGGTGATGGCGATGGCGGCGCTGGGTCTCTCGATGATCTTCGGCACCACCGGGTTGACGAACTTCGCCCACGGCGAGCTCGTCACGCTCGGAGCGGTCTGCACCTACCTGCTCAACGTGGCGGCCGGCATCCCGTTCCTGCTGGCGGTGCCGATGACCGTCGTCGTGGCACTCGGCTTCGGCTGGTTCCAGAACCGGATCCTCTGGGCGCCGCTGCGACACCGCGGCACCGGCCTGATCGCGATGATGATCGTGACCATCGGCCTGCAGTTCCTGATGCGGAACTTCTTCGCCTACATCACCGGCTCGCGCACCGAGCTCTACGACGACTTCACCTCGCCGTCGGGCAAGGACTTCGCCGGCCTGTTCACCTACACCGGCCGCGACATCGCGGTGGCGGCGGTGAGCATCGCGGTGCTGACCGTGGTCCTCCTGGCCCTCTCCTACACCCGGCTCGGCCGGGCCACCCGAGCGGTCGCGGACAACCCGGCGCTGGCCGCCTCCAGCGGCATCAACGTGGACCGGGTGGTCTCCATCGTGTGGATCGTCGGCACAGCGCTCGCCGCGCTGGCCGGGGCCTTCCTGGCCTTCCAGCTCGGCATCACCTACCAGATCGGCCAGCTCGTGCTGCTGCTGCTCTTCGCGGCGGTGACCGTGGGTGGTCTCGGGTCCGTGTGGGGTGCCCTGATCGGCAGCCTGATCATCGGCGTGCTGATCGAGCTCTCCACCCTGGTGATCCCCACCGACCTCAAGAACGCGGGTGCCCTCGCACTGCTCATCGTGATCCTCCTGGTCCGGCCCCAAGGCATCCTGGGCCGACGCGAGCGGATCGGCTGAGGAAGGAACGACATGGACCTGCTGACAATCCCCCTGCACGACGCCTTCGCGCCGCTGGCGATCTCCTTCGTCCTGGCCGCGATGGGCCTCAACATCCACTACGGCTACACCGGGCTGCTCAACTTCGGCCAGGCGGGCTTCGCCGCGGTCGGTGCCTACGCGATGGGTGTCTCGATCGCCTCGTTCGACATCCCGTTCCTCCTCGCGGTGGTCCTCGGTGTGCTCTTCTCGATCCTGCTCGCGTTGCTGATGGGTATCCCGACGCTGCGGCTGCGAGCGGACTACCTCGCCATCGTGACGATCGCGGTGGCCGAGGTGCTGCGGCTCTTCTTCACCACCTCCTACAAGGAGTACTTCCACGCCCGCGACGGGGTGAGCGGCTTCACCGGCGGCTTCCGCGACGTCAATCCCTATGGCTCCGGAGCGCTCGGCTTCAGCCGCAACGACCTCTGGGTGATGACGGTCGGCTGGGCGCTGGTGGCGTTCTTCTGCCTGCTCACCTGGCTGCTGGTGCGCAGCCCGTGGGGCCGGGTGCTCAAGAGCATCCGTGAGGACGAGGACGCCGTACGGTCGCTGGGCAAGAACGTCTACTACTACAAGCTGCAGGCGCTGATGCTCGGTGGTGTGATCGGAGCCTTCGGCGGCTTCATCGGCGCCCTCGGCCTGGCCTCGGTGCAGCCGGACAGCTACAACCTCGACTTCACCTTCATCGCCTTCACCATGCTGATCCTCGGTGGTGCGGCCCGGGTGCTGTCCCCGGTGGTGGGAGCGGTCCTGTTCTGGGGGCTCCTCTCGTTCCTCCAGACGCTGCTCTCCAAGCTGATCGGCGAGTGGGGCGTGATCCCGGAGTCGATCCTCAACAGCGAGCAGATCGGCAACGTCCGCTTCATGGTGGTCGGCCTGTCATTGATGCTGCTGATGATCTACCGACCGCAGGGAATCTTCGGCGACAAGAAGGAGCTGGCCATCGATGCCCGCTGAGACCACGCAGAACCAGACCGCCGAGCCGGGCGCGAGCGCCGGGGACGTCAAGACCGGTCGCGCCGGTCTGGCCGGCCTCGCCAACGAGCCCGGCGTCGCCAAGCCCGACCCGATCGTGGTGGCCTCCGGGATCACCCGTCAGTTCGGGGGCCTGAAGGCCGTCGACGTCAGCCACGTGGAGGTCCAGCGAGGCGTGATCACCGCGCTGATCGGACCCAACGGTGCCGGCAAGACGACCTTCTTCAACCTGCTCACCGGGTTCGACACCCCCGACAGCGGCGACCGGACCTTCAACGGTCGCTCGCTGAAGCGGGTCTCGGCGTCCCGGATCGCTCGGATGGGCATGGTCCGCACCTTCCAGCTGACCAAGGTCCTCTCCAAGCTGACCGTGCTGGAGAACATGCGCCTCGGCGCGACCGGGCAGGTCGGCGAGCGTTTCTGGGCCGGCATCTTCCCGTTCCTCTGGCGCGGCCAGGAGGCGGCGAACACCGCCCGCGCCCGGGACCTGCTCGCCCGGTTCAAGCTGGACGAGAAGGAGGCGGACTTCGCCGGCTCGCTCTCCGGCGGTCAGCGCAAGCTGCTCGAGATGGCGCGCGCGCTGATGGTCGAGCCCGAGCTGGTGATGCTCGACGAGCCGATGGCCGGCGTCAACCCGGCCCTGAAGCAGTCGCTGCTGGGTCACGTGAAGTCGCTGCGGGAGGAGGGCATGACCGTGCTCTTCGTCGAGCACGACATGGACATGGTCCGCGACATCTCCGACTGGGTGATCGTGATGGCCGCCGGACGGGTGATCGCCGAGGGACCGCCGGACTCGATCATGTCCGACCAGCGCGTGATCGACGCCTACCTCGGCGCCCACCACGACACCGACATCACCGAGCTCGACGCGGACGAGGTCATGGCCGAGGCCGAGGCCGAGCTGCGTGAGGAGGAGCAGCCATGAGCAACCCCGTGACCCCGAGCGACAACGACGCCGAGGCCCGGGCCGAGGCGGCGCGCGCGCAGCACCTGGCCGCGGCCGACGGCGCGATCCTGCGGGCCGACAACCTCATCGCCGGCTACCTGCCCGGCGTGAACATCCTCAACGGGACCGACCTCTACTGCCACCCCGGCGAGCTGGTCGGCATCATCGGCCCGAACGGTGCCGGCAAGTCGACCCTGCTCAAGGCGCTCTTCGGGCTGGTCAAGATCCACGAGGGCACGGTCACGCTCCGTGGCGAGGAGATCACCAACAAGCGCGCGGACAGCCTGGTCACGCTCGGCATCGGCTTCGTGCCGCAGACGAACAACGTCTTCCCGAGCCTGACCATCGCCGAGAACCTGCAGATGGGCTGCTACCAGGCGCCCTCGAAGTTCTCCGAGCGGTTCGACTTCGTCACCGGGATCTTCCCGGCTCTCGGGGAGCGCCGCTCGCAGCGTGCGGGCTCGCTCTCCGGCGGTGAGCGGCAGATGGTGGCGATGGGCCGTGCGTTGATGATGGACCCGTCGGTGCTGCTGCTGGACGAGCCCTCGGCGGGTCTCTCCCCCGCGTTGCAGGACGAGGTGTTCCTGCAGACCAGGGAGATCAACAAGGCCGGCGTCTCGGTCGTCATGGTCGAGCAGAACGCGGCGCGCTGCCTGCAGATCTGCGACCGCGGCTACGTGCTGGACCACGGCCGCAACGCCTACACCGCGACCGGCACCCAGCTCGCCAACGACCCCAAGGTCATCGAGCTCTACCTGGGCACCCTGGCCAAGCGGGACTGACCCGGAGAACGAGGAAGCCCCGACCGCCTCTCGGCGGTCGGGGCTTCTTCGTTGTTCGTCTACCCGGTGCGGGTCACTCCAGGACCAGACCGGCCTTGACCAGCTCGGGCACGATCTTCTTCGTCTCGTCGAAGGCGATCAGCACGATGGCGTCGGGGTCGGTCGAGGCGAGCTCGTCGATCTCCGCGGTGTAGGTCGCGGCCTCCGGCGAGTACAGCGTCTTGGAGACGATGGTGCCGCCGGCCTCGGTGAAGAACTTCTCCACGTTGTCCGCCAGCGCCTCACCGTAGGAGTCCTGGCGGGCCAGGATCGCCACGTTCTGGTGACCGTCGCCCAGCAGGGTCGAGGCCATCACCGAGCCCTGCAGCACGTCGGACGGCGCGGTACGGAAGTACAGCCCGCTGTCGGCGTAGGAGTCGAACGCGGTCGAGGTGTTCGCCGGCGAGATCTGCGCGACACCGGCACCGGTGATCCGGTCGATGACGCTCAGCGACACC
The DNA here is from genome assembly GCF_006494815.1 of Nocardioides sambongensis. Taxonomy (NCBI): domain Bacteria; kingdom Bacillati; phylum Actinomycetota; class Actinomycetes; order Propionibacteriales; family Nocardioidaceae; genus Nocardioides; species Nocardioides sambongensis. The sequence continues at coordinate 1,797,791 of NZ_CP041091.1, forward strand.
GACGAGGACGCGGCGCCGACGATCACGTCGACGTTCTTGGCCAGCAGGCTGTCGACGCTGGACGGCGCGATGTTGGGCGTGCCGTCACCGGAGTCGGCGTTGCCGAGGAAGTTGACCTTGAGGTCGGTCCCGGCCTCGTCGATCTCCTGGATCGCCAGCTCGACACCCGCGATCTCCGGGGGGCCGAGGAACGCGAGGTCACCCGAGGTCGGCAGCAGGCCGCCGATGTTGAGGGTGCCGTCGCCCTTCTCGACCTTGCCGATCTTCTGCTTGGCGCCGACGCTGTCGACGTCCGGGATCTCACCGGTGACGTAGTCGACCGGCGCGTAGGTGTTGTCGTCGGCGTACTCGAAGACGCCGATCGTCGCGGCCGACGGGCTACCGGTCGAGTTGAGGTCGATCGGGCCGGAGACGCCGTCGTAGTCGATGTCCTCGCCGTCGGCGAGCAGGTCGGCGCAGGTGGCGAAGTCGGTGCACTTCTCACCTTCCGAGGTGACCGCCTGCATCTGGCTGCCGACCGCGGTGCCCGAGTCGTCGCCGGCGGCCAGCGCTGCCAGCGCCGCGGCGATGGTGGCGTCGTAGGACTCCGGACCGTAGGTGAAGTCCTTCAGCTTGCCGTTGACGCCGAGCAGGCGATCCTTGAAGTCATCGGCCAGTTCCGGACCCGGGTAGGTCGCCTTGGTGCCGGCGAGGGTGCCGGCGTCGAAGTCGGCCGAGTAGTCAGCGGTGTTCCCGTCCACGAAGTACCACTGCGTGCCCTCCGGGCCGGACGACGCGTTGTCGCTGCTGCCCGCGTTGTCGTCGGTGTCGTCGCCGCCGCATGCGGTCAGCGCCAGCGACGCGGCCAGCCCCAGCGCGCCGAGGCGCACGAGCTTGGAAGTGCGGTTCATCAAGCCTCCGTCAGTTGTTCCCTGTCGGTCGGTCACCTGCGGCGACGCTGCCGATGTGATTCCGACCACCGTCTAAACGACGATCCCCACAAGGTAGACCGCAACTGGCCCCCTGATCCCCGCCTGGTACGCCTCGTTGTCAAGTTGTGACCATGGGGCCCGGCGGCAGGACCGCAGCGTCAGGCCCCGGCGCCGGGGACCCCGTGGGAGACCACGCCCTCGGCGACCTCGCGCATCGACATCCGCAGGTCCATCGCGGTCTTCTGGATCCAGCGGAACGCCTCGGGCTCGCTGAGCGAGAGCTGCTCCTGCAGGATGCCCTTGGCGCGGTCCACCGCCTTGCGGGTGTCCAGGCGCTCCTTCAGGTCGCTGACCTCGGCCTCGAGCTGGGCGATCTCGGCGTACCGGCTGACCGCCATCTCGATCGCGGGCACCAGGTCGGACTGGCTGAACGGCTTGACCAGGTAGGACATCGCGCCGGCCTCGCGAGCCCGCTCGACCAGCTCGCGCTGGGAGAAGGCGGTGAGCATGACGACGGGGGCGATCCGCTTCCCGGCGATCGCCTCGGCCGCCGCGATCCCGTCGAGCACGGGCATCTTCACGTCCAGGATCACCAGGTCCGGGCGCAGCTCCTCGGCCAGCTCGATCGCCTTCGCCCCGTCCGCGGCCTGGCCCAGCACCTGGTAGCCCTCCTCGGCCAGCATCTCGGCCAGGTCCATCCGGATCAGGGTCTCGTCCTCGGCGATGACCACGGTGCGGGTTGCTGCGGGTTTGCCGTCGGCGACTGCGTCGTTCACGGCACCAGGCTAGCCGCCGGAGGGCTCGGGCAGGACGTGAGCCGCGGCTCATCCCACCGCTCGGGTGCCCCGGGTCGCCGCGGTGACCCCGACACCGGCGTGAGCGGCGCCCGTCGGGTCGGATAACGTGTCCCCGCGCGAAAGCCGCCCCGGTAGCCCAACGGCAGAGGCAGTGGTCTCAAACACCATCCAGTGTGAGTTCGAATCTCACCCGGGGCACTGCGGCGTAGTGTTGCTGCATGCGGGTGCTCCAGGCGACACCCGGCCGATGGGCGGCGACCTTGGCCGCCGCCACCGCGCTCGGCGTCCTGCACGGATGCTCCACCCCGGGGTCGGGGTCGGGCACCGACACCGACGAGCCCTTCGTCACCGCCACCGACCCGACCCGCAGGACTCCGGTGCTGGCCCGCTGCGTCGCGGCCGACCCGGAGGGCGAGGTGATGCTCCACCCGGGCTCGGTCTCGGCCACGGTCCCCACGCTGCTGCTCGCCGCCGACCTGACCGATGCCGAGAACCTCAGCGTGGTGGAGCGGGCGATCGTCCGGTACGACGGCACCTCGCAGGTCACCGGCATCGCGCTGAACTACCCGCCGCTCAAGGACGCCGGGATGGTCGGGTCGATGGGAGCCTGGCCGACGCGACGCCCGCTGGTCGGGACCACCCTCGGGCGCGGTGACGGCCAGCAGGCCGTGTTGGTCGCCATCCGGCTCACCGACCCCGAGGAGCCGGGCCGCCTCACCGGGGTGATGCTCACCCAGGACACCGGGGCCGGCCCGGACGACATCATCCTCCGCCAGCAGGTGCTGGTGAACCCGCCCGACCAGCCGTGCGACGTGCAGGCGGTCGCCGCCACCACCGCCTGGACCCGGTGAGGCCTGCGGGACCCGCCTCAGCGCCGCCGGTAGGCGGGGGCGACCTCGTTGATCGCATCGCCCATCCGGTGGACCCGCAGCGCGTTGGTGGACCCGGGGATGCCGGGCGGGCTGCCCGCCACGATCACCACCAGGTCGCCCTCGGCGACGCGACCCGAGCGCAGCAGGTTCTCGTCGACCTGGCGCACCATCTCGTCGGTGTGCTCGACCTCGCCGGTCCGGTAGGTCTCCACGCCCCAGCTCAGGGCGAGCTGGGAACGCACCTTGTCCAACGGGGTGAAGGCGAGGACCGGGATCCGGCTGCGCAGCCGGGAGAGTCGGCGCGCGGAGTCACCGCTCTGGGTGAACGCGACGACGTACTTGGCGTCGACCCGGTGGGCGACCTCCTCGGCCGCCTTGGTGATCACGCCGGAGCGGGTGCGCGGCTCCCACCGGATCCGGCCGAAGCGCTCCGGGAACGACCCTTCGAAGGCGTGCTTCTCGGTGGCGGTGATGATCCGGGCCATCGTCTCCACCGTGTGGATCGGGTGGTCGCCCACACTCGTCTCGCCCGACAGCATCACCGCATCCGCCCCGTCGAGCACGGCGTTGGCCACGTCGCTGGCCTCGGCCCGGGTGGGAGCGGGGTTGGTGACCATCGACTCCAGCATCTGGGTGGCCACGATCACCGGCTTCGCGTTGCGCCGCGCCTTCTCGATCACCTGCTTCTGCAGCACGGGGACCTCCTCGAGCGGGCACTCCACGCCCAGGTCGCCGCGGGCCACCATGAACCCGTCGAAGGCCTTGACGATCTCGTCGAGGTGCTCGATGGCCTGCGGCTTCTCGATCTTGGCGATGACCGGAACGAGGATGTCCTCCTCGCGCATCACCTTGCGCACGTCCTCGGCGTCGTCGGCGTTGCGGACGAAGCTGAGCGCGATGAAGTCGACCCCGAGCCGCAGCGCGAAGCGCAGGTCCTCCTCGTCCTTCTCCGACAGCGCCGGCACCGAGACCGCGACGCCCGGCAGGTTGATGCCCTTGTGGTTGCTGACCGGTCCCCGACCAGCACCTCGGTCACCACGTCGGTGTCGGCGACCTCGACGACCCGGAGCCGCACCTTGCCGTCGTCGATCAGGATCGGGTCACCGGGGTGCACGTCACCGGGCAGACCCTTGTACGTCGTGCCGCAGATCTCCGCGTCGCCGGCCACCTCGCGCGTGGTGATCGTCCAGCGCTGGCCGCGCTTGAGCACGACCGGGCCCTCGGCGAAGGTGTCCAGGCGGATCTTGGGCCCCTGCAGGTCGGCGAAGATGCCCACACCGCGGCCGCTGGCCTCGGCGGCCGAGCGCACCAGCTCGTAGACCGACTCGTGCTCGGCGTGGGTGCCGTGGCTCATGTTCATCCGGGCGATGTCCATCCCGGCATAGACGAGCTCGCGGATCCGGCGCTCGGTGTTGGTCGCCGGTCCCAGGGTGCACACGATCTTGGCTCTCCGCACCCGTGCAGCCTAGTCCCCGGGCCTTGGAACGTTCACACCAGCCGCGCCGTCGCTGCGGTGACCACCCGGTGAACGGACGAGCCGGCAGGAGCACCACCGCGAACGGGGGCTCCTGCCGGCTCGTGCTGACGCCGTCGCGCGACCCTCAGGCCACCACGGGACGGGCGGTCGGCGGGATCGGGGCGGGCAGCGTCGTCGAGCCGGTGAGGTACTCGTCCACGGCGGAGGCCGCAGCACGTCCCTCGGCGATCGCCCAGACGATCAGCGACTGGCCGCGGCCGGCGTCACCGGCCACGAAGACGCCGGGGACCGACGACTGGTAGTCGCTGTCACGTCGCACGTTGCCGCGCTCGTCGAGCTCCACGCCGAGCTGCTCGACCAGGCCGGGCTGCTCCGGGCCGACGAAGCCCATCGCGAACAGCACCAGGTCGGCCGGGATCTCGCGCTCGGTGCCCTCGACCTCGGTCAGCTTGCCGTCGACGAACTCGACGCCGACCAGGCGCAGCGACTTGACGTTGCCGTCCTCGTTGCCGATGAACTCCTTGGTGGAGACCGCGTACACCCGGTCACCGCCCTCCTCGTGGGCCGAGGAGACCCGGAAGATCATCGGGTACGTCGGCCACGGCTGGCCGGCCGGACGCTCCTCACCCGGCTGGGGCATGATCTCCAGCTGCGTGATCGACGCCGCACCCTGACGGATCGAGGTGCCCAGGCAGTCCGCACCGGTGTCACCGCCGCCGATGATCACCACGTGCTTGCCGTCGGCGCGGACCTGGCCCTCGACCTCCTGGCCGAGCGCGACCCGGTTGGCCTGGGGCAGGAACTCCATCGCCTGGTGGATCCCGCCGAGCTCGCGCCCGGGGACCGGCAGGTCCCGCGGCACGGTGGAGCCGATGGCGAGCACGACGGCGTCGTACCGGTCACGCAGCTGGTCGCCGGTGAGCTTGCCCACCCCGACCTCGACGCCGGCGCGGAAGACCGTGCCCTCGCGGCGCATCTGGTCCAGACGGCGCTCCAGGTGCACCTTCTCCATCTTGAACTCGGGGATGCCGTAGCGCAGCAGCCCGCCGGGCTCGTCGGCCCGCTCGTAGACCGCGACCGTGTGACCGGCGCGGGTCAGCTGCTGGGCGGTGGCCAGGCCGGCCGGCCCGGAGCCGACCACGGCGATGGTCTTGCCGGAGAGCCACTCCGGCGGCTGCGGCCGGACGTTCCCGGAGTCCCAGGCGCGGTCGATGATCGAGACCTCGATGTTCTTGATCGTCACCGGGTCCTGGTTGATGCCCAGCACGCAGGCGGTCTCGCACGGCGCGGGCACAGCCGCCCGGTGAACTCCGGGAAGTTGTTGGTCGCGTGCAGGCGCTCGATCGCACCCTCCCAGTCGTCGCGCCAGACCAGGTCGTTCCACTCGGGGATGATGTTGCCCAGCGGGCAGCCCTGGTGGCAGAACGGGATGCCGCAGTCCATGCAACGGCTGGACTGCACGTTGATGATCGGCAGCAGCGCGCGGCCCACCCCGTCGGGGTAGACCTCGTTCCAGTCCTGCACGCGCTCGTCGACCGGGCGCCGGGTCGCGCCCTCGCGACCGGCCTTGAGGAAGCCCTTCGGGTCAGCCATGGTGCGCTCCCTTCTCCACGGCCTGACGAGCAGACCGGATGCCGTACTTGGGTCGGACCTCAGCCATAGAGGACCTCCATCACCTTGTTGGCGGCCTGCTCGGCGTCGAGGCCGTCGGCCTCCGCCTCGGCCTGGACCGCCAGGACCTTCGCGTAGTCGCGCGGCATGACCTCGGTGAACCGCGCCAGTGCGGCGTCCCAGTCGGCCAGCAGCGCCTCGGCGACCTTGGAACCGGTCTCCTCGTGGTGCGACCGCACCATCTGCTCCAGCTCGGCGGCGTACTCCTCGCTCACCGGGCGCAGCTCGACCAGCTCCGGGTTGACCCGGAACTCCTTGAGATCGAGCACCCAGGCGATGCCGCCGGACATACCGGCCGCGAAGTTGCGGCCGGTCTTGCCGAGGACCGCGACCCGGCCGCCGGTCATGTACTCGCAGCCGTGGTCGCCGACGCCCTCGGTGACCACCCGGGCACCGGAGTTGCGCACGCAGCACCGCTCCCCCACGCCGCCGCGGATGAAGATCTCTCCCGCGGTCGCGCCGTAGGCGATCGTGTTGCCGGCGATGATGTGCTCGTCGGACTTGAACGGCGCAGTGCGGTCCGGGCGGATCACGATCCGGCCGCCGGAGAGCCCCTTGCCGACGTAGTCGTTGGCGTCGCCCTCCAGCCGCAGGGTGATGCCCTTGGGCAGGAACGCACCCAGCGACTGTCCCGCGGAGCCGGTGAAGGTGAGGTCGATGGTGCCCTCGGGGAGCCCCTCGCCGCCGTACTTCTTGGTCACCTCGTGGCCCAGGATCGTGCCGACGGTGCGGTTCACGTTGCGGATCGGCAGCTGCGCCCGGACCGGCTCGCCGTTCTCCAGAGCGGCCTGGGCCAGGGGAACGAGCTCGGTGACGTCCAGCGACTTCTCCAGGCCGTGGTCCTGGCCCTGGGTGTTGTGGACGTCCTGGTCCGGGAAGTGCGTCTGCGCCACGTCGATCTTGTGCAGGATCGGGCGCAGGTCGAGGCCGGAGGCCTTCCAGTGCTCGATCGCCTCGACCACGTCGAGGTGCTGCACCTGACCGACGGCCTCCTCGATGCTGCGGAAGCCGAGCTCGGCGAGCAGCTCGCGGACCTCCTCGGCGATGAACTCGAAGAAGTTCACCACGTAGTCGGCCTGCCCGGAGTACCGCGAGCGCAGCACCGGGTTCTGCGTGGCCACACCCACCGGGCAGGTGTCCAGGTGGCACACGCGCATCAGGATGCAGCCCGAGACCACGAGCGGCGCCGTCGCGAAGCCGAACTCCTCCGCGCCGAGCAGCGCGGCGATGACCACGTCGCGGCCGGTCTTGAGCTGACCGTCGGTCTGCACCACGATCCGGTCCCGCAGACCGTTGAGCAGCAGGGTCTGCTGGGTCTCGGCGAGGCCGAGCTCCCAGGGACCGCCGGCGTGCTTGAGCGAGGTCAGCGGCGACGCGCCGGTGCCCCCGTCGTGGCCGGAGATCAGCACCACGTCGGCGTGCGCCTTGGACACACCCGCGGCGACCGTGCCGACGCCGACCTCCGAGACCAGCTTCACGTGCACCCGGGCGGCCGGGTTCGCGTTCTTCAGGTCGTGGATCAGCTGGGCCAGGTCCTCGATCGAGTAGATGTCGTGGTGCGGCGGCGGGCTGATCAGCCCCACGCCGGGCGTGGAGTGCCGGGTCTTGGCCACCCACGGATAGACCTTGTTGCCCGGCAGCTGACCGCCCTCGCCGGGCTTGGCGCCCTGGGCCATCTTGATCTGGATGTCGTCGGCGTTGGTCAGGTACTCGCTGGTGACGCCGAACCGGCCGGAGGCGACCTGCTTGATCGAGCTGCGTCGCTCCGGGTCGTAGAGACGGTCCGCGTCCTCGCCACCCTCACCGGTGTTGGACTTGCCGCCCAGCCGGTTCATCGCGATCGCCAGGGTCTCGTGCGCCTCGCGGCTGATCGATCCGTAGGACATCGCGCCGGTGGAGAAGCGCTTCACGATCTCCGAGACCGGCTCGACCTCCTCGATCGGGATCGGGGCCCGACCGGAGTCCCCGGCGTCCTTGAAGCGGAACAGACCGCGCAGGGTCATCAGCTTCTCGGACTGCTCGTCGACGGCCTTCGTGTACTGCTTGAAGATGTCGTAGCGGCCGGTCCGGGTCGAGTGCTGGAGGCGGAAGACCGTCTCCGGGTTGAACAGGTGCGGCTCACCCTCACGGCGCCACTGGTACTCGCCGCCGATCTCGAGCTCGCGGTGCGCCGGAGCGATGCCGCCGCGGGGGTACGCCGTCGCGTGCCGCTTGGCGACCTCCTCGGCGACGGTGTCGAGCTCGATACCGCCCAGCTTGGAGGTGGTGCCGGTGAAGTACTTGTCCACCACCGTCTGGGAGAGGCCGACGCACTCGAAGATCTGCGCGCCGGTGTAGGAGGCGACCGTGGAGACACCGATCTTGCTCATCACCTTGACCACGCCCTTGCCCAGGGCCTTGATCAGGTTCTTCACCGCCTGCTCCGGGTCGGAGGTGACGTAGTAGCCCTCGCGAGCGAGGTCCTCGACGGTCTCCATGGCCAGGTACGGGTTGACCGCGGCCGCGCCGTAGCCGACCAGCAGGGCCACGTGGTGGACCTCGCGGACGTCGCCGGCCTCGATCAGCAGACCGACCTGGGTGCGGGTCTTCTCCCGGACCAGGTGGTGGTGCACCGCGCCGGTGAGCAGCAGCGACGGGATCGGCGCGAGCTCGGCGGTGGAGTGCCGGTCGGAGAGCACGATCACGCGCGCGCCGTCAGCGATCGCGTCGGAGACCTCGCGGCAGATCTCGTCGATCCGCTGCGCCATCGCCGCGCCGCCCCCCTCGACCGAGTAGAGGCCGCGGGAGACGTGGGTGATGAAGCCGGGCATGTTCCCGTCACGGTTGATGTGACGGATCTTGGCCAGGTCGTCGTTGGAGATCACCGGGAACGGGAGCACCACCTGGCGGCACGAGGCGGGCGCCGGCTCGAGCAGGTTGGACTCCGGGCCGATGGTGCCGTTGAGCGAGGTGACGAGCTCCTCGCGGATGGCGTCCAGCGGCGGGTTGGTGACCTGCGCGAACAGCTGGCTGAAGTAGTCGAACAGCAGCCTGGGCTTGTCGCTGAGCGCGGCGATGGGGGTGTCGGTGCCCATCGATCCGATCGGCTCGGCACCGCTGTTCGCCATCGGGGTCAGCAGGACCCGCAGCTCCTCCTCGGTGTAGCCGAAGATCTGCTGGCGGCGGGTCACCGACGCGTGGGTGTGCACGATGTGCTCGCGGTCCGGGACGTCGTCGAGGTGGATCAGACCGGCGTGCAGCCACTCCCCGTAGGGGTGCTCGGCGGCGAGCTCGGACTTCACCTCCTCGTCCTCGATGATCCGGTGCTCCTCGGTGTCGACCAGGAACATCCGGCCCGGCTGCAGCCGGCCCTTGCGGACCACGGTGGCCGGGTCGAGGTCGAGCACGCCGACCTCCGAGGCCAGCACGACGAGGCCGTCGTCGGTGACCCAGAAGCGGGACGGACGCAGCCCGTTGCGGTCCAGCACGGCGCCGATCTGGGCGCCGTCGGTGAACACCACGCAGGCCGGGCCGTCCCACGGCTCCATCATCGCGGAGTGGAAGCGGTAGAAGTCGCGCCGCTTCTCGTCCATCTCGCCGTGGTTCTCCCACGCCTCGGGGATCATCATCAGCACCGAGTGCGGCAGGCTGCGGCCGCCCATGTGCAGCAGCTCGAGCACCTCGTCGAAGGAGGCCGAGTCCGACGCCTCCGGGGTGCAGATCGGGTAGAGCCGCTCCAGGTCGCCGGGGATCTGGTCGGAGTGCAGCAGCGCCTCGCGGGCGCGCATCCAGTTCCGGTTGCCCTTGACGGTGTTGATCTCACCGTTGTGGGCGATGAACCGGAACGGGTGGGACAGCGGCCAGCTCGGGAAGGTGTTGGTCGAGAAGCGCGAGTGCACCACGGCCAGCGCGGAGGCCATCCGCTCGTCGACCAGGTCCGGGAAGAAGTTGTCCAGCTGGTCGGTGGTCAGCATGCCCTTGTAGGCGAGCGTCCGCGAGGAGAGCGACGGGAAGTACACGTCGGTCTCACGCTCGGCGCGCTTGCGCAGGCAGAACGCCAGACGCTCGAGGTCCATCCCGGTGCTCTGCTGACCCTCGGTGGTCACGAAGAGCTGGGTGAAGGTCGGCATCACGCTGAGGGCCATCGTGCCCAGGATCTCCGGCTCGACCGGGACCTCGCGCCACCCGAGGACCTGCAGGCCCTCCTCGGCGGCGATCTCCTGGATGCGGCCGCGGGTCTTGGCGACCTGCTCGGTGTCGCCGGGCAGGAACGCCGTACCGACGGCGTAGGTGCCGGCGGCGGGCAGCTCGAGACCGGCCTCGGCGGTCACGGCTCGCAGGAAGGCGTCCGGGACCTGCATCAGGATGCCCGCGCCGTCGCCGGAGTTCACCTCGGCGCCGGCGGCGCCGCGGTGGTCCAGGTTGCGCAGGGCGGTGAGTGCCTTGGCCACGATGTCGTGACTGGCCTCTCCGGTCAGCGTGGCCACGAACGCCACACCACAGGCGTCACGCTCGTGGCTGGGGTCGTAGAGGCCAACCGGTGCCGGGAAGGCGTGCGAATAGGGCACCAGAGTTCTCCCGTCGACTACGTCTGGGGGCTCATCGCATGATGAGTCCCCAGAAGGTGGGGCGCAAGGGACGTCACTGGCCCACGCGGCGGAGGCCTCAGGTTACCACCGTGTGAAGGGTGCTGATCCGCCGCTACTCGTTGGTGGAACGCTCCGCGGACGTGTCGTCCGTCTCGTCGGACCCGCCGGGCGCCGGATCGGTCCCTGCGGTGGGCTCCTCGTCCGACCCGGTGTCGGTCCCCGCGTCGGTCTCCACGTCGGACTCAGCGTCGGACTCAGGGTCGGTCTCCGCCGCCGACGGTCCGCGGCCGGGCAGGTAGACGTCGGCCTCCCGCCCCGGGTGGGTGCGGCGGGAGTACTCGAAGGCGATCGCGGCGACCACGAAGAGCACGATCGAGGTCCACACGTTGAACCGCAGACCGAGCACGTTGTTGAGCTGTACGTCGTCGATGCGCAGGGCCTCGATCCAGCCGCGCCCCAGCGTGTAGGCCATCACGTAGAGCGCCATCACCCGGCCGTAGCCGAGGCGGAAGCGACGCTCGAGCCAGATGATCAGCGCGAAGGCCGCGATGTTCCACAGGCTCTCGTAGAGGAACGTCGGGTGGAAGGTGGTGCCGACCTCGAAGGTGCAGGTGCCCGACCCGGGCGGGTAGTCGCAGGTGGTCGGCCAGTTGGCCGGGTCGATCTCGAGCCCCCACGGAAGGTCGGTCGGCTTGCCGTAGAGCTCCTGGTTGAACCAGTTGCCCCAGCGGCCGATCGCCTGCGCGATGAGCAGGCCCGGGGCCAGCGCGTCCATGAACGGCAGGAACCGGATGCCCTTGCGGCGGGCCCCGATGTAGGCACCGAGCGCGCCGAGCGCGATGCCGCCCCAGATGCCGAGGCCGCCCTTCCAGACGTAGAGCGCGCTGATCGGGTCCTTGCCCTCGCCGAAGTACTTCTCCCAGTCGGTGGCCACGTGGTAGAGCCGAGCGCCCACGATGCCGAACGGGACCGCCCAGAGCGCGACGTCCTGCACGTCGCCGTACTGTCCGCCCCGGGCCTGCCAGCGGCGCTCGCCGATCCAGATGGCGGCGACGATGCCGAGGATGATGCACAGCGCATAGCCCCGGATCGGGACCGGCCCGAGGTTCCACACTCCCTGGTCGGGACTGGGGATGGTGGCCACGATCAGGTCGAGCATGGTCTCAGTCCTCTTCCAGGAGGGTGTGGATGTCGGTGGCGAACTCCGTCGCGGAGGTCTCCTCGTTCCAGATCACCATCGCCTCGTCGTCCTCGACGGCGAGGACGAAGGTCGAGTGGCCGCCGAGATCGTATCCGCCCGTCGGCAGCTTCTTGCCGTCGCTGACGTAGACGTTGAGCGGCTCCCCCAGGGCGATGATGTCGTCGAGGTCCCCGGTCAGGCCGACGAACGAGTCGTCGTAGCCGTCCAGGTAGCGGCGCAGCGTCTTCTCGTCGTCGCGCGCGGGGTCGGTGGTCACGAAGACCATCCCGACCTGCTCCCGGTCGGCGTCGGTGAGCCGGTTCATCGACGCCGCGATGTTGTTCATCACCAGCGGGCAGATGTCCGGGCAGTTGGTGTAGCCGAAGAAGACCAGGGTGATCGGGTCGTCCGCGTCCTCGGCCAGGCTGTACGGCGACCCGTCGGTCGCGGTCAGGGACACATCCGGCACCTGCCAGTGGTTCTCCAGGCGACGCCCGGTGAAGTCCTGGGAGTCCTCCTCACCGCCGCAGGCGGCCAGGCTGACCGCGAGCACCAGCGCCAGGGGCAGGGCGAGGACGGCCCGGAGGCCGCGGCGGGCCCTCACCGGGCAGCACCACCGGCGACGCCGGCGGCCAGGTCCTCGGTGAGGGCGGTGAGTGCCGAGAGGCCGGCCCCGCGGTCGGCGCCGGCGTCGGCGATGGCGCGGACGAAGGCGGAGCCGACGATCACGGCGTCGGCGTAGCCCGCGATCTCCGCGGCCTGGGCGCCGTTGCTGACCCCGAGGCCGACCCCGACCGGCAGGTCGGTGGTCGCCTTGGTGCGGGCCACCAGCGGCTCGGCGAGGTCACTGGTGGTGGCGCGGGCGCCGGTCACGCCCATCACCGCGGTGGCGTAGACGAACCCGCGGCAGGCCGCGGTGGTCATCGCGATCCGCTCGTCGGTCGAGGACGGCGCGACCAGGAACACCTTGTCCAGGTCGCGCGCGTCCGCCGCGGCGATCCACTCCGGCGCGTAGTCCGGCGTGATGTCGGGGGTGATCAGGCCAGCTCCTCCGGCGTCGGCCAGTCGCTGCGCGAACCGGTCGACCCCGTAGGCCTCCACCGGGTTCCAGGCGGTCATCACCAGGGTCGGGGTGCCGGTGGCGGCGACCGCCTCGACGGTGCGGAAGACGTCCTCGGTGCGCGCGCCGTTGTCCAGCGCCTGCTGCACCGCCGCCTGGATGGTCGGTCCGTCCATCACCGGGTCGCTGTAGGGCAGGCCGATCTCGATGATGTCGCAGCCCGCGGCGACCAGCGCACGGAGCGCCTCGATCCCGCCGTCGACGTCCGGGTAGCCCGCCGGCAGGTAGCCGACCAGTGCCGCGCGACCCTCGGCCCGGGCCTTGGCGAACGCGCGCGCGGTGCCCCGAGCGTTGCCGATGTCCGCGGCGTTGCTGGTGCTCATGCCGTGCCTGCCTTGCCGAGCTCGAAGTAGTCCAACGCGGTGCCCATGTCCTTGTCGCCGCGGCCGGAGAGGTTGACCAGGATCGTCTGTCCCGGGCGCTCCCGGGCGACCCGGAGCGCGCCGGCGACGGCGTGGGCCGACTCGATCGCGGGGATGATCCCCTCGGTGCGTGCCAGCAGGGCCATCGCGTCCATCGCCTCGGCGTCGGTCACCGGGAGATAGCTGGCCCGGCCGGAGGCGGCCAGGTGGGCGTGCTGCGGCCCCACCCCGGGGTAGTCGAGGCCCGCGGAGATCGAGTGCGACTCGACGGTCTGCCCGTCCTCGTCCTGCAGCACGTAGGTGCGCGCGCCGTGCAGCACGCCGACCTTGCCGGCGTGGATGGTGGCGGCGTGCCGCTCGGTCTCGACACCGTCTCCCCCGGCCTCGAACCCGTAGATCGCGACGTCGGCGTCGTCGATGAAGCCGGCGAAGAGTCCGATCGCGTTCGAGCCCCCGCCGACGCACGCGGCGACCGCGTCCGGCAGGGCGCCGTACTGCTCCAGGCACTGGGCCCGGGCCTCGTCGCCGATCCCGCGGACGAAGGCGAGGACCAGGCTGGGGAACGGGTGCGGCCCGGCAGCGGTGCCGAAGAGGTACGCCGTGTGGTCGACCGTGGCGACCCAGTCGCGCAGTGCCTCGTTGATCGCGTCCTTCAGAGTGGCGCTGCCGGACTCGACCGGGACCACCTCGGCGCCGAGCAGCTGCATCCGGGCGACGTTGAGCGCCTGGCGCTCGGTGTCGACGCGTCCCATGTAGACCGTGCAGTCCAGCCCGAGGTAGGCCGCGGCGGTTGCCGAGGCGACGCCGTGCTGCCCCGCCCCGGTCTCCGCGATCACCCGCTTCTTGCCCATCCGCTTGGTGAGCAGCGCCTGGCCGAGCACGTTGCGGATCTTGTGGGCGCCGGTGTGGTTCAGGTCCTCGCGCTTGAGCAGGATCCGGGCACCGGCCTGCTCGGAGAGCCTGGTGGCGTCGTAGAGCATGCTGGGGACTCCGGCGTACTCGCGCAGCAGGCGGTCGAACTCGCCGGTGAAGTCGGGGTCGGCCATCGCCCCACGCCAGGCCACGTCCAGCTCGTCGAGGGCGGCGATCAGCGCCTCCGGCATGAACCGGCCGCCGAACGCCCCGTCCCCGCCGTACCAACCGCGCTCGTCCGCGTCGTGGCTGCCGGCGCTCTGTCCCTGCTCGGTCACGCTCCCACTCCCGTCATCGAGGCGACCGCCGCACGCGGTGCTCCGTCCTTCACCAAGGCCTCCCCCACCAGTACGGCGCGGGCCCCCTCGCGCACGAAACGCTCCACGTCCGGACGGCCGCCGATCCCGGACTCGGCGACCAGCACCCGGTCCTCGGGGACCAGCGGGGCCAGGCGAGCGAAGGTGCCCGGATCCACCGCGAGGGTCTTCAGGTTGCGCGCGTTGACGCCGACCAGCTCGGCGCCCAGCTCGACCGCCCGCTCGGTCTCCGCCTCGTCGTGGACCTCGACCAGCACGGTGAGCCCCAGGTCCCGCGCGGCGTCGTACAGCCGCTGCAGCCGGTCGCCGGGCAGCGAGGCGACGATCAACAGCGCCAGGTCGGCGCCGGCGGCCCGGGCCTCGACCAGCTGGTACTCGGCGACGATGAAGTCCTTGCGCAGGATCGGGGTGTCCACCGCGGCGCGCACCGCGCGCAGGTCGGCCAGGCTCCCGTTGAACCGACGCTGCTCGGTGAGCACGCTGATCGCGGCGGCGCCACCGGCGGTGTACTCCGCGGCCAGTGCGGCGGGGTCCGGGATGTCGGCCAGGTCGCCCTTGCTGGGGCTGCGCCGCTTGACCTCGGCGATCACGCTCGAGCCCGGCGAGCGGAAGTGCGGCATCGGGTCCCGGGGCGGGGGTGCGTCGGCGAGCGCGGCCCGCAGCTCGACCAGGGGGACCGCCGCCTCGCGAGCCGCCAGGTCCTCGCGGACCCCGGCGACGATGTCGTCGAGCACGGACGTGTGCGCCGACTGCGCCGACATCTGCTGCCTCCGTTGATCTCGTGCCCGGTGCGCGGGGCGCACCGGCCGTGCGAACCCGTCGATCCAACACACCGACAGGTGGTGTCGAGTGTGGCACGCGCCCGTTAGTGTCGACGACACTGCCCGGCCCTCGGCCGGGCCGCGACCACGTCGAACCCAGCATCGAAAGGCACCATCGTGAGCTACAACGAGCCGCCGAACTACGGAACTCCGCCGCCGCCCCGGGCCCGGGGATGCCCGGTCAGCCCGGCTACGGCGGTCAGCCGCAGCAGACCTCGGTGCTGGGCATCATCTCGCTGGTCACCGGAATCCTCGGCATCTTCTGCTGCACCTGGTTCATCTTCAGCATCGCCGCCACCGTGCTCGGCTTCCTCGCCAAGAAGGAGATCGACGAGGGCAAGAAGACCGGCCGCGGCATGGCGATGGCCGGTCTGATCCTGGGCATCGTCGGCATCGTGATCGGCGTCGTGCTCTGGGTGATCCTGATCGCCAGCGACAACGCGTCCTTCAACTACTACAGCGACCTGTGAGTCGCTGAACGGTAGGCACCACGCGGTCGCACAGCGACTGCCGACGGCGGGGTCAGGGCGCGAGCCAGGACCCCGCCGTCGTGTTCCTGACGACGGCGAAGAGCACCATCAGCACGATCAGCGCCACCGCGGAGAAGTTCGTCGAACGCTCCGAGGGGTCCCAGCGGCGGTCGGTCCACCGCCCGGCCGCCCACCGGTAGAAGATGTAGGCCAGGATCGGGATCGAGGCCACGAAGAGCAGGTTGCTGGAGGCGGCGTCGAGGATCCGGAGGTCGGTCAGGTCGTTGACCGCCCGGAGTCCCCCGCAGCCCGGGCACCAGAACCCGACGGCCGCACTCGGGCACAGTCCCCACGAGCCCTGGGAGTGCGGGTCGCGCACGTGCAGCGCGACGGTCATCGCGCCGAGCACACCCGCCACCATCGCCGGCGGCGCCATCCGCAGCCAGCGGGGCTGCGCGGCCCTCGCCGCGACGGGGGGCGTCGGCGCGGTGGTCATCTCGGCCCGACCGACTCAGTGACCGGACTCGTGCAGCCCCATCTTGGCCATCACCACGAAGGCGACCCCGGCGACCACGACCAGCGCGACGCCGACCCAGAACAGCGGGTAGTTGACCGGCGAGAGCGACATGCCGACACCGCCGACCACGAATCCCACCAGGGCGATCAGGACGGCGGTCCAGGCCGCGGGGGTGTTGCCGTGGTTGTCGGCCATGGTGAGGGCTCCTCCAGAGTCAGGGAACGAAACTGAGCCGCCGACGGCGGCAGCAGGGATTCTACGCAGTCGGGTCCTGTCCCTCGTCGAGGGACTTCCACACGTCGAGGTGGCTGCGCTCCTCGATCGGCTCCGTGACGGTGGTGGCGGTGCTGCCGGCGGCCGTCGGCGCGTCGTAGCGCGACCCCATCTCCGGCCACTGCGGCGCCCAGGCGACGGCCGCGGCGGAGGCGGCCAGGCCGAGCAGGCCGCCGGCCAGGGTGGCCCACAGCCAGGTGGTCGGTTCGAGGTCGATCCGGCTCAGTCCCGAGGCGCCGATCCGTTCGGCGATGTCGCCCGCGGCGTCCTCGTCCTGGACGAACCCGCCGACCACGACCACGGCCACGATGCCGAGCGAGGCGAGCGCGGCCAGGACGGCGACCAGGCGGCGGAACCGTCCCCGGGCCACCAGGATCACTCCCCAGCAGGCCAGCGAGACCAGGGCGAGCGCGCCGGCCAGCGGGAACTCCACCCGGTTGATGTCGGCATAGGCCTCGCCGGCGAACATCGTCGACCCGATCGAGGACCAGTAGGCGGCCGGCACCTCGAGCATCGCGCGGTGCCCACCCACCGCGGCCAGCCCGGAGCCGGCCAGGCCGACCAGCACCGCCGGACCGAACGTACGACGTCGCGATCGCCTGCCGTCGTGGCCGTCGTGGCCGATGGGGTCGCCCACGTCGTCGTGGGCGTCGTCGTGGGCGTCGTCGTGGGCGCCGCTCGGGCGGCTCTCCTCAGCCATCGACGAGCCCGTCGTCGAAGCAGGTCCGCGCCCCGGTGTGGCAGGCCACGCCGACCTGGTCCACCTTCACCAGGAGGGTGTCGCCGTCGCAGTCCAGCCGGACCTCGACCACGCGCTGCGGGTTGCCGGAGGTCTCCCCCTTCACCCAGTACTCCTGACGGGAGCGGCTGTAGTAGGTCGCCCGTCCGGTGGCCAGGGTGCGGTGCAGCGCCTCGTCGTCCATCCAGGCCAGCATCAGCACCTCGCCGGTGTCGTGCTGCTGCACCACCGCCGGCACCAGTCCGTCGGCGTTCCGCTTGAGTCGGTCGGCGAGCGCCGGCGCGAGTGCGGAGCCTGGGCGTGGGTCGGGCGTGGTCACGGCTCGATGATAGGTGTGCCGTGTTGGGCGACCCAGGACCGGTACAGCCGACCGTAGGCACTGTCGGGCTCGGCGACGAGCAGGGCGTGCGGCCCCTGCTGGACGATCCGCCCGGCGTCCACCACGACCACCTCGTCGGCCGCCTCCGCGGTGGAGAGCCGGTGCGCGATCGTGACCGAGGTCCGGCCCGCCATCAGCCGCTCGAGGGCGCGACCGATCCGCATCTCCAGCTCGGGGTCGACCGCGCTGGTCGCCTCGTCCAGCACCAACAGGTCCGGGTCGGCCAGCTGGGCGCGCAGCAGGGCGACCAACTGGCGCTCACCGGCCGATAGCGACTCCCCGCGCTGGCCCACCTCGGTGGCCAGGCCGTCGGGCAGGCCGCGCAGCCAGTCGCCCAGCCCGAGGGCCTCGGCGGCCGCGGTGATCTCCGCGTCGGTCGCGCCGGCCCGCCCGTAGCGCACGTTGGCGGCGACGGTGTCGTCGAAGAGGAAGCCCTCCTGCGGCACCAGCACCACCCGGGCGCGCAGGCTGTCCTCGGCGATCTCGCGCAGGTCGGTGCCGTCGATCAGCACCCGCCCGCCGCTGGGGTCCATCAACCGGGTCAGCAGCTTGGCCAGCGTCGACTTGCCCGAGCCGGTCTCGCCGACCACCGCGACCCGACGTCCCGCCGGGATGCTGAGGTCGATGTCGCGCAGCACCGGCCGGCCGCCGGGGTAGGCGAACCGGACGTCCTCGAACAGCACGTCCACCGGGCGGTGCGGCAGCCGCACCCCGTCCGGACCGGGGTCGACGAGGTCGGCCGGGGTGTCCAGGATGCCGATCACCCTGCGCCACCCGGCGATCGCGTTCTGGGCGTCGGTGAGGATCTGGGTGCCCATCTGCACCGGGCCGACGAACAGGGTCACCAGGAACGCGAAGGCGAGCACCTGACCCGCGGTGATGCTGCCCTCCTCGCTCCCCCAGACCCGGCCCTGGCCGAGCCAGATCCCCACGATGAGGACCCCTGCGTTGGCCAGCCCGGCGGAGATGCCGCCGAGGGAGAAGGAGAACGCGGTGAACCCCTGGGCCCGGGTGCTGGCGGCCTTGTGGGCGTCGATCGCGGTGTCGATCCGCTCCTGGGTGCGCTCCTCGATGGCGTAGGACCGGACCACCGCGGCACCGACCACGGGCTCGGAGACGGCCGAGAGCAGGACGCCGACCTGGCGTCGTACGGTGCCGTAGGCGGCGGACAGCCGACGCTGGAAGAACCGCAGGCTCAGGAAGAGCGGGGCGAAGCAGAGCCACACCACGAGGGCGAGCTGCCAGCTGTAGACGATCATCACGATGGTCGCGATCAGCACCTGCCCCACGCTGACCACCGCCAGCAGCCCGCCGAAGACGAGGAACTGGCTGACCTGGTCGACGTCGCTGGTCACCCGGGAGACCAGCGCCCCGCGCCGCTCGGTGTTCTGGGTGAGCAGCGGCAGGTCGTGCACGTGCCGGAACGCCTTGACCCGGAGCGTGGCGAGGCCGCGCTCGGAGGTGTCGAACAACCGCGCCGTCATCTTGTACGACGCCCAGCTGGTGATCAGCAGGCCGAGCCCGGCGAGCGTCGCCATCAGCGTGGTGAAGGAGGCGTCCGGCCCCTGCTCCGCCTGGAGTCCGTGGTCGATGGTCTGCTGCACCGCGACCGGCACCACGATCTGGCCCAGCGAGGCCAGCACCGCCAGCCCGAGGGTCACCCAGATCCCGTCGACGAGCTCGGGCGAGTGCCGCACACCGCGCCGGATCGTCTGCCAGGCGCCGATGTCCTCCCCGGTGTGCAGGGCGGTGCCGGCCGAGGCCTCGGCGGTGTCGGTCGCTCCGGCGGATGTGGTGGCATTCATGCGGTCACCTCCTCGGTCTCGTAGGCGTTGACCAGGCGCGCGTAGTCGGCGTTGCGGGCGACCAGGTCGGCGTGGGTCCCCCGGTCCGCGATGGCGCCGTCCACCAGGAAGAGGACCTCGTCCGCGAGCCCGATCGTGGCCTTGCGGTAGGCGACCACGAGCAGGGTGGCGCCGGCGCCGTCGGGGCGCTCGCGCAGCGCGGCGAGGATCCGCGCCTCGACGTCGGGGTCGACCGCCGAGGTGGCGTCGTCGAGCAGCAGCAGGCGCGGGGTGCGGACCAGGGCACGGGCGAGTGAGATCCGCTGCCGCTGACCGCCCGAGAGCGAGGTGCCGCGCTCCCCCAGGCGGGTGTCCAGGCCGTGCGGCAGCGCCGCCACGAAGCCGTCGGCCTGCGCGGTGCGCAGGGAGCTCCAGATCTCCTCGTCGCTCACCTCGGCACCGAGCGTGATGTTGCCGCGGACGGTGTCGTCGAAGAGGAAGGCGGTCTGCGGCACCACGGCCAGGGCGTCGGCCAGCTCGCCGCGCCGCAGGTCGCGCAGGTCCACCCCGTCGATGCGGATGGCGCCGTCGCCGACGTCGACCAGCCGGGTCAGCAGGGTGGTCAGGGTGCTCTTGCCGGACGCGGTCGCGCCGACCAGGGCGACCGTGCGGCCGGGCTCGACGGCGAAGGTCAGGTCCCGCAGCAGCGGCCGGTCGGGCTCGTAGCCGAAGTCGACCGCGTCGACCTCCAGCCGGGCGCCGGGCGCCGCGGGGTCCGCCGGCAGCCGCTGGTCGCCGTACGGCATGGCGCCGGTGGCGGCGAGCACCGAGGAGACCCGGCGGAAGCCGACCACGCTGCGCGGGAAGTCGCCCAGCAGCCAGCCGATCGAGCGGATCGGGAAGGAGACCACGGTGAGCAGGTAGGCGATGGTGACCACGTCTCCGGCATCGGTGGCGCCGGAGACCACCCGCTGCACGCCGATGACCAGCACCACCAGCACCGCGAGGTTGGGGAGCGCGGCGAGCGCCGGGTCGAAGGCCGCCCGGATCCGGCCCACCCGGAGGTTCGCCTCGCGCAGCTCGTCCGCCTTCGCGGCGAACCGGGCGGTCTCCTCGGGCTCGCGCCCCAGGGTCTTGACCACCATCGCGCCGTCGAAGGACTCGTGCGCGATCTCGGAGAGCTCGGCCCGCAGCTGCTGGGCCCGGGTGGCCCAACCCGACGCCAGTCGTTGGTAGACCACGTTGGTCACGATCACCAGCGGGAAGACCAGCAGGCCCACCGCGGCGAGGACCAGGTCGGCCAGCAGCATCTGCACGACCGCGATCACCATCATCGCCAGCGTCCCGACGGCCATCGGGAGCGGCGCGATCGGCCCCCAGGCCGCCTCGACGTCGGCGTTCGCGTTGGACAGCAGCTCGCCGGTCGGGTGCTTCTGGTGCCACGACATCGGCAGGCCGAGGTACTGCCGGGTGACTGCACGGCGGCTGTGCGCCTGCATCCGGTACTGCATCACGCCGGCGCCGAGGCGGCGGGCGACGATGCCCACGGCGCGCAGGATCGCGACGCCCACGAACAGGCCGAGCACCGCCCACAGCATGTCGGCGCCGATCTCGCCGTCGCGGAACGCCGGCAGCACCACGTTGTCGGTGGACCAGCCGAGCACCCAGGCGTCGGCGACGGTGAGCGCTCCGAAGAGCACGCTGCCCAGGGTGGAGAGGGTGAAGATCCAGGGCTCCCGCTTGATCGCGACCCAGAGGACCCCGAAACCGGCTGCCGTCGTCCCTCGTCCTCTCACCTGCACAACCAGTCCCAACCCCGCAGTGCGATCGCGGTATTCCCGGCCGATCAGCCCGCCACGAAGCTGAACCGCACCTCACGCACCGCGTTGTCCACGTTGAGGTCGACCAGGCAGATGCTCTGCCAGGTGCCCAGGGCCAGCCGGCCGTCGAGGACCGGCACCGTCGCGTACGGCGGGACCAGCGCGGGCATCACGTGCGAGCGACCGTGACCGGGGCTCCCGTGGCGGTGGCGCCAGCGGTCGTCGGCGGGCAGCAGGTCGCCCAGCGCGGCGAGCAGGTCGTCGTCGCTGCCGGCGCCGGTCTCCAGGATCGCCAGGCCGGCGGTGGCGTGCGGGACGAAGACGTGCAGCAGGCCGTCGCCGCGCCCCGCGGCGAAGGCGGCGACATCCCGGGTCAGGTCGAGGACGACCTCGACGCCACCGGTCGTGTACGAGTGCACCTCGGAGTCCATGCGCCCATCGTGACAGGCCCCCGGCGCAGCGGCGGGTCAGCCGGACGGTGCGGACGCTGGCAAGGTGACCCGGAAGCAGCAGCCACTGCGGTCCTCGCGGTTCTCCACCGCCACCGCCCCCTGGTGGGCCTCGACGATGCCCTTCACGATCGCCAGGCCCAGGCCGGCCCCGCGACTCTCGTCGGGTTGCGGCGTCCGGGCCGGGGCCGCGCGCCACGCGACGTCGAAGACCCGGACCATCTCGGTGGGCGGCAGGCCCCCGCAGCCGTCGCTGACGCTGATCTCGACGCCCGCCTCCTGCCCGTCCAGCCGGCGTCCGCGGACCTCGACCGCTCCGCCCGGCCGGGTGTGCCGGACCGCGTTGGAGACGAGGTTGTCGAGCACCCGGGCGATGCCGGCCGGGTCGGCGTGCAGCTCGACCTCGCGGTCCACCTCGCCGGTCAGCCGGATGCCGCGGGCGCGGGCCACCGGGTCGGCACCCGCGATCGCCTCGCTGACCAGGTCCGCGACCAGCACCGGCTCGGGCATCAGGGTGAGCACGCCGGCGTGGATCCGGGAGAGCTCGAAGAGATCGTCGACCATGCCGGACATCCGGTCCACCTCGGCCCGGATCCGGCGCTGGTATCCCGCCGGATCCGGCGCCAGACCGTCCTCCAGGGCCTCAGACATCGCACGCAGGCCCGCCAGCGGCGTCCGCAGGTCGTGGGAGACCCAGGAGACCAGCTCGCGGCGCGCCTCCTCCGCACGCCGTTCCCGCTCCGAGGCCTCGCGCAGCCGTTCCCGGGTCGCGGAGAGCTCGGTGGCCAGCGCGGCCAGCTCCGCCGGCGGAGCGTCCGCGGCGCTGCCGCCCACCGACCCGGCTCCGGGCGCGTCAGTCACTCCGTCGCCGAAGGCGCGCACCTGGGCGTGCAGCGCCTCGGACCAGCGGGCGATCATCGCGGCGACGACCAGCGCCACCCCGATCGCCACCACCGCCGCCGCCGAGCTCACCACCGACATCACCAGCAGGTCGTGCGGCGAGATGAACATCAGCCGGGCGACCGCGGTGGCCCCGAGGTAGGCGCCGGCGACCCCGATGGTGGCGACCAGCGCCAGCTGCCAGCGGATCGACCGGCGGCGCAGCAGCCGCCCGGCCAGCAGGCCCAGTGCTCCGACCAGCAGCGCCGCCGACGCCGCGACCGCGACGATGGTGACCACGTCCGAGAAGGTCATGCCGTCGCCTCCGCCGCCGTCTCCCAGCGGTAGCCGACGCCCCAGACGGTGACCAGGCTGATCGGACGTCGCGGGTCCGGCTCGATCTTCTCCCGCAGACGACGTACGTGCACGGTGACGGTGGACTGGTCCCCCACGGTCCATCCCCAGACCTGGCGGAGCAGGTCCTCACGGGTGAAGGCGGTGCCCGGGTGGGCGAGCAGGAAGCTCAGCAGCTCGAACTCCCGGGTGGTCAGGGCGAGATCCTCGCCGCCGCGGGTGGCGACGCGCCGGGCTCCGTCCACCACCAGGTCACCGTCGCACAGCAGCGTCGGCGCCGCGCCGTCCCGGTGGGTACGACGCAGCAGCGAGTCCACCCGGAGGGTGAGCTCGCGGGGGCTGAACGGCTTGCCCACGTAGTCGTCGGCGCCGAGCTCGAGCCCGTGCACCCGGTCGGTCTCGTGACCGAGCGCGGTGAGCATGATGATCGGGATGTCGCTCATCGACCGCAGCCGGCGGCACACCTCGCGTCCGTCCAGTCCGGGCAGCATCACGTCCAGGACGACGAGGTCGGCGCGGTCCTCGCGGACCGCCTTGATCGCCTCCAGCCCGTTGTCGGTCTCGACCACGGCGTGCCCTCGGGCGCGCAGGTAGGAGGTGAGCACCTCACGCACGGTGAGGTCATCGTCGACGACGAGCACCCGGGCCACCATCACTCCTTCCGGGACGTTCTTCGGAGACTAGCCCGGTGAGTGCGAGAAGCGTGGCGGCGAGCAACGAGAAGGCCGCCACCAGGACCCAGCCGATGCCGTAGTCGCCCGGCAGCAGGGTGTCGTTGGTCGGCTCCTCGCCGAACCCTCCCAGCACCGGCACCGCCACCAGGGTGACCGTGCCGAGCACCACCAGGACCACCGCGGCGGCCGCCGCCGGCCGGCGCGGCACACCGGTACGACGAACCACCGCACGCGCCCCCCAGCCCAGCCCGATCGCGATCGGAGCCAGCACCGCGTCGTGCACGAGCACGGCCACGGCCGCCCAGACCACCGTCGCGCGGACCGCGGCGCCGTCCTGGGTGGTGAGCAGCAGCCAGCCCCCGTAGCCCGCGACCAGGACGCCCAGGAGGACCAGCAGCCGGCTCACCCGGTCACCTCCAGCCGGTCGACCCACTTGGTCTGCAGGACGCCGGGTCGGTTGGGCGCGATCACCCGCGCCGGGTAGCCGTGGTCGAGCGAGAGGGTGCTCCCGTTCAGCGTCAGCGCCAGCAGCGTGCGCTCGTCAGCGGTGAAGTTCGGCGGCAGCACGCTGGAGCGGCTGCCGCCGCTGCGCTGCAGCGAGGAGACCGCCACCTCCGCCGCGGCGGGTGCGCCGACCAGCGCGACCAGGTCGCGGACCCGGACGCCGGTCCAGGTGGCCGACGCACTCCAACCCTCGACGCAGGCGATCGGCAGGTCGACCGTGTGCTGGCTCATCCGCTCCAGGTCGGCGCGGCCGAGCCGGACCGACCGGTCGCCGTACCGGATCTCGCAGGTCCAGTCGGTCGCGGTGGCGGCCTCCTCGACGCCGGCGGACTCGGCGGTGCGGTTGACCGGGACGCCGCCCGGGCCGCCGGATCGGCGTGCCGCGAGCACCGCGAAGCGGTCCAGCACCGGCAGCGTGCCGCCCGCCGAGGCGACCGCGGCGACAGCGGCGGCCAGCCAGGTGGTGCGCAGCAGTCCGCGGCGGCTCACCATCCCCGGGGCGACGGCGGCGGGCCGGTCGGCATCGCTCGCGTCGACGTCACGGCCGAGCACCTCCCGGATCAGCGGCAGCTTGATGCCGATGTGGACGAGCAGGGCCCCGATCGCGACCCAGGCGATGGCGTAGTGCGATCCCCGGAAGGAGAAGCTCCACGGGTACCACTGGGTGACGTTGGCCAGCCCGGTGGAGATCTGGAACAGCGCCGCGCCGACCAGCACGGCGATCGACCCCCGCTCGAGGACGACGCGCACCAGCGCCCGGCCGGGCCGCGGCATCCGTGCGAAGAGCAGCGGGTAGACCGTCCAGAGCTTGACCAGCAGCAGCGGGACGGCGGCGGTGCCGGCCAGCACGTGCAGTGCCTGGTTGACCCGGTAGCCCCACGACGGATCGGTCGGGAACGGCACCGGCGGCCGGTCGAGCTGCGCGTAGTGGCTGACCAGCCCGGTGAGGAAGGCCACCGCGAAACAGACGCCGAGCCACATCCCGACCCGCGCGGCGACGGCCGCGCTGCGCAGTCGTGAGCTGAAGTCCGCCTCCCGCGGCGGGTGCAGCGACGCCGGGCTCACGGCGCCACCCCCAGCACCGCGCACCAGCGTCCGCCGTAGTGCTCGACCGCGCGAGCCACCATCCCGGCCCGATCGGCCACCTCCGGAAGCGCGTCGACCCCGAGCCAGGCCCACCGGAAGGGCGCACTGGTGGCGCAGGCACAGGCCAGGCGCGTGGCTCGGGTGCCGCTCGGTGTCCCGGGTGCCCCGACCTCGACCACGATCCGGCCGTCGGGGGCGATCACGTCGCGGAGTCGGCGCAGCAGCGCGGCCGGGTCGCCGCCGATGCCGATGTTGCCGTCGGCGAGCAGCGCCGTGCCCCAGCGGCCTTCCGCCGGCACCCGCGTGAAGACGTCCCGGCGCAACGCCGAGGCGCCCCGCGCGCGGGTCTGGCGGACCGCCTCGGCCACGACGTCGATGCCGAGGGAGAGGTGACCACCGCTGGCGAGCTCGGCGGTGAGCCGCCCCGGACCGCAGCCCACGTCGAGCGTGGGTCCGGCACAGTGCCGCAACAGCAGGTGGTCGGCCGGGTCCGCCGCCCGGGTCCAGTCCTGGACCGGCAGCCTGACCGGCGCCTGGTCGGCGATCTGAACGCTGCACGGCTCTCCCTGGAGCGCGTGGGCGAAGACGGTCTCCGAGGTGAGAGAGCCGGCGTCCGGGATCGCGGCCGTCACCGGAGCACCGCCTCGGCGGCGCGAGCGGTGCGGCTGCCGCCGACCAGCGCGGCCACGGCAGCCAGATCGGCGACCTCGTCGATGTCGCGCAGCACGGGTGCGGTGCCGACCTGCAGTCCCGCCTCGGTCAGCGCCCGGTGGGTCAGCCGTCCCGTCTCCTCGGTCGACATCGGCACCCCGGCCACCGCAGCGGCGGCGGCGGGATCGGTGAGACCGAGGAGCCACCACCCGCCATCCTCGGCCGCCCCCAGCACCGCGTCGTGGTCCGCCAGCCGGGCCGCCGCCTGGTGCAGCAGCGCAGGGGTGACCTGCGGGGTGTCCATCCCGATCTGGATCGTCGGGGCTCCGGACTCCTCGAACGCGGCAGCGATCCGGGCGCCCAGACCGCTGCCACGCTGGGGCGCCACCGACCACCCCGCCAGTGCGCTCCGCAGGGCCGCGGCCTCGACCGCGTCGTCGAGGTCGCCGGCCAGCGCCAGCCGGCAGCGGTCCGGACCGACGGCGCCGGTGCAGGCGTCGAGGGTGTCGAGCAGGGAGGCGGCCGCGACCCGGGCGGCGGCGGCGTCCCCGACCGTCGCCGCCAGCCGGGTCTTCACCCGACCCGGCACGGGCGCCTTGGCCACCACCAGCACCGTGGGATCGGCGGTCACGAGCGGGCCCTCCGGGTGACGCGCAGGACGCGCAGGAAGTCGCGGGCCGCCAACACCGTGCCGCGCAGCGAGCCGGAGACCTTCGACCGCGTCCCCGGCGTGCGCGGGTGGTAGGCGACGTCGCGCTCGACGATCCGCCACTTCGCGTCCGCCGCACGCTGCACCAGCTCGACCGGATAGCCGAAGCGGCGGTCCTGGACGCCGAGGCCGAGCAGGTCGGCGCGTCTGGCCACCCGCAACGGACCCAGGTCGTGCAGCGCCACCCCGGTGCGACGGCGCAGCACCGCGAGCACCAGCGCGTTCCCCACCCGGGCGGGCCACGGCGGGCGGGCCTCGGGGGCGGGCACCCGCCGGCCCATCGCGAGGTCGGCCCGTCCGTCGCGCACCAGTGCCAGCAGCGGCAGCACGTCGTCCGGATCGAACGAGCCGTCCCCGTCCATCACCGCGACGTAGGTCGTGCCGGCCGCCTCGATCCCGGCCTGGACCGCCGCGCCGTAGCCGGGCGTGCTCTCGACGACCACGGTCGCTCCGGCGCTCCGGGCGACCTCGGCGGTCCGGTCCGAGGAGCCGTTGTCCACCACGATCACGCCGAGGCCGTCGGGCACCCGGGGCAGGAGGGCGCGCAGCGCCGCCTCCTCGTCACGGCAGGGCAACACCAGCTGGCAGTCGGTCACCACTCCAACGTAGGCACCTGCGCGGCTCCGGCGGCGCCCCAATCCTTACGGTCCGGTGACGCCACCCCGCGCCGCCGGGCGACCGCAGGAACGCGACCTAGGGTCGGAGCATGGCCCGCGACCTCGACCACGCCGTCCGGCGCGCGGCGGTCATCGGGCTGGTCGCCGCCGGCCTGCTGGTCCTCGCCGCACTGATCGCCCCACCGTTGCTCGGGTGGGAGGTGCACGAGCGGGCCGACGACATCGCCGGGGTGCCGCCCCTGCACGGGTTCGTCCAGGTCAAGGTCGGCCCGGGCACGCCCGTGGCGGTGTTGATCGGCGTCGCCACGGTCGCCCTCGGACCGGCCCTGGCCGAGCGGCTGGGCTGGGGCCGTCTCCTGCTGGTGACCTGGCTGGCCGGGCTGGGCTGGCTGCTCGGCCTGGCCCTGGTCGACGGCGGCGCCGGGCTGAGCCGGGTCCTCGGCAACCCGCACGAATACCTGGAGACGGCACGCGCGGTCACCTCGGTGCCCGACCTGCTCGCCGGGTACGTCGACCGGATCCCCGAGGACGCCCCGACAACTGGCCGATCCACGTCGCCGGGCATCCCCCGGGGATGCTGCTCTTCTTCGTGCTGCTCGCGAAGGTCGGCCTCGGCGGCGACCTGGCGGCCGGACTGGTGGTGACGCTGGTCGCGTCCACCCTGCCGATCGCCGTGCTGGTGACCCTGCGTGCCCTGGGACGGGTGGACACCGCGCGCGGGGTCGCGCCGTTCCTCGCGGTGAGCCCGGCCGCGATCTTCCTCGCCGTCTCCGCGGACGCGGTGATCGCCACCGTCGTCGCCTGGGGGCTGGCCGCGCTCGCCCTCGCCGCGCGGGGTGGTCCCTCCCCCGGCCGGCTGGCCTGGGCGACGCTGGCCGGCCTCCTCCTGGGCACCTCGGTGATGATGTCCTACGGCATGCCGCTGGCCGGCGTGCTCGCGCTCGCGGTGCTCGTCGCCGCCGGTCGGTGGTGGCCGCTGCCCGTGGCCGCCGCCGCCGCCCTGCTCGTGGCGCTGCTGATGGCGGCCGGCGGGTTCGCTTGGTGGGAGGCCCTGCCGGTACTACGGGAGCGGTACTGGGACGGCATCGCCACGGACCGGCCCGCCTCCTACTGGTGGTGGGGCAACCTGGCGGCGCTGGTGATCAGCGCCGGCCCCGTGGTCGGGGCCTCGCTGGGCGCGGCGTGGGCCTCTCGTCGTACCGAACGGGTGCCGGTGCTGCTGGTGGGTGCGGCCGTCACGGCGGTCGCGTTGGCTGACCTCTCGGGCATGTCGAAGGCCGAGGTGGAGCGGATCTGGCTGCCGTTCGTGCCGTGGCTGATGCTCGGGGCGGCGATGTTGCCGCGCTCGTGGCGGCAGCCGGCCCTCGCGCTGCAGGTGGTGGCCGCGCTGCTGGTGCAGCACCTGCTCTACACCAGCTGGTGACCGGACCGGCTCGTTTGGCTACCGCTCAGCCGCGCAGAGGCGCCAATGCTCAGCCGCGCAGGGGCGCGGTGGCGAACGCGGGCAGGCCCACCTCCGGGGTGACCTCGGCACGGAACCCCAGCTCGGCCGCCGCACGCGCCGGCGAGGCGACCACGTGCCGCACGTCGCCGAGGCGATAGTCCCCGGTGATCGCCGGCTCGATCGGGTGCGCGGCGCCGCGCGCCACCAGGCCGGCCACCTCGGCGATCGTGGTGGGCAGGCCCGAGGCCACGTTGTAGGCCGCGAACGACCCCGGCGCGGCCCCGGCCACCGCCGCCGCGGCGACCACGTTGGCCCGGGCCACGTCGTCGACGTGGACGAAGTCCCGCCGCTGCCGCCCGTCCTCGAAAACCCGCGGCGCCTCGCCGCGCTCGAGGGAGGAGCGGAACATCGCCGCCACACCGGAGTAGGGGGTGTCACGAGGCATCCGGGGGCCGTAGACGTTGTGGTAGCGCAGGGCCACCACGGATCCGCCCGCCTGGCGTGCCCAGGCGGCGGCGTAGTGCTCCTGGGCCACCTTGCTCGCCGCGTAGGCGTTGCGCGGGTCCAGCGGTGCGGACTCATCGACCAGCAGCGACTCCAGCGCGGCCCCGCAGGCGGGGCAGTGCACCTCGAAGTCCCCCGCGTCCAGCGCCGCGCGCTCGCGCGGACCGGGCGACACCTCCCCGTGCGTCGGGCAGGCGTAGGCGCCCTCCCCGTAGACGACCATCGACGACGCGAGCACCAGACGCCGTACGCCGGCTCCGGCGGCCGCCGCGAGCAGGGCCGCGGTGCCCAGGTCGTTGTGGGCGGCGTAGAGCGGGAGGTCGGCGGTGCTGGCGCCGGCACCGACGACGGCCGCCTGGTGGCAGACCACGTCCACCCCGGTGAGCAGGTGCTGCCAGCCGTCGGCGTCGCGGACGTCGAGGACCTCGGTGTGTGGGGGCGCCGCCGCGCCCTGGTGGGCGGCGGGGAGCATCGCGTCGACCCGGACCACCTCGTGGCCCTCCGCGTCCAGGGCGCTGTCGATGGCGGAGCCGATGAAGCCGGCGGAGCCGGTGAGCAGGACTCGCACGGCTCAGCCCGGGACGTCGTAGGTGAGGGTCAGGTCGTCCGCCCAACTGCTGCAGGCGCAGCCGGCCGGATCGCCGAGACGGCCGATCGCGGCGGTGAGGAGCTGACCGAGCCGCGCGAGATTCGCCTCGAAGCGGGCGAAGACCTCGGCCTGGCCGACGCCGCTCCCCGCCTCGGCTCCGGCGTCCATGTCCGTCACCAGCGCCAGCGGTGCGTAGCAGGTGCGCATCTCGCGGGCGAGCACCGCCTCGGGCTGCCCGGTCATGTTGATCAGGGTGCCGCCGGCCGCCGCGTGCTGCCGCGACTCGGCGCGGGTGGAGAACCGCGGGCCCTCGATCACCACCATCGTCCCGCCGTCGACGACGTCGTCCGCGGTCCCGAGCAGCGCGGACCGTACGCCGGCGCAATAGGGGTCGCCGAACGGCACGTGCACCGCGCCCGTCTCCACGTAGGTCTGCCGACGGTTGACCGTGCGGTCGACGAGCTGGTCCGGCACCACCACGTCCCCGGGGCGACGGCGTCGCTCAGTCCACCCACCGCGCAGGGGGCGATGATCTGACGGACGCCGAGCGAACGCAGCGCCCACAGGTTGGCCCGGTAGTTGATCGCGTGGGCGGGGTGACGGTGCTCCGGTCCGTGGCGGGGCAGGAAGGCGACGGCGCGCCCCTCGATCTCCCCGATCGAGATCGGCGCCGAGGGGTCGCCGTACGGGGTCGGCACGTCGTGGTCGACACCGCCGGAGAGGAACGAGTAGAAGCCGGTGCCGCCGATGACGGCGACGTCCGCGTGCGCTGCAGGCATGTCCCCCACTGTTCCACCCGCTGCGCCGGATCCCCCGGCGACGGTGGATCCGTCATCGTTCCGTAAGGGTGCGCGCCGGTGACCGGGGCTCTCCCCAGGTGGCTCCCCGGGTGGCTAACGTCGTGCCATGGACGTGGAGACGCTGCAGGCCCACTGCCTGGCCAAGCCCGGCGCGTGGCCCGACCACCCGTGGGACCACGAGTATCCGGTGGTCAAGGTCGGTGAGGGCGATCGCGGGAAGATCTTCGCCTTCCTCGGCCGGGAGAAGGTGGGCGTGAAGGCCGGCGCCACCCGCGAGGTCGCCGACGAGTGGCTGCAGCGCTATCCCGACGACGCCTCCGTGATGGCCTACATCGGGCGGTCGGGGTGGAACGACCTGCGCCTGGGCGGCGCGATCCCCGACGACGAGCTGCTCGAAGCGGTGGACGACTCCTACCGCGCCGTGGTCGAGAAGCTGCCGAAGTCCCGACGACCGGAGGGCTGGGACGCCTGACCTCCGATCAGCTTGGATTCACCGATGGTCGGCGTAGCGAGCGTCACCAGACGGGTGCGCGCAGTAGCCGAGAATCGGTGAATCCAAGATCAGGGCCGATCGATCGGCTGGACCAGCCGGACGGTCATGTGGAACTGCTTGGTGCTGGCACCCTGGATGACGACCAGGAAACCGTCCGGCCCGTCCTGGAAGACCTCCCGCCCGGACGGCGACCACGGGTCGGGCGGCTTGA
This sequence comes from Nocardioides sambongensis, assembly GCF_006494815.1. Classification (NCBI taxonomy): domain Bacteria; kingdom Bacillati; phylum Actinomycetota; class Actinomycetes; order Propionibacteriales; family Nocardioidaceae; genus Nocardioides; species Nocardioides sambongensis. The sequence goes on from NZ_CP041091.1 coordinate 1,828,745, forward strand.
ACTCGAACGCCGCCTTGCGCGCCGCCTGCCATGCCTCCGCACGCTCGACGAAGACGCTGCGCCCGACCTTGACCACGGTCGGCGGCTTGGCCTGTCCCCCGTTCGCGTACTCGATCACCACCCGCCACGGCCCCTCTCCCGGACCGCCGTAGCGCGGTGTCGGGGACTGGTCGCCGCCGTAGACCTCGTAGTCCGTCATGGCCCGCATCTTCCCGCTCGTGGACGCACCGACACCCGCCGGGTACGGCGCCGCGCGGGTTGTCCACAGAACGACACGGGCTGGTCGCGCCCGCCGAGACACTCGGCTAGTTTCGATGCGCGCCCGGTCCGGCGCACGACTTTCTCGGGAGGACCCATGCACCGGCTGCGCGCACTCGCCGCCACCCTCACCCTCACCTGCGCCCTGACCGCCTGCGGTGACACCGAGGACGAGCCCACGGTCGCACCGGCGCCGACCAGTGACGCGACCAGCGCCCCCACCTCCGCAGCGACCGGCGACGACCCGCTGGTGGCGCCCGAGGACGAGACGGCGCGGGAGTTTCTTCGGCGGTGGGTCGCGCTGATCAACCGGATGCAGTCCACTGGTGATACCGAGTCCTACCTTGCAATCTCAGGTCCCGATTGTGTGTCATGCCACCAGTTCGCTCGGTCGGTCAAGGAGATTTATGCCGCCGGAGGCTCAATTTCTGGTGGGACAGAAACCGTCCGGAGCATTGCCAGAGAAAAGCCATATCAGTGGCTCGTGACTGTCGAGGCAGAGCCAACCCGTTACACGGAGAAGTCGGATGGCCCGACTAAGACGCTCGACGGCGGCGTGCTCAAGTCGAGAGTCTTCGTCGTGGAAGTCGATGGAAACTGGATCGTCGCCGAATCGGAGACGGTCGGGTGAAACTGACTTCTGTCTGCGCCGCCGCAGTTCTCAGCGCTGCAGTCGTCGTTGGTGCACCTTTCCAGGCAGCTAGTAGCCCCACATGCCCTGACGCGAACGCAAACCTCCACGGCGTCACCCAGGTGTGCCCTGAGGACGGACCGCCGACCGGCTCCCCGCTAGGCAACGAAGGAAGCGAAGGTCAGCCGCCAAGAGTCGAGACCAAGCCGATCTGCGGCATGTATGTCGACGGTTGGTGTCAGGCGCCAGCACTGTGTGAGAACACCGAGGGCGACATCAGTTACAGGTACCAAGTTTGGGTGGATGGCAGACCAGCAGGCACCTTTTGCCTTGGGGACGAGGACGAAATCGTTCCCCAATCAGTTCACCCGAGCATGGTGGCGAGGGCCTTCCGCCGCCTCACCTGGCCGGCCTCCACCCTCGTCATCCAACCCACCAACGGCCGCACCCTGGTCAACTTCGACACGAACTTCTACACGACCGACACCGAGCCGATCACGCAGACCGTGCGCCTGCTCGGCCGCCCGATCACGATCGAGGCCACCCCGGTCCAGTACCACTGGCACTTCGACGACGGCGCGAGCCTGACCACCGAGGAGCCGGGCGCGGCCTACCCGGAGCTGACCATCACCCACCGCTACCTGACCACGGGCCGCTACCGTCCCAGCCTGGACACCACCTACGGCGGCCGCTACCGCGTCGGCAACGGGCCCTGGCAGCAGATCCCCGGCACTCACACGGTGGCCGGGGCGGCGCAGAGCCTGCGCGCGATCGAGGCGAGCCCGACCCTGGTCGACCCCGACTGAGAGAAGTCCCGGGGGTCAGCGGACCGGCAGTCCCGCGGCGTCCAGCGCGTCCTTGACCTCGCCGATCCGGAGCGTGCCGAAGTGGAAGACGGTGGCGGCGAGCACCGCGTCGGCACCCGCCTCGACCGCGGGCGGGAAGTGCTCGACCGCACCGGCGCCACCCGAGGCGATCACCGGGATGCTGACCTCGGCGCGCACCGCGCGGATCAGCTCCAGGTCGAAGCCGTCCGTGGTGCCGTCGGCGTCCATCGCGTTCAGCAGGATCTCGCCCGCGCCGAGCTCGGCGGCCCGGACCGCCCACTCGATCGCGTCCACCCCGGCCGACCGGCGGCCACCGTGGGTGGTGACCTCGAAGCCGGAGTCCGTCCGGCTCTCCCCGTGCACCCGGCGGGCGTCGACGGAGAGCACCAGCACCTGGTTGCCGAAGCGGTCAGCGATCTCGGCGATCAGCTCGGGGCGGTCGAGGGCGGCGGTGTTCACCGCGATCTTGTCGGCCCCGGCGCGCAGCATCCGGTCCACGTCCTCGACCGACCGGATGCCGCCGCCGACGGTGAGCGGGATGAAGACCTGCTCGGCGGTGGCCGAGACGATCTCCAGCGTGGTGGCCCGGCCCTCGTGCGAGGCGGAGATGTCCAGGAAGGTCAGCTCGTCGGCGCCCTCGGCGTCGTAGGTGCGGGCCAGCTCGACCGGGTCGCCGGCGTCGCGCAACTCCTTGAAGTTGATCCCCTTGACCACCCGGCCGGCATCCACGTCCAGGCACGGGATGACGCGGACCGCGAGGCTCATCGGCTCAGGCCTTCGCGGACGCGCCACCCGGGAGGGTCAGCGCGAGGGCCTCCTCCAGGGTGAACTGCCCGGTGTAGAGCGCGGTGCCGGCGATCGCGCCCTCGACGCCGATGCCGACCAGCCCCATCAGTGCGCGGATGTCGTCCAGGGTGGTGACGCCACCCGAGGCCACCAGGGGCCGGTCCGTGGCGGCGGCGACGTCGCGCAGCAGCTGCAGGTTCGGGCCCTGCAGCATCCCGTCCTTGTTGACGTCGGTGACGACGTAGCGGGCGCAGCCCTCCGAGTCGAGGCGAGCCAGGGTCTCGTACAGGTCGCCGCCGTCCCGCGTCCAGCCGCGCGCGGCGAGCGTGCGACCGCGGACGTCCAGTCCGACGGCCACCCGGTCGCCGTAGGCGGCGATCGCCTTGGCGCACCACTCCGGCTGCTCCAGGGCGGCGGTGCCGATGTTGACCCGGCGACAACCCGTCGCCATCGCCGCCTCCAGCGACTCGTCGTCCCGGATCCCGCCGCTCATCTCGACCTTGATGTCGAGGCGGCCGACGATCTGGGCCTGCAGCTCGCGGTTGTCGCCGTGCCCGAAGGCGGCGTCCAGGTCCACCAGGTGGATCCACTCCGCGCCGGCCTCCTGCCACCGGAGTGCCGCCTCGATCGGGTCGCCGAACCGCTTCTCGGACCCGTCCACGCCCTGCACCAACTGGACCGCCTGACCGCCCTTGATGTCGACGGCCGGCAACAGCTCCAGGTACTCGCTCACCACGTACTCCTCGTCTCGGTCGTGCTCGACGGGGTCCGCCACGGGACCGCCGTCACGTCTCACAGGGTCTGGACCCAGTTGCGCAGCAGCGCAGCGCCGGCGTCGCCGGACTTCTCGGGGTGGAACTGGGTCGCGCACAGCGGCCCGTTCTCGACCGCCGCGACGAACCGGTCGCCGCCGTGCTCGGCCCAGGTCACCCGCGGTTGGTGCGATTCCGGGGTCCGGTCGTTGGTCACCAGGGTCCAGTCGCGCACGCCGTAGGAGTGCACGAAGTAGAACCGCTCGTCCTCGATGCCGGCGAAGAGGCTCGTCCCATCGGTCACGTCGACGGTGTTCCAGCCCATGTGCGGCACGATCGGCGCCTGGAGGCGCTCGACGACGCCCGGCCACTCGCCACACCCCTGGGTCTCCACACCGTGCTCGATCCCGCGGTCGAAGAGGATCTGCATCCCGACACAGATGCCCAGCACCGGGCGCCCCCCGGAGAGGCGGCGGGCGATGATCCGCTCGCCGCGGATCGCGCGCAGCCCGCGCATGCAGGCCTCGTAGGCGCCGACACCGGGCACCAGCAGACCGTCGGCCGCCAGCGCGGCGTCGAGGTCGCCGGTGAGGGTCACCTCGGCGCCGGCGCGCTCGACCGCCCGCACCGCGGAGCGCAGGTTCCCGGAGCCGTAGTCGAGGACGACCACGGACGGGCGACGCCCGCTAGCCACGGCGCGACGGGGTCCCCGCGGTGGTGGCCACCGCAGGCGCGAGACGACCGGGGACGTCGTGGGTCGTCACAGCGCGCCCTTCGTGGACGGGATCCCGGTCTCGCGCGGGTCCAGGACGATCGCGTCCCGGAACGCACGCGCGAACGCCTTGAACTGGGTCTCCACGATGTGGTGCGGCTCCCGGCCGGCGAGCACCCGGACGTGCAGGGCGAAGTGGCCGTGGAAGGCGAGCGTCTCGAAGACGTGCTGGGTCAGCGACCCCAGGTAGGAGACGCCCGAGCCGCCCAGGGCGACGTACTGCTGTCCCTCCGGCTCGCCGGTGTGCACGCAGTAGGGCCGGCCGGAGACATCGACGACGGCTTGGACCAGCGCCTCGTCCAGCGGCACCGTGGCGTCGCCGAACCGGCGGATGCCCTTCTTGTCCCCGAGCGCGTGGCGGAGCGCCTGGCCGAGCACGATCGCGGTGTCCTCGGTGGTGTGGTGGGCGTCGATGTGCACGTCGCCCGAGCTCTGCACGGTCAGGTCGACCAGCGCGTGACGGGCGAACGCGGTCAGCATGTGGTCGTAGAAGCCGACCCCGGTGGAGATGTCGTGGCGCCCGGTGCCGTCGAGGTCGACCTCGACGAGGACCTTCGACTCGCTCGTCTGCCGCTCGATCCGGGCGGTGCGCTTGCCGGTGCCGCTCATGCTCGTTCTCCGATCGGTTCTCTCTGTACGTCGCTCAACGCCGTGCGGAAGGCGGCCGTCTCCTCGGCGGTGCCGACCGAGACCCGCAGCCAGCCCGCCGGGCCGGTCTCGCGGATCAGCACCCCGCGGTCCAGCAGACCCTGCCAGACCGCGTGGCGGTCCGCGAACCGGCCGAACAGCACGAAGTTCGCGTCCGAGTCGGCCACCTGGTAGCCCTCCGCCCGGAGGTGGTCGACCAGCGCGTCCCGCTCGCGGCGCAGCTCGTCGACCCTGCCGAGCAGCTCGGGGGCGTGGTCGAGCGCCGCCAGCGCCACCGCCTGGGTGACCGCGGACAGGTGGTAGGGCAGGCGCACCACGCGGATCGCCGCGGTGATCGCCGGGTCTGCGGCCAGGTAGCCCAGGCGGAGCCCGGCACCGGCGAACGCCTTGCTCATCGTGCGGGTGACCACCAGGTTGCGGTGGGTGCCGAGCAGCTCCAGCGCGCTGGGGACACCCTCGCGACGGAACTCCCCGTACGCCTCGTCGACCACCACGATCCCGTGGTCACCGACCGCCTGGCACAGCGCGCTCACCGCGTCCGGCGGCAGCGCGGTACCGGTCGGGTTGTTCGGGCTGGGCAGCAGCACCACGCTGGGCCGCTCCCGCGCGACCAGGTCCCGTGCGGCGTCCAAGTCGATCGCGAAGTCGCTCGCGCGACGCCCGGCGACCCACCGGGTGTGGGTGTCGCGGGCGTACTCCGGATACATCGAGTACGTCGGCGCGAAGCTGATCGCGGTGCGTCCCGGACCGCCGAAGGCCTGCAGCAACTGCAGCATCACCTCGTTGGACCCGTTGGCCGCCCACACCATCTCGGGCGTGACGTCCCCGGCGCCCGCGTCCTTCCCCAGGTACGACGCCAGCGCCACCCGCAGGGCGGTGAACTCTCGATCGGGGTAGCGGTTCAGGGTCACCGCGGCCCGCCCGGCGGCGGCGGCGATGTCCGCCGCGCACTCCGGCGAGGGACCGTAGGGGTTCTCGTTGACGTTGAGCTGGACGGGCACGTCGAGCTGCGGCGCGCCGTACGGCTCGATCCCGCGCAGCTCCTCGCGCAGCGGCGGCCAGGCCGCCGCCTCCTCGGCGCTCATCGCTGCATCCGCACCGCGACCGCGGCACCGTGACCGGGGAGGTCCTCGGCCTCGGCGAGGGTGACGACGTGGCCGGCGACCTCGTCGAGCGCCTCCCGGCTGTACTCCACGACGTGGACCGACTTGGTGAACGCACGCACCGAGAGACCCGAGGAGTGGCAGGCGCAGCCACCGGTGGGCAGCACGTGGTTGGAGCCGGCGCAGTAGTCGCCGAGGCTGACCGGCGCGTAGGGACCGACGAAGACCGCTCCCGCGTTGCGGACCCGAGCGGCGCGGTCGGCGGCGTCGGCCGTGTGGATCTCCAGGTGCTCGGCGGCGTAGGCGTTGACCACGTCGAGCCCCTGGTCCAGGTCGTCGACGAGCACCACGCCCGACTGCTTGCCGGCCAGTGAGATCCCGATCCGCTCGCTGTGCTTGGTGGCGGCCACCTGCGTCTCCAGCTCGACGTCCACCGCCTCGGCGAGTGCGGTCGACGGGGTGACCAGCACCGCGGCGGCCAACGGGTCGTGCTCGGCCTGGCTGATCAGGTCGGCGGCGACGAAGGCCGGGTCGGCGGTGTCGTCGGCGAGGATGGCGATCTCGGTGGGCCCGGCCTCGGAGTCGATGCCGACCTGTCCCTTGAGGATCCGCTTGGCGGTCACCACCCAGATGTTGCCGGGCCCGGTGACCAGGTCGACCCGGCGGCACGGGCCGGTGCCGTAGGCGAACATCGCGATCGCCTGGGCACCACCCACGGCGTAGATCTCCTCCACACCGAGCAGCGCGCACGCGGCCAGCACGGTCGGGTGGATCGAGCCGCCGAAGTCCTTCTGGGGCGGGCTCGCCAGCGCGATCGAGCGGACGCCGGCGACCTGCGCGGGCACCACGTTCATCAGCACGCTGGAGACCAGCGGAGCGAGCCCACCGGGCACGTAGAGGCCCACCCGGTCGACCGGCACCTTGCGGTGGGTCACCCGGGCACCCGGGGCGAGATCGGTGACGGCGTCGGCCTCGAGCTCGGCGGCGCAGGTCGCGCGCAGGCGTCGGATCGACTCCTCCAGGCCGGCGCGGATGTCGGGGTCGAGTCGGTCCAGGGCGTCCTGCGCCGCACCGGCGGGCACCCGGATGTCGTCGAGCCGGACACCGTCGAAGCGCTCACCGAGGTCGAGGATCGCGTCCACTCCCCCGGTGCGGACCGCCTCGCAGATCTCGCGCACCGCGGGCACCGCCGCCTCGACGTCGAAGTCGGCCCTCGGGACCGCGGCGCGGTAGTCGACGTGGTGCCCGGATCCCCGCAGGTCGATGCGTCGCATCCGCCGGGTCGATCCTGGGGTCGTCATGGCGCCGATTCTACGGCGCGCCGGGCCACCGCCCTGTGTCGGCGACGCAGGGCGGACCGCCGTAGGGTCGTCGTGTGACCGACGAGCTGCCGCTGTTCCCACTCAACACGGTGGTGTTCCCCGGAGTGACGGTGCCGCTGCACGTGTTCGAGGACCGGTACCGGGCGCTCGTCCGCGACCTGCTGCAGATCGACGACCCCGCTCAACGGGTCTTCGGCACGGTCGCCATCCGCGAGGGCTACGAGGTCGGCGACCACGGCGCGCAGTCGCTCTTCCGCGTGGGGGTGCTGATGCAGCTGACCGAGGTGGAGCGCAACGACGACGGCACCTTCGACGTGGTCGCCGTCGGGCGGGATCGGATCCGGCTCAACGAGGTGCGCCACGGCGGCGAGTACGCGGTGGGCACGGTGGAGGTGCTGCCGGAGCCGGTCGACGACGTCACCGACGGGGTCGCCGAGCGCGCCCGCGCCACGTTCACCGCCTACCGCGCGGTGCTCAGCGAGATCGCCGGCGACCCCTTCTCCGGGACCCTCCCCACCGACCCGATCTACCTCGGCTGGACCCTCGCCGCGTGCGCCCCGCTGCCGATGGCCGAGCGGCAAGGCCTGCTCGAGGCCGAGGGCGCCGACGAGCGCCTGATCGACGTCACCGAGCTGCTGCGGACCGAGCTGGAGGCGATGAACGTGATCGCCTCGCTCCCGGCCACCGAGGTCGCCCGGACCCGCTGGTCCCCCAACTGAGGCACCGAGGTGGCGAAGCGGAGGACGGCCGGGGGGACACCGGCGATCGATGCACTCACCCGGGACGGCGCGCCGTTCACCGTGCACAGCTATGACCACGACCCGCGCCGCACCTCGTTCGGCGAGGAGGCCGCCGAGGTGCTCGGGCTCCCGGTCGACCGGGTGTTCAAGACGCTCCTGGCCGACGTCGACGGTGGGCTGACCGTGGCGGTGGTCCCGGTCGCCGGGCAGCTCGACCTGAAGGCGCTGGCGAAGGTCGCCGGCGGCCGGAGGGCCGCGATGGCCGACCCGGCCGCCGCCGAGCGCGCCACCGGCTACGTGGTCGGCGGCATCTCGCCGTTGGGCCAGAAGCGCCGACTGCCCACCGTGGTGGACAGCTCCGCCGGTGAGCACCCGACCATCTTCGTGTCGGCGGGCCGACGGGGGCTCGAGGTCGAGCTGGCGGCCGCCGACCTGGTCCGGCTCACCGGGGCGGCGGAAGGTCCGATCCGGAAGGGGTGACGTCCGCCTCGGGCTCGGCACGGGTGGCGCCGGCCTGCAGCCAGTCCGGATCGTCCTCCCGGTCGCGGATGCGGAGCGCGCCGGCGGTGGTCACCATGAAGGTGCCGTAGCCGAACATCGCGCCCACCGGCCACACCAGGTACGGCGTCCAGCTGGTCACCTCGAGGTGCGCCGGGAAGGACCGGCCCACGGTGTCGGCCGATGCGAGCGTCTGCGGGTCCGGCGGGCTCGGGGCGGTGCCCGCCACGGCCATCACCGCGGCCGCCACCGCGCTGCCGGCCAACACCACCACCAGCCCGGTGACCGGGCGACGGCGGAGCAGCAGCGCGCCGACCAGCCCCAGCACGAGGCCGAAGCCGGCGCCGAGCAGCGCATACTGCGCGGTGCCGGTGAAGGCGTCGGCGAAGCCGGGGTCGAACGGCTCGGGCAGCCACAGCGCGCCCTCGGTCGTCTCGTAGACGGTGCCGTCGAAGCCGGGCGACCACCACGACCACCAGGCCCAGCCGCCGAGCGCGCCGAGCGCGGCCGAGGCGAGCATCGTCAGCACCGCGGCGAGCGCCCAGCGGCGTCCTCCGTGCGGGGTCTGCTCCGTCGTCACGTCCGTGCGAGCCGGGTCGGTCACGTCAGGCATCCCGGCCCCAGCAGTGCCTTCAGGTCGGCGAAGAGTGACGAGCTCGGGGTCACCCGGAGTCGGTCGTCGAGCTTCATCAGACGCGTGTTCTCCCTGGTCAGCAGCCTCAGCCGCACCTCGGTCAACCCGGGGTGGGTGGACAGCACGTCGCGCAGCTGGGCGATCACCGGACCCGTGCACCGGGTGGCGGGGAGGCTGATCACCACCGGCCCGTCACCGGCCATGTCGAGGTCCGGGACCGTCACCTCCTGCCCGCGCATCTGCACGGAGTCGCGGTCGGTGTCGAGCTGGCCGCGGACCCGGATGATGGCGTCCTCGGTCAGGTACGGCGCCGCGAAGCGGTAGCTGCTCGGGAAGAGCAGCACGTCCACCGCACCCTCGAGGTCCTCCAGCGTCACCGTCGCCCACGGGTCGCCGTTCTTGGTGATCTTGCGCTGCACGGAGGTCACCAGTCCGCACACGGTGACGGTCGACCCGTGCGCCCGCTCCTCGTCGGTGACCAGCTGACCGATGGTGCAGTCGGTGCCGGTGGAGAGCACGTGCTCGAGACCGAGCAGCGGGTGGTCGGACACGTAGAGGCCGAGCATGTCGCGCTCGTGGCCGAGCAGCGTCATCTTGTCCCACTCGTCCAGCTCGGGGATCGCCACGCTGACCCCGAACCCGCCGTCGTCGTCATCGTCGCCCAGCCCCGCGAAGAGGGAGTCCTGACCGATCGCCTCGTTGCGCTTGATGTCGACGTACTGGTCGACGGCGGTCTCGTGGATCGCGACCAGGGAGCGACGCAGGTGCTTCATCTCGTCGAAGGCGCCGGCCTTGATCAGCGAGTCCATCACCCGCTTGTTGCACACGTGCGCGGGCACCTTGGAGAGGAAGTCGTTGAAGTCCAGGAAGCGGCCCTTGTGCTGGCGCGCCTGCGCGATGCCGTCGACGACGTTGGCGCCGACGTTGCGCACGGCGGTCAGCCCGAAGCGGATGTCCTTGCCGACCGGGGTGAAGTTGTGCGCCGACTCGTTCACGTCGGGAGGCAGCACCTGGATGCCCATCCGACGGCACTCGTTGAGGTAGACCGGGCGACGCTCCTTGTCGTCCTTGGTGCTGGTGAGCAGCGCCGCCATGTACTCGGTCGGGTAGTTCGCCTTCAGGTAGGCGGTCCAGTAGGACACCACCCCGTACGCCGCCGAGTGGGCCTTGTTGAACGCGTAGTCGGAGAACGGGAGCAGGATCTCCCACAGCGTGGTGATCGCCGCCTGCGAGAAACCGCGGTCGAGCATGCCCTGCTGGAAGCCGGCGTACTGCTTGTCCAGCTCCTCCTTCTTCTTCTTGCCCATGGCGCGGCGCAGCATGTCCGCCTGTCCGAGCGTGAAGCCGGCCAGGACCTGGGCGATCGCCATCACCTGCTCCTGGTAGACGATCAGGCCGTAGGTCTCCCCCAGCACCGGCTCGAGGGCCTCGGCGAGCTCGGGGTGGATCGGGTCGATCGGCTCGCGCCCGTTCTTGCGGCGGGCGTACTTGTTGTGCGAGTCCGCGCCCATCGGACCGGGGCGGTAGAGCGCGCCGACCGCGGAGATGTCCTCGAACTTGTCGGGGCGCATGCTGCGCAGCAGGGCGCGCATCGGGCCGCCGTCGAGCTGGAAGACGCCGAGGGTGTCACCACGGGAGAGCAGCTCGTAGGTGGCGGGGTCGTCGAAAGGCAGGTCCTCGAGGACCACCTCGACGTCCCGGTTCATCTTGATGTTGGCCAGCGCGTCGTCGAGGACGGTCAGGTTCCGCAGGCCCAGGAAGTCCATCTTGACCAGCCCGAGCGACTCGCACATCGGGTAGTCGAACTGGGTGATGATCGCGCCGTCCTGCTCGCGCTTCATGATCGGCACCACGTCGATCAGCGGCTCGCTGGACATGATCACGCCGGCGGCGTGGACGCCCCACTGCCGGATCTGGCCCTCCAGGCCGAGGCCCGTCTGGTAGATCGTGCGGACCTCGGCGTCGGACTCGTAGAGCGACCGGAACTCGCCGCCGTCGGAGTAGCGCTTGTGGTCGGCGTCGAAGATGTCCTTCAGGGGCACGCCCTTGCCCATGATGTCGGGCGGCAGCGCCTTGGTGATCTTGTCCGAGATCGCGAACCCGTGGTCCAGCACCCGCGCCGCGTCCTTGATCGCCTGCTTGGCCTTGATCCGGCCGAAGGTGGCGATGTAGGCGACCCGCTCGTTGCCGTACTTGCGGGAGACGTACTGGATCACCTCGGAGCGCCGACGCTCGTCGAAGTCGATGTCGAAGTCGGGCATCGAGGGGCGCTCGGGGTTGAGGAACCGCTCGAAGATCAGGCCGTGCTCCAAAGGGCACAGGTCGGTGATCCGCAGCGCGTAGGCGGCGATCGAGCCGGCACCCGAGCCACGACCCGGTCCGACGCGGATGCCGTTGTCCTTGGCCCACTGGATGAAGTCGGCGACCACCAGGTAGTAGCCGCAGTAGCCCTTGGTGGCGACGACGTCGAGCTCCATCTCGACGCGCGCCTTGACCTCCGGGGTCAGCTTGTCACCGGGGTAGCGCGCCTCGATGCCGCGCCAGACCTCCTTGACGAACCAGGACTCCTCGGTCTCGCTGGCCGGCACGTCGGCGCGCGCCATGTAGCCGCCGGTGGACTCGGTGAACTCGACGTCGCAGCGCTCGGCGATGGCCAGCGTGTTGTCGCAGGCCTCGGGCATGCCGAACCGGTCCGCCCAGAGCTCGCGCATCTCGGCCGCCGACTTGATGTAGTAGCCGCCGCCGTCGAACTTCAGCCGGTTGGGGTCGGAGAGCCGCTTGCCGGAGGCGACGCAGATCAGGGCGTCGTGGGCCTCGGCGTCACCGGGGTTGTTGTAGTGCGAGTCGTTGGTGGCGACCGGCGGGATGTCCAGGTCCTTGCCCAGGCGGAGCAGGTCGTCGCGGACCCGCTTCTCGATGTCGATCCCGTGGTCCATCAGCTCCAGGAAGAAGTTCTCCTTGCCGAAGATGTCCTGGAACTCGGCGGCCGAGCGGCGCGCCTCGTCGTACTGCCCCAGCCGGAGCCGGGTCTGCACCTCTCCGGAGGGGCAGCCGGTGGTGGCGATCAGGCCCTTGCCGTACTGGTTGAGCAGCTCTCGGTCGGCCCGCGGCTTGTAGTAGTAGCCCTCGAGGCTGGACTTCGAGGACAGCCGGAAGAGGTTGTGCATCCCCTCGGTGGTCTGCGCCCACATCGTCATGTGGGTGTAGGCCCCGCCACCGGCGACGTCGTTGCCGCCCTCCTCCGCCGCGTCGCCCTTGCCCCAGCGAACCCGCCGCCGCTCGGAGCGGTGCGTCTGCGGCGTCAGGTAGGCCTCGATGCCGATGATCGGCCGGACACCGTGCTTGCGGGCCTTCGACCAGAAGTCGTAGGCACCGTGCAGGTTGCCGTGGTCGGTCATCGCGATGGACGACATGCCCAGCTCGTTGACCCGTTGGAACAGACCGTCCAGCAGGGAGGCACCGTCGAGCATCGAGTACTCGGTGTGGACGTGGAGGTGGGCGAAGTCCGCTCCGCCCGATCCGACTGCTGCCATCGGCTGGTACTGGCTCCTCAAAGGCTGGTGACGGGGTGGAACTGGCTCAGCAAGGGGGCGTTCCGCAGTCGTTCGGACCGGCACGGGGCCGGTCCGACTGCTCAACGGGGGAAGGCCATCAGCCTACGTGACCGGTCCGACCGATTGCGCCAGCCACCGCCGTCGGAGTCGCTGGGAGCACCCTCTCAGCCTTGTGCCCGCCCCGCGTCAGTCGGGCGAGGAGAAGGCCCGGCGCACGAACCGCCGAGCGCCGCCGGACCAGGACATCCGGAGGTCGGGAGCGCGCTCGTCGTTGTCGCTGCCGTCGGTGTGCTCGCGCTCGACGAGGCCGTGGCGCGCGTAGAACGCACGAGCCGGACCGTTCGACTCGAAGACCCACAGCGCGAACCCCGCCGGACGCACCGCCTTGACCAGGTCGAGCAACGTCGCACCGACCCCGTCCCGTTGCGCGTCGGGGCGCACGTAGAGGTCCTCGAGCCAGTCGTCCTTCAGGGTGACGAAGCCGACCGTTCCGCGCCCGTCCTCGGCCAGCCACGCCTCACGGCCGTGCTGCGGCAGGTCGAGGTAGTGCGCGCGGACCTCGTCGAACCCGTGGACCGACGGCGGCATCCAGGGCGCGGCGGCGGCGCGGGCCGCCCAGAACAGGTCGGCCAGCCCGGGCAGGTCCTCCTCCGTCGCCGGGCGGACGAGCAGGTCGGACCGCAGGTCCATCAGTGGATCTCGCGCACCACGTCGAGTGCGTGCTGGAGGTCGGCGGGGTACGCCGACTCGTACTCGACGTACTTGCCCGTGTCCGGGTGCTCGAAGCCGAGGCGGACCGCATGCAGCCACTGCCGGGTCAGGTCCAGGCGACGGGCGAGCACCGGGTCCGCGCCGTAGGTGAGGTCGCCGGCGCACGGGTGCTTCAGGGCGGACATGTGCACCCGGATCTGATGGGTGCGTCCGGTCTCGAGGTGGACCTCGAGCAGGCTGGCGAAGCGGTGCGCCTCGAGGGTCTCGTAGTGGGTCACGCTCGGCCGGCCCCCGTCGAGGACGGCGAACTTGTAGTCGGCGCCCGGGTGTCGACCGATGGGTGCATCCACGGTGCCGGCGAGTGGGTCGGGGTGGCCCTGCACCAGCGCGTGGTAGGTCTTGTCCACGGTGCGCCGGCGGAACGCGTTCTTCAGCACCGAGTAGGCGTGCTCGGACTTGCAGACCACCATCACCCCGGACGTGCCGACGTCGAGGCGCTGGACGATCCCCTCACGCTCCTTGGCGCCGGAGGTGGAGATCCGGAAGCCCGCGCCGGCGAGGTGACCGACCACCGTCGGTCCGCGCCACCCCGGGGACGGGTGCACCGCGACGCCGACCGGCTTGTCGATGACGACGATCGACTCGTCGTCGTGGATGATCCCGATCCCCTCGACGATCTCGGGCACCACCGCGAGCGGATCGGTCTCCTGCGGGAGCTCGACGTCGAGGATCGCACCGCCCAGCACCCGCTCGCTCTTGGCGACGCCGGCGCCGTCGAGGCGGACCAGGCCCGAGGCGATCAGATCGGCGGCCCGGCTCCGGGAGACGCCGAAGAGCTGCGCCATGGCGACGTCGAGGCGCTCACCGTCGAGGCTCTCGGGAACCGCCAGGCTGCGGTGGTCGCTGGTCGTCACGACTCGTCCCCTTCCTTCTCGCCCGGCGCGTCGGCGGTGGTGGTCGGGGGGCCATCAGCGTCCGCGCCGGTGCCACCGTCCGTGTCTTCCCGACCTGCGTCAACCCGGTCATCGGCGACCTGGTCGGCGTCATCCAGGTCGGCGTCGTCCAGGTCGGCGTCATCCAGGTCGGCGTCGTCCAGGTCGGCGTCATCCCGGTCGGCGTCGATCCGGGTGCCGTCGAGGCCGATGCCGCGGAAGACCAGGATCAGGATCAGCACGGCGCCGATGTTGATGCAGATGTCGGCCACGTTGAAGATCGGCCAGTTCGGCAGCATCAGGAAGTCGACGACGTGGCCGTGGAAGGCCTGCGGGTCGCGGAAGAGCCGGTCGAAGAGGTTGCCGTCGATGCCGGCCAGCAGGAAGCCCAGGGCGACCGCCCAGGCCCAGTGCCGCAGACGCAGGCTGAGCACCAGCACCACGACGGTGGCGACGATGGCCAGGCAGGTGATCGCGACGGTGAACTCGGTGCCCAGGCTGAACGCCGCGCCCGGGTTGTAGGCCAGTCGCAGCTGCAGGACGTCGCCGATCAGCTGCTTGTCGGGCTGCCCGGTGAGGTGCTCGACCGCCAGGTGCTTGGTGTACTGGTCCAACCCGAAGCAGGTCAGCGCCACCGCGGCGAAGATCCACCACGCCCGCCACCGACTCCGGCTGTTCTTCTCGGGCGTTCCTCCGGCGCCGGGAACGCCGTCCGGGTCGCCTATCGACGTTCCTCGCGCTGCTTGCATGTCATGCACAGTGTGGCACGGGGAAACGCCATCAACCGCATCTTCCCGATCGGCTCCCCGCACGACTCGCACACCCCGTAGGTGCCGTCGTCGATGCGCGCCAGGGCCCGGTCGATCTGCGCCAGCTTCTCCCGCTCGTGGTTGAGCACGGTGAGCTCGTGGTCACGCTCGAAGCTCGTCGCGCCGACGTCCGCCTGGTCCTGCCCGGCGCCGTCGCCGGCATCGCGCAGCAGCCCGTTGAGGTCCTCCTCCTGGGCCTCGATCAGCTCGAGGCTGTGGGTGCGCTGCTCGTTGAGCTCGGCGAGCACCTCGGCGAGCTCGTCGCTCGACCAGGCCTCCTCGCCGGCGAGCACGACGAGCTCGGACGGCGCGGCCTTCTTGGTCGACTTCTTGGCCGGCGCGGCCTTCTTGGCCGGCGCGGCCTTCTTCGCGGGCGCGGCCTTCTTCGCGGGCGCGGCCTTCTTGGCAGGCGCGGCCTTCTTGGCAGGCGCGGCCTTCTTGGCAGGCGCGGCCTTCTTGGCAGGCGCGGCCTTCTTCGCAGGCGCGGCCTTCTTCGCGGGCGCGGCCTTCTTCGCGGGCGCGGCCTTCTTCGCGGGCGCGGCCTTCTTGGCAGGCGCGGCCTTCTTGGCAGGCGCGGCCTTCTTGGCAGGCGCGGCCTTCTTGGCAGGCGCGGCCTTCTTGGCCGGCGCGGCCTTCTTGGCCGGCGCGGCCTTCTTGGCCGAAGCAGTCTTCTTCGCCGAAGCAGTCTTCTTCGCCGGAGCCGACTCGTCGGCGGGCTCGGCGTCGTCCTTGGGACGTGTGCGGATGATCCGTCGTGCTGCAGACGCGGCCTGACCGGCCAACGACTTCTTGGGTGTACGAGCCATCGCATGTCTCCTCGAGCACTCCCGCCGGGGATCACGGCGGCTGGTGCGGAGGTTAGCCGGTGTGTTTTGCACCACCAAGACGGCACACCGGCCGGCCCGAGACGGGCCGGCCGGTGTGGACCGATCTGAGAGAGACGATCAGCTCAGCGACGCTCTTCCTCGCCGAGGATCGAACGCAGACGCTTCGGGGCCGGAGCATCCTCTGCCGGTGCCACCGTGTCGCCGGGCGTCTTCAGCGCCTCGAGCTGCTGGTTGAAGTAGCTCTTGAGACGCGAGCGGTACTCACGCTCGAACGAGCGGAGGTTCTCGACCTCCACGCCGAGCTTGTCCCGCTCCTTCTCGAGCTCCCCGAACAGCTGGGTACGGCGCTCGGCCGTCTCGCTGTCGAGCATCTCGGCGCGCGTACGGGCGTCGGACTCGAGCCGGTCGGCGCGACCCTTCGACTCCATCTCGAGTCGCTCGGCCTTGGTACGGGCCTCGCCGACGATCTTGTCGGCCTCGTTCTTCGCGTCCTCCACGAGCTCGTCAGCGTTGCGCGTGGCGATCTCGAGCAGTCGAGCAGCCGCGTTCGATGCCTCGGGCACCGTCTCGACGCGGATGGTCTCGACGCCACCGGACACGACGGGTGCCGGGGCCTGCACCACCGGAGCGGGCGCGGGGGTCGGTACGGGCTCGGGCTCAGGCTCGGGTTCGGGCTCGGGCACCGGCGCCAAGGTGGGCGCCTCGTACTGAGCCGGCGAACCGGACTGGGCCGCAGCAAGCTTCGCTCGGAGGTCGTCGTTCTCCTGGGTGAGGCGGGCCAGTTCAGCCTCGACCTCGTCCAAGAACTGGTCGACCTCACCCATGTCGTAGCCCTCGCGGAGCCGAACCGGGGTAAAGCGCTTGTTGCTCACGTCCTCGGGCGTCAGCGGCATGACCTCACCTTACTTTTCGGAGCCGGGACAAACTGTCTCTGCGAACCTTAGCGCCTGCCACACACGCACCGTGAGTCGCCGACCGTCACAGAGGGTTCCGGGCGAGTCCGGTCACGCCTGACCGGCGGTCAGACCAGCAGCGTCGAACGGTTGACCGCGAGCAGCACGTACGCCGCGATCATGACCAGGATGAAGCTCAGGTCGAGGGCGAAGTTGCCGATCCGGATCGGCTTGATGATCCGGCGCAGGAGCCTGATCGGCGGATCGGTGACCGTGTAGGCGATCTCGAGGAAGACCAGGATCACGCCCGAGGGCTCCCAGGACCGGGCGAACACCTGCACCCAGTCAGCGATGAAACGGACCCACAGGAAGCCGATGAAGGCGAAGAGGATGCCTTCGATCACCCAGCCGACGGTTGTCACGGCCACAACCTATCGGGGCACCCCAGGCCCGTGGCGCACCGGGGTTTCGGGGCGCCGGACTAGCTCTGGTTGAAGAAGCCGCCGTCGGCGATCCGCTGCTTGTCCTCCGCGGCGACGGTGACGTTCGGCGGAGAGAGCAGGAACACCTTGTTGGTGACCCGCTCGATGCTGCCGCGGGTGGCGAAGATCAGGCCCGCCGCGAAGTCGACGAGCCGCTTCGCGTCGGCGTCGTCCATCTCGGAGAGGTTCATGATCACCGGCGTGCCGTCGCGATACTGCTCCCCCACGGTCCGCGCCTCGTTGTACGTGCGCGGGTGGAGCGTGGTGATCCGGGAGAGCTCGGCGACGACCGACGCCGACGACGCAGGAGCCGTCGCGGCGGCCACGGTGCGGCGGCGTTCGTTGAGATCGGCGACGGAGGCGTCACGGACCGGGCGGGCCTGGCGCTGACCGGCAGGCTCCTCCGCGGCGGTGTCGTCGTACTCGTCGTAGCTGGTGTCCTCGAGCAGGCCGAGGTATTCACCGATCCTGCGCATCGCACCGCTCATGGGACTTGCCTCCGCATCTGGGCCGCACGGGCCGTTGATCGTGATCTGGACACTACTGGACTCCCGGCCTCGAACCGAGGACCGCGGTTCCGACGCGCACGTGTGTCGCGCCGTGGGCGATGGCCGCCTCGAGATCGCCGCTCATGCCGGCCGACAGGAGGTCGGCACCGGGGTGGTCGGCGAGGAATTCGGAGCGGATCGTGGCGAGCCGCCCGAAGGCCGGCTCGGGCTCCTCCCCGAGCGGCGCGACCGCCATCAGGCCGCGCAGTCGCAGGTGCTCGGCGGCCTCGACCCGCGCGGCGAGCCCGGCCAGGTCGGCGGCCTCCACGCCGGCGCGCTGATCGCGTCCCGGTGGATCGAGGCTGACCTGGAGGAGGACGTCGAGGGGCGCGTCGCGCTCGGCGGCGCCACGGTCCAGCGCGCCGACCAGCTTGGGACGGTCGATCGACTCCACCACGTCCGCCCAGCGCGCCACCGCGGCCGCCTTGTTGCTCTGCAGCCCGCCGATGAAGTGCCAGCGCAGCCCGCCGACCCCCGCCTCCAGGCACGCGGCGTGCTTGCCCTCGGCCTCCTGGTGGCGGTTCTCCCCGACGTCGACCACACCGAGCGAGGCGAGGGCCGCCACGTCGTCGGCGGGGAAGAACTTGGTGACCACGGTCAGCGCGACCTCGTCGGTGCGGCCGGCCGCACGGGTCGCCGCGTCGATCCGCTCGCGCACAGCAGCCAGGTTGTCGGCGAGCTCGGAGCGCCGTACGTCGTTCGCGGTCATCGTCTCCACACCAGCCCCGCCAACCGCCCGGCCGCGGCGCCGTCGCGGCGGTAGGAGTGCAGCGCCCCGTCCTCCAGGGTGCAACCGGGCACCTCGACCACGCTCACCTGCTCCGCCTCGAGCTGGGCGCGGACCCCGGCGCCGAGATCGAGCGCGGGCGTCCCGGCGTGGGTCTCGCTGAACGTCTGCGGCACGACGGCCGCGACCTCCGCACGCATCTGCGCCGGCACCTCGTAGCACCGGCCGCACACGTGCGGCCCGATCCACGCGTGCAGCCTCTGCGCTCCCAGCTCCCGCATCCGCGCCGCCGTCCGTGGTACGACGCCGAGCGCGGTCCCGGCCCGGCCGGCGTGTGCGGCGCCGATGACCCCGCTCACCGCGTCGGCCAGCAGCACCGGCACGCAGTCGGCCGTGCGGATCATCAGGCCGGTCCGCGGCCGGACGGTGACCAGGCCGTCGGCCGAGGGCACCTCCGCCGGGCCGCGGGGCGGCTCGTCGACGACCTCGACCACCTCCGCCCCGTGCACCTGGCTGAGCCGGGCGAACGGCACTCCGGCCTCCTCGACCACCCGCGCCAGGTCGCCGGCGAAGGCCGGCCTGTCGTCGCCGCCCTGCAGGTCGAGGCTGGCGTCGGTGAAGCCGATCTCGACCCGGGAGGCTCCCGGGTCGAGATCGAGGTGGTCACGGAAGACGAACACGTCGCGGGGTCGGTGCCGTCTACTTCAGGAAGTCCGGGACGTCGAGGTCGTCGTCGTCGAACTGCATCGGGGTGGGCGTCGGACGGGTCGCCACGGTGGGCCGCTCCGTCCGCTCCGTCCGCTCGGCGGTGCGCTCCGCGGTGCGCTCGGGGGCGCGCTCGGTCCGCTCGGCACCGCCACCGGTGGGCGCCGGCTGCTCGGTGCGGCGCGGCGCCTCGTCACGACGGGTCGCGACGGCTCCGGCGGTGCTCCGGTTGTCCTCGGAGGGGCGGAGTTCCGCGCGGCGTCGCGTCGCAGCGAGCTCTCCTCCCGCCGCTTCGGCGCGCCACCGTCGAAGCCCGCGGCGATGACGGTGATCCGCACCTCGTCGCCGAGCGCGTCGTCGATGATCGTGCCGAAGATGATGTTGGCCTCTTCGTGCACCGCGTCGGCCACCATGGCCGCGGCCTCGTTGATCTCGAAGATGCCGAGGTCCGACCCACCGGCGATGGACAGCAGCACCCCGTGCGCACCGTCGATGGAGGCCTCGAGCAGCGGACTGCTCACCGCCATCTCGGCCGCGGCGACCGCCCGGTCCTCACCGCGCGCCGACCCGATGCCCATCAGCGCCGAACCGGCGTTGCTCATCACGGCCTTGACGTCGGCGAAGTCGACGTTGATCAGGCCGGGTGTGGTGATCAGGTCGGTGATCCCGGAGACGCCCTGCAGCAGCACCTGGTCGGCCTGGCGGAACGCGTCCATCACCGAGACGTTGCGGTCGGAGATCTGCAGCAGCCGGTCGTTCGGGATCACGATGAGGGTGTCGACCTCCTCGCGGAGCCGCTCGATGCCCTCGTCGGCCGACTTCTTGCGGCGGGCGCCCTCGAACTGGAACGGGCGGGTGACCACACCGATGGTCAGCGCGCCGAGGGAGCGTGCGATCCGGGCGACGACGGGCGCGCCGCCGGTGCCGGTGCCGCCGCCCTCGCCGGCGGTGACGAAGACCATGTCGGCGCCCTTGAGCACCTCCTCGATCTCCTCGGCGTGGTCCTCGGCCGCCCGGGCCCCCACGTCCGGGTTGGCGCCGGCACCGAGGCCGCGGGTCAGCTCGCGGCCGATGTCGAGCTTGACGTCGGCGTCGCTCATCAGGAGCGCCTGGGCGTCGGTGTTGATCGCGATGAACTCGACCCCCTTGAGGCCGACCTCGATCATCCGGTTGACGGCGTTGACGCCGCCGCCACCGATCCCCACCACCTTGATGATGGCCAGATAGTTCTGTGCAGCTGCCACGGCGGCTTCACCTCTCGAGTCTTGCGATGCGTGTGGGTGGTTGAGCGGTTGGGGCCGGGGGTGCAGGTGCACCGGCGGCGGTGATCTCGTCAGGCCTCAACCCTGACCCTCAGCCTGAGGGTTATAGTTATGTCAACCTCGACGTGCTGACGACAGTAGGGAGCCGGATCGGCGAATCACCGCAGACACGCCGCGATGTCGCGCGGCGGATCCGATTTCCGAGCCGGGCCCGCGGATCCGTCAGCGGGTCGTCGGCCGGCCGGGCACCGAGACGTCGTACACCTCGGCGTCCTGGTCCATCAGGGCCAGCAGCACCTCGGCCTTGTCCTCGGAACGCTCCGCGCTCCCCCAGCGCACGACGCGCCCGTCGCGCAGCCGGAGCTCGATCTGGTCGACGGTGGCCACCTCGATCCGGTCCACCATCCCGGCCACCTGCGGCGACAGCGCAGCGACCACCGCCGCCGCCTCGTTCAGTGCCAGGTTGTCGACGTCGGCGGTGCCGACGATCAGTGGCAGGTCCTCCGGCAGCCGCTTCAGGCTGCCGAACCGTGCGCCGGTCGCGTCGACGTACTGCAGGCCGGTGCCGGCGTCGAAGACCGCGACGGGCGTGCGCTCCTGGATCAGGATCGACACCTCGTGCGGCCAGACCCTGGCGACGTCCACACTCTCCACCGTGGTGAGGTTGCCGGCGATCCTGCGCTCGATCCCCTGGAGGTCGACCGAGGCGAGGGCTCCCCCGTCTCGACGTCGGCGGCGGCGAGAACCTCGTCGGTGGTGAGCATGTCCGTGCCGGTCACGCTGACCTCCTCGGCCCGCAGCCAGGGAGAGAAGTACACCCCGTAGACGCCGAGACCGAGCAGGCCCACCAGCAGCGCCGCGACCAGCACGTAGCGCCAGGTCAACCAGCGCCGGGCCCACTGACGGCGGGCGAAACGACGACGGGCCTTCTGCAGCCCGTCGGTCCGCGACCGACCGTCAGCCATCGGCACGCTCCTGCAGCGCGGCGAGCACCTGCGGCGCCACTGCCGTCACGTCCCCCGCGCCGAGTGTGATCACCACGTCACCCGGGCGCGCACGCCCCACCACCTCCGGTACGACGCCGGCCCGGTCGGCCACGAACGCCACCCGCTCGGCGGGCAGCGGGACCGCGGCGGCGACCATCGCGCCGGTCACCGACGGGTCCGGGTCCTCGCGGGCCACGTAGACGTCGAGCACCACCACCTCGTCGGCGGCGCCGAGCTCGTGCCCCATCTGGGCGCCGAAGAGGCGGGTCCGGGAGACCAGGTGCGGCTGGAAGCAGGCGACCACCCGGCCGCCGTCCGCGACCAGCGAACGAGCGGCCTCCAGGTCGCCGGCGATCTCGCTGGGGTGGTGGGCGTAGCTGTCGTAGACCCGGACCGCGTCGGACCCCTGGCCGGCGGTGCCGACCAGCTCCATCCGGCGGCCGGTGCCGACGAAGGTCCCCAGGCCCTGGGCCAGCGCCTCGAACGGGAGCCCGAGCTCGAGTCCCATCGCCAGCGCCGCCAGCGCGTCGACGACGTAGTGGCGGCCGGGGATCCGCAGCGCGACCTCGCCGAGCCGCTCGACCCCGCCGTCGTCGACCCGGACCACGGCGAACGTGGTGCCGCCGCCGGCGACGCGGAGGTCGACCGCCCGCAGGTCGGCCGGGGCGTCCACGGCGACGGTGAGCACCCGTCGGCCGGACGCCCGCTGTGCGGCGGCCAGACGTGCGCTGCCCTCGTCGTCGACCGCGCAGACCAGGAACCCGTCGGGGTCGATGCCGTTCGCGAACTCGTCGAACGCCGCGGCGTAGGCCTCGGGGGTGCCCCAGACGTCGAGGTGGTCCGCGTCCACGTTGAGCACGATCGCGGCGTGGGTGTCGTAGACCAGGAACGCGCCGTCGCTCTCGTCCGCCTCGGCCACGAAGTGGGCCCCGGAGCCCAGGTCGGCGTTGCGACCGGTCGCGTTCAGGACGCCACCCACCGCGTAGGAGGGGTCGGCCCCCGCGTGGATCAGCGCCACGGCGAGCAGCGAGGTGGTGGTGGTCTTGCCGTGGGTGCCGGCCACGGCGAGCACCCGCTGGTCGTGCATCACCGAGGCCAGTCCGGCCGAGCGCGGCAGCAGCCGGAGACCGGCCTCGCGCGCGGCGACCACCTCCGGGTTGTCCTCGCGCGCGGCGGTGGTGACCACCAGGGTGTCGGCCGGGCCCACGTGGGCGGCGTCGTACCCGAGGTGGATGTCCACGCCGAGCTCGCGCAGCGGGCGGAGGAACGCGGTGTCGTTGTCGTCGCTGCCGGTGACCGGGACCCCGCGGCGGGCCATGATCCGGGCGATCCCGGACAGACCGGCGCCCCCGATGCCGACGAAGTGGACCCTCCCCAGGTCCTCGGCCCGGGCGATCGCGTCCGGGACGGGCAGCCTCATCGGGCCCCTCCGGCGACCTCGCGGATCAGCGCGGCGAGCTTGTCGTCGGCGTCCTTGGGGATCAGCCGCGCGGCGGCAGCGCCCATCGCGGCCAACCGCTCCGGGTCCCCGATCAGGTCCGGCACGGTGTCGGCGACGTAGTCGGCGGTCAGGTCCCCGTCCGGCACCAGCAGGGCTCCCCCGGCGTCGACCACGGGGCGCGCGTTGAGCGCCTGCTCACCGTTTCCGATCGGGAGCGGCACGAAGATGCTCGGCACGCCGCTCGCGGCGGCCTCCACCACGCTGTTGGCCCCGGAGCGGCAGATCATCAGGTCGGCGGCGGCCAGCGCGTAGTCCATCCGGTCCACGAAGGGCAGCACGACGTAGGGCCGCCCGGTCTCCACCGGGTCGTTCCAGCTGGCGTCGTCGCGGCCCTTGGGACCGACCACGTGCAGCACCTGGATCCCCCGTGCCCCGAGCGCGGCGGCGGCACCGGTGACCGACCGGTTCAGCCGGCGGGCTCCCTGGGAGCCGCCGGTCACCACCAGCGTGGGCAGGGCGGGGTCGAGGCCGAAGAACTCTCGCGCCTCGCCCCGCAGGGCTACGCGGTCGAGACCGGCGATCATCGGGCGCAGCGGGAGGCCGACGTACTCGGCCTTGCGCAGGGGCGTGTCGGGGAAGCTGACCGCGACCCGGGTGGCGAACCGTGCGCCGACCTTGTTGGCGATGCCCGGGAGGGCGTTCTGCTCGTGCACCACCAGCGGCAGCTTGCGGCGACGGGCCGCCAGGTAGACCGGCATCGAGACGTAGCCGCCGTAGCCGACCACCACGTCGGGCCGGAGCCGGTCGATCACCTCTCCGGCCGCCTTGACCGCACCGCGCAGCCGCGCCGGCACCAGGGCCAGGTCCTTGCCCGGCTTGCGCGGCAGGGGCACCGGTGGGATCAGCTCGAGCGGATAGCCCGCTTCGGGGACGACCCGGTTCTCCAGGCCGCGGGGCGTGCCGAGGCAGGTGATGGCGACGTCGGGGTCGTGGCGCCGCAGCGCATCGGCGGTCGCCAGCAAGGGCGACGTGTGCCCGGCGGTCCCGCCACCTGCCAACAACACCTTCATCGACAACGCTTCCTGCCTCCTGCTCGCTGCTGACCGACGGCACCTCGTCGTCGGAACGGCCACCGGTGGTCGGTGGTGGGGACGACGCTACCGGCGGGCCGACAACCCGGCGGAGCGGGCACGCCTGCGCTGCGCGAGGGCGCGGGCCGCCGCCGGCTCCCGCCGGGCGAACCCGATCACCATGCCGAGCGCCGCCAGCGCCGGCACCAGGCTGGATCCGCCGTAGGAGACGAGCGGGAGCGGGATGCCGATCACCGGCAGCAGCGCGAGCACCATACCGACGTTGATGATCATCTGGCCGAGCAGCCACACGGCCACGCCGAAGCTGGCGTAGCGGATGAACGGGTCGGTGGTCTGGCGGGCGACCCGGATGATCGCGTAGGCGATCACCAGGAACAGGCTGATCACCAGCAGCGTGCCGATCAGGCCGAGCTCCTCGCCGAGCACGGCGAAGATGAAGTCGGTGTGCGCCTCGGGGAGCTGTCCCCACTTCTGCTGGCTCGCGCCGATGCCCTCACCGGCGATGCCGCCGCTGGCCATCGCGTAGAGACCGTGGGCCGGCTGCCAGCCGGCACCGTGGTAGTCCTTGAACGGATCGGCGAAGTTCGCGATGCGGGTCAGTCGCTCGGTGTCGGTGGCGGCCAGCGCCAGGGCGATCGACCCCACCACCATCAGGGCGATGAAGAAGAGGCGTCCCGGGGCGCCCACCACCCAGAGCATGCCGATCAGGATCGCGAAGAAGACCAGGGCGGTGCCGAGGTCACGTCCGACCACCACCAGCGCGGTCGCCATCACCATCCCCGGCACCACCGGTACCAGCAGCTCGTGCAGCCGGTCGAGCCTGCGCTCCTTGTTGGCGTAGATGTGCGCCGCCCAGATGATCAGCGAGAGCTTGGCGATCTCCGAGGGCTGGATCTGGATCGGGCCGAGCGCCAGCCAGTTCGTGTTGCCGTTGCGCTCGACTCCGAAGATCGCGGTCGCCCCGAGCAGCAGCAGCGAGATCGAGAACGCCGGGTAGGCCAGGCTGCGGATGAAGCGTGGCGAGACCCGGGAGGCGAGCCAGGCGGCCGGGACGCCCAGCACCACCCAGATCATCTGCCGTCGGATGATCGCGTAGGAGTCACCGAGCCGCTCGTAGGCGTAGACGCTGGAGGCGCTCAGCACCATCACCAGGCCGATGGTGAGCAGCAGTGCGACCGCGCCGACCAGCAGGTAGTAGGTGGTCAGCGGGCGGTCCAGTGCGTCGCGGACGCTGGCGCCCCAGGAGATCCGGGTGGATCGGGCCGAGCCGCCCGATGGCGTGCCGGAGGGGACTGGGCCGGGCTGCGTGGCGCTCGCCCGTGTCGCGGCGTCGGGATGCGCGGTGGTGATGGCGAACCCTCCTGACGGCTTCGGTCCCTCGTGGGGCCGGTCAGGCCTCCTGGCCGGCGATCCGGGCCCGCACCGCTGCCGCGAAGGCGTCACCACGTGCCCCGTAGTTGGCGAACTGGTCCATCGAGGCACACCCGGGGGCCAGCAGCACCGTGTCGCCCGCCCGCGCCAGCTCGGCCGCCGCGGCGACGACGCGGTCCATCAGGTCCTCGGGGTCCGTCCGGTCAGCACCATCTACACCGTCAGTCTCACCGGAGTCGACGAGGATCACCGGCACATCCGGAGCGTGTCGCGAAAGCGCGTCGGCGATCACATCGCGGTCGCGGCCGATCAGCACCGCTCCGCGCAGGCGTCCACCCCAGCTGCGGACCAGGTCCTCGAAGCGTGCTCCCTTGGCCAGTCCGCCGGCCACCCACACCACGGGCTCGAAGGCGGAGAGCGAGGAGGCGGCGGCGTGCGGGTTGGTGGCCTTGGAGTCGTCCACCCAGGTGACCTCGTCGTGGACCGCCACGGTGGCGATCCGGTGACCGTCCGGCCGGAACGAGCGCAGCCCGTCGCGCACGGCACGGGCGCTGATCCCGTGCGCGCGGGCCAGGGCGGCGGCGGCCAGGGCGTTCGCCACGAAGTGCGGTGCCGGCGAGGCCAGGTCCTCGATCGTGCACAGCTCGGCGGCACTGTCCCGGCGCTGCTCCACGAAGGCGCGATCGGCGAGGATGTCGTCGACCACGCCGAGCATCCCGACGCCCGGCGTGCCGAGGGTGAACCCGATGGCCCGCGCGCCCTCGATCACGTCGGCCTCGCGGACCAGGTGCTCGGTGGTCGGATCGGCCACGTTGTAGACGCAGGCGCGGGAGACGCGCTCGTAGATCCGGCCCTTGTCCGCGGCGTAGGCGTCCATCCCGCCGCGGCCGGCCGCCTCGTCGTACCAGTCGAGATGGTCCTCGGCGACGTTCAGGACGACCGCGGACTCGGCGGACATCGAGTCGGTGTAGTGCAGCTGGAAGCTGGACAGCTCCACCGCGATCACGTCGTAGGGCTCGGGGTCCATCACCGCCTCGGTCAGCGGCAGCCCGACGTTCCCGGCGGCGACGCTGCGCAGCCCGGCGGCGCGCAGGATGCTGTCGAGCATCTGCACGGTGGTCGTCTTGCCGTTGGTGCCGGTGACGCAGAGCCAGGGCGCGGGGTGGTCCGGGTCGCGCAGCCGCCAGGCCAGCTCGACCTCGCCCCAGACCGGCACCGCACGCGCGCGGGCCTGGACCAGCAGCGGGGCGTCCGGCGGGAAGCCGGGCGAGACGACCAGCAGGTCGGTGTCGTCGGGCAGGGCGGACGTGGCGCCGGTGTGCAGCTCGATCCGCGCTCCGAGCACCTCGAGCAGCTCGGCCCGCTCCAGGATGGACGGCGCCGCGCCCTCGGCGAGGGCGGTCACCTCGGCGCCGAGGTGGAGCAGGTTGTCGACGGCCGCGGCACCACTCGTGCCGAAGCCGGCGACGACCGCGCGCACGCCGGCCCAGGAGTCGTGCCGGCCGAGGGCGGTGGGGTCCGGACGGGGAGGTACGGCGTCGCTCACAGCCGGGAGACCCACTCGGCGTAGAAGATGCCCAGACCGGTCGCCACGCACAGCCCGGTGATGATCCAGAACCGGATCACGACCGTCACCTGTTCCCAGCCGAGCATCTCGAAGTGGTGGTGGATCGGTGCCATCCGGAAGATCCGCTTGCCCTTGGTGATCTTGAAGAAGCCGACCTGCAGCATCACCGAGAGGGTCTCCAGGACGAAGAGCCCGCCGAGGATGATCAGCAGCAGCTCGGTGCGGGTCAGGATCGCGAAGCCGGCCAGCGCGCTGCCCAGGGCCAACGACCCGGTGTCGCCCATGAAGATCGCCGCCGGCGCCGCGTTCCACCACAGGAAGCCGAAGCAGGCGCCGGTGATCGCGGAGGCGATGATGGCGAGGTCGAGCGGATCTCGCACGTTGTAGCAGGTCGAGCTCGGCTCCCCCTGGCAGAACTGGTTGTTCTGCCAGATGTTGACCAGCGTGTAGGCGCCGAACACCATCACCGAGGCACCGGCGGCCAGCCCGTCGAGCCCGTCGGTCAGGTTGACCGCGTTGCTGAACCCGGTGACGAAGACCCAGATCAGCAGCAGCGCCAGGATGGTCGGCAGCACCAGCCAGTCCAGCTCGCGCAGGAACGAGAGCTTGTGGGACGCGGGGGTGCGGCCGTTCTCGTCCTCCAGCCACGGTGAGAGCGCGAGGAGTCCGAAGACCACCGCGATCAGCGTCTGGCCGATCATCTTGGCCTTGCTGCGCAGGCCGAGGTTGCGCTGCTTGTAGATCTTGATGAAGTCGTCGAGGAAGCCGACCACGCCCATCCCCACGAAGAGGAAGAGCAGCAGCAGCGCCGAGGCGCTCGGGGTGCTCAGGGTGATCAGCTTCGCCGCGAAGTAGCCGATCACGGCGGCGAGGATGATCACCACGCCGCCCATGGTGGGCGTGCCGCGCTTGGTGTGGTGGCTGGTCGGGCCGTCCTCGCGGATCTCCTGGCCATAGCCCCACCGGGTGAAGGCGGTGATCGCGGTCCGGGTGCCGAGCAGGGAGATCAGCAGAGCGATGCCCCCCGCGAGCAGGATCGCTCTCACGTCGTCTTCTCCTCCTGGGTTCCGTGGGCCACCGCTTCGGCGACCCGTTCCAACGCGGCGCCACGTGACGCCTTCACGAGGACGACGTCCTCCGCTCCGGCATTCTGCCGCAACCACGCGATGGTTTCGCCATGCCCCTCCGTGAGGACCACCTCACTCACCCCGTCGGGTGGGCCGGCGCCGTCCGCGATCGCGGCCGCCCCCGGGCCGACCACGACGAGCACGTCGATGCCCAGCTCGGCCGCCGCCCGGCCCACCGAGCGATGGCCGTCCTCGTGGGCGTCACCGAGCTCCTTCATCTCCCCCAGCACAGCGACGGTACGACGACCGCTGCCGGCGCCGATCGAGGCGAGCGCCTCCAGCGCCGCCCGCATCGACTCGGGGTTGGCGTTGTAGGCGTCGTTCACCACGACCAGCCCGTCGGCACGCTCGGACAGCTCCATCCGCCACCGCGACGAGGCCGTGACCTGCGTCAACGCCGGCGCGACCGCGTCCAGGCCGAGTCCGGCGCCGGCCGCGAGCGCCGCCGCGGCGGCCGCGTTGGCGACCTGGTGCCCACCGGGCTGGTGCAGCTCGACGGTGAACTGCTCACCCCCGGGCCGGAGAGCTGGAACGTGGGACGCCCGAGCGGGTCGGTCCGGACCCCGCTCCAGAGCAGGTCCGCCCCGGCCCGGCTGCCGAAGGTGACCACCCGTGCCGGCGTACGGGTCGCCATCGCGGCGGTGAGGTCGTCGTCGGCGTTGAGCACCGCGACGCCGTCGGCCGGCAGCGCCTCGACGATCTCCCCCTTGGCGAGCGCGATCGCCTCCCGGCTGCCGAACTCCCCGATGTGGGCCGTCCCGACGTTGAGCACGGCAGCGACCCTGGGTGGCGCGATGCGGCAGAGGTAGGCGATGTGGCCGACGCCCCGGGCCCCCATCTCCACCACCAGGTAGCGGGTGGCGGCGGTGGCGCGCAGCACGGTGAGCGGCACGCCGAGCTCGTTGTTGTGGTTGCCGGCGGTGGCCACCACGGCCTCCGCGCCGGCCACGGCGGCCAGCACCCCGGCCAGGTAGTCCTTGGTCCCGGTCTTGCCCTGCGAGCCGGTCAGCGCGATCACGACGGCGTCCAGCCGGTCCAGCACGTGACGCGCCAGCCGGCCGAGCGCGGCCACCGGGTCGGAGACGACGACGGTGGGGGCGTCGGTGGGACGCGATCCGAGCACGGCGTGCGCGGCGGCGGCGTAGTCGTGGCCGTCGACGTGCTCGCCGGCGACGGCCACGAAGAGCCCCGCCGGCACCGGCGCGCGGCTGTCCAGGTAGGCCTCGCCGGTGACCAGTACGTCGGCGTGCTCCGGGGTGGCCAACGTCCCGCCGACCGCGTCGGCGATCTCGGCCAGGGTCATCGGGATCATCGGCCGCCGTCCGGACGTCCGGGCCGCTCCGCGAGCAGCTCGGCGACCACGAGGCGGTCGTCGAAGGGGTGCACCACGCCGGCGATCTCCTGCCCGGTCTCGTGGCCCTTGCCCGCCACCACCACGACGTCACCGGGTCGGGCGCGGTCCAGGGCGGTGGCGATCGCGTCCCGCCGACCTTCCACCTCGAGAACCTCGGCGGCGGCCCCGGCACCGGTCGCCCCGGCCAGCACCGCCGCCCGGATCGCGGCCGGGTCCTCCGAGCGGGGGTTGTCGTCGGTGACCACCACCAGGTCGGCACCGCGCGCGGCGAGCTCGCCCATCAGTGGACGCTTCCCGGTGTCCCGGTCCCCGCCGGCGCCGAGCACGATGATCAGGCGCCCGGCGGTCACCGGCCGGAGCGTGCTCAGCACCGCTTCGACCGCGTCGGGCTTGTGGGCGTAGTCGACCAGCACCGGGAACCCGGGGTCGGGCTCCGCGCGGACCCGCTCCAGCCGGCCGGGCACGCCGGCTCCGGAGGCGATGCCGGCCGCGACGGCGGCGGCATCGAGGCCGACCTCGCCGGCGGCGGCGATCGCGGCGAGCGCGTTCGCGACGTTGAAGTCCCCGGCGAGCGGCACCCCGGCGGCGAACCTGCGGCCGTCCGGGCCGTGCACGGTGAAGGTCGACCCGTCCGGGCCGAGCGCGACGTCCGCCGCCGTCCAGTCCGCCGCGCTCCCCCGGGCCGAGACCGTGCGCACCGGGAGGATCGTCTCCGCGGCGAGTCGCCGCCCGTGCTCGTCGTCGATGTCGATCAGCGCCGCGCGCGCCCGCGCGGGGGTGAACAGTGATGCCTTGGCCCGGTAGTAGTCCTCGACGTCGGCGTGGAAGTCGAGGTGGTCGCGGCCGAGGTTCAAGAAGACCGCGACGTCGAAGACCACCCCGTCGACGCGGCCCAGCACCAGGGCGTGGCTGGAGACCTCCATCGCGCAGGTGTCCACCGCCTGCTCCCGCATCGCCGCGAAGAGACCGTGCAGGTCGGGGGCCTCGGGGGTGGTGAGCGCGGTGCGGACCTCGGTGCCCGCGATCCGGGTGCCGACCGTGCCGATCACCGCCGCCCGGACCCCCGCGGCGGCCAGACCGTTGTCCAGCAGTCGGGTGACCGTGGTCTTGCCCTGGGTACCGGTGACCCCCACGGTCCGCAGGGCCTCGGCGGGGTCGCCGTACACGCCGGCGGAGACCCGGCCGAGCGCTCCCCGCGGGTGCGGTACGACGAGCGCCGGGAGCCCGGCGCCCTCGGCGGCGGCGGCGCCGTCGGCGTCGGTGAGCACCGCCGCGGCGCCGGCTGCCGCGGCCTGGGGCACGAACCGGGCGCCGTGCACGCTGGCGCCCGGCAGCGCGGCGTAGAGGTCGCCCGGACGCACCCGGCGGGAGTCCAGGCAGACGCCGGTGACCGCTGGGCCGGTGATCGTCGGCTCGGGGGCGCCGGGGCGGGGCGCAGCTGCCCGTCGGCGAGCCAGCCGGCGACGGTGGCCAGCGGCACCGGCTCCACGTGTTGCGGGCGTGCGGTGGGTCCGTCGGGGACGGCGGGGTCGATGGTCACCACTCCACGGGAAGTCGGCTGGGCTGGGTGTCGGTCGGCGCCACGCCGTAGCGACGGAGGGCATAGCTCATCAGCTTGGCGAACGCCGGTCCGGCCACGGAGCCACCGCCGCCGCCGTTCGACGGGGCGTGCACCACCACGTACACGGTGAACCGGGGGTCGTCGGCCGGGGCGAACCCGGCGAAGGAGACGGTCGTGGTGCCGTCGTAGCAGCCGCACTCCTCCCCGACCCGCTGGGCGGTGCCGGTCTTGCCGGCCACCCGGTAGCCGGGGACCGCGGCGGCGGGGGCGACGCCGGCGTCGGGGTCGATCACCCGCTCCATCATCAGCATCGTCTGGTGGGCCGCCTGCTCGGAGACCACCCGGTGCTCGGTGACCTGG
This sequence comes from Nocardioides sambongensis, assembly GCF_006494815.1. Lineage (NCBI taxonomy): Bacteria > Bacillati > Actinomycetota > Actinomycetes > Propionibacteriales > Nocardioidaceae > Nocardioides > Nocardioides sambongensis. The sequence continues at coordinate 1,860,024 of NZ_CP041091.1, forward strand.
TCGGTGCCGACCTCGGTGCCGTCGTCGGCCCGGGCCGACCCGAGGACCAGGCTGGGGTCGATCCGCACGCCGCCGTTGGCGATCGCGTTGATCGCGGCGGTCATCTGCACCGCGTTGACCGAGAGCGACTGACCGAACGAGATCCGGTCCTCCTCCTGGTCGGTGGTGACGGCCACCGACTTCAGGATGCCCTTCGTCTCGCCGCCGAGGCCGACGTCGGTGCGCTTGCCGAGGCCGAAGCTGCTCAGGTAGCGGCGTAGCTGGCCACGACCGAACTCGTCGGAGGCCAGCACCGTGCCGATGTTGGACGACTTGGCCAGCACACCGGCCAGGGTGAGGCGCAGCGTGCCGTGGTCCCAGTAGTCGCCGATCGGCCGGTCCTGCCGGTTCAGCTCGCCAGGGACGGTCAACCTGGTGCGGGGCGTGGCCAGCCCGGCGTCGAGGAGGCCGGCCATGGTCAGCGCCTTCTCCACCGACCCGGGCTCGTAGACGTCGGTGAGCGCACTGGACTTGTAGAGGTCCTCCGGGGACTCCTGCGGGTCGGCGGCGTCGTACGTCGGGTAGTCGGCCAGGGAGAGCAGCTGCCCGGTGCGACTGTCCATCACCACGGCGATGCCGGACTCGCCGCCCGCGCTCTCCACGGTCTGCTGGAGCACCTGCTGGGTGTACCACTGCAGGTCCTGGTCGATCGTGGTCTGCAGGTCGCTGCCGTCCTGCGCGGGGGTCACCGTGTTGTCGCCGAGCGGGATCTGGTTGCCGGCGCCCATCTGGTAGCGCGCCTCCCCGTCGGTGCCGGAGAGGTAGGAGTTGAAGGAGTCCTCCAGGCCGGCCAGCGCCACCGCGCTGCCGTCGTCCTCCGGGGTGCCCAGGAACCCGACCAGGTTGGCCGCGAGGTCACCGTTGGGGTAGGTCCGCAGCGGGTCGTTCTCGGTGAACAGCCCGCTGAAGCCCTTCTCCTCGGCGTCCGCGACCACGTCCTCGGCACGGTACGTCGGGACCTGGCGGGCGATGTACTGGAAGCGGCTGTCCTCGGCCCGCAGCCGCTGCAGCGTCTCCTGGTAGTCGACGTCGAGGCGGCGCGCCAGGAAGCCGGCCAGGTCGGCCGCGTCGTCGGAGGTCAGGGCCGGGTCGGCGACGATCATCGTGCCCGCCACCGAGGCGGCCAGGGGGTCGCCGTTGCGGTCGGTGATGTCGCCCCGTGCCGCGGGCAGCACCACGTCCTCGGTGCCCTCGGCCGCGGCCAGTGCGGCGTACGAGCCGGGGTCGATGCCCTGGAGCTGCACCAGCCGGGCCGCGAACATCGACAGCACGAACGCGATCGCCAGGAACCCGATGCCGATCCGGCGGTGCGACGAGCCGCGGCGGGCCGGCACGCGGCCGGGCCGGCCCGGGCGGAGACGGCTGAGGCGGGTCACCGGACCAACCTAGGTGGTCGGACTCATCGTCCGGCGGCAGGCTCGCCGTCGCGTCCGTCACGGCGTCGCTCGCCCCGCTCCCCCTGCTTCGGGGACTCCTGGACCGTGACCGGGGCGAGCACCTCGGGTCGGGTCGGCGCGGGCGGCGAGATCGGCAGCGGCTCGCCGTCGGCGGCGGCAGCGTCACCGGTGACCTTGCCGCTGCCGAGGTCGAGGACGCCGGCGGTCGCCGGGATCACCATCCCCTGGCGCTGGGCGGCCTGCGCGATCCGGGCCGGCTCGCGCAGCCCCTGCAGGTCGAGCTCGAGGGCCTCCTGCCGCGCTCCGAGGTCGCTGGCCTGACGCTCCAGGGCCGTCGCCTGGAACGAGGCCTGCTGCATCGAGGTGTTGAAGAGGAGCAGCCCGATCACGCCGCCCAGCAGCAGCATGCTGATCAGGGTGACGAACGGGACCCGGGGCGCACGGCTGCGGACCCGGGGGACGACGGTGAGACGGGCCCGCTGCACGGCGGCCTGGGCGGCGCGCGGTGACACCCGTGGCAGACGGCTGCGGAGCTGGGCGGCGGTGGTGCTCATCGGGTTGCTCCTCGTCGGGTCCGGTGGGTGTGGTCGGTGGACGTGCGGCGGGTGCGCTCGACGGCCCGCAGCCGGACCGAGGCGGCTCGCGGGTTGTCGACGCGTTCCTCCTCGGGCGCCTGCTCGGCGCCGCGGGTGAGCAGCCGGAAGGGCGGCTCCTGGCCCTCGGGGACGAACGGGAGGTCCTCGGGCACCTCGGACCGGGTCACCCGGGTGAAGGCCCGCTTGACCATCCGGTCCTCCAGGGAGTGGTAGGACTCGACCACCACCCGTCCGCCGACGGAGACCACCCCCAGCGCGGCCGGAAGCGCCCGCTCGAGCACCCGGAGCTCGTCGTTGACCTCCATCCGCAGCGCCTGGAAGGTGCGCTTGGCGGGGTGCCCTCCGGTACGGCGCGCCGGCGCCGGGATCGCGTCGTAGAGCAGTGCCACCAGTCGGGCGGAGTCGGTGAACGGCTCGCGTGCCCGCTCGGCGACCACCGCGTCGGCGATCCGACGGGCGAACCGCTCCTCCCCGTAGTCGCGCAGGATCCGGGTCAGCTCGGCGGCGCTGTAGTCGTTGAGCACGTCGGCGGCGGTGAGGCCGGCGGTCGGGTTCATCCGCATGTCCAGCGGAGCGTCCACCGCGTAGGCGAACCCGCGCTCGGGGAGGTCGAGCTGCATCGAGGAGACACCGAGGTCGAAGAGGACTCCGTCGACCTCGGGGACGCCGAGGCCGACCAACGCGTCCGGGATCTCGTCGTACACGGCGTGGACGCCGGTGAAGCGGTCTCCGAAGGGTGCCAGGCGCTCCCGGGAGCGCGCGAGCGCCTCCGGGTCGCGGTCGATGCCGACCACCCGCGCCTGCTGGCACCGCTGCAGCACCGCCTCGCTGTGCCCGCCGAGACCGAGGGTGGCGTCGACGAGGATCGACCCGTCCTGCTCGAGGGCGGGGCCAGGAGGTCCACGACCCGGTCGAGCAGGACCGGGACGTGGCGGGCGGCGCTCATCCGGCTCAGCGCCCGAGTCCGGAGCCGAGCAGGACCACCAGGGTCAGGGCCACCGAGACGCCGGCGGAGAAGACCATCAGGACCACCGCCTCGCGGGCGCGGTCGCGGACCCGGGGCTCCCGGTCCCGCGCTGCGGCCGGGATCCGGTCGCCGGACAGGTCCGGCGAGGAGATCCGCAGATGGCTCATGGATTCGACCCTTGGTGCTCGAGCCCGGCTGCCGACCGGGCGGTGGTTCGGTGGCTGTCGGCGGTGGTCGCGGCCGCAGCCACCCCACGCCTCGGATCCGTAGAGCCAGGTCCCCGCCCGCTCCGGCGGCGCCACCGCCTGGTGCCGGGGAAGGTGCCCCAGGAGATGGTTCGCGTCCGCCTGGGGCCGGGGAAGGTGCTCCAGGTGGGTCGCAGCGCCCGGGAGCGGGCTGAGACCTGGTCCTACGGATCCGCTGTTGTGTTGTGTCGGCGCCCCGAGTGGCGCGGGTGGGCTCAGTCCTCGTCGTCCTCGTCCAGGTCGGCGAAGTCGGCCAGTGCCTCGGCCTGGAACTCGCGCCAGCGCTGCGGGTTCCAGATCTCCAGGCGGTCGCGGACGCCGATGATCACGACGTCCTTGTCCAGCGACGCGTACTCGCGCAGGTGGGTCGGGATCCCGATCCGGCCCTGCTTGTCGGGCTTGCCCTCGTCACCACCGGCAAACAGAACACGTGCGTAGCGACGGGCCGAGCGACTGGTCATCGGACGCGACGCGGCCCGCTCGGCCTCGTCGGCGAAGACGTCGGCAGGCCAGACCACGAGGCAGTTCTCCTGTCCCTGCGTCACCACGAGGCCCTCCGCCAGTCGATCCCTGAACTTCGCGGGGAGGAAGACCCGACCTTTGTCGTCGAGCTTCGGGGTGTACGTGCCCATGAAGAGCATCGGGACATCCCCTCCACTCCTTCATCCTCCACTTTCCCCCACAGTACTCCACTTTCCCCCACCGTCAACCACCACGGTGGCGCGTCGAGCCGCCTGGGCGAGCCTCGGAGCGGCGGCGCCCTCGCCCCTGACCCCGCTCCGACCCCGCACCGGTCACGGACCCTCAGCCGAGGCGGGGTACGGCGAACCGGGGCGAACACGCGGGAAAACCCCAGGTCAGCGGCGTGGGACGGGACGATTCCGCTGCACCCGGGGGCCGGTGGAGCGGGACGGTGCTCGGCCGACGGCCGACCGGGGGCGCGGTGGGGAGCCCGGTGGGGACGGTGGTGGGGAGGGTGGTGGGGCGTGGTGGAGGGAAATGTGGGGGAAGTCGGCCGGTACCCGCGCCGCAGAGGTCCCCGGGTGGTGCGCGGGGAGGTTCCTAGAGTGGAGTTCACCTCGCGACGTACGGTTACCTGCATCACGCCGCCACACCGTGACGACGCAGGATGACGCAACCCGAGGGAGACCGAGACGTGGATCAGAATCCAGCGCGGCCGGCGCCGCCCGCCGCCGCCCCGCGCTCCTCGGCCGACGCCGCCGACGTCACCTCGGTGGCGCGGGTGGGCGCCCGGATCCGGGCCAACGTCGAGCGGACCATCGAAGGCAAGAGCGAGGTCGTCACGGCGGCGCTGGTGGTGCTCTTCGCCGAGGGCCACCTGCTGCTCGAGGACGTCCCCGGCGTGGGGAAGACGATGCTCAGCAAGGCGCTGGCGCGCAGCATCGACTCCTCGGTGCGCCGGATCCAGTTCACCCCGGACCTGCTCCCCTCCGACGTCACCGGCGTCTCCGTGTTCAACCAGTCGACGCGGGAGTTCGAGTTCCGGCCGGGCGGGGTCTTCGCCAACGTGGTGATCGGGGACGAGATCAACCGGGCATCCCCCAAGACGCAGTCCGCGCTGCTGGAGTGCATGGAGGAGCGTCAGGTCACCGTGGACGCCTCGACGTACCACCTCGAAGCGCCGTTCATGGTGATCGCGACGCAGAACCCGGTGGAGATGGAGGGGACCTATCCCCTGCCGGAGGCCCAGCGGGACCGGTTCATGGCGCGGGTCTCGATCGGCTACCCGGTGCCGACCGCGGAGATCGCGATGCTCGACGCCCACACCGCCCTGAACCCCCTCGACGATCTCGAGCCCGTCACCGACGGCGCAGAGGTGCGCAAGCTGTGCGGAATCGTGGGGCAGGTGCATGTCGCGGAGTCGGTGCAGCGGTACGCCGTCGCGCTGGTCACGGCGACCCGGGACACCCCCGATCTGCTGCTCGGGGCCTCCCCTCGCGCCACCCTCCACCTGGTCCGCGCCGCCAAGGCCTACGCGGCGCTGCACGAACGCGACTACGTGCTCCCCGACGATGTGCGATCGCTGGTCCACCCGGTGCTGGCGCACCGCCTGCTTCCGAGCGCCGAGGCCGCCGTCGGCGGCCGCGGAGCGGGGTCGATCCTGGAGCGGCTGGCCGCCAAGGTGCCGGTCCCCGACCCCCGTCCCTGAACCCGGAGGACACGTGCGCGACGGGTTGAGCGGGCTGACCCTGCGGGGCCGGGCCTTCCTGGCGGCCGGGGTCACCGCCGTGGTGTGCTCGGTGCTGCTGGGCCAGACGTCCCTGGCGCGGATCGGGGTGCTGATCATCGCGCTACCGCTGCTGAGCGCGGCCCTGGTGGGGTGGCGACGTCACGAGATCGAGGTGCAGCGGGAGGTGGCCCCGCGCCTGGTCACCGCGGGCCAGGCCGCCACGGTGCGTCTGACGCTCGCCGAGGCCGGGCGTGGCCGAGCCGGCACGCTGCTGGTGGAGGACCAGATCCCGTATGCGCTCGGCAGCCGCACCCGCTACGTGCTGACCGGGCTGACCCGGGGCTGGCGCCGTCACCTGGCCTACCAGGTGCGCTCCGACGTGCGCGGTCAGTTCGAGATCGGTCCGGTCACCAGCCGCTCGACCGATCCCTTCGGCCTGGTCGAGGTGCAGCGCCTCCACCCCGGCAGCCAGTCGTTGACGGTGACGCCGCGGACGGTCCCGCTGCCGCCGATCGGGCTCGCCGGCGGTTGGAGCGGCACCGGCGACCACCGACCGCAGTCCTTCGCCAGCGGTAGCGCCGAGGACGTGAGCGTGCGCGAGTACCGCCGCGGCGACGAGCTGCGCCGGGTGCACTGGCGCAGCTCGGCCCGGGTCGGGGAGCTGATGGTGCGCCGCGAGGAGCAGCCCTGGGAGGCGCGCGCCGTGGTCCTGCTCGACACGCGTCGGTCGGCGCACCGCGGCCGGGGCATGGCCTCGAGCTTCGAGGCGGCGGTGAGCGCCGCCGCGTCGGTGGCGGCGCACCTCGACCAGCACGGCTACACGGTGCAGCTGGTGACCTCGGACGGCACCTCGATCCCCCAGGGCGAGACGCTCACCGTGATCCTGGAGCGGCTGGCGCTGATCCAGCCCACGCCGCGCCCCCGCCTCGATGCGGCCTGGTCCCGTGACACCTCGCGCGGTGGGCTGGTGATCGCCGTGCTCGGCGACTCCGGCCACGACGACGCCCCTGCGCTGCGCCGGATCCGGCATGACTCCGGCGCAGCGTTCGCCATCGAGCTCGATGTGTCCGCGTGGGCTTCGGCTCGTCAGTCCAGCGCCGCGCCGCACGGGCCGCGCGCCGGGTCGCTGGGGTGGCGTGCGGTGACCATCGGGCCGCGGGACCGGCTGGACGTCGCCTGGCGCGAGCTGGGGCGGTCCCGTCACCGCGCCCACGGCGCGGTGCGCCCGTCCGCAACCGAGCAGGACGGCGACCGGGCCGACCGCACGGAGGTCGGGACGTGAGCGCCCGATGAGCGGACGACGCCTCCCACCAGCGCACGGCCTGCTCGTCGCGCTGGTCACGGCAGCCACCACCTGGATCGCGCTCAGCTCCTGGCGGGACTTCCTGATGTCGCCCGAGGAGTTCCTGCTGCCGACCACCGTCCTGGCCTGCGTGCTGGTGGTGAGCGGCTCCCTTCTCCGCTGGGTCGGCACACCGAGGATCGTGGTGGTCGCGGCGCAGCTGGGGGTCGGCTGCGTCGCGCTGACCTGGCAGGTCACCGGGTCGCTCACCGGGTTCGACGAGCTGGCCGACGCCCTCGACGTGGCCCTGGTGTCGGCACGCACCTACGCGGCGCCGGTCAGCGACCAGGTGCCGCCGGTGACCCCGCTGCTGCTGCTCGGCTCCGCGTTCTTCCTGGTCCTGATGGACACCCTCGTTTGCACCCTGCACCGGGCCGCGCTGGCCGGACTCGGCCTGCTGGCGATCTACTCCGTCCCCTCCGGCCTGGCCGCGGCGGGACCGAGCTGGGTCTCGTTCGCGGGCGCGGCGCTCGGCTTCCTGGTGCTGCTCCAGCTCGACGCGCGGCACCGGGCACAGGGGTGGGGGCAGCCGCTGGAGGAGACCGATCCGGAGCAGCTGCCGGCGGGCTCGAGCGCCCCGCGGCGACCGGCGCGGACCGTAGCGTCGGCGGTGCGGAGTGGTTTCGGCCAGATCGCCGTGGCCGCCATCGCGCTCGCACTGGTCCTTCCCCCGTTCATCCCGATGCTGGACACCACCCTGCTCGGCGTGGGCACCGGCGCGGGCGGGGGCGAGATCACCATCCGCAACCCGCGCGCCGACCTCCGCCGCGACCTCGAGCGCGGGCTGGACATCCCGCTGATCCGGGTGACCACCGACCAGCTGAACCCGAGCTACCTCCGGGTCGCCGTGCTCAACCGGTTCACCGGCAACGAGTGGAGCAGCGGTGACCGCGACGTCTCCCCCGAGCAGAACAGCGACCGGGAGCTCCCGCCACCCGACGGTCTCTCCCCCGACGTGCCCCGCACCACCCACCAGTACCAGGTCGAGATCACCGACCAGTTCGACTCGACGTGGCTGCCGACCCAGTTCCCGATCAACGAGATCCACGCCGGCGACGGGTGGCGCTACGACGCCGACACGATGGACTTCCTCGCGGTCGACGACGAGAACGCGGCGGGATCGTCGTACACGATGACGGCGATCGAGCCGGACTACGGCACCGACGGCCGGTGGTTCGCCAACTCCCCCGCCTCCGACGTGGACCCCGAGGTGCTCGAGGTGCCCGGCGGGATCCCGTCGGTGGTCCGCGGCTACGCCCAGGAGGTCACCGAGGGCGCGGTGAGCGACTACGAACGGGCCCGCATGCTGCAGGCGTGGTTCCGCACCGAGGGCGGCTTCGAGTACAACCTGCAGAAGGCTCCCAAGGGCAGCTTCGGGCAGACCCTGGAGCAGTTCCTCTCCGACCAGCCCGGCGGCCGGATCGGCTACTGCGAGCAGTTCGCGGCGTCGATGGCGATCATGGCCCGGATGGTCGGCATCCCGGCCCGGGTGGCGGTGGGGTTCTTGGACTCGACGGCGATCGGCGACGGGGAGTACGAGTACAGCTCCCACGACCTGCACGCCTGGCCCGAGCTGTACTTCAGCGGCGCCGGCTGGGTGCGCTTCGAGCCCACCCCCGACAGTCGGGCGGAGAGCGCCCCCAACTACTCGACCGTCCCGGTGCGCACGGCGCCGCAGGTCGATCCCTCCGGCCAGCCGCAGCCCGAGCCCACTGACGCCACCGGCCCCGGCCAGCAGCCCGCACCGACCGAGGTACCCGACGACCCGGTGAACGCCGACGCCGACCAGGACGGCTCGTCCGCCGACTCCGGTACGCCGGCGCTGCTGGTGTGGCTCGGCATCGGCGCCGGGACGGTGCTGCTCCTCGTGCTCGCGGCGCTGCCGCACGTGCTGCGCCGCCGGCGCCGCGACCAGCGACTGGACGGGGACGCCGAGGCGCTGTGGAGCGAGGTGCGCGCCACGGTGATCGACCTGGGGACGACGTGGCCCGAGGGACGCTCACCGCGAGAGATCGCGACCGTCCTTCGTGGCCGGCTGCACGGCACGGAGCTCCCGGTGGACGCCACGGACGGCACCCGTCCGCGGTCGGTCACCATTGCGCTGGACGAGCTCGTCCTCGCCGTCGAGCAGGACCGGTACGCACGCCCCACGTCGACCGGCGGCCTGGCCGTCGCCGTGGTCCCGCGCGCACCGCCGCGGAGACGGTGATCGCGGCCGTGCGAGCAGCAGCCACCGGTCGTCAGCGGCGACGGGCCGCCTGGCTGCCCCGGTCGTTGTGGAACGAGCGCTGACCGTCGGTCCGCACCACGGACGACCTCGGCGCGGAGGCTGAGCGGATCACGCGGCGCTGCGGATCACGCGGCGCTGAGCGGATCGCGCGAGGAGGGATCAGTAGCCGCGCTCGTCGCGCCGACGGCGCCAGCGGGCGCGAAGCGTGTCCATGAATCCGGAGTCGGAGCCGCGGCGCGAGGTGCGCCGCTTGGTGCGTCCACCCTCGACCACGCGGAACCCGGACGGGTGGGCGCTCATCGATGCTTCGGGGGCACCGGAGACGCGCTGGCCGCGGAGGGCGCCGAGGCCGACGGTCGCGGCACCGAGCATGATCACGAAGCCGACGATGCCGATCTGCCAGTATCCGCTGATCGCGCCGCCCATCAGGACGGCGACGCCGACGGCGAATCCGAGCCCGGCCAGGATCGCTCTGCGACGCGCCGCGCGGCGCATCGTGGTCCCGCGCAGGGTCGAGGCGAACTTGGGGTCCTCCTCGACGAGGGCGCGCTCCATCTGCTCGAGCAGTCGGAGCTCCTCTTCGGAAAGTGGCACCTGGTCCTCCACACGTGCTGTCCGGCCTCCGCCGGTCCCTGGTGCAAGTGTAGGCAGGCGTTCCGAGTACTGGTAGACCGACGTCACAATTCAATGCGCTCGGACACCCCGGGGCAGGCCGCAGGGGCCCTCACAGCGTGCTCGCCCGACGCACCGCCCTGCGACCGAAGCGGGCGCTGACCCGGTCGACGGCACGGTCGGCGTCCGGCCACCCGGGATCGCGCTCTCCCAGGAAGAGCTGGCGACCATCCCCGGGGCGCCGGCGCTGCAGGCCCTCGACACGCACTCCCAGGAGCCGCACGGCACGGGCCGGGTGCGCTCGGACCACACCGAGCACCAGGGCGAGTGCGATGCCGTAGATCTCCTGGGTCACGTCGGTCGGCTCGGGCGAGGTGCGGGAGTGGGACAGCGTGGTGAAGTCACTGAACCGGACGGTGACGGCCACGGTGCGCGCCACCTTGTCGGCCGCCCGGGCGCGCGCCGCCACCCGCGCGGCGAGCGAGAGCACCTCCCGCGCCAGCCGGTCCCGGTCGGTGACGTCGACGGCCAAGGTGTGCTGGGCGCCCATGCTGCCCTCGGGCGCCCCCTCGCCGAAGCCGAAGACGCCGGCGCCGCCGGGCCGCAGCTCGCGTCGGTCCGTCCCGTGCACGAGCTCGTGGAGGTGTGCTCCAGCGTGCTGCCCGATCATCCGCCGCAGGTCCTCGCGAGCGACCGCGGCGACGTCGCCCACGGTGATCAGCCCGATCCGGTGCAGTCGCTCGCGGGTCGCCGGGCCCACGCCGTAGAGCTCGCCGACGTCCAGGGGGTGCACCAGCTCGGCGAACCGGTCGGGCGGGATCTCGGCGACGCCGTCGGGCTTGGCCCGGCGGCTGGCGAGCTTGGCGACCGAGACCGTCGCCGCGATCCCGACCGAGCACGGGATGCCCTGCTCGTCCCGGATCCGGGCGCGGATGGCGGCCGCGATCTCCACCGGCTCACCCAGCAGGCGACGGGCCCCGCGGACGTCGAGGAACGCCTCGTCCAGCGACATCACCTCGACCACGGGGGTGAACGTGCGGAAGGTCGCCATGATCGCTCGCGAGGTCGGCACCAGGACGTCGAAGTCCGGCGCCAGCCGGACCGCGGTCGGACAGAGCCGGTGCGCCTCCACGCCGGACATCCCGGAGCGGATCCCGTAGCGGCGGGCCGGGTAGTTGGCGGCGAGCACCACCCCACGATGACCACCGCCGACGATGACCGGCACCTGCTGCAGGTCCGGGCGGTCGCGGGTCATCACCGAGGCGTAGAACGCGTCCATGTCGACGTGCAGCAGGAAGCAGGTCGGTCCGCTCGCCGCCGGTCCGCTCACCGGCAGGTCCCGGTGACCCGGGCGGCACGGAGGTCAGGCGCGCACGCAGAGCAGGTGCAGCTGGGTGGCCAGCGAGTGGAAGTCCGGCCGAGCGGCAGCGGCACGCTCGAGCTCGACCAGCGACGCGGACGCGCCGGGCTCGAGATCGAGCAGGGCGGCCGGCACGTGGTCGGCGAAGACCCGGATGCCGTGGGTCTGCTCGACGGTGAAGCCGGCGCCGGAGACCAGCGCGACGATCTCGTCGGCGGTGTAGCGACGCCCACGGCGCCCGTCGCCCGCGGACCCGTCGTCCAGCAGGGCGATCGCCTGCTGGAAGTGGCCCGCCATGGCGCGGGCGAGCACGGCCGCATCGCGCTGCGCAACCAGGAGACTGAGCATGCCGCCGGGCCGGAGCACGCTGCGGATCGCGGCCAGGGCTGCCGACCCGTCGACGACCTCGAGGACGCCGTGGCACAGCACCACGTCCGCCGACTCCGCGCCGACCAGCTCGACCAGGCTCGCGACGTCGCCCTGACGGCCGTCCACCTCGACACCCAGGTCGCCGGCGCGCCGGGCGAGGGCGGCCAGGGCGTCCGGGCTGGGGTCGACGACCGACACCTGGTGGCCGGCCGCAGCCAGACGCACCGCAGAACCCCCGGTGCCGCCGCCGATGTCCACGATCCGCCGCGGCTCGCCCCGGAGTGCGGCGTCGAGGACGTCCCACACCACCGCGGTGCGGGGCGACGCGGTGGACGGGCCGGTCGGTCTGCGCAGCGCCATGAACCGAACACTACGGCCTCCCCCGTGCCGGTCGGTCAGCCGGCGACGCGCCCGACGAGCTGATCGCCCACGGACGGGTGCGGGGTGAGCCCGAGTGCTGCCTCCACGACGGCGAGGAACCGGTCCGCGTCGCGGACCAGGTCGTCCGCCTCGCGCTCGGTGACGGCCCGGCTCGAGCCGGCCTCCGCCGCGGCGCGCTTGGCGGCGCCGGCCGCGAAGAACGTGGCCCACTCCCCCAGCTCCGGGGCGACCTGGGTGAGCAGGACCCAGGCGTTCTGCTGGCGACGGGAGGGACGGACCTGGGGTCGCGCCCGGGCGGCGAGGAGGGCCGCCGCGGCGCGCAGGGCCGCGACGTGGGCGCAGGCGTAACGGGTCGGGGCGTCGGTGGCCGTCACCGCCTCGCTGAGGGAGCCCGCGGCGCGCAGCAGGTAGGAGTGGGTGGTGGCCGGCAGGGTGTGCGGCTGCCAGTCGTCGGACTCGGGTGCTGCGGCGGAACGGCTGGTGGTGGTCTGGCTCGCCATGGGGACTCCCTTCGTCGGGGCCTCCGGCGAGGATGGGCTCGAGGCATCCCCGACCGAAGGTGTTCGAACAGATGTTCGAACACCTCGAAGGTACACCTCCGCCCCGTCACAACGTCAAGAGCGGCTCTCGCGGCCCCGCGACGACCGGCGCCGGATCGGGTTCGACGGTCAGGAACCGGCGGGTGACGCGCTGGTGTCGGCGGGCGCCCCGGGGCCGGTGCCGGAGCCCGGGTCGGCGTCCTCCCCACCGTCCGCGGCGGGGCCGGTGCCGCGGACGAAGCGGGTCGTCTCGGGGTGCCAGAGGAAGACCACCGCCACCGCCGCCACGACTCCGGCCGCCACGGCAGCCAGTCGCACCATCAGCGGCGACTCGGTGCGCATCATCCCGAGCGCGCCGACGAGGATGCCGAGCGAGATCATCGCCAGACCCTGCTGGGCCCAGAGGTGCCGCCCGCGGAAGAGGGTGATCATCGTCATCATGGTGACCGCGATGACGACGTAGAGCACCAGGATGACGGGGACGAAGTCGGTGGGCTGGACCGTGCTGTCCCCCGCCGAGATCGGGGACCAGACCGCGTCGAGGTCATCGCGGAAGACCACCACCAGCACCGAGACGACCAGGCCGCCCGCGATGAGCAGCCACAGGAGCCAGGTGGCGACCCGGACGGTGAGCGGTCGTTGCGACATCGTTCCTCCTCGTGCATCCCGCGGAGCGCGGGATCGTGCCGGATAGGGTCGGCCCCATGTCGGTGGACCACCCCTCGATCAGTCATTTCCGCACCGAGCACCGCCGACGCGGAGGCACTGGCCGGATCGTCATTCTGCCCGACAGCGTGCACACGGCCGCACTCGCCGCCGAGGCGCTCGGGTGCGAGGTGGGCGCCATCGCCAACAGTCTGCTGTTCGAGGCCGACGGCGCGCCGGTGCTGATCCTGACCTCCGGCGCCCACCGGGTCGACGTGGACCGGGTGGGTGCCGCCCTCGGCGGCGCGCGGCTGCGCCGGGCGAAGCCGGAGTTCGTCCGCACGCACACCGGCCAGGTGATCGGAGGCGTGTCGCCGATCGCGCACCCGGCACCGATCCCGACCTACCTCGACCCGTGGCTGGAGCGGCACGACACCGTCTGGGCGGCCGCCGGACACCCCGCGGCCGTGTTCTCGACCACCCACGCCGAGCTGCTCGCCCTCACCGGCGGCACCCCGCTGGAGGTGGCGTGAGCAGGGTCGTCGTGGTCGGCGGCGGCATCGGCGGACTCGCCGCCGCGGCGCGCCTGGCCAAGCTGGGCCACCAGGTCGCCCTGGTCGAGGCGGCTGACCGGGTCGGCGGCGCGCTCCTGCCGGTCGAGCAGGACGGCTACGCCTGGGACGCCGGCCCGCGCGCCACCCTCCTCCCCGCCGCCCTGCGCGACCTCTTCCGCAAGTCCGGCCGCCCGTTGGAGAACGAGCTCGGTGCCGACCTCGAGCCGCTGCCGGTGATCCGGGAGCACCGCTTCGAGGACGGCACCGCGGTCTCGCTGCCCGGCGGCTCGCGCGCCGGCCAGGTCGCCGCCTTCGACGCCCTCGCTCCCGGGCTCGGCGAGACCTGGGCCCGGCACGTCGACCGCTACGCCCCGGTCTGGGAGGTGCTGCGGCGCCACTACGTCGAGGTGCCCTGGGACCCGGTGACCAAGAGCGCCACGCCCCGCGAGCTGGGCGACCTCTTCGACCTCCGCGAGACCCTGCACAAGCGACTGCGGCGCGACTTCAGGGACGAACGGCTCGCCATGGTGGCCGGGCACCCGGCCGTCGCCGACGGTCACGACCTGCGCAACGTGCCGTCCTGGGTCGGCGTGGATCGCTACCTCGAGCAGTGTTTCGGCGCCTGGCGCCCCGTCGGCGGCATGGGGCGGATCGCCGAGCTTCTCGGCGCCCGGATGGCGACCCGGAAGGTGACCGTGCTGACCGGCACCGAGGCGAGCGACGTCGTGGTCCGGGCCGGTCGCGCCGTCGCCGTACGGACACCGGAGGGTGAGATCGACGCGGACCACGTGGTGGTCGCCGTCGATCCCCGGCGGCTCCCCACGCTGGCGCCGCTGGTCGCGCGGACCATGCCGGCCATCCCCCGGTGATGGCGCACGTCGGGCTCGCCGGGCCGGTGCCCGACCTCGACCACGAGGTCGTGTTCCACGCCGACCCGCTGCTGGTGGTGCGTCCGGGAGTCCGGGCACCCGACGGCGGCACCGCGTGGACGGTGTTCGGCCGCGGCAAGATCGCCGAGGACCTGCTCACCGCACTGGCCCGCCACCGGCTCGACGTACGCGACCAGGTGGTGACCCGGGTCGACCGCACCCCGCGCGAGCTCGTCGAGCAGTGGGGCGGCTCGCCGCACGGGGTGCTCTGGCAGGGCCGCGGCACGGTACGACGCCGGCTCGGGCCGACCACGCCCGTCGAAGGTCTGCTCGTGGCCGGAGCCCACGGCGCACCCGGCGCGGGCGTGCCGTTCGCCACCCAGTCCGGCGCCCTGGTCGCCGAGGTCATCGGCAAGGCCTGAGACCGGAGCCGACGCCGGGGACGGGGACGGGGTCAGACAGTGATCCGCAGCGCCTCGAAGATCTCCAGCGTCGCCTTCGACCGGTTGAGCGTGTAGAAGTGCAGGCCGGGAGCGCCACCGGCGAGGAGCTCCTCGCACAGCTCGGCCGCGACCGCGATGCCGGCCGATCGGATGGCACCCGGCGCGTCGCCGGCACCGGCGATCCGGGCCACGACGTCCTCGGGGACGCTGGTGCCGATCAGCTCGCCCTGACGGCGGATCGCAGCGAGGTTCAGGATCGGCATGATGCCGGGGAGGATCGGGATGTCGACGCCTCGGTCGCGGACCCGATCGACCAGTGCGAAGTAGTCGGTGGCCCGGAAGAACATCTGGGTGACCGCGAACTCGGCCCCCGCCCGGGCCTTGGCCACCAGCACGTCGGCGTCCGCGTCGAGCGAGGCGGCCGAGGGGTGCCCCTCGGGGAACGCGGCGACGCCGACCCGGAAGTCGCCGCGCGAGCGGGCCAGCTCGACCAGGTCCACCGCGTGGTTGAGGCCGCCGTCGGTCGACACCCACGCCGCGCGGGGGCCTTCCTGCGGGTCGCCGCGCAGCGCCATCACGTGGTTGACGCCCTCGGCGACGTAGGAGTCGAGGATGCCCTCCAGCTCGGCACGGGTGTGGCCGACGCAGGTGAGGTGCGCCATCGGGGTGAGCGAGGTCTCCCGGGCGATGCGGCCGGTGATCGCGACCGTCTTGTCACGGGTGCTGCCACCGGCGCCGTAGGTGACCGAGACGAAGGTCGGCCGGTAGGGCTCCAGCGCCTGGATCGCCGCCCAGAGCTGCTCCTCGCCCGCCTCGTCCTTGGGCGGGAAGAACTCGAAGGAGAAGGAGCGGTTGCCCGAGCCGATCAGCTCGCCCAACGAATGCCCCGGACCGGTTGCCATGCGGCCGAGTGTAGGTGGCCCACTAGGCTTGCCCGACGTGACGGACGAGGGTTGGGATCCGGCCGGTTTCCGTGCCGGGATCCAAAGTGAGCTGGACCACTTCCTGAGCCTCCAGGCCGCTCGCCTGGCGGCGCTGGGACCCGACGCCGAACGGCTCCTGACCGAGGCCGCCGCCGTGGTGTCCGGCGGCAAGCGGTTCCGCGCGGCGTTCTGCCACTGGGGGTTCGCCGCCGTGGCCGGCGTACCCGACGGCGAGGACGCCCGGGCGCTGCGCCGCGCGTCGGCGGCACTCGAGCTCCTGCACGCTTCGGCCCTGGTGCACGACGACCTGATGGACGCCTCGGACACCCGCCGCGGACGACCGGCCACGCACCGCGGCTTCGAGGCCGAGCACCGCGCCGACGGCTGGCGCGGTGACCCCGAGCAGTACGGCGCCGCCGCGGCGATCCTGCTCGGCGACCTGCTGCTGACCTGGGCGGACGAGCTGCTGCGCCGTTCCGGCTTCAGGCCGGCGCGCACCGCGTCCGCCGGGGACGTCTTCGACCTGTGCCGCTCGGAGGTGATCGCCGGCCAGTTCCTCGACGTCTCCGTCCAGGCCCGCGGGCATGCCGACGTGGAGGCGGCGATGACCGTGCTGCGCTACAAGTCCGCGAAGTACTCGATCGAGCGCCCGCTGCACGTCGGCGCCGCTCTCGCCGGCGCGGACCTCTCGACGCTGGACCGGCTCACCGGGTTCGGTCTCCCGCTGGGTGAGGCCTTCCAGCTGCGTGACGACATGCTCGGCGTGTTCGGCGACCCGGCCACCACCGGCAAGCCGGCCGGGGACGATCTGGTCGAGGGCAAGCGCACCGTGCTCGTCGCCCACGCGCTGGCGGCGGCACCGGCGGCGGAGGCCCGACGCCTGGACGCGGCCCTGGGCGGTCCGCTGACCGCGGACGAGATCGACGAGCTGCGCGGCATCATCGAGCGCAGCGGCGCACGGCAGCGGGTCGAGCGGACCATCGAGGAGCTGAGCGGACAGGCGCTGACCGCCCTGCACGCGGGCCGGGACGAGGCCGGCTGGGACGAGCGGGCCTGCGGGGTGCTGGAGCAGCTCGCGGCAGCGGCGACCCAGCGCACCTACTGACCCCTCACCCGCCCACCGGTCACCTGCCGCCCGGTCACCGACGGAGTCGGGCCCGGGCAGGTTCGGAGAGCGGGAGGCGGACTCCCCGGGCCGCCTCAGAAGCCGAGGGCCTGCGCCCGCCGCTTGACCTCGGAGCCGCGGTTCTCGCGCAGCGCGTCGATCGGGCGACCCGGCAGGTCGGCGTCGAGGAAGATCCACGCGATGCACTCACGGTCCTCGAAACCGGCGTCGTGGAGCACGGTGAGCAGCCCGGGCAGGCCCTTGACCGGCAGGCCCTCCTCATCGAGGAAGAGCGCCGGGACCTTGGGTCCCCGACCCGGCACCGGCACGGCCGACGCCAGCTCGTGGTCACGCACCATGGTCCGCACCTTCGCCGGGGTCACCCCGACCAGTTCCGCGGTCTGGTCCCAGTCCAGCCAGTCCTCGACGAGGACGGCGAGGTCGTGGTCGGCGAGTCGCTGTTCGCTCATGGGTGCATCCTCCCCCACCGGTGCTCGGATCCGCACGCCCGCGGCCCTGCCACCGGCCCACCGGCGCGCCCCCGCGCAGCGGCGTGGCTCCGTCGTCGCCGCAGGCCACGCCGTACGATGAGGGACGCCCGGCCACTTCCCCGCCGGGGCTCCCGCACGCGCACAGGAGGTCGCTGTGCACGAACCTGACGACCGCGACGCCCAGGCGCCCGCGGCCGCCCGCGACCCCAACACGGGCCGGGTGCTCGACGGTCGCTACCGGATCGGTGCCCGGATCGCGCGCGGCGGGATGGCCAGCGTCTACGAGGCCACCGACCTTCGGTTGGACCGGACCGTCGCGGTCAAGATCATGCACAGCGGCCTGGGCGACCCGGCCTCCGACGACGACGCCTTCGCCACCCGGTTCGTCCGCGAGGCCCGTGCCGCCGCCCGTCTCTCGCACCCCAACGTGGTCTCGATCTACGACCAGGGCCAGGACGCGGACCCCTCCGGCGGCGACGGCACCCTGTTCATCGTGATGGAGCTGGTCCCGGGGCACACCCTGCGCGACACCATCACCAAGGAGGCCCCGATGGCTCCGGAGCGGGCCCTGGCCCTGCTCGACCCGGTGCTCTCCGCACTCGCCAGCGCACACCGCGCCGGCCTCATCCACCGCGACATCAAGCCCGAGAACGTCCTGATCGCCGACGACGGACGGATCAAGGTCGCCGACTTCGGGCTGGCCAAGGCGGTCAGCGCCGACACCCAGCACACCGCCACCGCCGGGGTGCTCATCGGCACCGTCTCCTACCTCGCGCCCGAGCTCGTGGTGGACGGGACCGCGGACCCGCGCGCCGACGTGTACGCCGTCGGGGTGCTGCTCTACGAGCTGCTCACCGGGGTGAAGCCGCACACCGGCGAGTCCCCCATCCAGGTCGCCTACCGCCACGTGCACCACGACGTCCCCGCGCCGTCCGCGCGGGTGCCCGGCCTTCCGCCGTACGTCGACGCGCTGGTGGCCCGGGCGACCAGCCGCGACCACACCCTGCGACCCGCCGACGCCGGGGTGCTGCTGCACCACGTGCGCCGGGTCCAGGCCGCGTTGCGGGACGGGCTCGTCGACGATCCCGAGCTGGTCGCCGACCTGCTGCCGCAGCCCCGGGCCGTGGTCGAGGTCACCGACGACACCACACCGGAGGCCGTCGAGGAGCTCTGGGACGAGCGCGAGGTCGAGGCGCTCTTCGGACCGCCCACGACCGCTGCCCGTCCCGACGACCGCCCGCCGCCTCCGGCACCGGAGAGCACTCAGGTGATCTCCCACCCCGACGTGCCGCCGGCACCGCCGCGCCGGCGACGGCCGGTGAAGCTGCTGCTGGTGCTGCTGCTCGTGCTGGCGATCGGCGGCGGCGCCTACTGGTTCGGGTGGGGCCGCTACACCTCCGCGCCCGGCGTGGTCGGGATGAGCGACGCCAGCGCCACCGCCGACCTGGAGAAGGCCGGCTTCACCGTCGAGCACACCGACCCGGTCTACTCCGACTCGGTCCCGAAGGGCGACGTGGTCAGCAGCGACCCCGGCGCCGGTGACCGGGTCCTCTCCGGCGGCACCGTCACCCTCACCGTGTCCCGCGGGCCCGAGCTCCACGACGTCCCCGACGTCGCCGGGATGGGCGAGGACGAGGCGCGCGACCGGCTCGCCGAGGCCAAGCTCGTGGTCGGTCGCGTCGTGCAGCAGTTCTCGGAGACCGTCCCCGACGGCGACGTGATCCGCACCGACCCCCGCTTCGGTACGCCGAAGGCGAAGCAGCTCCCCGTCGACTCCGCGGTCCGGCTGATCGTCAGCAAGGGCCGCCAGCCGATCAAGGTCAAGGACTGGGTCGGCGAGGACGTCGAGGAGGCGACCGCGTACTGGGAGGGCAAGGGTCTCGAGGTCGACGTCGAGGCCAGCGAATACTCCGACACCGTCGCCGAGGGCGCGATCATCGCGCAGGACCCGGCGCGCGGCACCCTCTATCGCGGCGACACCGTCACCGTCACCGAGTCCAAGGGGCCGGAGCTGGTCGAGATCCCCTCGGTCTTCTACGACAGCGCGGACGACGCCGTGGAGAAGCTCGAGGCCCTCGGCCTCGAGGTGGTCACCAAGCGCGCGGCCATCTACTTCAACGGATCGCTGGCCTACTCCACCGACCCGCCGGCAGGGTCGAAGGTGCGCAAGGGGAGCACGGTCACCGTCTACGTGGTCTGAGCCTGGACGGCACCGGCTACGGTTCTCGCGAGATGAGCAGCTCCACCCGCCCCGTCGGCACCCACGTCCCGGTCGGCAAGAACCTCGCGGACGGCGCCCTGCGCAACGCCGTCGAGCTGGGCTGCGAGGCGGTCCAGGTCTTCGTCGGCAACCCGCGCGGCTGGGCACTGTCGGCCGGCAGGCCCCAGGTCGACGAGCGGTTCCGCGCCCAGGCCGCCGAGATCGGGATGCGGACGTTCATCCACACCCCCTACCTCGTCAACCTCGGCTCGCCGACCGCGGCGACGTACGAGAGGTCGGTGGCGATGGTGGCCCACAACCTGCGCCGCGCGGTGGAGATCGGTGCGGAGGGCGTCGTCGTGCACACCGGCTCCTACGTCGACCCCGACGGCGGCGAGGAGCGGCACGCGGCGGCGATGCGCCAGGTGCACGACGGCCTGCTGCCGACCCTGGAGTCGCTCGACGGACTCGGCGACCAGGCGCCCTGGCTGCTCCTGGAGCCGACCGCCGGGCAGGGGCGCTCGCTGTGTGCCGGCGTGGACGACCTCGGTGCCTACCTGGACGCGGTCGAGCGCCATCCGCGGGCCGGGATCTGCCTGGACACCTGCCACGTGTTCGCCGCCGGCGCCCCGCTGGACGAGCCCGGCGGCGCGACCGCCACCGTGGACCGGATCGTGGAGATCGCCGGCCCGGGCCGGCTGCGCCTGATCCACGCCAACGACTCCAAGGACGTCCGGGGAGCGTTCAAGGACCGGCACGAGAAGATCGGTGCCGGGCACATCGGCACGCAGGCGTTCGCCGAGCTGTTCGCCCACCCGGCCACCGACGGGGTCCCGTTCATCCTGGAGACACCGGGCTCCCGGGACGCCGACGACCCCGACATCGCCCTGCTCAAGCAGCTGCGCAGCGAGGCGCCGGTCCGCTGAGCCCGGGTCGCCCTCCCGGGAGCCTCGGGGCAGGTTCCCGGGCCGCGTGTCCGGCATCCGGCGACGCCGACGACGATCCCGGATCGTGCGTTAGGTTCCTCGACATGCAGCGCACCTCGTGGTTTACCGACGCGCCGGGCGACACCCGGTGCGTGGGTCCGCTGCTGCGCTAGACCCCGCACCTTCCAACGCCCCGGCACCTGCCCGGGGCGTCGTGCTGTCGGGACCGGTGACCGGATCCCACCCCACCTCCCCGCTCGGCGGGGATCAGCACAGAGACGGAGAAGAACATGGTCGTCGTCATGGCACCCAACGCCACAGCGGAGGACGTCGCCCGCGTCGTCGAGCGGGTCGAGTCCGCCGGCGGGACGGCGAACGTCTCCCAAGGGGTCAGCCGCACCATCATCGGCCTGGTCGGCGACATCGATGCCTTCCACGGACTCAACCTCCGCGCGCTCGCCGGCGTGGCCGACGTGCACCGCATCTCCGACCCCTACAAGCTGGTCAGCCGGCAGCACCACCCGGACCGGTCGACGGTGTGGGTGGGCCAGGGCGCCGCCCGAGTCCCGATCGGACCGGCGACCTTCACGCTGCTGGCCGGGCCGTGCGCGGTCGAGTCACCGGAGCAGACCCTGGAGGCGGCGACGATGGCAAAGGCCGCCGGCGCCACCATCCTGCGCGGCGGAGCGTTCAAGCCGCGGACGTCGCCGTACGCGTTCCAGGGGCTCGGCGCCGAGGGCCTGCGGATCCTGGCGACCGTCGGCTCCGAGCTGGGTCTGCCGGTGGTCACCGAGGTGGTCGACGCCCGGGACGCCGAGACGGTCGCCGAGCACGCCGACATGCTCCAGATCGGCACCCGCAACGCCCAGAACTTCGGGCTGCTGCAGGCCGCCGGCGACACCGGGAAGCCGGTGCTCCTCAAGCGTGGGTTCAGCTCCACCATCGAGGAGTGGCTGCTGGCGGCGGAGTACATCGCGCAGCGCGGCAACCTGGACGTGGTGCTCTGCGAGCGCGGCATCCGCACCTTCGAGCCCGCCACCCGCAACACCCTGGA
Organism: Nocardioides sambongensis; assembly: GCF_006494815.1. Taxonomy (NCBI): domain Bacteria; kingdom Bacillati; phylum Actinomycetota; class Actinomycetes; order Propionibacteriales; family Nocardioidaceae; genus Nocardioides; species Nocardioides sambongensis. The sequence continues at coordinate 1,881,502 of NZ_CP041091.1, forward strand.
CATCGCGGCGGTCCCGGTCGTGCAGGCCGCGAGCCACCTGCCGATCATCGTCGACCCGTCGCACGCGGCCGGGCGCAAGGACCTCGTCGTGCCACTGTCGCGTGCGGCGATCGCGGTCGGCGCGGACGGGGTGATCGTCGACGTCCACCCCCATCCGGAGGCCGCGCTGTGCGACGGCCCGCAGGCCCTGCTCGGCACCGAGCTCCGCGCCCTCGCCCAGGCCGCACGGCAGCTGCCGCCCCTGGTGGGTCGGGTGCCGGCGGCCGCCGGGGGCGTGTCCAACTGAGGTCCGCGATCGTGGCGAACGTGGTCGCCTGAGGCAAACTGGCCCCTCGACCGGCCCGTCGGGCTCCCACGATCGGCCGGTCGCGAGCCGAAGCCGATCGTGGTGGCCGGGCCGTCACCCAGGAGTGAGATGTCGTACTGCACGCACTGCGGACACCGCCGCGGAACGGGGCGATTCTGCACCAACTGCGGCGCGCAGGTGGATGCGCGGCCCGCCGTGACCGACCCTGCGACCCCGACCGACCACGGCGACGACCGCCTGACCGACACCGCCGAACGGCCGCGCCCGGTGGTGCCGCTCCCCTCCGGCCAGCACCCGCCCGCGGCCCGCTATCCGCTGTACGCCGACACCCCGCCGCTGGGGCCGCCGCCGAGCGCGCCGCCGCAGAGCGGTGCCCCGACGCAGAGCGGTGCCCCGACGCAGAGCGGTGCCCCGACGCAGAGCGGTGCCCCGACGCAGAGCGGTGCCCCGACGCCGCCGGCGCCTGCGCCGCCGAGCGCTCCGGCCCCGCAGCCCACCGACCGGCGCGCCGACCCGCGGCCCGCTGCCGGACGCCGCTGGCTGTGGCCGGCGGTGATCGGCGTCCTCACGCTGCTCGTGGTGGCGGCCTCCGTGCTGACGGTGGTGTGGGTCATCGACGACGACACGGTGGCCGAGGACCGGCCGACCGACCGGTCCGCCGCACCGGACGAGGACGGGGAGTCCGTCGACGCGGGCAACCGGCCCACCGAGGACCTGACCGGTCAGGTCTCCGCGGTGGAGGTCCCCGGCACGGCCCCGGACAGCACCGACGCCCGCACCGGTGACCGCGTCACCTTCGGCTCGCAGAACCTCACCGACGACGACCCCAGCACCGCATGGCGGGTGGCCGGGGACGCCACCGGATCCGAGCTGGTGATCGACTTCGGAGCACCGGTCGAGCTGCGCGAGATCGGGTTGATCAACGGCTACGCGAAGTCCTATCCCGGCTACGACGGATATCAGGTCAACCGACGGGTCCTGGCGGTGACCTGGACGTTCGACGACGGGAGCAGCGTCGACCAGGACCTCACCGAGCAGGAGTCCATGCAGGTCACGCCGATCGAGTCGGTGACCACCGAGCAGGTCCGTCTGACCCTGGTCGAGGTGAGCGCCCCGGGCAAGGGACCGAGCGGGAAGGACTTCACCGCGATCTCCGAGCTTCGGTTCGGCGGCGTCACCGGGTGAGACGGCGTCTCCGGACGGGCATCCGGACGACGCCTCCGGGTGGGGCGTCCGGGTGGACTCAGGCTCAGCTTGCTCAGCCCACCAGCCTCGCGAGCACGCCGGCCGCACGTCGTACCTGATCGGCGTCGAGGTCCAGGTGCGTGGTCAGCCGGACCGTCCGCGCACCGACCAGCCCGACGGCCACCCCGGCCTCCCGGGCGCGGGCGACGACGCCGGCGGCGTCGGGGTGGTCGAAGGTGACGATGTTGGTGGCCACCCGGTCCGGATCGGTGCCGCACGCCTTCGCCAGCACGCGGGCGTGTTCGTGGTCCTCGGCGAGGCGCTCGACGTGGTGGTCCAGGGCGTGCAGTCCGGCAGCGGCCAGGATGCCGGCCTGCCGCATCCCACCGCCGAGCCGCTTGCGACGCACCCTCGCCTCCGCGACCGCGTCCGCACCGCCCACCATCAGCGAGCCGACCGGCGCCCCGAGTCCCTTGGACAGGCAGACGGCGAGGACGTCGGCGCACCCGCCGTACTCGATCAGCGGCGTCCCGGTGGCGACGTGGGCGTTCCAGATCCGGGCGCCGTCCAGGTGGACCGCGATGCCGGCCTCGTCGGCCACCGCACGCACCGCACGCAGGTCGGCGATCGGCAGCACCGTGCCGCCCGCGAAGTTGTGGGTGTTCTCCACCGAGACGGCCGCGGTCCGCACGAAGAACGGCCCCAGATCCGGTGCGATCAGGTCGGCGAGCACGGACGGGTCGACGCCACCGGTGGGATGGCTCCAGGTCCGCATGGTCAGCCCGGAGACGGCACCGTGGACGCCGAGCTCGGCGCGGGCGATGTGCGCCCGGGCCTCGCAGAGCACCTCCTGGCCGGGCTGGACCACCGCGGCGACCGCGAGCACGTTGGCCAGCGACCCGGTGGGGGTGAACAGCGCCGCCTCGTGGCCGAACATCTGGGCCACCCGCTCCTCGAGCGCGTTGACGGTCGGGTCCTCCCCGTAGACGTCGTCGCCCACCTCCGCCCGGGCCATCGCGGCGCGCATCGCCTGGGTCGGGCGGGTGACGGTGTCGGAGCGCAGATCGATCACGGGACCATCATGGGCGACACCGCGCTCCGCACCTGCGACGGGTCAGTCACCGACGCGCAGGAATGAGCGGCGTCCGGTGCGTGCGATGGCAAGGCGGCGCCGCGAAGGCGACCTTGGAGGCGGAGCGGTCGTCGAGCGGCACCAACGAAGCCAGCGTGCGTGCCGGGCGTCGCACCCACCTGAGCGGCGTCCGGTGCGTGCGATGGCAAGGCGGCGCCGCGAAGGCGACCTTGGAGGCGGAGCGGTCGTCGAGCGGCGCCGAACGCGGCCAGCGTGCGTGCCGGGCGTCGCTCAGGCGCGGCGCAGCATCTCGGCGACGAGGAAGGCCATCTCCAGGCTCTGCACCCGGTTCAGCCGGGGGTCGCAGACCGACTCGTAGCGGTTGGCCAGGTCGTCGTCGGTGAGCTCCTCGCCTCCCCCGATGCACTCGGTGACGTCGTCACCGGTCAGCTCGACGTGGATGCCGCCGGGCCAGGTGCCGAGGGCGCGGTGCACGTCGAAGAAGCCCTGCACCTCGTCGATCACGTCGTCGAAGCGCCGCGTCTTGTAGCCGGACGAGGCCTCGAAGGTGTTGCCGTGCATCGGGTCGCACACCCAGGCGACCTGCAGCCCGGACGCGGTGACCTTCTCGATCAGGTCCGGCAGGCCGTCGCGGATCTTCTGCGCACCGAACCGGGTGATGAAGGTCAGCCGGCCGGCCTCGTTGGCCGGGTTGAGCTTGGCGGCCAGCGCGATCGCGTCGTCGGCGGTGGTGGTCGGGCCGAGCTTCACCCCGATCGGGTTGCGGATCTTGCTGAGCAGCTCGACGTGGGCCCCGTCGATCTGGCGGGTCCTCTCCCCGATCCACACGAAGTGGCCGGAGACGTCGTACGGCGCCTGCGTGCGGGAGTCGATCCGGGTCATCGCGTGCTCGTACTCGAGCACCAGCGCCTCGTGCGAGGAGTGGAAGTCGACCCGCTTGAGCTCCTCGGCGTCGACGCCGATCGCCTGCATGAACTGCATCGCCTTGTCGATCTCGGCGGCGAGCTTCTCGTAGCGTTGACCGAACAGGGAGCCGCTCACGAAGTCGGTGTTCCAGGTGTGCACCTCGCGCAGGTCCGCGTAGCCGCCGGTGGTGAAGGCGCGGATCAGGTTCAGCGTCGCCGAGGAGGCGTTGTAGACGTCGAGCATCCGCTGCGGGTCGGGCCGCCGGGCCTCGGGGGTGAACTCGAACCCGTTGACCGCGTCGCCCCGGTAGGCCGGGAGGGTGACGTCGCCCTCGGGGGTGGTCCGGGTCTCGGTGTCCTTCGAGCGCGGCTTGGCGTACTGGCCGGCGAGGCGGCCCACCTTCACCACCGGCACCGAGCCGGCGTAGGTCAGCACCACGGCCATCTGCAGCAGCACCCGCAGCTTGTTGCGCACGTTGTCGGCGCTGACGCCGGCCAGGGTCTCGGCGCAGTCGCCACCCTGGAGCAGGAACGCCTCGCCCCGGGTGACGGCGGCCAGCCGCGAGGTCAGGTCGTCGCACTCACCGGCGAAGACCAGCGGCGGCATGGTGCGCAACCGGCCCACGACCCGGTCGACCTCCGCAACGTCGTCGTACGACGGCTGCTGGGCGGCACCGAGGGCGTGCAACTGCTCGAGACTGGGGATGGCACTCACCGCACCAGAGTACGGCGCCGCAACCCTCCGGACCGACTCGGCGGCGAACCGCGGACACCGCCGAGCGCCCGTCCCCGCCCCGACTCAGCGCCCGGTCACCGCCCGGCGTCGGTGCTGGTGTCGTCGCTCGGGTCGCCGTCCATGTGGTCGATGTCCTGGAAGTGACCGCCCTCGGGCCGGTAGAAGGTCACCGTCAGCAGCCACAGCAGCACCCCGATCGCGAGCAGGCCGGCGGCGATCTTGTACTGGATCATGTCCTCCTCCAGCCGGGCCCAGGGCCCGAGCAGGTAGAGGCAGCAGATCGCGCCCAGCACGGGGACCACGGTGGGCGCCCGGAACCGGCCCGGCGGGTCGCGGCGCAGGATCAGCACGCACACGTTGACCAGGGCGAAGACCGAGAGCAGCAGCAGCGCGGTGGTGCCGGAGAGCGCCTTGACGATGCTGGTCTCCGCCTGCAGCCGGACCACCACGATCAGGCCCAGGGCCAGCACGGTGGTGAAGATGATCGCGGCCCACGGTGAGCGCCGGTGCGGCAGCACCTTGCCGAGCACCGGCGGGAGCACCTGCTGCCGCGACATCCCGTAGATCAGCCGGCTGGCCATCAGCATGTTGATCAGCGCGGTGTTGGCGACCGCGAAGACGGTGAGGAACGGGAACAGCTTGTCGACCGGGATGTCGGGCGCTCCGACCCGGACCACGTCCAGCAGGATGCCGGCGTCCTCGTTCTGCGGGGTCGCGATGTCGCCGGGCGGGATCACCGCGACCACCGAGATGGCGACGAGCATGTAGATCACCACCGCGATGCCGAGCCCGGTGAACATCATCTTCGGGAAGATCCGCTCGGGGTCCTTGGTCTCCTCGACCATGTTGACCGAGTCCTCGAAGCCCACCATCGAGAAGAAGGCGATCGCCGTCGCCACGGTGACCGCCATGAAGAGCCCCTTGTCGTCGGGGTTCTCGAAGACGGTGATCCGGTCGAGGTTGCCGTCGCCGGAGCCGATGGCGATCATCCCGATCGCGATCACGATGGCGAGCGCGGCGATCTCGACAAGGGTGAGCACCACGTTGAACTTGACGCTCTCCCCCACCCCGCGCAGGTTGATCAGGGCCAGCAGGCACATGAACGCGAGCGCCGTCAGCAGGCTCGCGGTGTCCCCGGTCGGAATGCCCGGCAGCAGCTCGTCGAGGCCGATCAGCAGGTTGGAGGCGAGCAGCCCCGAGGACGTGGAGGCGCTGGTGATCCCGGAGCACACCACGGTGAAGGCGACCAGGAAGGTCACGAAGTGCACCCCGAAGGCCTTGTGCGCGTAGAGCGCCGCGCCGGCGGCCTGCGGATACTTGGTGACCAGCTCCAGATAGCTGAACGCGGTCAGCGTGGCGATCGCGAAGGCGACCAGGAAGGGCAGCCAGGCGATCCCACCGACCTCACCGGCGAGCCGACCGGTGACCGCGTAGACGCCGGTGCCGAGGATGTCGCCGACGATGAAGAGGAGCAGCAGGCCGGGACCGAGGACCCGCTTCAGGTCCTCGGGCTGCTCGCCTCCGTCGACCTGGGCCGGGCCCGGATTCTCACTCGCCATGGTGCCCTCCTGGGTGGTCCGAGGACGCCACCGGAACTGGTGTGGTGGCGGTCGTGCTCACCCTGCCACCGGCCGACCGGGTTGCCCAGCAGCCCCGCCGCCGTACGACGCCGCGAATTCCGACGCTCCCCGATCGTCCCTGCGGATCAACCGAAGAAGACCTGGGCCTCCGCATACTCCGCCGGGCTGACCACCTTGAGCTTCTCCGTGCCCTCCGCGAGAGGGACCCGGATCACCGCGGTCCCGCGCAGGGCCACCATCACCCCGGTCTCTCCGTCGGCGACGGCGTCGATCGCCTGGAGGCCGAACCTGGTGGCCAGCCAACGGTCGAAGGCGGTGGGCGTGCCGCCGCGCTGGATGTGCCCGAGCACCACCGCACGGGCCTCCTTGCCGGTGCGATGCTCGATCTCGCTGGCCAGGCGGTCGCCGATGCCGCCGAGGCGCACGTGGCCGAACGCGTCCTTCTCCCCGCTCTGCAGCGTCATCCCGCTGCCGTCGGCGGGGACGGCGCCCTCGGAGACCACGATGATCGGGGCGTACTCGCTGCGGAACCGGGTCTCCACGTGGTCGCAGACCCGGGCGATGTCGAAGGGCACCTCGGGGATCAGCACCGCCGATGCGCCGCCGGCGATGCCGCTGTGCAGCGCGATCCAGCCGGCGTGGCGACCCATCACCTCCACCACCAGCACGCGGTGGTGGCTCTCCGCGGTCGTGTGCAGCCGGTCGATCGCGTCGGTGGCGATGTTGACCGCGGTGTCGAAGCCGAACGTGAAGTCGGTGCCGGAGAGGTCGTTGTCGATCGTCTTCGGCACGCCCACCACGGCCACCCCCTGCTCGGCCAGGCGGGTGGCGACCCCCAGCGTGTCCTCGCCGCCGATCGCGACCAGCGCGTCGACCCCGGCGGCGGCGAGGTTGGCCACGATCCGCTCGGGGCCGTCCTCGGTGGCGAACGGGTTGGTCCGTGAGGAGCCGAGGATGGTGCCGCCCCGCGGCAGGATCCCCCGGCACTGCTCGATGCCGAGCGGGACGGTGACCCCTTCGAGCGGACCTCGCCAACCGTCGCGGAACCCGACGAACTCGAACCCGTAGGTGTTCACCCCCTTGCGCACCACTGCTCGGATGACGGCGTTCAGGCCGGGGCAGTCCCCGCCTCCGGTGAGCACTCCGACCCGCATGCAGACCCCTGGTTGGCTCGATGGGTGAGGTTCGTCGCAAGGCGACCTCTCGACCCTAGCGGCGAAGTGTGACCCGGGTCACGGTCCGCGCCGGCGGCCGGGACGCGGGAGCGGTCTCAGGATCGCGCGCTGGCCCGCTCCAGCGCCTCCTGGGCGGTGGCCAGGTCGGCGTCGGCCCGGCGCACCCGGGCGGCGGCCTCGTCGCGTTCCTCCTCCACGATCGCGGCCTCCTCCTCGACCTCCTCGCACTCCGCCTCCACGTCACCGGTACGACGCCGCAGCTCCTCCAGCTCGGCCTGCAGCTGCAGGGTGCGGGCCTCCAGCCGGGAGCGCTCCGCGTCGAGTTCGGCCAGGGCCTCGGTGGCCTCCGCGCGGTCCGCCTCCGCCTCCGTGACCCGCTCCTGTGCGGACGACACGGCCTTCTGCGCGGCATCCGGGTCCGGCACCACGCGCAGGTCGGGCCTGCCCGGCTCCGGTGCCTCGCGGGGGGTGGCGCTGAAGCCCAGTGCCTCCGGGAGGGCGAGCGCCGCCGCGACATCGGCCTCCGCCATCGGGTCGACCCCGGTGGTGGCCAGCGCGGCGACCAGCAGGCCGCTGCGCAGCGCCCGGCCGCACAGCTCGTCGACCATGCCGGCGGTCAGCGTCGCCTCGACCTGGTCGGCGACGGCCGCGGTCACCCGCAGACCCTCCTCGGCGGCTCGGGAGCGCGCCTGGGTGGCCAGCGCCGCGGTGACCTGCCGGCGCTGCCGGGTCAGGGCGCGCAGCTCGCCGGCCTCCATCGCGGCCTGGGCCTCGCGCAGGGCGGCCCCCACCGAGAGGACCTGGTCGACCTGGTCCCGGTCGCGACGCACCAGCAGGTCGACGACCCAGGCCGCCGTGCTGGGCTTGCGCAACCGCTTGACGGCAGCAGCGAGGTCGTCGCTGCCGTCCGCCTTCAGCTCCTTGGCGCGCCGGTCGCGCGCCGCCGTGAACTCCGGGAGGGGTCGCCCGTAGAGGTCGTCGGCCATCTCCAGCAGCGCACGCTCGTCCACCCCGGACAGCATAGGCACCGACCCGACCGGCGGGGTCAGGACCGGAAGCCGGCGCCGACCATCGCCACCGCCAGGTCGACCAGACGCTCCCGGGAGACGCCGGGCGGCGGGGTGAGCGCGATCCGGAGGCAGGTGGACACCAGCACTCCCATCAGCATGAAGACGACGCCGTCGAGCTGGTCCGCGGGCAGGTCGCGCAGGTGGCGCCGCGGCAGCAGCGCGGCGAGGCGACGCAGGTCCCGCTCGATCTCGGGGAGCAGGTTGGCGTTGGTGCCGGCGGGCGCCTGGTCGACCAGTGCCAGCAGGACGCCCCGGTGCTCCTCGAACCCGTCGACCAGCGTGGTGACCACCAGCCGCAGCGCGGGTTCGACGTCCAGGTCGAGCGCCTCCACCACGGCTTCCATCAGGTCGTCCTTGATCGCCGCGACCATCTGCTCGCGCAGCGCGGCGAGCAGGTCGGAGCGATCGTTGAAGTAGCGGTAGAACGTCCCGCTGCTGAGGTGGGCCCGACGGCTCACCGCGGCCGTGCTCAGCCGGTCGGCGCCCTCGGTCTCCAGGATCGTCACCGCGGTCGCCATCAACAGAGCGCGGGTGTGCACGGCGCGGTCCTGCTGCGGACGGGCGCGTTCACGCTGGGCCACGGCGACTCCCTCCCGTCAGGTCGGCAACAGAAGTGAGTAGAAGGTGAGAGCGCCTCACTTTAGCCTCGACGGCATGAGCCTCGAGGCAGACGCCGGCATCCGTCGTACCGGAGGGGTGGGCGGGGGTGGCCCCACCGTCCCGCCCGCGGGCCCGACCGAAAGCCCGACCGCGCACCCGACACAGCACCCGACCAGCGTGCGCCGGGTCGAGGAGGCCCGGGCCCGGTTCGGTCCCTTCACCGACGACTACCTCGCCGCGATGTGGCGCGGCGACCCGCTCGCCGACGCGTTCGTCGCCGACTTCGCCGCGCTCGGCCACGGACGCGCGATGCGGATGCTGCGCACCGCCTGCCGCCGGGGCATCGACGAGGTGCCGGACGCACCCGCCTCGTTGCGCGCGCTGTTCGACGAGCTGGACGCGGTGCCGGAGTGGTTCGACCTGCCGGCGATCGAGGACGCCACCCGCTACACCTCGCGCTACTCCCGGGCCTCCGGCATCGCCCTCGGGGCCGCCTCCCTGGTCAGCGGGTACGCGAACTCCGCGGCCTCCCGCCCGCTGGAGATGACCGGTCGCTACATCGAGAGCGCGGGCGCGCGCACCATCGAGGTCGGCTCCTGGCTCAAGCAGGTCGGCGAGCCGGGCGGGCTCACCCGCTTCGGCCAGGGGTTCGAGCTGACCGTCCGGGTGCGGATCATCCACGCCCTGGTCCGGGCCGCGCTGCGGGAGCGGCCGGACTGGGACCGGGCGGCCTGGGGCGAGCCGATCTGCCAGGCCTACCTCGGCTACACGCTGGTCGAGTTCACCCTGATCCCGCTGCGGGCGATGGAGCGGATCGGCGCGCCCTACCTGCCGACCGAGCAGGCCGCCGCCTACGCCCGGTGGCGCTACATCGGACACCTGCTCGGCATCGAGGAGACCCTGCTCCCCCGGGACGCGGCGGAGCAGGAGCGGCTCGAGGAGATCTACCTGCTCACCCGCCCCGAGGTCGACGACTACTGCCGCTCCCTGGTCGCCAGCATCAACGCCGAGTTCCTGGTGCCCGAGCTCGAGGGGGTGCTGCCACGGCCGCTGCACCGGCACGCCCCGGCGGCGGTGAGCGCTCTGGAGCGGATCTTCCTCGGCGACGAGGTCGCCGACGACCTCGACATCCCGCGCACCCCGCTGGTCGCGGTGATCCGCGCCGGCGGGCCCGCGCTCAGCGCGGTGAACCGGCTGCGGGACCGCTCCACCCGCTCGCTGCAGCGGCGGACCGCGCGCGGGAAGATCTTCGAGGTCGAGCAGGAGGCCCGGCTGCGCCGGGACTGGGGCGTCGCGCACGACCTGGTCGACGCCTCGCCGGGCGGCGGGAAGCCGCACCCGGCCCGAGGCGACCTCTGAGCGCAGCGACGATGTGGAGGAGCATCGCCCAGCACAACTCCGGGAACAGCGTCATCCTCAGGACGCCGGCTGCACGGGGCGGACCGTGCCGTCGGCCGAGGAGCATCGGCGACAACGCTCCGGGGTCATGGGACCCCACCGGCCCCGTCGGCCCCGTCGGTCTCGTCGAGCCCCTGCTCGATCGCGTAGCGGGTCAGCTGGACCCGGTTGTGCATCTGCAGCTTGCGCAGCGTGTTCTGCACGTGGTTCTGCACGGTCCGGTGCGAGATCACCAGGCGCTCGGCGATCTGCCGGTAGGAGAGTCCCTTGGCGACCATCTTCAGGATCTCGGTCTCCCGCTCGGTGAGCCTCTCCCCCGGCGGCGCCTGCGGCTCGGTGCCGGCCTGGTCCAGGCGCCGGAACTCGCCGAGCACCAGGCCGGCCAGGCCCGGGGTGAAGACGCTGTCGCCACCGGCCACCCGTCGTACCGCCTCGACCAGCTCCTTGCTGGAGGCCGACTTGACCAGGTAGCCGGTGGCGCCCGCCTTGACCGCCTCCAGCACGTCCTCCTGCTCGCCGGACGCGGAGAGGATCAGCACCCGCGCCGACGGGTCGTGGGCCAGCACGGTCCGGGTCACCTCGACCCCGTTCGGCGCCGGGATCTGCAGGTCCAGTACGACGACCGCCGGCCGTGCCGCCGGGAACCGCGCCACGGCCTCGGCGCCGGTGGCCGCGGTGGCGACCACCTCGAGCCCGGCGGCGACCAGGTCGCGCTCGACCGCGTCCCGCCACATCGGGTGGTCGTCGACGACCATCACCCGGATCGGCGGGTCGGGAGCATCCGCGGCCGGCGTGGGATCAGCCATACCGCGACCTTAGTGCGAAGCTCCGCGGACCACCGTGCACGACCTCAGTCGGCGCGCCCGAACCGGCCGCGGCGATGGGTCAGCGTGGCGCGATCGCCACCCGGCTCCTCCTCACCGACCTCGATCGCCTCGACCTCCACGGTGACCTCGACGGACCAGCCGACCTCCCGCCGGTCGACCAGGCGCACCGCGACCCAGGTCGTCGCCGACGCCAGGCGCGGCCCGTGCTCGGTCTGCACCCACTCGGCCTGCCGGAAAGGCCCGCCGGGTGCGGGCGCCGTACCGGCGAACACCTCGGCGAGCTGACGGTCGGACCAGCTGAGCAGCTGGACCACTCCGGTGCCGGCGTCCTCCAGCTCGTCGAGCAGGTCGGAGTCCGGATCGAGCAGGGCCAGCAGCCGGGGGCTCGGGCCGAGCGCGACGAGCAGGGAGGAGACGGTGAGCCCGGCCCGGGTGGCGCCGCTGCCCGCGGTCCAGAGGGTCACCGCGCCACCGAGCCGACCGCGCAGCCGCCGGGCCGGGTCGGGGTTCGGGTCCGCGAACGGGTGCTCGCTGTGGATGGTCACTGCCGTCGTGCTCCTCGCTCGCTCGCCGGCTCCCCGCGCGGCAGCACCAGCTCCCACTCGGTGCCGTGCCCACCGGTGTCCAGACGTGCCTCGCCGCCGAGGTCGCGCAGCCGACCGCGGATCGATCCCGAGACACCCAGCCGACCGTCCGCCTCGGCCGCGTCGAGCCGGCCCTCCGGGATCCCCGGGCCCTCGTCCCGCACGGTGACCACGACCTCGGCACCGAGGTCCTCCAGCAGGATCCAGGCGGGTGCGTCCTCGCCGACGTGGCGGGCGACGTTGTCCAGGCAGGCTCCCACCGCGGCGAGCAGCTCCCCTGCCGGCTCCGAGGGCAGCATCACGGGTCGTCCCGGCAGCGCCGCCTCGACCCGGCGCCGAGCGGCCAGAGCGCCGAGTGCGGAGGCCAGGTCCACCTCGACGGGTTCGCCGGGGCCGGCCGCGACCGGCCACTCGGTCTCGACCGCCCCCTGGGCCCGGATCAGCGCGCGCAGCGCCTCCTCCTGCTCGGCCGCCAGCCGGGAGAGCTCCTGCCCCGTCCCGCCGAGCTCGGCGCCACGCCGCTGGACCAGGGCCAGGACCTGGAGCACGCCGTCGTGGACCGCCCGCCCGAGACGGGTGCGCTCGGCTTCGGCGGCGGCGCGCCGCTGGGCCAGGTCGCGCTCGGCGGCCATCTCCTGGAGCGACCCGCACAGGTAGCCGACGGTGGCTCCACCCAGCACCATCAGGAAGACCAGGCTGTAGTCCTTCTGCTCGATGTGCTCGCGCGCGACGAGATCGATGGTGGCGAGGAGCGCACCGGCGAACAGCCCGCCCCGCCAGCCGTACCGGATGCCCCACGCGAACAACGCCCCGGCGACCCAGAAGCCCGGGATGGTGGCGGAGAACCAGGGTCCCTTGACCAGCGGCGTGCACGCCATCAGCGCGGCCGCCACCGCGAGGTCGGCGACCAACAGCGCCGGGGTCCGCTGCTCGGGTCGCCGGTAGCGGGTCAGGGCGAAGCCGGTCCACGCGATCATCACGCCGACGCTGATCCACCCGGCCGTCGGGTGGTCGAAGTTGTCGCGGTAGAGGTTCAGCCCGACCGTGTTGACCAGGAGCGCGATCCGCAACCAGGCCAGCGCCCGGTACATCCGCGACTCGACCGCGAGCGCGGCCCGCACCGCGGTGCCCGCCCCGGCCGGGGAGTGCGAACTGGTCAGGATGCGAGCTTCTGCTGGTCGGGGCCGTCGGACTTCTTGGACAGCTCCTTGGCCTTCGTCGCATACATGTCGACGTACTCCTGACCGGACAGCTTCATGATCTCGTACATGATCTCGTCGGTGATCGACCGCAGGATGTAGCGGTCGTTCTCCATGCCGGCGTACCGCGAGAAGTCCAGCGGCCTGCCGAAGCGGACGACCGGGCGGGTGTAGCGGCCGAACTTCTTCCCCGGCGGCGCCACCAGGTCGGTGCCGACGACGGCCACCGGGACGACCGGGACACCGGTCTCCAGGGCGAGGCGCGCGATGCCGGTCTTGCCGCGGTAGAGGCGGCCGTCGTGGGACCGCGTGCCCTCGGGGTAGATGCCGAAGAGACCGCCCTCGCCGAGCACCCGCTTGGCGGAGATCAGTGCGCCCGCGGCCGCGTCCGCGCCGGATCGGTCGATCGGGATGTTGCCGGTGCCCGAGAAGAAGGTCTTCTGCGCCCAGCCCTTGAGCCCCGGCGAGGTGAAGTACTCCGCCTTCGCCACGAACCGGACCATCCGCGGCACCACCAGCGGCATGAACAGCCAGTCGGCGTAGGAGAGGTGGTTGCTGGCCAGGATCGCGGGGCCCTCCTCCGGGACGTTCTCGACGCCCGATGCCTTCGGCCGGAAGACGACCTTGAGAAGCGGCCCGAGGGCGACGAACTTGAGGAACCAGTACAGCAACGGAGCACACCTTTCCCCGAACAACCGCCGGGTCGACCACGACCCGATCCGGGCCGACGAGAGCAGCGTAGTCCCCGATCGGCTCCCGCGGTCGTCCCGGCGGTGCCAGAATCACGCCCGTGCCCACACCTGACCTGATGCCCGGCGCCGAGCCGCTCACCGCCGCACCCCGTCCCGAGCTGACCGGCGGCCGCCGGATCGGCGTGCTGCTCAGCCACGGCTTCACCGGCTCACCGGCCTCGATGAAGCCGTGGGGCGAGCACCTCGCCGCCCTCGGGTACGGCGTCGTGGTGCCGCGACTGCCCGGCCACGGCACCACCTGGCAGGACCTGAACACCCGGCGCTGGGAGGACTGGCTCGGCGAGCTGAGCGCCGCCTTCGACCAGCTCCGCGCCGAGCACGACGCGGTGGTGATCGGCGGGCTGTCGATGGGCGGCGCCCTGGTGCTGCGGCTGGCCGCGGACCGCGGCGACCAGGTCGCCGGCGTGATGGTGGTGAACCCGGCGGTGGCGACCAAGCGGCTGGACGTGCGGCTGCTGCCGGTGCTGAAGCACGTCGTCGGCTCCTTCCCGGGCATCGCCGGCGACATCAAGAAGCCGGGCATCACCGAGTCCGGCTACACCAAGACCCCGCTGCGGGCCGCGCACTCGATGATGCAGGGCTGGCGCCCGCTGGTCGACGACCTGCCTCGGGTCACCGCGCCGCTGCTCTACCTGCGCTCGGACGTCGACAACGTGGTGGACGGGGCCAGCGAACCGCTGATCCTGGATCGCGTCGGCTCCACCGACGTCTCCCGCGTCGCGCTGCCGGACTCCTACCACGTGGCCACCCTCGACCACGACGCGCCGACCATCTTCGAGGAGTCGGCGACGTTCATCGCCCGGGTGACCGCGACCGGCCCCACCGCCGACGCCGTGGACGTCGAGGACGCCGACGGAGCGAGTGGAGGCACGCAGTAACCTGAGTTCCGTGCCCCGCGAGGACGAGCCGAGGGAGTCGGCCGAGGACGCCGCCTGGGAGGCGATCGTGGCCAACTACGGCGAGCGTGCCGTGCTGGACGACGCCGCCGGTGACGCCGCCGAGGACCCGGCGGACGCCGGGTCGGAGGACCGGTTCGACGAGGGTCACGAGGTCCGAGACGCCGACGGCGAGGCAGCCGGCGAGGCAGCCGGCGAGGCCGCTGACCAGCCGGAGTGGCTGGACGACGAGGAGCGCTACGTCCCCCGCCGCCACCCCCCGTGCCGCGTCCGCCGTTCGACCGCCTGCTCGCCTGGATCGGCGTCTTCGGGTCCCCCGCGGTGCTGCTGGTCTGCCTGGTCGCCTCGCTGACCATCCCGGTCTGGCTCGGCTGGGCGATGGTGATCGGCTTCATCGGCGGGTTCGGCTACCTGCTGGCCCGCTCACCGGGCACTCCGCGTGACCCGTGGGACGACGGCTCGCGGATCTGATCCGCCGCCGCACCGACCGGTGGCGCTGCGGTCACCCGGCGGGCGTCCCGGGACCGTCCAGGGAGTAGAGCGCCGCACCGATCGCGCCCGCCTCCGGCCCGAACCTCGCCGGCACCAGGGCCGGCACGGTGCGGAAGTCCTTGCCCTGCAGCGAGTCGCGCAGCGCGCGGCGGGCCGGCTCCAGCAGCAGGTCCCCGACGGCGGAGACGCCGCCACCAACCACCACGGTCTCCGGATCGAACGCGGAGACCAGGCCCGCGGCGCCGACACCGAGCCAGGTGCCGACCGAGGCGATCGCCTCGCGCGCCACCCGGTCACCGGACCGGGCCAGCGCGGCGACCTCCGGACCGTCGAGGTGAGCACCCACGGCGACCCGCATCACCCGCTCCAGGGCCCGTCCGCTGCAGTACTGCTCCCAGCAGCCGCGCAGCCCGCACTCGCACGGCAGGCCGTCCGGCACCACCTGCATGTGGCCGAACTCCCCGGCTCCGCCTTGCGCCCCGCGGACCACCCGTCCGTCGAGCACCACGGCACCGCCGATCCCGGTGCCGACCGCGATCAGCAGGGCCGAGGAGACCCCGCGTGCGGCACCCGCGACGATCTCCGCGTACGCCGCGCAGTTGGCGTCGTTCTCCAGCCGGACGGGGGTGCCCAGCAGCTCGGCGAAACGGCGGCGCAGCGGCGCGGCCCGCCACGGCAGGTGGGCGGCGAACCGGAGGTGCTCGCCGGCGGCGTCGACCAGTCCGGCCACCGAGAGGCCCACCCCCGCGGCCGGCTCGTCGGGACAGACCTCGGCGACGGCCGCGAGCACCGCGGCCTCGATCTCCGCGGTCGGGGCCAGGCGTCCGGGCATGGGCACGGTCGCGGTCCGCACCGCCTCCGGCTCCCAGGCGCCCGCCACCGCCGGCGCTCGTAGGGCGACGGCGAGGATCTTGGTCCCTCCCACGTCGACCCCGACGTGGATCGCGCTCGACGTCATCGCCGGGCCTCAGGCGCGACTCAGGTCGGCCGCGCCGATCACCCCGGCCCGGTTGCCGAGCTCTGCGGGGCGGATCTCGGCCTCCGGCCGGTAGCCGCGTCCCGAGAGGGCCTTCTGGTAGGAGTCGCGCAGCGGGTCGAGCAGCAGGCGGCCGGCCTCGCTCACGCCGCCGCCGATCACCACCACCGCCGGGTCCAGCACCGCACCGATCGAGGCGATCCCGTAGCCGAGCCAGTAGCCGAGCCGCTCGAACTGCTCCACCGCGAACCGGTCGCCCTCGTGGGCGGCCGCGGTGATCATCTGTCCGGTGATCGCGTCCGGGTCGCCGCCGGCGCGGTCGAGCAGCGCGCGGGCCCGGATCACGTCGCCGCGCGCCGCGCCCCGGGCGGACCGCACCAGGGCGGTGCCGCTGCCGTACTGCTCCAGGCAGCCGCGGTTGCCGCAGCCGCACTGCTCGCCGTCCGGTACGACGCCCACGTGGCCGATCTCGGCGGCCGAGCCGAAGGCTCCGCGCAGCAGCCGCCCGCCGACGATGACGCCGCCGCCGACGCCGGTGCCGACGGTGACCATCAGCTGGTCGTCCACGTCCCGCCCGGCGCCGTACCGGAACTCGCCCCAGGCCGCGGCGTTGGCGTCGTTCTCGACGACCACCGGCAGACCGGTGAGCCGGCCCAGGTCGGCCGCCAGCGGCTCGTCGCGCCAGGCGATGTTGGGCGCGAACCGCACGGTGGTGCGGGCCGCGTCGACGTAGCCGGCGGCGCCCACCCCCACCCCGGCCACCGACTGCCCGTCGGCGAGCCGACCGACCAGGCCCGCCACGGCGGTCTCGATGGCGCTCGGCTCGGCGGCCGGCGACTCGACCCGGTCCTCGGCCAGGATGGTGCCGTCCGCAGCGACCAGGGCGCCGGCGATCTTGGTGCCGCCGATGTCGATCCCGCAGGCGGGAAGGTTCTGCTCAGTCACCAGGTCTCGTCCTCGTCCGCTCCGGCGCCACCGGGTCCGGTGGCGTCCTGGTCCCCGGTCCCGGCAGGTGCGCCGTCCAGGTCGATCTTCTCCACGCCCCGCGCGGGGCGCTGTCACCCGGGTCGCCGGCCGACGGCACGGTCTCCAGCAGTCCGGCGGCGGCCTGCAGCAGCGAGGAGGCCGCCGACATCAGGTGGTCGCGCACCTCCGGCGACGCCTTGCGCACCACGTGCACGGCTCGGCAGACGGGGCAGTAGCGGCACTCCGGGTCGTCGGTGGCCAGGTGGTCGTGGAGGTCCTGGGTGAACGCCGCCGCCTGACCGGCGAGTCCTCCGACCCCGCCCGCGGCGTCCACACCGTGCTGGCGGGCCATGTCCGCGAAGGCGCCGAAGAGCTTGGCCGCCTCCTCGGCGACGCTGCCCACCTCGTCCTCGTGGTCGGTCATCGCGCTCCTCGGCTCGTCGCCTGTTCCTCGTTGGCCGGGGTGAACCGGACTTGCAGCTCGCCGTCGAGCACCCGCGCCCCCGCCACCTTCATCCGGGACAGGCCGGCCGGCAGCGTCAGCAGTCGTCGCGCCGAGCCTACGGTGACGACGAGCTCGTCGCCGTTGCGGGCGAGATCGACCTCGGCACGTGAGACGAACGGAAGGCTCAGATGGACCACGGCGTCGCCGCGACCGGTGCGCGCGACCCGGAACGGACCTGCCCCGCCGGGCAGCGCGAGCGGGTCGTCGTCGCCGTAGAGCGCCGCAGCGAGCGCCCGCAGGTCCGCCACCCCGACCGGCTCGCCGGGCTGGTACTCCGACCGCCACAGCGGGAGACCGGCGAAGGACTGCCGGACCTGGTCGAGCACCTCGGACTGGGCGGCCGCCCAGCCGGCGCGCCACGGGTCGGCGTCGTCGACCGGGAAGACCCGGTTGGCGACCACGCCGTCGACCCGGTAGCCGAAGAGGCACAGGCTCGTGTAGGCCCGGCGGGCCTCGGCCAGGACGACCTGCTCGGGGGTGAGCACCAGCCGCACCGTGGCATCCGGACCGGAGAGCAGCCCGCGCACCTCGTCCAGCTCGTCGTGCAGCCGGGTGACGGCGTCGAAGACCGAGTCCCGCGGCATCGGCACTCCCGATGCCCGGGTGAGCACCGGGCGCAGCGCCCTGACCAGGCCACGTTGGATCGGCAGGAGACGCTCCAGGTACCAGCCCAGCGCCTCCGGGAGCGCCAGCAGCCGCAGCGTCTCGGCGGTCGGTGCGCAGTCGACGACGATGACGTCCCAGGCGCCCGAGCGGGCCTGCAGCCGGAGCTCGAGCAGCGCCAGCACCTCTTCGGCGCCGGGGATCACGGTCATCTCCTCGGCCAAGACCGGGTCCATCCCGGCCGCGTCGAGCACCGAGAGCAGATAGCGCTGGATGTCGGCCCAGGACTGCTCGAACCGGAGCTGGGCGTCCACCTGCTGCAGGTGCAGGCGCGGCGCGACCTCCACCGGCTCGGCGCCCACCGAGCCGGCCGGCACCTGGTAGGCGTCGGCCAGCGAGTGCGCGGCATCGGTCGAGATCACCAGCGTGCGGCGGCCCGCCGCGGCGGCCAGCGCCGCGGTGCCCGCGGCGATCGAGGACTTGCCGACGCCGCCCTTGCCGGTGAAGAGGATGATGCGCACGCGTCCGACCGTCGCCCCAGGTGTGCCCGCGTCCGGGGCGCTCAGGCGCCGGACTCGACGCGCTTCTTGAGGCCCTTGAGCGCGGTGTCGATCAGGATCTTCTCGCCCTTGCGCTTGAGCATGCCGATCAGCGGGATCGAGACGTCGAGCGCCAGTCGGTAGGTCACCTCGGTGCGTCCGCCGGACTCGCTGAGCACGTAGGCACCGTCGAGCGAGCGCAGCATCTTGCCCTCGACGAGGCTCCAGGTGACCGAGCGGTCGCCGTCCCACTCGTAGGCGAGGGTGTACTCGTCCTTGATCGGGGAGACGTCCAGGGCGAAGAAGACCTCCCGCGCCCTGCCCCGCGCGTCCGGGTCCGCCTCGGAGTAGCGCTCCTGGATCTCGGCGACAGTCACGCCCTTGGCCCAGGAGGGGTAGGACCCGAAGTCGGCGATGACGGCCATCACGTCCGCGGCGGGCGCATCGACGGTGATCGACGAGGACGTCTGTTCGGCCATGGCCGCAGGCTACCCGAACCGAGGGGGTCGGTACGGCGAGCACCCGTGACCCGGCGGTAACCTCGGGCCGTTCGGCGCCGGCCGGTGCCGACGCCCCCGCCCGGCGACGAGGAGTGAACGTGCGCGAGTACTCGACCCCACCGACGGTCACCGTCCCCAGCACCGGGAACCTGACCGACGACGTCGTCCGCAATGCCGCGGACACCCCGGCGAAGGTGCTGTTCAGCCGCCCGGTCGGCGACGACGGCCCGTGGCAGGACGTGACCGCCGCGGAGTTCCTCGCCGAGGTGGTCTCCGTGGCCAAGGGGCTGGCCGCCGCCGGGATCGCGACCGGCGACCGGGTCGCCCTGCTCTCGCGCACCCGCTACGAGTGGACCCTGCTGGACTACGCGATCTGGTTCGCCGGTGCGGTCACCGTCCCGATCTACGAGAGCTCCTCGGCCCAGCAGATCTCCTGGATCCTGGAGGACTCCGGCACCCGTGCGGTCGTCGCCGAGGACGCCACCCACCTCGAGCGGATCGCGTCGGTCCGCGACGGGCTGCCCGGCCTCGAGCATGTCTGGGCCTTCGACGAGGACGCCGTCGGCGAGCTGGTCCGGCTCGGGGCCGGTGTCGAGGACGACGAGATCGAGCGGCGTCGTACCGAGGCGGGGCCGGCGGACCTGGCCACGCTGATCTACACCTCGGGCACCACGGGGCGTCCCAAGGGCTGCATGCTGACGCACGGCAACTTCGAGACCGAGCTGACCGTCGCCGTCCACGAGCTGCAGCGCCTCTTCGACACCGAGGGCGCCTCGACGCTCCTCTTCCTGCCGCTGGCCCACGTCTTCGCCCGGATCATCCAGGTCGGCTGCATCAAGGCCGGCACCCGGCTCGGGCACAGCGCCGACATCAAGAACCTGCTGCCCTCGCTGGACGCGTTCAAGCCCACCTTCATCCTGGCCGTCCCCCGGGTCTTCGAGAAGGTCTTCAACACCGCCTCCCAGAAGGCCGCCTCCGAGGGCAAGGGGCGGATCTTCAACCGGGCGGCCGAGGTCGCGATCACCTACTCGCGCGCGCTCGACCACGGCCGCGTCCCGCTGCGGGTCCGGGCCCAGCACGCGCTGTTCGCCAAGCTGGTCTACGGCAAGCTGCTGACCGCGCTCGGCGGCAACTGCACGCACGCGGTCTCCGGCGGCGCCCCCCTGGGCGAGCGGCTGGGTCACTTCTACCGCGGGATCGGCCTGACCGTCCTGGAGGGCTACGGACTCACCGAGTCCACCGCCGCACTGACCGTGAACCTGCCCGACGCGCAGAAGGTCGGCACCGTGGGCCGCCCGCTGCCGGGCACCAGCGTCCGGGTCAGCGACGACGGCGAGCTGTTGTTCCGCGGCGGCCAGGTCTTCACCGGCTACTGGCGCAACGACGAGGCCACCGCGGAGGCCCTCACCGACGGCGGCTGGTTCCACACCGGCGACGTCGGCGAGATCGACGACGAGGGGTTCGTCCGGATCACCGGACGCAAGAAGGAGATCCTGGTGACCGCCGGCGGCAAGAACGTTGCCCCCGCCGTGCTCGAGGACCGGCTGCGCGCTCACCACCTGGTGAGCCAGTGCCTGGTCGTCGGCGACGGGCAGCCGTTCATCGGCGCTCTGGTCACGATCGATCCCGAGGTGTTCCCGGACTGGGCCGAGCGGCACCGCAAGAGCGGGTCCATCGCCGACAACGTCGACGACGCGGACCTGCGCGCGGAGATCCAGGCCGCGGTCGAGGACGCCAACGAGGCCGTCTCCAAGGCCGAGTCGATCCGCAAGTTCACCATCCTGGCCGAGGACTGGACCGAGGAAGCCGGCCAGATCACCCCCAGCCTCAAGCTCAAGCGCAACGTCGTGATGCGCGAGTTCCGTGAGGCGATCGCCGACCTCTACCGCTGAGCGCGCCGCCCGGAGGCCGCACCCGCACGCCCGATTCTCGGGGTGTCCCTCGTCCTCGCCCCACCGATGCCGCTAGCCTCGGCCTTCCCTGCAACCTGCCGCGCCCACCGGGGCGCGCAGCGGGACGGACGATCGTTCGCCCGGCAGCGCGGGGTCGACAGACGGACTGGGGAGGGACCTGATGGAGCGCCGCAGGTTGGTACTGCTGCTCGTCGCCGTCCTCGCGGCGGCCCTCGGCGTCGCCGCTGTCTTCGTCTACGCCCGAGGGGCCGAGACCCGCGCCGCCGAGGAGTACGGGACCGTCCGGCTGCTGGTCGCCACTGAGGAGATCGCACCCGGGGAGCCGATCGAGGAGTCCCTCGCCAACGGCCGGGTCGACCTGCTCCCGGTGCCGGAGGGGCAGGAACTGGACGGCGCGACCGACTCCACCGACGATCTCGGCGGGGACTACGCGCGGGTGCGGATCTATCCCGGCGAACAGCTGATCGCCCAGAAGTTCGGCGGCAAGGACGAGGTCGAGGCCGACAGCGACCTGATCATCCCGGCCGGCAAGCTGGCCCAGTCGGTGTCCGTGGAGGGCGCGGCCCGGGTCGGCGACTTCATCCGTCCGGGTGCCGATGTCGCCGTCTTCCTCACCCAGGACGGCAGCTCGAGCAAGGTGCTGCTCGAGCGGGTCCAGGTGCTCGCCGTGGGCGGGGAGACCGCGACTCCGGGCTCCGGCGGTGACCAGGGCGGGGAGACCTCGCTGCTGACCGTGGCGCTCACCCAGAGGGAGATCGAGCGGGTCCTGTTCGCCCAGTCCATCGGCTCGCTGTCGGTCGCCCTGCTCAACGACCAGAGTAAGGTGCGAGCCGACGAGGGCGTCGACGGTTCGAACGTCTTCGAGTGAGGGAAACCGCGTCATGCCAGTGATCGTCGAACCCGATGCGACCGCCATCGTCGACCTGCAGCGGGCACTGCCCACCGGATCGCACGCCGTCGGCACCGAGGACCGGCTCACCGCCTGGCTGGACCAGCACCCGGACGAGTACGTCGTCGTGCTCGGGCCCAGCATCGCGCTGGACGCCGCGGTCGGCGTCGCCGAGGACCTGCGCATCCAGCGCCCCACCGTGAGCCTGGTGCTGGTCCGCGACGCGGTCGACACCGACGTGCTGACCCGGGCGATGCACGCCGGGGTGCGCGACGTCGTACGCGGCGACGACGAGAAGGCGCTCACGCTCGCCGTCGAGCGGGCTCACCAGCTCCACGCGGCGCTGCGCGGCCCCGCCGGCGCCCGCAGGCTCGGGCGCGTGGTCACGGTCTTCTCCCCCAAGGGCGGGGTCGGCAAGACCACCGCCTCGGTGAACCTCGCCCTCGCCCTCTCCGACGGCGGCGCCCGGAAGGTGTGCCTGGTCGACCTCGACCTGGCGTTCGGGGACGTCGCGATCACGATGCAGCTCTTCCCGACCCACTCCATCGAGCACGCGGTGGGCTCGGAGAGCGCGATCGACCTCGGGCTCCTCGAGGGCCTGCTGACCCGGCACGAGGACTCGCTGACGGTGCTGGCCGCCCCGTCCCACCCGGACGTCCGCGAGCGGATCACGCCGGCGCTGATCTCGCGCACGCTGCGCGCGCTGCGCGAGGGCTTCGACTACGTCGTCGTCGACACCTCGCCGTCGTTCGACGACGCGACGCTCACCGCCCTCGACGAGACCGACGAGTGCGTGGTGGTCGCCACCCTCGACGTACCCACGCTGAAGAACGTCAAGGTGGCGCTGGAGACGATGGATCTGCTCCGGATCGCCCGGGGCCACCGGCACCTGCTGCTGAACCGGGCCGACGACGCGGTCGGGATCTCGGTGGAGAAGGTCGAGTCGATCCTCGGGATGCCGGTCGCAGCCCGGGTGGCCACGGCGATCGAGATCGCGGCGTCGACCAACGCCGGCACGCCGATCGTGCTCGGTGCGCCGGACCACGTGGCGAGTCAGTCGTTCCGCGGCCTGGCGGGCCTGATGACCGGGCAGCCGGTGGAGGGCTCCGACGCGAAGCCGGCCGACGAGGGCAGGTCCCGCGGCCTGTTCCGCCGCGGCAGGAACTGATGGCCAGTCTGTCCGAACGCCTGGAGGCCGCCCGCCGCGAGGCGGAGCGGCAGGACCCGGGCGGCCAGGACCGCACGGAGTCGCGGGCGCAGGAGCCGGCGGCAGCCCCGAAGCACAGCTCCGCCGCCGCGGCGCCGACCGGCGGCCCGATCGCGAGTCGCTCCGCGGCCACCACCGCCGCTCCGGGGGCGTCGGCGCGGTCCGCGCAGCGGCGCGCGCTGAGCGCCGACACCGACCGGCTCGAGGAACTGAAGGCGCGGGTGCACGCCGAGCTGCTGCGCGAGCTCGGCCCCCGCCTCTACGACGCCGAGATGGAGCAGTCGGACCTCGAGGACCAGGTCCGCACGGTGCTCGCCGACGTGCTCGGCGCCCAGGACCGGCCGTTGAGCAACGCCGACCGGTCCCGGGTGACCAGCGAGATCACCGACGACATCCTCGGCTTCGGTCCGATCGACCCGATGCTGCGCGACCCGGAGATCTCCGAGGTGATGGTCAACGCCTACGACAGCATCTGGCTGGAGCGGCGCGGACGCCTGGTCAAGGCCGACGTGCACTTCACCGACGAGGCCCACCTGCGCCGCACCATCGACAAGATCGTGTCGCGGATCGGGCGCCGGGTCGACGAGTCCAGCCCGATGGTCGACGCGCGGCTTCCCGACGGCAGCCGCGTCAACGCGGTGATCCCGCCGCTGGCGATCGACGGCTCGGCGCTGACCATCCGCAAGTTCGCCGCGGACGCGCTGACCATCGAGGACCTGATCAACCTCGGGTCGCTGACCACGGCGACCGCCGACTTCCTCGCTGCCTGCGTGCGGGGACGGCTCAACATCGTGGTCTCCGGCGGCACCGGCGCGGGCAAGACGACCACGCTGAACGCGGTCTCCTCGTTCATCCCGACCGACGAGCGGATCGTCACGATCGAGGACGCGGCCGAGCTGCAGCTGGCCCAGGACCACGTGGTGCGGCTGGAGTCCCGTCCGTCCAACATCGAGGGACGCGGCGAGGTCTCGATCCGCGACCTGGTGCGCAACAGCCTGCGGATGCGGCCCGACCGGATCGTGATCGGCGAGGTCCGCGACGCCTCCGCGCTCGACATGCTGCAGGCGATGAACACCGGGCACGACGGCTCGATCTGCACGCTGCACTCCAACGGCCCTCGCGACACCCTCTCCCGGCTGGAGACGATGGTGCTGATGGCGGGGATGGACCTGCCGATCAAGGCGGTGCGCGAGCAGATCTCGGCCGCGGTGGACCTGATCGTCCACCAGAACCGGTTCAAGGACGGCTCCCGCCGGATCACCCACATCACCGAGGTCGAGCGGATGGAGGGGGACGTGATCACCCTCCAGGACATCTTCGTCTTCGACGGCTCCGCGGGGTACGACGAGAACGGCCGCGCGCTCGGTCGCCTCCGCCCGACCGGCCTGCGCCCGAAGTTCCTGGAGAAGCTCAGCTACGCGAACGTGCCGGTCGACCCCACGGTCTTCAGGACGGGCGCGTTGTGATCCGCCGCCTGGTGGCCGCGATCGGCTTCATCGTGGCGGCCGTGCTCATCGCCGGCCCCGGCCACGCCGCCGACGGGGAGGCGACGATCGCACACGCTGACTCCGACGGCGAGCGGCTCCGGGTGGTGGTCGACGTCCCGCCCGGCTCCTCCCCCGACCTGGACGGCGTCACCGCCTCCTTGGACGGCGTGCCGCTGGACGTCACCGCGACGCCGGCCGGCGAGGAGGGCGAGGTCCAGCGGACCGCGGTGCTCGCCATCGACACCAGCAACTCGATGCGCCGCAACGGCCGCTTCGCCGCGGCCCAGCGGGCGGCGCTGACCTATCTCGACGTGGTCCCCGACGACGTCGAGGTGGGCATCGTCACCTTCGACAGCGACGTGGAGGTGGCGCTCGAGCCGACCTCCGACCGGGAGGCCGCCCGGGCCGTGGTCGGCGGACTCGGACTGAGCCGGGACACCCTGCTCTACGACGGAGTGGCGACGGCGGTCGACCTGGCCGGCGACGCCGGCTCGCGGTCGCTGCTGGTCCTCTCCGACGGCGCCGACACCGGCAGCTCGGTGGGCCTGGACGAGCTCACCGAGCGGATCGGGGACGCCGACGTCGTGCTCGACGTGGTGTCGCTGGGCCAGCAGGGCGAGGCGCGGGCCGCGTTGGAAGCGATGGCGACCGCGGGCGACGGCCAGGTGCTGCCGGCGACCGAGCGCAGCCTCACCCTCGCGTTCCGGAAGGAGGCGGTGAGGCTGAGGGGGCAGGTGCAGGTGACCGCGCCGCTGCCGGCCGGCTTCGACGCCTCGACGGCCCAGGTGACGGTGACTCTGCCGACCGACGGTGAGGACCTCGTCGCGAGCACCCTCGCCCCGATCCAGCAGGTCGACGACGCGGGCACCGTGCCCCAGGCCGAGGCAGGAGACCCGACCGGGGGCTGGGTCGCTCCCCGCTGGGTGCTGGTCGCGGGGGTGACCACCGTCGGCACCGCGCTGCTGCTGGTCGGCATCCTGTTGATCCCCGGACGTCCGGCCCCGGCCAGCGTCGCCGACCGCGTCGCCGCCTACACCTCCGGGCGGCAGGCGCCCACCGGACGCACGGCCCCCGAGGAGCCGCGCGAATCCGTGCTGGCCCCGGTGCGGGCCGCCGCCGCCGGCCTGCTGGCCCGCAACCGCGGTCTCGACGAGCGGCTGAGCCGCCGGCTGACCAGCGCGGGAAGCGGTTTCAAGGCCTCGGAGTGGATCGTCCTCCAGGCCGGCTGCGCCGTGCTGGGCGCGCTGATCGGACTCCTGGTCGGCCAGGGCAACCTGCTGGTGGGCATCGTCTTCCTGGTGCTGGGACTGCTCGCTCCGGCCGGCTACCTGCAGCTGCGCACCGAGCGGCGCCGACGGGCCTTCGAGACCAACCTGCCCGAAGTGCTGCAGATCCTCTCCAGCGCCCTGGCCGCGGGACTCTCGCTGCCGCAGGCGGTCGACACCGTCGTACGGGAGGGACCGGAGCCGATCGCCTCGGAGTTCAAGCGGGTGCTGGTGGAGAACCGGATCGGCCTCTCCCTCGAGGACGCCTTCGACGGGGTGGCCGAGCGGTTCGACAGCTCCGACTTCGCCTGGGTGGTGATGGCGATCCGGATCCAGCGTCAGGTGGGTGGCAACCTGGCCGAGCTGCTGGTCACGGTCGCCGGGACCATGCGCGAGCGGCAGTACCTGCGCCGCCAGGTTCAGACCCTCTCGGCCGAGGGCCGGATGTCCGCGATCATCCTGTGCTCGCTGCCGCCGCTCTTCGCCCTGTTCCTGCTCGTCACCAACCCGGACTACCTGGCTCCGCTGGTCTCCGACGCCCGCGGCCTGATCCTGCTGGTGGGCAGCGTGGTGTGGCTGACCCTCGGGGTGCTCTGGATGTCCCGGTTGATCAAGGTGGAGGTGTGACGATGCTGCTCCTGCTCGCCTTCACCCTCTTCCTGGCGGCCGCCGTCGCCGCGCTCGCCGCCTTCACCCGCGATCGGCCGTCCGCGGGGGTGGCACGCGCGCTGCAGAGCCTGGAGAGGTCCGGACACACCGCGGCCGACGTCGAGCCCGAGCTCGACCTGCCGTTCGCCGACCGCGTGCTGGCTCCCTTCCAGCGGCGCGCGCTGGCGGTCGGCCGCCGGATCACCGGCGCCGACAAGACCGAGCGGATCCGGCACCAGCTCGACCTCGCCGGCAACCCGCGCGAGTGGTCCGTCGACCGTGTCGTGTCGCTGAAGGTGATGTCCGCCGTCGTCGTCCCGATCTGCGCCGTGGTCTACGGGCTGCTGCTCAGCGCCTCGGGCAGCTGGATGCTGCTGCTGGCGCTCGTCGGTGCCGTCGGCGGCTTCTTCGTGCCCGACATCTACCTGTTCAACGCCGCCTCCAAGCGCGCCGACCGGGTGCGCAAGGACCTCGCGGACGCGGTCGACCTGCTCACCATCAGCGTCGAGGCCGGCCTCGGTTTCGATGCCGCTGTGCAGCACGTGGCACGGCACACCGACGGACCGGTGGCCGAGGAGT
The DNA here is from genome assembly GCF_006494815.1 of Nocardioides sambongensis. Taxonomy (NCBI): domain Bacteria; kingdom Bacillati; phylum Actinomycetota; class Actinomycetes; order Propionibacteriales; family Nocardioidaceae; genus Nocardioides; species Nocardioides sambongensis. The sequence continues at coordinate 1,908,378 of NZ_CP041091.1, forward strand.
TCTCCCGGGCCCTGCGCGAGATGCAGCTCGGCAAGAGCCGCGCGGAGGCGCTGCGCTCCATGGCCGGACGCAGCAACGTGGACGACCTGCACACCTTCGTCGCCGCCATGGTCCAGGCCGACACCTTCGGCGTCTCGATCGGTCAGGTGCTGCGCGTCCAGTCGGCGGAGATCCGGCTCAAGCGGCGCCAGTACGCCGAGGAGCGTGCCCAGCAGGTCCCGGTGAAGATCATGGTCCCGCTCATCCTCTTCATTCTCCCCTGCCTCTTCGTCGTCGTCATGGGCCCCGCCGTGCTCAGCGCGATGGACGCCTTCAACCGCTGAGGAGCCCGGGGTGCCGAAACAGTTCATGCCGAACGACCAGGCGTACACGATCCTCGCCCTCGGCCGACTCTTCGCGCTGCTCGCGATCGGCGCCCCGACGCTCTGGTTCCGCCCACCCGAGGGTCTGCTCGCGCTGCTCGGCATCGCGATGGTCTGGACCTACCAGACGGTCGCCGCGATCCGGCGCGACCTGGACCTGACGCTCCCTCCCCCGGTCGAGGCGGTCGCCGTCGGCATCGTCTGCGCGGTCGGCATGGAGTCCTCGCCGACGATCCTGGCCGCACTGGTGGTCCCACCGCTCTTCGCGACCCTCTCCCAGGGCCTGAAGGCGATCCCGCTGACCGTCGCGCTGGAGGTGATCGCCACCTGCGTGGTCGGCGTCACCTGGCAGGGCGCGCTCACCAGCGAGGAGGTGGTCTCGGTCCTGACCTGGGCGATGGCGGGGGTCGGCCTCGGACTGGCGAGCGGATTCACCTTCGCCGCCGACCGTGCCGCGGCCGACGAGCTGCGCCCCTACCACGAGGCGCAGGAGCTGATCCGGCAGCTGATCGACCTCTCCGGCAACCTGCGCTCCGGGCTCGACCCGGCCGCGCTCAGCGGAGAGCTGCTCGGCGTCCTCGGCGACCACCTGCCCACCCGGGCCGCCACGCTCTACGTCCCACGGGGCGACGGACTGACCCCGGTCGGCTCGCGCCCGGAGCCCACGGGGTCCGATGCCGCCGTCTGCGAGACCCGAGCCCTGGAGGCCTGGTCCCGCGGGGACGCCGTGGTCGAGGAGCGGGCGTTCGCCTTCGCGGTCAGCGACCACGCCGTGGTCGCGGGCCTGCTGGACCCCGACGGAGAGGTGGACCTCGACCCCGCGGTGATCGAGGACCTCCGGGAGCAGGTGGCGGCCCCCGCCGTACGCCTGGACACGGCGCTGCTGTTCACCCAGTTCCGCGATGCGGCCACCTCCGACGAGCGGCAGCGGCTGGCCCGGGAGATGCACGACGGCGTCGCGCAGGACATCGCCTCGCTCGGCTACATCGTGGACGCCCTGGCCGCGGGCGCGGCGAACGAGCAGCAGGCCCAGGCGTTCGCCACTCTGCGCGACCGGGTCACCAAGGTGGTGGCCGAGGTGCGGCAGTCGGTGATGAACCTGCGCACCAGCATCGGCGAGAGCGAGAGCCTGGGCGCGGCGATCGGGGGCGTGGCACGACACCTCTCCGAGGCCTCCGGCATCGCCATCCAGGTGCGGTTGGAGGAGCAGCCCACCAGGCTGCGGCCCGAGGTCGAGGCCGAGCTGTTCCGGATCGCCCAGGAGGCGATCAACAACGCCGTCAAGCACTCGCGCGCACAGACCATCGACGTGCTGTGCCGCGTCGCGCCGCCGGCCGCCACGATCACGGTGACCGACGACGGCGTGGGACTCCAGTCCGCCCGCACCGACTCGCACGGGCTGAAGATCATGCGCGAACGGGCACGCCTGATCGGCGCAGAGCTCGATGTGCGGGACAATGCCAGCCGGGGCATGACCGTCGCGGTCAGGCTCCGACCGTTGCACGAAGATCCCCCGGAACAACGCCAGGAGACCACACCCCGATGAGCGAGCAACCGATCAGCAGTGACCACGCCATCAATCTGGTGCTGATCGACGACCACGAGTTGATCCGCAACGGCCTCGGTGCCGTCATCGACCTGGAGTCCGACATGCACGTCGTGGCCACCGCGGCGACGGTGAGCGAGGGCATCGCCGCGGCGCGGGAGAACCGGGCCGACGTGGTCATCACCGACCTCCAGCTCCAGGACGGCACCGGCCTCGACGTGGTCCGCACCCTGCGCAAGGAGCGCGACGACGTGGGCCTGGTCGTGCTCACCATGCACTCCGGCGACGACCAGATCTTCGCGGCGATGCAGGCCGGCGCCTCCGGCTTCGTCGGGAAGGACGCTCCCGCGACCGAGGTGATCAAGGCAGCGCGCCACTCCTCGGTCTCCCCCAAGGCCTTCGTCTGCGCCGGCCTGGTCGGCGCGATGATGCGACGGCAGGGAGCGGAGTCCACCGCCTTGACCGAACGTGAGCACGAGGTGCTGCTCCTGCTGGCCGAGGGCCTGAACGCCGCCGCGATCGGCCAGCAGCTCTACTTGTCGGAGTCGACCACGAAGTCCCACATCGCCCGGATCTACCAGAAGCTCGGCGCCGCGAACCGCGCCCAGGCCCTGGTCACCGCGATGCGGATCGGGTTGCTTTCCATCGTCCAGCCGCCCGCACGGTGACCAACACGCCATCTAGTCACAAAGAACTAGGCAGAACGAGACGATCTCCCGTACCGTTCCCGCCGATCGCCCGCCAGAGTTGACGCCGACGGGGTCATGCGCCCCGGGGACAACACGCTTCATGCTCGTCGAAGGAGACCGCCCCATGGTCCAGTACCTGCAGATCCTGCTCAACGCCCGGATGGCGAGGGCGGAGCAGCGCGGCGCCACCGCCGTCGAGTACGGACTCCTCGTCGCGCTGATCGCCGCCGTCATCATCGTCGCCGTGGTCGCACTGCGCGACCAGATCTCCGATGCTTTCCAAGACACCGCGGACAGCATCGAGGACCGCGGCAGCGGCGCCGATACCCCCAAGTGAGCCGTCCGACCCATGCATGCTCCCGACAGGTCTCGCGGCGAAGGCCATGGCTAACCTGCGCCCGAGCGACCCGGACAACCGTCGCTGCCAACGCGGAGCGACGGCGACGGAGTATGCCCTGCTCGCCTTCTTCGTGGCCGCCGCGATCGTCCTGGTGGTGTTCACCTTCGGCGGCAAGGTGAGCGGACTCTTCGAGGAGGCCAACAGCAGCTGGGACAGCGCCACCTCGCAGGAGTAACGCCCTCGCGCCACCCCCTCGCGCCACCAGGGTCAGTCCAGCGCCAGAGCCGCTCGCTCGACCAGTGTCGGGTGCGATCCGAACCACCACTGCGACCAGGCCGGCGGGGTCGGGTCCGCGAGGCTCCGCTCGGCCAGTCGCTGCTGCATGGCGAGGAACGCGCCGGGGTCCTCGGTGACCCGGAGGGCCACCACGTCCGCGCGGGTCTCGACGAGGCGACTGATGCCGTTCTGCACCGGGGCCGCCGCCAGGCTCGCCAGGGCGACCAGGGCGAGCACCGCCGGCACCGCCGAACCGTCGGCCAGCCGCCACCGGCCCCGCCGCTCCCCGGCCAGCACCAGAGCGCCGAGCAGACCCACCCCGAAGACCACGCCGGCGGCGCCAAGAGCCGTGCCGACCAGGACGTCGTCGTTCTCCGCGTGCGCCAGCTCGTGGGCGACGACCGAGAGCGTCTGGTCCTCGGGGAGGTCGTCCACGAGGGTGTCGTAGAGGACGACCCGTCGGGTGCTGCCGAATCCGGAGACGTAGGCGTTCAGGGTGCTGGTGCGCCGTGAGGCGTCCGCCACCAGGACGTCCTCGACCGCCACGCCCTCCTCGTCGGCGATCTGCAGGATCGCGGTCCGTAGCGAGCCCTGCGGGAGCGGCTCGAAGTCGTTGAAGAGGGGCTCGATGACGACCGGGTAGATGAAGGAGCCCAGCGCGACGAGCGCCGCCAGGAGCCCGGCCACCAGCGCCGGCCACCACCGGCGGAAGCGCCGCGCGCACGCCACCACGAGGGTCAGCGCGATGCCCGTGGCCACCACGTCGACGCCCACCCCGATCAGGAGATCGACCGTCCATGCGCCCCACGAGGAGGTGGCCAGCCCGGCGTCCAGCAGCAGCTGGCGGCGCGCCACCGTGAGCGGCAGTACGACGACGCGCCCGACCACGGTGACCACGAGGACGAGGAGCCACACCCGGAGCCACCACGGCCCGGGGGTGCGCGCCGCCCAGTCACGCGCCCGGCGGCTGAAGCCCAGCCAGCACGCGACCGCCAGGGAGAGCGCCAGCGCGCTCCAGCTCCACACCCGGGACCAGCGGGAGAACTGCTCCGCCCGATCGATCTGCTCCGCGGTCAGCAGGTCCGTGGCCGGCACCGGGTCCGGGGCGCCGCCCGGCACCGGGTGCCAGGGCACCAGGAGGATCGCCAGCACCACGAACGCCACGCCGCCGACCGCGGCCGTGGCAAGGGCGACCCGCCGCGCCCGGACCAGGTCGACGTCCCCGGTCACCGGGCGCCCGCCAGGTCCAGGAGCCGACCACGCCAGGCGGCGGTGAGGTCGTCGACCGTCCAGTCGGTGTACTGATCGAGGGCCTCGTCGAGCGTCGCCCCGCCGAGCACCGCACGGTAGAGGTCGATGAGTGCCTGCTCGCCGGCGTGGTCGGCCAGGGCGACGCAGGCCAGCCAGGCCGCCTCATACTGCGCGCCCAGCCCGTCGGCCGACGGGTTCAGCGCAGCATCGGACGGCAGGCTCCGCGGTGCGCCCTGAGCCGCCACCTGGTCGATGATCTGTCCCGCCGACCGGGCGTAGGGGAGGTCGACGTCGCGCAGGGCGACGTAGTCGGCGAACCCTTCGACCAGCCACAGCGGCGCGGTGGCGACCGGGGCGCGGGTGACCGCGTGCACCGTCTCGTGCGTGATCACCACCTGAGCGGCCAGCGGGTCCAGGTCCGGGTAGACCGCCGGGTTCAGGAAGACGTGCACCGGCGCATCGCTGGTCAGGGCGCCGTCCACCGGTGCGGTGACGGCCGCGACAGTGTCGTAGGTACCCGGCGGGGCGTCCAGGGCACGGTGGAGCGCCCCGGTGCTGCCGGGTGCCTCCAGGACCATCTTGCCGGACCCTCCGAGGACCGCTCCGACCTGGTCGACGGCGTCCCGGGCCCGTGCGGCGAGCGCGGTGACGTCGGTCGAGCGAGCGGCCAGCACCAGCGCGCCGGGGACGCGGCGCACCGCGAGCGGCTGGGCGAGCCACAGCGGAGTCGCGGCCTCTCCCCCGCCCAGCGCCGTCACGGTCCCGCCGTCGGCGGCCATGGTCACGGTCACCTCACGCCGGGCGACCCCGCGGTCGTAGCCGCGGAAACGCCAGGTGAGCTCGACGGTGGCGTCCCAGCTGCCGTTCTCCTGAGGACGCCCCCCGGCGTCCAGGAACCGCAGCGACACCTTGTCGATGTCCGCACGTTCGACGTTGTCCGCCGCCGCGGCCACCGCGGAGGCGGCGCGGTCGTCGGCCGCGACCGCGGCGATCCCGTCACCGGTGCGCAGCGCCGCCTGGAGCTCCTCGAGCGTCCGGACGGCCCGCGCCTCGACGTCGGCCGGCGAGGCCCCGGTGGTCGCCCCCGGGGCAGGCGGTCGGTAGGAGTCCGAGCAGCCGGCGGTCAGTGTCGCGACCAGCGCGAGACCGAGTGCTACCCGGACGGGCCGGGAGGACTCAGCCCGGGCGGACCGCACCGACGTACGGCATGGAGTGGAGTGCGGAGACGACGACGCCCGTACCGGGGTTGGCGGCGTGCACGATCATCCCGTTGCCGATGTACATGCCGACGTGGCTGATCGGGCTGTAGTAGAAGACCAGGTCACCGGGGGCGAGCTGGCTCTCCGCGATCCGGGTGCCGCTGCTGTACTGCGCGCTCGAGGAGTGCGGCAGGGAGACCCCCGCCTGCGCCCAGGCCATCATCGTCAGGCCGGAGCAGTCGAAGGCGCTCGGGCCGGCGGCGCCGTAGACGTAGGCCTTGCCCTGCTGCGCCATCGCGTAGTTGACGGCGGCCGACGCACGCCCGGAGACGTCGACGTCGACGGGTCGGGTCGAGTCGCCGCGGGAGAGAACCTCCTCGCGCTGCTCGGCCTCGAGGTCGTCGAGCAGTTCCTCGGCCTCGGCGAGCTTGTCGTCCGCCGTGGACTTCTCCTCCTCGAGCTGGCCCTCGAGGTCGGAGACCTTCTCGCGCCGCTTGTCGGTCTGGTCGCGGCGGATGGTGTAGGCCTCGAGCTCCGTGCCGTACTCGGTGAGGAGCGAGTCCTGCAGGTCGTTGACCGTCGACACGGTGGAGAGCTCGGTGAGGAACTGGCCGGTGTCGGACTCGAGGAGCCGGCCGGCGGTGCCCAGGCTCTGGCCCTGGTACTGGGTGATCATCGCGTCGCGGACGTCCGAGCGCACACCGTCGAGGACGTCGCCCTGCCGGTCACGGTCGGCGGCGAGGGAGTCGAGCTCGGTGTTCAGCTCGTCGAGCTCGATCCGCGCGTCGTTGTAGCGCTCGGAGGCCTGCTCCGCTTCGTGCATCAGACGCTCGACCCGCTCCTTGACGGTGTCGATGTCCGGCTCGGCCTGCGCAGGTGTCTGCGAGCCGGTGACGGTGAGCGCGACGGAGCCGGTGACGGCGAGGGTCGCGAGAGCTGCGGTGATGCGGTTTCGGCCGTTCAGCACGAGCTGGCGGTCCCCTTCGGTGTCGTACGCCTACCGGGTGAGCTGACGGATTCGGGCACGACGCGCCCTACCCGGCCTCCGACCGCACCGCCGATCGCTGTGACCGGCGCTGCTGCCTCTCGGCCGGGATTCACCCCAGAGCAAACACTGGTGGTTCCCCGGCTCCGGATCGTTGCCGATCCGGACTCAGCGCGGCGCCCGCGCGGATCGTCGACCCACTTCCACGGACACCTGAGCCAGAACAATAGGCGCCCGGTCAAGGGGCTCCAAACCCCCGACGCGCGTGTTGTGGGCCACCCTTCACCCCATCAGTCCCATCCAGCCCCATTCGTCACATCCGTCACGTCGCTGGTGGGAGGAGGCCACGACGTCCGGGTCGGGCTCACGCCGACTCGACGTCCGGTCCCTGCACCGGCCGCACCATCCGCAACGGAGGCACCAGGCCGCCCTCGGCCAGGGCGTCGAGGGCCACCAGCTCGTCGTCCTCGACCATCAGCTCCGGCGGCGGCCCCAGCAACACGGTCACGACGCAGTCGTGACAGGCCAGCCCGCGCACCACGCAGGTGTCGCAATCGATCCTCGTCGTCATGACGAGCACCCTCGCGCCCCCGTCCGACACAACCGCCGACACGACCATCCGGGGCGGTCCGTCGGGACCCGGTCAGGCGTCGGTGCGGATGACCACTTCGATCGCGTCGTCGCGCCCGCACCAACGGCACCGGACGTTCTCGATCGTCTCCGCGATCACCTCGGTCTGCTCCACCCGGGGCTCACCGGGGAGGTCGAGGTGCCAGAACTCCGTCGTGCGCCGGGTCCGGGTGACATCGAAGCGGGTCAGGTTGCCACATCCCGCGCAGCGCCACCTGTGAAGCTCGTCGGGTAGCTGCTGGGTCACGGGTCCTCCTGACCTGGGGCCGGTCTGATCGCAATGGGTAACGCCACGGCGGACACTAGCGCGCGATCCTCCCCGCGCCACAGTCGGTCGAGTGGCCACCCGGGCACGACGGCGCGCCGCGGCGTTTGTGTCGGCACCGTTCCGTACGGTCCGGAGCATGGGTTCGAGCGCCGCCTCCGAGACGAGACCGCGGTGGGAGGCGCAGCAGGGCTTCGACGACCTCGGTCGGCCGCTGCGCGACATCACCTTCTGTGTGGTGGACCTCGAGACCACCGGCGGATCGCTCGCCGACGGCGACCGGATCACGGAGATCGGCGCGGTCAAGGTGCGCGGCGGCGAGGTCCTCGGCGAGTTCCAGACGCTGATCAACCCCGATCAGCCGATCCCCGCCTTCATCGCGGTGCTGACCGGCATCACCAACCCGATGGTGGCCGACGCTCCATCCATCTCCTCGGCTCTCCCCGCGTTCCTCGAGTTCGCCACCGGCAGCGTGCTGGTGGCCCACAACGCCCGCTTCGACGTCGGGTTCCTGCGGCACTTCACCGCCGAGCTCGGACTGACCTGGCCCGACTTCGAGGTGCTGGACACGGTGCGTCTGGCGCGCCACGTGGTCTCCCGCGAGGAGACGCCCAACCACAAGCTCTCCTCCTTGGCGCAGGTGTTCCGAGCCACGACCACCCCCAACCACCGCGCCCTCTCCGACGCGCGGGCGACCGTCGACGTCCTGCACGGCATGCTGGAGCGGCTGGGAGGGCTGGGTGTCCACACCTTCGAGGAGCTGGCGACCTACTCGTCCAAGGTCGCGGCACCGCAGCGGCGCAAGCGTCATCTGGCCGACCACCTGCCGCACGCCCCGGGCGTCTACCTGTTCACCGACGACCAGGACCGGGTCCTCTATGTCGGGACCTCGAAGGACCTGCGCAAACGGGTGCGCTCCTACTTCACCGCCTCGGAGACGCGCAGCCGGATCGGCGAGATGGTGCAGATCGCCAGCACCGTGCGGGGGATCGCGTGCGCGACCCCGCTCGAGGCACAGGTCCGGGAGCTGCGGCTGATCGCGGAGCACAAGCCGCCGTACAACCGTCGCTCGCGGTTCCCCGAGAAGGTGAGCTATCTCAAGCTCACCCGCGAGGCGTGGCCGCGGCTGTCGGTCGTGGCGCGCCCGAAGGAGGACCTGGCCGACTACCTGGGCCCGTTCTCCTCGCGGGCCACCGCCGAGTCGACCCTGGCGGCGCTGCACGAGGTCTTCCCGATCCGACAGTGCAAGGACCGCCTCCCCGTGCAGCCGACCAGGACCGCCTGCGTCCTCGCCGAGCTGGGGCGGTGCCTGGCCCCCTGCGACGGCAGCGTCGACGAGCTGACCTACGGCGCGATCGTGCGCCAGGTCCGCGACGCGGTCACCCGCCGTCCCGACGAGGTGGTGGACACGATCGAGGCGAAGATGTCCGAGCTGGCCGCGGAGGAGCGGTTCGAGCAGGCCGCCGCCCACCGCGACCGACTCGCCGCGTTCATCCGTGCCGCCACCCGCGCCCAGCGTCTCGGCCCCCTGCTGACCTGTCCGGAGATCGTGGCGACCCGACGCGAGGAGGACGGACGGTGGGCGGTGCACGTCGTCCGGCACGGCCGGCTCGCCGCCGCCGGCGTGATCCCGGCGGGCACCGACGCCCGCAGCTACGTCGACCAGCTCCGGGCGTCCGCCGAGACGGTGCTGCCCGACCCGGCGTCGCCCCCGGCCACCGCGGAGGAGACCGAGCGGGTGCTGGCCTGGCTGGAACGGCCCGGGGTGCGCCTGGTCGACGTCGACGGCGAGTGGACGTGCCCGGTCACGGGCGCCGCCCGGCACCTGGAGCGGATCACCCCTAGAGTGAGGCCATGATCACCGCCATCGTCTTCGTGAACGCCGAGACGGCCCGGATCCCGGAGGTCGCCGAGGCGATCGCAGCGCTGGACGGCGTCAGCGAGGTCTATTCGGTGACCGGGCAGATCGACCTGATCGCCCTGGTCCGCGTCCGTCGTCACGAGGACATCGCCAGCGTCGTGTCCGACCAGCTGAACAAGGTGCCCGGGGTGGTGGACACCGAGACCCACATCGCCTACCGCGCCTACTCCCGGCACGACCTGGAGTCCGCCTTCTCCATCGGTCTCGACTGACGCCACCCACGCCCGACCAGGTGAGCAGCCCGGATCCCGCCGATGCCGGCCGTGCCGAGACCTCGGCGGTCGCGCCGCGGCCGCTCTTCCCCCTGATCACGCGGGTCCTCCCGTTCCTGCTCGGGACGCTGGTGGTGGCCTTCGTCCTCGGCGCGAAGCGCTCGGCGTTCGCCAGCACCGACACCTACTTCCACCTCCGGTTCGGTGACGAGTTCCTGGGGGGCTGGACCCTGCGCGACCCCGGTCAGGTCGGCGCCTCCGGATCGGCCGACTGGGTGCCGACGCAGTGGCTGTCCCAGATCACCCTGGCCTGGACCTGGGACCATCTCGGCTCCCGCGGATTTTCCGCCCTGTTCCTGACGCTCACCGGCGCCCTGCTCGTGGGCCTCTACCTGCTGGCACGGACCCGCGGCCGCCCGATCCCCGCCGCCGGCATCACCCTGCTGGCCGCGGTCGGGCTCTCGCCGTGGATCTCGATGCGCCCGCAGATGGTCAGCTTCATCGCGCTGACCGCGGTGCTGCTCGGATGGCATCACGCCCGGCTGCGCGGCACCACACCGTGGTGGCTGATCCCTCTGGCGTGGGTCTGGGCGATGTGCCACGGACTCTGGGTGGTCGGGGTCGTGGTCAGCCTCGCCCTCGCCGTCGGACTGATCATCGACCAGCGACCACGACGCGCCGACGCCGCTCGATGGCTGGCCGTGCCGGCGGGCATGGTCGCCGTCGCGATGGTCACCCCGGTCGGCCCCGCGCTGGTCGGCGCCGTGCTGGAGGTCAACAGCCGCTCGGATCACTTCGGGGAGTGGGCGGCGCCGGACTACGCCACGCTGACCCTGCTGCCGGCCGCCGTGATCGTCGGCTCCGGGTTCCTCATCGGGCTCCGTCGTCCACCCTTGTCCGCCTACGACGTCGCCCAACTGGTGCTCGCCGGCGGACTCGCGCTGTACTCCGAGCGCACCATCCCGCTCGCGGTGATCATCGCGGCGCCGATCACCGCCGAGCTCTGGAGTCGACGCCGCTACCCGCGGCCACCGGTCGGGCGCCGCGAGATCGGACTGGTGACGCTCGTCGCCGCCGCCGTCGTCATCGGTACGACGCTCGCCGGGTCAGCCACCCGACCGGGTGCCGCCGCGGACCTGGAGCCGTTCGCCGACCGCCTCGCGAGGCTCCCGGCCGGCACCCCGGTGCTCACCGACCGGTCCTACGGTGCCGCGCTGATGTGGACCGACCCGGACCTCGACATCCCGGTCCACGGCTACGGCGACGTCTACACCGACGAGGAGCTCGACCGGCTGGACGCGATGTCGGATCTGGAGCCCGGGTGGGACACGACGGTCGGCGACCTCGGCGTCACCGTGGCCGTGCTGCCCGAGGACAGTGCGCTCGGCTACGCCCTGCAGCGCGAGGGGTGGGTCGTCGTGGACCACACGGATGCGCTGGACTACCTGCGGGCGCCGGCCGGATAGCACTCAGCCCGCAGCGGCCGCGACCCACCGATCCAGGGTGGCGCGCGCGGCACCGCTGTCGATCGCCTCGGTCGCCCGTTCGATCCCGGCCGCCAGCGACTCGGCCACCGGCCGCCCCGGGGCGTCGTAGACGGCCAGGGCAGCGCCCGCATTGAGCACCACGGCCTCCCGGACCGGTCCGGCCTCGCCGGCGAGCATCCGCCGGACGACGTCCGCATTGTGGTCGACGTCGCCGCCGCGCAGCTCCTCGGTGGTCGCCCGGGCGATGCCGAAGTCCAGAGGATCGACCGTCGCAGTGGTGATCTGCCCCTGGTGGGCGACCCACACCTGCGAGGTGGTCGTGGTGGTGAGCTCGTCGAGGCCGTCGTCCCCGCGGAAGACCCAGGCGTCCACGCCGCGGCGGGCGAACACGCCGGCCATCACCTCGGCCTTGCCCTCGAACGCGCAGCCGATGGCCTGGGCAGCGGGCTTGACCGGGTTGGCCAGCGGACCCAGCAGGTTGAACAGGGTGCCGATCCCGAGCTCGCGGCGCGGGATCGCCGCGTGCCGCAGCGCGGGGTGGAACGCGGCCGCGAAGCAGAACGTGATCCCCGCCTCGTCGGCCAGCGCGGCCACCCGCGGGACCGGCAGGTCGAGGCGCACGCCGAGGGTCTCCAGCACGTCGGCGGTGCCGGCCTTGGACGAGGCGGAGCGGTTGCCGTGCTTGACCACCCGCGCGCCGGCACCGGCCGCCACGATCGCAGCCATCGTCGAGACGTTCACCGAGAAGGAGCGGTCGCCGCCGGTGCCCACCACGTCGAGCGTGCGACCGGGAACACTGATCGGGGTGGCGGTGGCGTACATCGCCTCCACGAGTCCGGTGAGCTCCGCACTGGTCTCGCCCTTGGCGCGCATGGCCACCGCGAAGCCGGCGATCTGCACCGGCGTCGCCTCCCCGGCGAGGATCTCGCCCATCGCCCACCCGGCGGCCTCCGAGGAGATGTCACGACCGGAGACCAGCGTGTCGAGGACCTGCGGCCAGCTGTGCCCTCCGCTCATGCAGCGACTCGGCCGCGGAGCAGCGCGATGACCGCCTCCGCGAGGCGCAGCGGGTCGATCGGGTGCGGCAGCGCCGCGTCGGCGCGGGACCAGGTGGCCAGCCACGCGTCCTGCGGGCGTCCGGTGAGCACCAGCAGCGGCGGGCAATGGGCGATCTCGTCCTTGAGCTGCTTGGCGACACCCATCCCGCCGGCCGGCACGGCCTCGCCGTCGAGCACGGCGAGCGCGATGTCACCGGCGTCCATGTTCTGGATCACCACCGGCTCCGTGGCGACTTCGACGTACTCCAGCTCGGGCAGATCGGGGTGCGGGCGACGCCCCAGAGCGAGGATGACCTGCTCGCGGGTGTGCACGTCGTCGCTGTAGACGAGGACCTTCAGCGGCTTGTCGGAGGACACCCGCGGGATGCTACCCCCCTCTCGGGCCGCCGGGTCGTCGCCCGGTCGTGTCCGGTCGCCACCCAGCACCGCTCCCGGCCACGATCCGACAGGTCGCCGACCACGTGGCCGGTAGCGTCGACAGCACCTCCGGCTGCATGCCTCCGGCAGCTCCGAGACTCCCTCGAGCCTCGTTCCCCGCCGCAGACGGCCCCCGGCACGCCGATTTGGAGGGGGTCGGGATGCCGACTCGGTCGACTACCGCCATAATGGCAATCGTGGCGACCTCAGCAACGGCATCCCTTCCTGCCTCGCGGCTCTACGGCCAGCACGACCGACCCAGCATGGTCGCTGTCGGCACGATCATCTGGCTCTCCAGCGAGCTGATGTTCTTTGCGGCCCTGTTCGCGTCGTACTTCACGATCCGCGCGGTCAGCGAGGACATGTGGGCGGCCAACACCGACCTCCTGAACGTCCCGTTCGCGCTCGCGAACACCACCATCCTGGTGCTGTCGTCCCTGACCTGCCAGCTCGGCGTCTTCGCGGCCGAGCGTGGCCAGGTGAGCCGGGCCGGCGGGCTGCTCCAGATCAACAAGTGGGGGCTGCGCGAGTGGTTCATCCTCACCTACGTGATGGGCGCCGTGTTCATCGGCGGTCAGGCGCTGGAGTACACCGAGCTCATCCACGAGGGCGTCACCATCCCGAACGACGCGTACGGGACCATGTTCTACCTGACCACCGGCTTCCACGGGATCCACGTGACCGGTGGTCTGATCGCCTTCCTGTTCGTGCTCGGCCGCACCTATCTCGCGCGCCGGTTCACCCACGAGCAGGCCGTCAGCGCGATCGTCGTGTCGTACTACTGGCACTTCGTCGACGTCGTCTGGATCGGCCTGTTCGCCACGATCTACATCGTCAAGTGATCACGTGATGACGATGAACCGCCCTGACCCGACCCGGACCCGCAAGGACTGAACGTGCGTCTTCTGAACCGCTCCGCCGGTCGCCTCTCGCGGCACCGCCGCGGCCCGATCGCCGGCCTGGTGGTGCTGCTGCTCGGCCTGCTGCTCACCGGCGGCCTGTACGCCGCCCTCTCCCCCGCCCAGGCGGACACCGCCGCGGAGCAGGAGGAGCTGGTCCAGGAGGGCCGCGAGCTCTTCCTGGTCGGCTGCGCCTTCTGCCACGGCCAGAACGGCGAGGGCGTCCTCACCCAGGGCGGCAGCCAGTACGGCCCGGCCCTGACCGACGTCGGCGCCGCCGCCGTCGACTTCCAGGTCGGCACCGGCCGGATGCCGATGGCCCAGCCCGGGTCGCAGGCGCCGCGCAAGGAGGTCGTCTACAGCGAGCGGGAGACCGCCGCGCTGGCCGCCTACGTCGCCACCCTGGGCACCGGCCCGGCCATCCCCGACGAGGAGCTCTACTCCACCGAGGGCATGGAGGAGGACGAGCTCAACGAGCTGGTCACCCGCGGCAGCCAGATCTTCCTCGCCAACTGCACCGCCTGCCACAACTTCGAGGGCTCGGGCGGCGCCATGCCCCGCGGCGGATTCGCACCCAAGATCCGCGGGGTCGACTCCAAGCACATCTACGAGGCCATGCTGACCGGCCCGCAGTCGATGGACACGTTCTCCGACGGCAACATCCCGCCGGAGGACAAGAAGGCAGTGATCGCCTACCTGGAGGCGCTCGACGAGCAGCCCGGCTACGCCGGCTTCAGCTTCGGCGGCCTCGGACCGGTGAGTGAGGGCCTGGTCGCCTGGCTCGTGGGCCTCGGTGCGCTGGTCGGATTCGCCGTCTGGATCGCAGCCCACACCACTCGCTCGAGCAAGAAGAAGGACGAGGCGCAAGCGTGACCGACGTACACGACCCCCACTCCTCCGGGACCGAGGTGGTCCCCGCGGGGCCGATCGCGGACCCGGGGCTGCCGGAGCACCAGTGGCGCCCCACGGATGTCGACGACGGCGCTGAGAAGCGCGCCGAGCGCCAGGTCGTCGGGTTCTTCACGCTCTCCGCGATCTGCACCGTGCTCTTCCTGGTCTCCTACTTCGTCTTCGACATCGACGACGACTGGACGATCATCGCCGGGTTCGGCGCCTCCACCATGGCCCTCGGCACCACCCTCGGCCTGGCCCTGCTCTTCATCGGCATCGGCATCATCCACTGGGCCCGCAAGCTGATGGCGGACAAGGAGATCGTGGAGATGCGCCACCCGGCGCGCTCCTCCGACGAGGACCGCGAGGGCACCCTCAAGGCCCTCAGCGACGGCCTCGCGGAGTCCGGCATCGGCCGCCGCCCGCTGATCCGCAACTCGATGATCGGCGCGGTCGGCCTGCTCGGCCTGCCGGCCGTGGTGATGCTCCGCGACCTCGGACCGCTCCCGGGCGACGCCCTGGAGAGCACGATCTGGGCCCGCGGCGGCGAGACGGTCACCGTCGACGGCGCCGAGGTGACGGTGCCGAAGATGCGGATCGCCCGCGACGCGATCGGTACCCCGATCCTCGCCTCGGACCTGGAGATCGGCGACCTGGTCAACGCCCAGCCCGAGGTGCTGTTCAACCCCGAGCGCTACTACGTGGAGCCCGAGGAAGTGGAGGGGATCAACCTCCAGGTGCACAAGTCCAAGGCCTCGCTGATCCTGCTCCGGATGGAGCCCGGCGACATCAAGCCCGGCAAGGCGGCCGACGGCAGCAGCCGCGAGAACTGGTCGGTCAACGGCATCGTCGCCTACTCCAAGATCTGCACCCACGTCGGCTGCCCGATCTCGTTGAACGAGCGGACGACCCACCACCTGCTCTGCCCCTGCCACCAGTCCACCTTCGACCTCGCCGACTCCGGCAAGGTCGTGTTCGGCCCGGCCGGACGGCCGCTGCCCCAGCTGCCGCTGGAGGTCGACGAAGAGGGCTACCTGGTCGCACAGAGCGACTTCGACGAGCCGGTCGGCCCGAGCTACTGGGAGCGTGACTACTATGACCGTTGGTGACATGAGCAAGGTCGCCACGACGAACGGCACCGAGCCCGCCACCCCGAGCAAGGGCAGCAAGCGCGCCGGCGCCGTCGCCAACTGGGCCGACGAGCGTCTCGGCCTGGGCACGGCCATGAAGAAGAACCTGCGCAAGGTCTTCCCCGACCACTGGTCCTTCATGCTCGGCGAGGTCGCTCTGTGGAGCTTCGTCGTGCTGCTGCTGACCGGCGTCTTCCTGACCCTGTGGTTCGACCCGAGCATGGCCGAGGTCGAGTACAACGGCTCCTACGACCCGTTGCGCGGTGTGCACGTCTCCTCGGCGTTCGCCTCGACCATGGACATCTCCTTCGACGTCCGCGGTGGTCTGCTGATGCGGCAGATGCACCACTGGGCGGCGCACATCTTCATCGCGGCGATGATGATCCACCTGCTGCGCGTCTACCTGACCGGCGCGTTCCGCAAGCCGCGCGAGGTCAACTGGCTGATCGGCTGCCTGCTCCTGCTGCTGGGCACCATCGAGGGCTTCACCGGCTACTCCCTCCCCGACGACCTGCTCTCGGGCACCGGCGTCCGCGCCGCGGACGGCTTCATGAAGGCCACCCCGGTGATCGGCACCTACATGTCGTTCTTCCTGTTCGGCGGCGAGTTCCCCGGCGACTCGATCATCCCGCGGTTCTACGCGATGCACATCCTGCTGATCCCGGGCCTGCTGCTGGCCCTGATCGCCGCCCACATGCTGCTGCTCGTCTACCACAAGCACACGCAGTGGCCCGGCCCCGGCCGCACGGAGCAGAACGTCGTCGGCTTCCCGATGCTCCCGGTCTACATGGCCAAGGCCGGTGGCTTCTTCTTCATCGTGTTCGGCGTCATCGCCCTGCTCGGTGGCCTGTTCTCGATCAACAACGTGTGGAAGCTCGGTCCCTACGATCCGTCGAAGGTGACCGCCGGCTCCCAGCCCGACTGGTACATGGGCTGGCCGGACGGCCTGCTCCGGATCATCCCGGCCTGGGAGACCCACCTGTGGGGCCACACCGTGTCGTGGAACGTGATGCTGCCGATCCTGGTGGCGCCGCCGCTGCTGCTGATCATCCTGATGCTGCTGCCGTTCCTGGAGTCCTGGATCACCGGCGACAAGCGGGAGCATCACCTGCTGCAGCGTCCGCGCAACGCGCCGACCCGGACCGCGGTGATGGTCGCGCTGATGACCTTCTACGGCCTGGCCTGGGCCGCGGGTGGCAACGACATCATCGCGATCAAGATGGATCTGAGCATCAACCAGATCACCTACTTCATCCGTGGTGCGCTGTTCATCGGACCGGTGATCGCCTTCTTCATCACCCGACGCTGGTGCATCTCGCTGCAGCGTCACGACGAGGAGAAGCTGCTCCACGGGTACGAGTCCGGTGTGCTGGTCCGCTCCCCCGACGGCAAGTACGCCGAGAAGCACCTGCCCCTGCCGGAGTCGAAGGCTTACACGCTCACCGCTCGCGACGACGACCCGGAGATCGACGAGATCGACGAGTCGGACAGCTCGCTGTCGGGTCGCGAGCTGCGCAAGGCACGGCTGCGTCAGCGGTTGCAGAAGTTGTACTTCGCGGACAACCGGCAGAAGCCGACCCGCGAGGAGATCGACGATTCGGCCGAGCACGCCGAGCACGAGCTCCACGAGCTCGAGGCACAGATCGCCAACGGTCCGAACAAGCACGGCCCGGCCGACCACTGATCGACCGCGGCCCGGCCGCACACGAACGGGTCCGCTCCCCTGGTGGGAGCGGACCCGTTCGTCATTCCCGGTCGAGCAGCCGGGCGACCCGCTCGGTGCGGGCGATCACCAGCACCACGGCGATCGCCCCGAGCGTGAGCAGCACCAGGGGCACCAGCTCCAGCGGGCGGCGTACCAGAGCGTCGAGGAAGGCATTGCGCCACCAGACGTCGGCGACCGACGTGTGGAAGTCGTTCCTGATCGCGCCCGGGGCGATCAGCACCACCTGCAGCACGGCCACCGCGGGGAACCAGCGCCGGGCCCGCTCCCCCATCCGGTGAGCACTCAGCGCCAGCGCCGGCGCGAGCGCCACCACCAGCTCGAGGCTGGTCCGATACCCGTAGAACTGGTCTCCACCACTGAACCGGTTCAGCACCGCCTGACCGATCAGGTACGACGCCGCGCCGATCACCAGCCAGCGACTCCAGTCCGGCAGCTCGTGCCGGTTGCGCCAGGCGGCGGGCCCGAGCACCACCAGGAGCGGCGCCCACCAGAGCAGGCCACGGTCGGCGGCGAGGACGAAGCCGAGGTGGTCGACCACGTCGAAGGCGTGACCGGTCGCGTTGTCGGCGAAGTCGGCCGCGCGGTAGCCCGAGGTGGGATCCCAGCGGCCGTACATCCACCGGGTCCAGCAGGACATCAGCGCGAGCATCGCTGCGGCCACCGCCCCCGCCCGCAGAGCGATCGCGGGTCGTCGTCGGGTCCAGGCGACGCCGGCGCCGAGGACGGCGCAGATCAGCGCGGCGTGGAGACGGCCCCAGAGGGTGAGGCCGCCGAAGAGTCCGACCAGCCACCACCGGTCCCGGTCCGCCGCCCAGGCCATCCCGAGGATCCCCAGCGTGGTGAGGGTGTGCGGCCAGATCGCATCCGCGGAGACCGACCACACCGGAGTGCCGAAGGCGAGCAGCCCCGTACCGACGAGGGCGGTGCGCAGCGGCAGCCGGTCCCGGAGCAGCAGGAAGAACAGGGTGATCGCAAGGGCGCTGAGCAGGGCGGCGGTGATCCCACCGGGCACGGCGCTGATCCCGCTCGGCGCGGCGATCCAGTAGGCGGGGACGACGGCCGCGATCACCCCGGGTGCCCGCCCGACCGCCTCCCTGCCATCGACGGTCTCCACGATCCAGGTGTCCCGGATGATGTTGTCGTCGAGCAGCGGGAAGTCGCCGATGTCGGGCACCGGGTCACCGGTGCGGGCGATGTGCCAGGCGGCGAAGTCGGCGGTGAACGCGTCCGGGCTCGGGTCGCGGCTCACCGTCAGCGCATAGACGCCGCCGACGACCAAGAACAGCACCAGCGGCAGCAGCACCCGGGCCCGCGGGCGAGGCCGCGGCAGGCGGGTCCGCGGGTGGCGGACGGCTGGCCCGAGGTCGGGGCCGAGGTCGGGGGCTGCCACGCGCGCCATTGTCGACCGCCCTGCGGCGACACGCGAGGTGGTCCCTCCAGCGTCCGCCAGGTGTTCGCCGGCCGGTCACCCGAGCGTCCCGTCCGGGTCCGCGCCCCTTCCTAGGCTCCCCGAGACCGAAGAAGCAGCGCACGATGCAGTGAGGCCCGCGTGAAGCTCGTCGTCCAGGTTCCCTGTCTCAACGAGGAGAAGACGCTCCCCCTCGTCCTCTCCTCGATCCCCCACCAGATCCCCGGGATCGACGAGATCGTGGTCGTCGTCATCGACGACGGCTCCAGTGATCGCACCGTCGAGGTGGCACGGTCGTTCGGTGTCACCGAGTTCGTCCGGCACCACCGCAACCAGGGGCTGGCCCGCTCGTTCACCGACGGCGTGGACCACGCCCTGGCGATCGGAGCCGACATCGTGGTCAACACCGACGGCGACAACCAGTACCCGCAGGAGCGGATCGGCGACCTGGTCCAGCCGATCCTGCGCGGCGAGGCCGACATCGTGATCGCGGACCGCCAGGTGGGGCTGATCGACCACTTCTCGCCTGCCAAGAAGGCCCTGCAGCGGTGGGGCAGCCGGGTGGTGAACCTCGCGGCCCGGACCGAGCTGCCCGATGCCGCCAGCGGGTTCCGCGCCTACTCGCGGGAGAGCCTGATCCGGCTCAACACGGTGACCCGCTTCTCCTACTGCATGGAGACGATCATCCAGGCCGGCAACAAGAACCTGGCGATCGCCAGCCTGCCGGTGCTGACCAACGCCAAGACCCGCGAGTCCCGGCTCTTCTCCTCCACCCGGCAGCACGTCTTCCGCTCGGCCGCCGCGATCACCCGCGCCTACATCATGTACCGGCCCTACGTGATCTTCGGCGTGATGGCGGCCCTCTTCGGCGTGCTGGGACTGCTGCCCTACCTCCGCTACGCGGCACTGGCGGCGACCGGGGACGGTGGCGGTCACGTGCAGTCCCTGCTGGTCGGCGCCGCCCTCGTGGTGATGTCCTCGCTCTGCCTGATGCTGGGCATCGTCGCGGACCTGATCCGCACCAACCGCGCACTCATCGAGACCAATCTCGAGCACACCAAGCGCGCCCGCTTCGACATCCTGCGGGTGCCCGACACGGCCGGGGTGCTGTGATGAAGCTGTTCTACGTCCGCGTGCTGCGCGGTGTCGGCACGGTGCTCGACGCCGTCGGGGTGCTCGCGCTCCTCCGCCGCCGCGCTCCCCGCTCCCGCACCGCGACCTGGCTGCTGTCGCTCGTCGCGATCTACGACGTGCGGGGGCTGGCCGACCTCGACGTCCCCTGGTGGACCTTCGACTCCGCGGAACTGGTGGCCGCACACCTGGCGGACCGACCCGGCGCCCGGGTCTTCGAGTGGGGATCCGGCGCCTCCACCCTCTGGCTGGCCGCGCGGGCGGGCTCGGTGCACGCCGTCGAGCACCACGCGGGCTGGGCGCTGCGCCTGGCCCCGCAGCTGCCCGGCAACGTGCACCTGGAGGTGGTCGAGCCGACCAGCGCCCGGCGCCCCACGGTGCCGTCCGCGAAGCCGGGGCACGCGGGGTTGGACTTCGCCGACTACGTGCGCGCGATCGACGAGGTCGACGGCGAGTTCGACGTGGTCGTGATCGACGGACGGGCCCGGGAGGCGTGCCTGGAGCGAGCCCTCGCCCGGGTCGCGCCCGACGGGATCGTCGTCTTCGACAACGTGGACCGCCGCCGCTACCGGGACGCGATCGAGGCCGTCTCGGACCGGGTGTCGACGACGATGACCCGCGGACTGACACCGGCCCTGCCCTATCCCACCCGTACGGCACTGCTGCACCCGTCGGCGGTCGGCACCACCAGGTGAGTCGCGCGCACGCGCTGCTGGGCGCCCGGATCCTCTTCGTCCTGCTCACCGTCGGGTTCGCGTGGTGGGGGTTCGAGGGACGCTGGGCGGAGATCTCCGCCGCCATCGGCCGGACCGGCGTCGCCCGGCTGCTCGGGGCCGCCCTGCTGACCACGGTCGGGCTGGGCCTGACCGGCGTGCTCTGGCGCGGCCTGCTGATCGCACTCGGCACTCCGATCGGCCCACGCGAGGCGGGCGCGGTCTTCTTCGTCGGGCAGCTCGGCAAGTACGTCCCGGGGTCGGTGTGGAGCTTCGCCGCGCAGGCCCAGCTCGGCCGGCGCCACCACGTCCCGGTGCGCTCCAGCGTCACCGCGTCGTCACTGTTCCTGCTGGTCCACACCTTCACCGGGGTCCTGCTCGGGTCCGCGCTGGCCGCGCTCGGCGTGCTACCGACCCCGATCGCCGCGGGCTGGTGGGTGGTCATCGCGGTCGGCAGCGCGGCGGTGCTGTGCCCGCCGGTGGTCCGGCGGCTGGGCGACCGGCTGGCCGGAGAAGGGGTGGCCACGGTCTTCGGGGTACGTGAGCTCGGTCTGGCCGGAGGCCTGATGTGCTGTGTGTGGCTCTGCTACGGAGCCGGCCTCGCGGTGCTCCTGAGCGCGGTCGGACCGGTGCGGCCCGACGACCTCCTGGTCGCGGTCGGCGCCTTCGCCCTGGCCCACGCGGCCGGGGTGCTGCTGGTGCTGGCGCCGGCCGGGCTCGGCGCCCGGGAGGGCGTGTTGATCGCGGTCCTGTCCCCGGCGGTCGGGGTGGGTCCGGCGGCGGCCGCGGCGCTGCTCTCCCGACTGGTGCACGCGATCGCCGACTTCGCGATGGCCGGGCTCGCCGCCCTCGCCGCGCTCCCCCGCGTGCGCCGATCGCCGACCGGCTCCGGATCGTGCACCCGACCCGACGAGGCCCCGCGTGCGGTCGACGCCTGAGGCGAGCGTGACCCGTCCGCGCCGGGTCGGACCCGTCGTCGCGGCGGTGATGGTGGCCTACCTCCTCTTCGTCGGCGCCCGCCTGGCGGTCTTCGCCGCGGACCCGAGCGGCTTCGTCGCGGCCGGCGACCTGGTCACCGACGTCACCGAGGCACCGGCCGGTCTGGTGGTCACCCCGGGGACCAGCGGCTACGACGGTCAGGCCTACTACCGGTTGTCCCGGGCTCCGTGGACCGACCAGGTCACCGAGCACGGCATCGCGTTCACCCGGCCGGCCTACTGGCAGTCCCGGATCGGGTATCCGGCCGTCGTCTGGGTGCTGTCCGCGGGCGGTCGGGCAGCCTTGGTGCCGACGGTGATGCTGGCGGTCAACCTGGTGGCGGTCGCCGCGATCGCGGCGCTCGCGGCGGTGCTGGCCCGCGACCTGGGCCGCAGTCCGTGGTGGGGCGGCGTGCCCGCGCTGTGGGCCGGCTTCCTGGTCGGCGTCGGGCAGGACCTGACCGAGCCGCTGGCCGGAGCGCTGCTGCTCGCCGCGCTCCTCGCACTGCGCCGCGGGCGACCCGCGCCGGCCACGCTGGCGCTCGTCGCCGCCGGACTCACCCGCGAGACCACACTCGTCGTCGCGGTGGCGGTGCTGCTCGCCGCGGCACTCACCCGAGGCGGCGTGCGCCGGGCCGCCGGCGGGAGCGGTACGTCGACCACGGTGTCGAGATCGGTGCCGTCACGACCGGTGGCATCGAGACCGGTGGCATCGAGCTCGGTGCCACCGTGGTGGGTCGGCGCGGTGCCGCTCGCGGTCTGCGCCGGGTGGCGGCTCGTGGTGCGGCAACGCTGGGCGGACGTCGTACCGGAGGCTCCGGGGGACAACGTGCTGCGCCTCCCCCTCGAGGCGCTGCTCGGCTACCTGGGGGCAGCCGCGCAGCGCCCCGGGCCGGAGGCGGCGAACCTGGTGCTGCTCGCGCCGGCCCTGGTCGCGCTGGTCATCGCCGGCACCGGAGTCGCCCGACAGGACGGGCCGCTGCACGAGCGGCTGGCGCTGGCCGGCTACCTGGCACTGCTGGTCTGCCTGCCGGTCTGGGACCGCGGGCAGGCCTACCTGCGCTGGGGGTGCGAGCCGCTGCTGCTGGGGTGGCTGCTGCTCCTCGGTGCGCGCACGGCGCCGGCCGCTGGTCGGCTGCGCGCTCTGGGCGCCCTGTGCGGCGTGGTCTGGCTGCTCACCGCCACGCAGAGTGTCGGCTACCCCCGCGCCGACCCCGGGGGCGGCTCCGGGATCGGCGCCTGGGTCGGGTGGTGGACGTGGTCGTGACCACCCCGGCGTCCGTCGCCGCCACCCACGAGCGACCGAGGCGCCGTCGCCGTGCCTCGTGGCCGCTGGTCTGCATCCTGCTGGTCGCGCTCACGGTCCGCCTGGTCGCGCTGCGGCACGGTCTCCCGCACGCCTACAACGCCGACGAGGAGCTCCACTACGTGCCGCAGGCGACCCGCGCGGCCGACGGCGACTGGTACTCCGGCTACTTCGAGAACCCCAGCGGCTTCACCTACCTCGTGGCCCTCGTCTACCGGGTCGTCTTCGCCGGCCAGGACGTGACCCTGCTGCTCGTCGACGATCCGACCGCCGTCCTCGTGGTCGCGCGCCTGGTCGCAGCGCTGCTCGGCACGGCAGCCGTGGCGGCCGTGTACGCCGCCGGACGCGCCTACGCGGGCCACCGGGTCGGTCTGTGCGCGGCGGCGTTCCTGGGCCTGGCCTACCTGCCCGTCTTCTACAGCCACCAGGCGCTCAACGACGTCCCGACCCTGCTGCCGACCGCGGTCGCGCTGGCGGCCTGCCTGCGCTACCTCGACGGTGGCCGGCGACGGGACCTGCTGCTGGCGGGCGCGGCGGTCGGCCTCGCCGCCGGCATCAAGTACCTGGCGGCGCCGATGGCGCTGGTCGTCGCCGCGGCGGTCCTGATCCGGGTGCGCCGCGAGGACGGCCGGATCTCCCACGCGCTGCTGCCGCTGGCGGCGGCCGGACTGGTCTGCATCGGCGCGCTGCTGCTGCTCAACCCCTTCCTGGCGGTGGAGTTCGACAAGTTCCTGGCCAACTTCACCGGCCAGTCCGCACAGGCTGCGACGGCCAAGCTCGGGCAGACCGGCTCGGCCTGGCTCGGCTATCCGGCCAGCCTGCTCTGGGGCTTCGGCGTCCTGCCGACGGCGCTGGCGGTCGCCGGCGCGGTCCTCGGCTGGCGGGCCGACCGCGGCCGAGCGCTGCTGCTCGTGCTGTTCCCGCTGGTGCTCCTGGTGACGATGTCGGTGCAGGGCCGCTACTTCGGCCGCTGGATGCTCCCGGCCTACCCCGCGCTCGCGGTGCTGGCCGGGTACGGCGCCGTCCGGTCCGCCGACCTGCTGAACGCCCGTTTGCTGAACCGGCGGGTGCTGACCGCACGGCTGCTGACCGGACGGCTGCGGGGCGCACCCGCGGCCCTGGCCGCGGTGATGGTGGTAGGTCTCGCCCAGCCCGCGACCGACGTGCTGCGCAGCGATGTGGTGCTGTCCCGCACCGACACCAGGGAGGCAGCCCTGGTCTGGATGCGTCGGGAGATCCCGGCCGGGCAGCGCCTGGTCCTGGAGCCGGCCTTCCCCGGCTCCTACCGGCGGTCTCTGCGGGACGCGGGGCTGGCCCTGGCGTCGGTGCCGCGGCCGTTCCAGGAGTACGAGCTGCGCCTGCGGCCGAGCCTGGTCGACGGCTACCGGAGCGACGGCTACTGCTGGGTCGTGGTCAGCGGCCACCAGCACGACCGCGGCCTCGCCGCCGGGCTGGCCGACGCCGCCGCCTACTACGCGCACCTGCGCGCCGAGAGCGACCTCGTGTTCCGTGCGACGCCGTTCGCCGACGACTCCTCGACCGACTTCTCCTACGACTTCAGCTTCAACTACTACCCGCCCGCACACCGCCGTCCGGGGCCGGTCGTCGAGATCTACCGCCTCCGCGACTGCGCGGACGCCTGAGACCACCCGGTCGACGTACACGAGAGGGACTGATCGTGCTCACCACCGCCCCGCCCGGCGCCGGACCCCGACTGCTGCAGGTCCGGATCGGCCTCGTCCGGCGGGTTCGCGCCCTGGCCGGACGCGAGCACGCCGTCCCGCTGCTCGCCGCCGTGCTGATCGCTCTCGTCGGGACCCAGATCGCGCTGGTGTTCAAGGTGCCCAGCTGGGGCAACGACGAGCCGGCCCACACCGGGTACGTGGCGGCGCTCGCCGACGGCCGGCTGCCGACGATCGAGTCCGACATCGTCGACGACCCGGCACGCTTCCCGGGGACCGCCGAGGAGTTCCGCGGGTGGGACGAGCCGCACGGCGACATCTGGACGGCCAACCACCCGCCGCTGTTCCACCTGGCCATGGTGCCGGTGTGGTGGCTCGCCTCGGACCACCAGAGCGGCATGATCATCACGATGCGGCTCGCGAACACGCTGGGTTTCGCGGTCTGGATCTTCCTGGTCGGAGCGCTCGCCCGCGAGCTGGTGCCCCGTCGTCCGGCCGTCGCCGCCCTGGCGGTCGTCGTCGCGATGACCCCGACGCTCGTGCTGCGCTCCGCCTTCTTCATCAACGACGGGTGGGCGTCAGCCTCGGGCCTGCTCCTGCTCCTGATGACGATCCGGATGATGCGCGGTCCGGCCACTCCGGGCCGCGTCGCGCTGGCCACCCTGGCCGGCACCCTCGCGGCCGGCACCCGCGCTCAGGGGGTGCTCCTGGTCGCCCTGTGCACCGTGGCGCTGCTGTTCACCCTGGGCCGTCGGCGCGGGTGGAGGGGCGTCGCGGTCGCCGCCACGGTCGGCGGGGTGCCGGCCGCCGCCTTCGGCTGGTTCTTCATCCGCAACCGGATGCTGTACGGCGACTTCACCGGCCAGGACGCACTGCTGGAGAAGTTCGGGCGCTCGCCGGTGGCCGGGTTCGCGCGGATCGACAACATCCCGGGCCTCACCGAGCCGACGCTGACCACCCCGATCGTGCTGGCCGCGGCGCTGGTGCTGGTCCCGCTGGCGGCCGTGTCGGCGCTGCGTCGCCACCGGCTGCGCTGGGACGCCGCCTGGGTGCTGCTCATCGTCCATGCCCTGGTCACGCTGGTCAACGTGGTCACTTTCCTGGCACACGGCGGTGGGTTCCACGACCGCTACCTGATGCAGGTGATGCCGCTGCTGGCCACGGTCACCGCCGTCGGGATGCTGGAGGTCGGGCGGTGGCGACGCCGGGCGGCCCCCGGCACGGTCGCCGCCCAGCGGCGCGACTGGAGGGTCGCCGGCGTCTGGGCGGGGGTGCTCCTGGTCTGGCTGGCCGGCGCGGTGGCGTGGCTCGAGCACTACTACGTGTTCAGCCGCCAGCAGACCTCACCGGTGGACGGGCCGTTCCCCGACCTGCTGGCGGTGCTGGCCGGGCTCGCCGGCCTGGCGCTGTGGTCGTGCTTCCTGCTGCGCGCGCGAGGCGGCGCCGCTGAGGCGGGCGAGCAGCTGCGCCCGCCGGCCCGGCCTCAGAGCGCGGAGCCCGCCTTGTAGTCGGCGTAGCCGATGTTCCAGTCGCCGTAGCCGTTCTCCGGCTCCATCGGGCGGTCGGTGCCGGTGTACTCCACCACGTCGCCGCGCACCGACATCGAGTAGAGCCACCCCGCGTCGGCGGTGCTCATCCCGGTGCAGCCGTGGGACACGTTGGCGTAGCCCTGCGAGCCGACCGACCACGGGGCGGCGTGGATGAACTCACCGGAGCTGGTCAGCCGCATCGCCCACTGCACGTTGTCGATGTCGTAGGACTCCGAGGAGCCCTGCGGGATGCCGACGGTCTCGGAGTTCATCCGCTTGGAGTCGAACTTCTCCATGATCACCTTGGTGCCGGAGCGGGTGGTGAAGCCCTCCTTGCCGGTGGTGATCGGGAAGGTGTTGACCAGCTTGCCGTTGGAGTAGACCTTCATCTGGTGGGTCTGCGCGTTCACCTTGTAGATGTGCGCGTCACCGATGGTGAAGTCGACGACCCGGTCCTCCTGGCCGTAGATCCCGCCGCCGGCGTCCACGCCGTTGACGTCGGCCTCGACGTGCACCTCGGTGCCGGCCTGCCAGTACTTCTTCGGGCGCCAGTGCACCTCGTTGTCGCTGATCCAGTGCCACGTGCCGGCCTGGGCCGGTGTCGAGGTCACGGTCATGTTCTTCTCCATCGCCGCGCGGTCGCTCACCGCGACGTCGAAGCTGACGATCACCGGCATGCCGACGCCGACGGTCTCGCCGTCCAGCGGGGCGACCGACGGGTAGGTCTGCTGATCCAGGGTGAGGGCCTGCGTGGTGAACGACGAGGTACGTCGCGTCCGCTCGCCGCTGGTCGACGCGGCGACCGCCTCCACGGTGTAGTCGACGCCTGGCTCGAGCCGGTCCTCGGCCGCCCAGCGGGCGCCGTCGTCGGAGATCTTGCCGGGGAGCTCGCCTTCGGCGCTGGTCACCTTGACCTTCGTCAGGCGCCCGTTGCTGGCGTCGACCTTCACCACGGTGGAGACCGGCACGTCCGCGGCGCCGCGGGCGACGTTGACCGAGACCTCGGCGGGCTGTGCCTCGGCGGACGGTGAGCCCGAGGCGGTGTCGGTGGCGTCAGCGGCCTCGGAGGCGTCGGAGCTGCCTGCGTCGCAGCCGGCGAAGAGGAGCGCGACGACGGCGAGGGCGGCGGCGCCACGGGAGCGGTGGGCGCGGGAGGTCAGGGACACCCGACGAGGATAACCGCGGCATGGTCATATACCACGCATCCTCGGCCGTCGGGAACGTCACCCCGGTGCGACGCAACCGAACGGGGAGCTGAGACGTCCTCTCCGCGAGGTGGTGGGTCCGCGGACGCCCCCAGAGAACGCCCGGGAAAACCACCGATGCCGCCCCGGAACGGGACGGCATCGGTGAGCAGAGGACCACGCCTCAGTGGGCGTGCTCCCCGCGGTAGTACTCGAAGACCCAGCCGCAGATGGTCAAGGCACCCAGCACGCAGCCGAGGATGAAGAGCCACCAGGCCAGCATCGCGATCGCGAACACGCACAGGCCCAGGGCCAGGGCGCACCAGAACGGCCACCACGAGTAGGGCGGGAAGAAGCCGAGCTCGCCGGCCCCGTCGTAGATCTCGCCGTCCTTACGGTCCTCGGGCCGGGCGTCCATCCGCTTCGCGTGGAAGCCGAGGTAGAGGGTGACCATCGCGCACAGCAGGGTGGTCATCACCAGCGCCGAGGTGCCGGTCCAGTCCGCCCCGCTGTCGCCGGCGTCGGTGATCAGCCAGTAGGCGGGCGAGACCAGGACCAGGAAGATCGTGGTCAGACCGAAGATCCAGGCTTCGATCTTCATCGGGCGTCACCGTCCTTGTTCTTCTCGACCTGCTCGGCCAGGTGCTCGGCGCGGCCGTCGGTGTCCGGCAGGTCCGCGGTCGCACCGACCATCTCGGCCGGGTTGTCGTCCATCTCGATCGCGGCGATCTCCGGGTGGTGCAGGTCGAAGGCCGGCGACTCGGAGCGGATCCGCGGGATCGAGTTGAAATTGTGGCGCGGCGGCGGGCAGCTGGTCGCCCACTCCAGGGAGCGGCCCCAGCCCCACG
Source organism: Nocardioides sambongensis (assembly GCF_006494815.1). NCBI lineage: Bacteria > Bacillati > Actinomycetota > Actinomycetes > Propionibacteriales > Nocardioidaceae > Nocardioides > Nocardioides sambongensis. The sequence continues at coordinate 1,936,440 of NZ_CP041091.1, forward strand.
GGTCGTCCACCCCGACCAGCGGCGCGTTCCGCGACACGTAGACGTTGTAGAAGAACGGCAGCATGGAGGAGGCCAGCACGAACGCGCCGACGGTGGACACCTGGTTGAGCGTGGTGAAGCCGTCACCGGGCAGGTAGTCGGCGTAGCGGCGCGGCATGCCCTCGATGCCCAGCCAGTGCTGCACCAGGAAGGTCAGGTGGAAGCCGATGAAGAGCAGCCAGAAGTGGATCTTGCCGAGGCGCTCGTCGAGCATCCGACCGGTGAGCTTGGGCCACCAGAAGTAGAAGCCGGCGAACATGGCGAAGACCACCGTGCCGAACACCGTGTAGTGGAAGTGGGCCACCACGAAGTAGGAGTCGGAGACGTGGAAGTCCAGCGGCGGGCTGGCCAGGATGATGCCGGTCAGACCACCGAAGAGGAAGGTCGTCAGGAAGCCGATGGACCAGAGCATCGGTGTGTCCATCCGGATGGACCCGCCCCACATCGTGCCGATCCAGTTGAAGAACTTCACGCCGGTCGGGACCGCGATCAGGAACGTCATTCCGGAGAAGAACGGGAGGTTCACCTGGCCTGTGACGAACATGTGGTGCGCCCACACCGCCACCGAGAGGATCGCGATGCCGAGGGTTGCGGCGACCAGACCGACGTAGCCGAAGATCGGCTTGCGGCTGAAGACCGGGAGGATCTCGGAGACGATGCCGAAGAACGGCAGCGCGATGATGTACACCTCTGGATGCCCGAAGAACCAGAACAGGTGTTGCCAGAGGATGGCGCCGCCGTGCGAGGTGTCGAAGACGTGGGCGCCGAGCTGGCGGTCGGCCTCCAGGGAGAGCAGCGCGCCGGCCAGGATCGGGAACGCGATCAGCACCAGGATCGCGGTGATCAGCACCGTCCAGGTGAAGATCGGCATCCGGAACATGGTCATGCCGGGGGCACGCATGCAGACGATCGTGGTGATGAAGTTGACGCCACCGAGGATGGTGCCCAGACCGGCCATCCACAGACCCATGATCCACAGGTCACCGCCGGCACCGGGGCTGTTCACGGAGTCCGAGAGCGGTGTGTAGGCGAACCAGCCGAAGGAGGCCGCACCCTGCGGGGTGAGGAAGCCGGCCGCCGCGATCAGACCGCCGAAGAGGTACAGCCAGTAGCTGAACATGTTCAGACGCGGGAACGCCACGTCCGGCGCGCCGATCTGCAGCGGCATGATCGCGTTGCCGAACCCGAAGAACAGCGGCGTCGCGAAGAGCAGCAGCATGATCGTGCCGTGCATCGTGAAGAGCTGGTTGTACAGCTCCTCGTTCACCAGGTCGCTGCCCGGGTAGGCGAGCTCGGAGCGGATGATCAGTGCCATCACGCCACCGATCACGAACCAGGCCAGCGCGGTGATGAAGTACATGTTGCCGATCAGCTTGTGATCGGTCGTGGTCATCGCACGGACCAGCAGCTTGCCCAGCGGCTTCCGCTCGGGGAAGTCCGCGGAACGGGCGGCGGTGGCAGTCACTCGTGCTCTCCCTCGGTCTCGTTCTCGCCGTTGAGGTACGGCTCCTTGGAGTACTCACCGCCGAGCACGGGCTCCTCGGCCACGTGGTCGGGGTCCTCCGCGAGCTCGGCGAGGTAGGCGTCGTACTCCTCGGCGGTGACGACGTCCACGTTGAACAGCATCCGCGAGTGGTAGGCACCGCAGAGCTCGTAGCACTTGCCGGCGTAGGTGCCGGTCTCGGTGGCCTTGATCTGGAACGAGTTGTCCTCGCCCGGGACGACGTCCATCCGCATCGCGAACGCGGGGATGCCGAAGTTGTGGATCACGTCGGGGCTGTTCAGGTTGAACTGCACCGTCTCGTCCACCGGCATGACCAGGGTCGGGATGTCGTCGCCGTCACCGGAGACGAAGACGGTCTCGTCCTCGTACTCGTGGTTGAACGTCCAGCTCCACTTCTGACCCACCACGTTCACCGTCACGTCGGGCTCGATGTGCTCGAGCGCGATGTTCTGCACGCGGACGGTGTGGGAGAAGAACGCGATCACCATGATGATCGGGAAGATCGTGTAGAAGATCTCGACCGGCAGGTTGTATCGCGTCTGGACCGGGACCTCGTCGTCACGACGACGGCGGAACCAGAAAATCGGACCGAGGATCAGCGTCCAGGTCACGACACCGGTGATCAGGGCCGCGATCCACGCGCCCTGCCACAGGGAAAGGATGTGCTCGCCCTGCTCGGACTTGATCTCCGGCATGCCGAACCGCTCCCACTGGGAGTCGGTGGAGCATCCGGAGAGCGCGAGCGCGAGTACGACGAATCCGGCGAGCGTGAGGGACCGGCGACGCCGGTTACCTCCTCGCGTGCGCTCGGGGTGCCACAAGCCCACGAACGAGCCTTCCTCTCGAGGGTCAGATCTCTGACGAATGCTAGCGGAGGTAGGCCCCGATGGCCCGCGGGGTCGGCGTTTGTCGTTCTGGTCCTAGAGTCGGCGAGGTGCAGCACGACTCGTCAGCAGGGCCCGGCGCGGGCGCGGTGTACCTCGACAGCGCCTCCTCGCTCCCGCTCCACCCGGCGGCCCGCGAGACGCTGCTCGCTGCCCTGGAGCGCGGGTACGCCGACCCACGGCGACTGCACCGGCCCGGACGCGACGCCAGGCTGCTGATCGACAACGCCCGCTCGGCGGTGGCCGAGGCGCTGGGCGCGCACCCGGACGAGGTCGGCTTCACCGGCTCCGGCACCGAAGCGGTGCACCTGGGCCTGTCCGGCCTCGTGCACGCCCGCCGGGGAGCCGGCGGCGGCCCGTCCGGCGTCGTGCACTCCCCCGTCGAGCACTCCTCGGTGCTGCACGCCGTGGACTGGCTGCCCGGCGGTGCCCACCACCGCCTCGACGTGGATCGCACCGGCCGGGTGGACCCCGCCGCGGTGGACGCGGCGGCCCGCCGGCCGGGCGTGACGGCGGTCGCCGTGCAGGCGGCGAACCAGGAGATCGGCACCCGCCAGCCGGTCGACGAGCTCGACCTGCCCGACGAGGTCCCGCTCTTCGTCGACGCCGCGGCTGCAGTCGGTCACGGTCCGCTGCCCGGACGCTGGTCCGCGCTGACGGCCTCGGCGCACAAGTGGGGAGGACCGGCCGGCGTGGGCGTGCTCGCGGTGCGGCGCGGCACCCGTTGGCGCCGCCCCTTCCCCGGGGAGGACACCGTGGAGGGCGACGGCTTCGCCAACGTGCCCGGCGCACTCGCCGCCGCGGCCGCGCTCCAGGCGGTGCGGGCCGAGGAGGCAGCGGTCTGCGCCCGCCAGCACGCGCTGGTGGACCGGCTGCGGGACCGGGTCGCCGCCCTTCCCGACGTCGAGGTGGTGGGTCATCCGAGCGACCGGCTCCCGCACCTGGTGACGTTCTCCTGCCTCTACGTGCCCGGCGACGAGCTGGTCGCCGCCCTGGACCGGCAGGGGTTCGCCGTGGCCAGCGGCTCCGCGTGCACCGCGTCCACCCTGGAGCCCAGCCACGTGCTGGCCGCGATCGGCGCGCTCACCCACGGCAACGTGCGGGTCTCCCTCACCGCGTCGACCAGCGAGGCCGAGGTGGACGCGTTCTGCGCCGCGGTCGCCGACGCCCTCGGACGGCTCCGGGAGGGGCTGCTGTGAGCGGGCTGCCGGAGCCGAGCGCCCGGGCGCCGATCGACCTGGAGCTGGACTGCACCGATCTGCCGTGCCCCCGGCCGATCATCGAGCTCGCCCGAGCGCTGCCCCGGGTCGAGGTGGGCGGTGTGCTCGCCGTGCTCGCCCGCGACCCGGCGGCGCGGCACGACGTGCCGGCCTGGTGCCGGATGCGGGAGCAGGAGTACCTGGGCGAGGAGACGGCCGCGGACGGCACGCCGCGCTACGTCGTACGACGCCGCGGCTGAGGCCGCGCCGGTGACCGGACGCGGGTCAGCCGAGCAGGTGCGGGGTGATCTCGTCGCCGGCCTCGGCGCCGTAGGAGTCACGCACCCGGGCCACGAACGCCTCCGGGGTGAAGGAGTACTCCTGGGTGCCGACGGTCTCGACCACGTAGGCGGCGAGCACGCAGCCCACCTGGGCCGCACGCTCCAGGCCGGTCCCCCAGCTCAGCGCCCCGAGGAAGCCGGCGCGGAACGCGTCGCCCACCCCGGTCGGCTCCACCGCCGGCACGTCCTTGGCGGCAGCGACCTCGATCCGGAGTCCGTCCCGGTCCTGCACGCGCACCCCGTCCTTGCCGAGCGTGGTCACCTGGAATCCGACCCGGTCGAGCACCTCCGCCGCGCTCCACCCGGTCTTCTTCTCGATCACGTGGGACTCGTACTCGTTGGAGAACAGGATCGCCGCGCCGTCGATCAGGTCGCGGATCAGCTCGCCGTCACCGAAGGCGAGCTGCTGGGAGCAGTCGGCGATGAACCGGTAGCCGCGCTGCCGGCACTCCGCCGTGTGCCGCTGCATGGCGTCGGGGTCGTCCGCACCGATCAGCACGTACGCCGGGTCCCCCACCCGGGCCGCGATCGGAGCGAGCTCGATCAGCCGCGCCTCGCTCATCGCGCCGGGGTAGAACGAGGCGAACTGGGCCATCGTGGAGTCGGTGGTGCAGACGAACCGCGCGGTGTGCTTCGCGTCGGAGATGTGGACCGACTCGCAGTCGACGCCGTGCCGCTCCAGCCAGGAGCGGTAGTCGGCGAAGTCCTCGCCCGCTGCGCCCACCAGCACCGGCCGCAGGCCGAGGCGCCCCAGGCCGAAGCACATGTTGGCGGCCACCCCGCCGCGGCGGATCTCCAGGTCGTCGACGAGGAACGAGACCGAGAGCTTGTCCAGCTGGTCCACGACCAGCGAGTCCGAGAACCTCCCGGCGAACGTCATCAGGTGGTCGGTGGCGATGGACCCGGCGATCAGCAGGGCTCCCGGGCGGCCGGTGTCGGAGTGAGTCACGACATCGGAGACTACCGACCGGTACCTCTGGGTCTACCTGGCGGTAACGCCTAGCGTCGTGGCATGACCCAGTACGAGGAGATGGCGCCCCACGCCCAGCTCCGCGCCGACTGCGAGGCGGTCAACCGACGTCTCGCCGTGGCCGAGGCTCGCGCCGTCCGCCCCGCCCCAGCATCCACTTCGACGAGTACCCGCGCGAGGTCCCCAAGCGCGACATCGAGATCTCCGAGGCTGCGCAGCGCCTGGCCAACGCCCTGCACCTGCACCTCGACTGACCCCCGCGCCGAGCGGCCCGACCCTCCCTCCCTCCCCGGGTCGGCCTCCCGCCGATCCACCGGGCCGCACGGAGGTGGGAAACAGAACGAGCGGCCGTCCTCTCGGACGGCCGCTCGTTTGCTGCGCTGACCCTGTCGCGCGGATCGCGCCCGGGGACTCAGTGGAAGGAGTCGCCGCAGGCGCAGGAGCCGGTCGCGTTGGGGTTGTCGATCGTGAAGCCCTGCTTCTCGATGGTGTCGACGAAGTCGATCATCGCGCCGTTGAGGTACGGCACGCTCATCCGGTCGACGACCACCGCGACACCGTCGAAGTCGGTGACGACGTCACCGTCGAGGGTGCGCTCGTCGAAGAACAGCTGGTAGCGAAGACCGGAGCAGCCGCCGGGCTGCACCGAGATCCGCAGCTGGAGGTCGTCGCGACCCTCCTGCTCCAGCAGGCTCTTCACCTTGGTGGCTGCCACCGAGCTGAGGTTGATCTGATCCTCACGGCGGTCCACCTCGACCGGGGCGGCGACCGTGGTGGTCGCGCCGGGGGCCTCGTGGCTGTGGCCGCTGCCGCAGCCGCACTGGTCGCTCATGCTCACTCCCGGTTGTTCGACGTCTCGTGCCAGGCCAGAACGCGGCCTGTCGAGTAGTTGCAATGGTCGCACACGAGCGGTTATTCCCGCAGCCGGCACGGAACGCCGCGCGGCCTCCCCGCAGCGCCGCGACTCACCACACCAGGACCGGCTTGATCACCCTCCCCGCGCTCGCGTCGGCCACCGCGTCGGCGATCCGCGCGAACGGATACGTGGTCACCAGGTGGTCGACGTCGAACCGGCCGGAGGCGCGCAGCTCGATCAGCTCGGGGATCGTGGTCAGCGGGTCCGCCTCGCCCTCGATCGAGGATCGGATCACCTTGCCGCTCTGCAGCAGGTCGATGGCGTCGATCGTGTACTCCGGGGCTCCCAGGCCGAGCACCACCAGCATCCCCTGGGCCCGCAGGGCGTGCTGCGCCTGCAGCACCACGGTCGGGATCGCCGTGGTGTCGATGCAGTACGTCGCGCCGCCACCGGTGGCCGCCTTCACCTGCTCTTCGATCGGCGCCACCCCGTCGGTCCCGGCGCCGGTCGGGTCGAGCGCGAGGGCGCCGTACCGCTCCGCGGCGGAGCGGCGGTCCGCCGACGGGTCGACCGCGACGATCGTCTCCACACCGGCACCGGCGGCAGCGGCGACGGCGGCCAGGCCGACGGCCCCGGTGCCGAAGACCGCGAGGCTCTCCCCCGGCTGCGGGTCCAGGACGTTGAGCACCGTGCCGGCGCCGGTCTGGAAGCCGCAGGCGAACGGAGCGAGCCTGGTCAGGTCCAGCGCCTTGTCCACCACCACGCAGTTGTCGGCGTAGACCAGGGCGTGACGCGCCAGGCTGGACTGGCCGAAGAAGTTGCCGAAGACGGTCTGGCTCTGCCCGTCCTCTCCCGCGCGCTTCATCGTGGTCGACCCGTCGGCGCGCATCCCCATGTAGTTCAGCAGGAGCGACTGCTCGCAGTAGCCGACGTCGCCGCGGCGACACGCCTCGCAGTCGCGGCAGGAACGGAACGAGAGCACCACGTGGTCGCCGGCCTCGATGCCGCTCACCTCGGCTCCCACGGCCTCGACCACTCCGGTGCCCTCGTGGCCCATCACGGTCGGGAACATCTCCGGCGGCAGCATGGTCGGCACGGTCAGGTCGGTGTGGCACAGGCCGGTGGCCACGATGCGCACCAGCACCTCGTCGGCGCGCGGCTCCTCCAGGTCCACCTCGGTGAGGTCGAACCCGCCTCCGGGCTCGGCGATCAGGGCGACGGTCGTCTTCATGGTGTCTCCTCCCCGGGCCGCGGTCAGCGGTCCCGCTCCAACCAGAACCAGTAGAGATCGGCGACTCCGAAGTAGGGCTCGAGCTTGCCGTTCATCACGCCGACGAGGGTGTCCTCGTCGACCGCCTTGAAGTGGTCGAAGACCGGCATCCGGTCGTAGACCATGGTCGCGGTGACCTCGTCGCGGAAGGCGATCTCCCAGAGCGAGGCGGCGCCGCCCCCGGCCGCCTTGTGGCTCGAGAACAGAGCGCCGTCCTCGCCACGACAGATCAGCGGCTGGGCGTCCATCGGGTCGGTGAAGTCCTTGCCGTGCCAGCCGAGCCGGGTCAACATCTCGCCGGCGGGGTGACCCGCGGCGAAGTCGCCGCCCCGCCAGGGTCCGAGGATGTCGGCGACCCGGACCGGGGTCAGCCGTTCCCAGAGCGCGGCGAGGGCGGCGGGATCCACGCGCTCGGCGGAGCGGAGGTGATCGAAGTCACTGCGAATGGCGGGCACGATCGAGGAATCTAGAACACGTTCTCGCTCCTGCCAACCGTGCCACCCCGAACGGGGCGCCGCTCCGGCCCGACTCAGCCCGACGCGCTCCAGGTCCGCGCGACCCGAGCGGCGACCGTGGCGACCGATCCGGCCGGGTCGGTCACCGCCCGCTCCTCCCCGACCACGTCGACCAGCGAGTAGGCCGCGTCCATGCCGAGCGCGCGCATCTCCCGCGCCCCGACCAGGACCCGGCCGGCGATGGCCACGCAGGGCCGCAGCGCGTCGGCCGCGACCGCGGCCACGCCGTAGGGCACCTTGCCGGCCCGGCTGGAGAAGTCGAAGGCACCCTCACCGGTGACCACCAGGTCTGCTTCGCGCGCCCGATCGGCCAGTCCGACCGCCTCCGACACGAGGTCGATGCCGGACACCCGGGTGCCGCCGAGCAGGAGGAGCGCGTAGCCGAGCCCGCCACCCGCGCCCGCTCCCGGGTCGAGCGAGCGCCGGCGGTCGGCGAGGGCGGCATACTGCTCGAGGATGCCGTCGACGCCGGCCTGCCGCTCCTCGGCGATGCCCGCCTGCTCTCCGAAGGTCTTGGTCGCACCGAAGAGCCCCGTCAGCGGGATGTCGACGTCCGTCGCAGCGATCAGCTCGACCCCACCGAGCGCGTCGCGCGCCCGCGCCAGGTCGAGCGTCGTGATCCCGTCCAGACCGAGCGCCCCGCGCTCGAGCGGGACATCGGCGGTCGCGCCCAGGGCGCCGAGCACGCCCGCTCCCCCGTCGTTGCACCCGGACCCGCCGAGGCCGACCACGACGCGACGTACGCCGGACGCGGCGGCGGCGCGCAGCACAGGCGCCAGCCCGGCGGTGGTCGCGGACTCGCCGCCGCGGCCACCGGTGAGGTGGACACCGCAGACCTGGGCGCTCTCCACGTAGGCGGTGTCGCCGACGACCAGCACGGTCGCCGGGACCGTCTCCCCGTGCGGCCCCCGGGTGACCACGGCCAACAGCTCGCCGCCGAGCGTGGCGTGCAGCACGTCGACGAAACCCGGGCCGCCGTCCGACATCGGAGCGAGCACGATCTCGTCCCCGGGGGCCCGGCGCCGCCAGCCCTCGGCGATCGCCTCGGCGGCCTCGACCGCGGAGAGGGTGCCGGCGAACTTGTCCGGGGCCACCAGCACGCGCATGGGCCCATCCTGCACCCCGTGCGTCTGCTTCTGTCGCCGGCCGGGCCACCGACGGCGGGACCGACTCGGCCGGCGCACCGCCGGGCCCTAGAATCGAGCCATGACGACCGTCGACCTCCCGCTGCTGCCGCTGGGCCGAGGCACCGACCCGCTCTCCGAGCGGGGCGTCGAGTGTCCCGGAGACCTGCCCGAGCCCTCGGACCCGGATCTGGTGGCGCGCGCCGAGGCGGCCAAGGCGGCGCTCGGCGAGAAGCTGTTCGTCCTCGGTCACCACTACCAGCGTGACGAGGTGATCCGGTTCGCCGACGTCACCGGCGACTCGTTCAAGCTGGCCCGTGACGCGGCCGCGCGACCGGACGCGGAGTACATCGTCTTCTGCGGCGTCCACTTCATGGCCGAGTCGGCCGACATCCTGACCTCGCCCGACCAGCAGGTGATCCTCCCCGACCTGGCCGCCGGGTGCTCGATGGCCGACATGGCTCGGCTCGCCCAGGTCGAGGCCGCCTGGGACGCACTCGCCGAGGCCGGCGTCCGGGACCAGGTGGTCCCGGTGACCTACATGAACTCCTCCGCGGCGATCAAGGCCTTCTGCGGCCGCAACGGGGGCGTCGTGTGCACGTCCTCCAACGCCGAGGTGGCCCTGGAGTGGGCGTTCCAGCAGAAGGGTCCCGACACCAAGGTGCTGTTCCTGCCCGACCAGCACCTCGGTCGCAACACCGCGGTCCTCCAGCTCGGCTACGGCCTCGACGACTGTGTGGTCTGGAACCAGCACAAGCCCGGCGGCGGTCTCGATGCCGCGCAGCTCTCCGACGCCCGGATGATCCTGTGGAAGGGCCACTGCTCGGTGCACGGTCGCTTCTCCCCCGACGTCATCGACGAGCTGCGGGCCAAGGTCCCCGACCTCAACGTGTTGGTGCACCCCGAGTGCCAGCACGAGGTGGTGCTCAAGGCCGACCAGGTGGGCTCGACCGAATACATCATCAAGACCATCGAGGCGGCCCCTGCCGGGTCGAGCTGGGCGATCGGCACCGAGCTCAACCTGGTGCAGCGCCTGGCGAACGCGCACCCGGACAAGAACATCATGTTCCTCGACCGGAACGTGTGCTACTGCTCGACGATGAACCGGATCGACCTCCCGCACTTCGTGTGGGCGCTGGAGAACCTGGTCGCCGGGCGCGTGGTCAACCGGATCGAGGTCGACGAGCAGACCCAGGCAGAGGCGCTGGTCGCGCTCCAGCGGATGCTGGACCTGCCCGGCAAGTCGAACCGCGACTGACGCGCCCACTCCCCCTTCACGCTCCGTCCAGAAAGCAGCACGATGTTCAAGCGGACCAAGTCCGAGACGCCCACCGAACCGCAGACCATCAAGGAAGGCGGCAAGGGTCGCCCGACTCCGACGCGCAAGGAGGCCGAGGCCGCGGCCCGCGCCCGTGCCCGCGGTCCCCGGGACCGCAAGGAGATGCGCAAGGCCGAGCGGGACCAGCGCTACGAGCGGAGCCAGAAGATCCGCTCGGCGATGAAGACCGGCGACGAGCGCTACTTCCTGCCCCGCGACAAGGGACCGGTCCGCCGCTTCATCCGCGACTACGTCGATGTCCGCTTCTCGGTGGTCGAGCTGATGATCCCGCTGCTGATCATCTCGATGGTGCTCAGCTACACCGGCCAGGCTGCCCTGGTCCAGGCGAGCTCGCTGATCCTGATGGCGACCCTGCTCTTCGTGATCGTGGACCTGTTCGTGCTGCGGCTCCGGCTGCGCCGCGAGCTCACCCGCCGGTTCCCCGACGAGGACCTGAAGGGCACCACCTGGTACGCCCTGATGCGGGCGATGCAGATGAAGTTCATGCGGATGCCGAAGTCGCAGCGCAAGATCGGGCAGAAGCTCCCCGACACCTATCGCTGACCGGGAGCGGGCGTCCCGGCGTGGCACGGATCGCCGCTAGGTTGCCGGGGTGAAGCTGATCTTCGCCCTGCACGCCGAGGGCCTCGCCACCACGCTGCTGGACCCCGCGCTCCGGGACGCACTGCGCGCCGCCGGGGCCACACGCCTCCAGGTGAACGTCGACGACGACGCGGTCGCACCCGCCATGCGCTTCGGCCCCGGGGACCGGGTGACCGCGGTGATCAGCCTGTGGACCGATGCCGATCCCGGCCCGGTCGTGGACGTCGTACGGCGCCTGGACGGGTCGGCGGACGGCTGGCAGGTCACCGAGCGGGTGCCGCTGGCCGGCCCCGAGGTCCCGGACGGCGAGCGGGCGGACGCCCTGGCCAACGTCGCCCTCCTGCGCCGTCCCGACGCGATGTCGCACGAGGATTGGACGGCCGACTGGCTGGAGCGCCACACCCAGGTGGCGATCGACACCCAGGGCACGTTCGGCTACGTCCAGAACCCCGTCGTCGCCGCCCTCACCCCCGACCCGCCGGCGGTAGCCGGCATCGTCGAGGAGCTCTTCGCGATGGCGGCGATGACCGACCACCACGCGTTCTACGGCAGCGGCGGCGACGAGGCGGAGTTCCAGCGACGGTTCGCCACGCTGATGGAGAGCTGCGCCCGTTTCGGCGCAGGCGACGGGCTCGACCTGGTGCCGACCAGCCGCTACCGCTTCGACCTCTGACCGCGCGGGGAGCTCCGTCAGCCGAAGAGCTCCGAGCGGCGCGGTGACACCGTCTTCGACGGGTCGGTGGTGACCACGCCCTCCAGCACGTCGTCGATCGCGGACATCACCTCCGGCTCGAGCCGGACGCCGGCGGCCTTCACGTTCTCGGTGACCTGCTCGGGGCGGCTCGCGCCGATGATCGCGGCGGCCACGTTGTCGTTCTGCAGCACCCACGCGACGGCGAGCTGCGCCAGCGACAGCCCCGTCTCCTCCGCGATCGGACGCAGCCGCTGGACGCGCTCGAGGACGTCGTCGTCGAGCCAGCGCTTGACCATGTCCGCACCGCCCTTGTCGTCGGTCGCGCGCGACCCCGCCGGCGGCGCCTGCCCGGGCAGGTACTTCCCGGTCAGCACGCCCTGCGCTATCGGCGACCACACGATCTGGGAGAGCCCGAGCGCCCGCGAGGTGGGCACCACCTCCTCCTCGATCACCCGCCACAGCATCGAGTACTGGGGCTGGTTGGAGATGAGCGGGACGCGCAGCTCGCGGGCGAGCTCGTGGGCCGCCCGGATCTCCTCGGCCCGCCACTCCGAGACTCCGATGTAGAGCGCCTTCCCGGCCCGCACCACGTCGGCGAAGGCGAGCATGGTCTCCTCCAGCGGCGTCTCGTGGTCGTAGCGGTGGGCCTGGTAGAGGTCGACGTAGTCGGTGCCGAGCCGGCGCAGTGAGCCGTCGATGCTCTCGAAGATGTGCTTGCGGGAGAGCCCGTGGTCGTTGTGGTGGCCCGGACCCGTGGGCCAGAACACCTTGGTGAAGATCTCCAGCCCCTCCCGCCGCTCGCCGGCCAGGGCACGGCCGAGCACCGACTCCGCCGCGGTGTTGGCGTAGACGTCGGCGGTGTCGAAGGTGGTGATGCCCTCCTCCAGAGCCCGCTGCACGCAGGCCGTCGCCGCCTCCTCCTCGACCTGGGAGCCGTGGGTGAGCCAGTTGCCGTAGGCGATCGAGGAGATCCTGAGACCGCTGTTGCCGAGGGTGCGCTTCTCCATGACGGTGACCCTAGCCACGGACCGGTGACGTCGTCTTGCCACACTGGCCCCATGGTCGCTGCAGACGTCTCCGTCCGAGTCGCCTGGCCGGCCGACGCCCCTGGCATCGCCGCGGTCCAGCTGCAGGCCTGGCGCCATCGGTACGACGCCGCGCCGGCCGCCCCGGGGGTGGTGCCCCGATCGGCGTGGAGGAGCTCGCCGAGGCGTGGCGCGGCACCCTGTCCCGCCCGCCCGAGGCCCGGCACCGGGCGCTGGTCGCCCTCGCCCACGACGAGGTCGTCGGGTTCGCGCTCACCGTGCCCGGCACGGACCCCGACGCCGATCCCGCCGTCGACGGGGAGGTCGCCGAGTTCACCGTCGCCCCCGGACGCGTCGGTCAGGGCCACGGGTCGCGGCTGCTCCAGGCCTGCGCCGACACCCTCGCCGCGGACCGGTTCACCCGGGCGGTCTGCTGGGTCGACACCACCGACGACCCGCTGCGCACGTTCCTCACCAGCGCCGGCTGGGGGCCGGACGGCGCCAGCAGGGAGCTGGCCGGCCAGGAAGGGACCAGCACCAGCACCGCGCAGGTGCGTCAGGTCCGGCTCCACACGGCGTTGTCGTGACACCGGCGGACGACGCGACCGGGGTCCCGGCCGACGACGCGGCCGCCCGGCGCGCGGTGATCGGCGACAGCCTTGGCGTGGGCATCGCCACCGGCCTCTACGGGGTCAGCTTCGGTGCGGTCTCGGTGGCGTCCGGGCTCAGCGTGCTGCAGACCTGCGCGCTCTCCCTGCTGATGTTCACCGGTGCGTCTCAGTTCGCGCTGGTCGGCGTCCTCGGCGCCGGCGGAGCCCCGTTCGCGGGCACCGCGACCGCGCTCCTGCTGGGAGCCCGGAACACGCTCTACGGGCTGCGGATGGCTCCACTCCTCGGCTGGTCCGGTGGACGGCGAGCGGCCGCGGCGCACATCCTGATCGACGAGTCCACGGCGATGGCGCTGGACCGTCCCAGCCGCGCGCTCACCCGGCTGGGCTTCCTCACCACCGGCATCAGCGTCCTGGTCCTGTGGAACCTCTTCACCCTCCTCGGCGCTCTCGCCGGGACCACGCTCGGCGATCCACGCGACTACGGCCTCGACGCCGCGGTGGGCGCGGCGTTCCTGGCGCTGGTGTGGCCGCGGCTGAAGGAGCCCGGGAACGCCCGCATCGGGCTCCTCGCCGCAGTGCTCGCGTTGGCCGTGGTGCCCTTCACCCCCGCCGGCCTCCCGGTGCTGCTGGCGGGCGGGGCGGCCGTGCTGATCGGGGTGCTGACGGGCGCCGGGCGGCCGAGCGAGGTCCGGCCGTGATCTGGTGGGCCATCCTGGCGGCCTGCGCCGGCTGCTACGCGCTGAAGCTGGCCGGGCTCGCCGTCCCGGCGTCCGTGCTGGCGCGTCCGTGGGTGGCCCGGGTGGCCGACCTGATCCCGGTGGCGCTGCTCTCGGCGCTGGTGGCCGTGCAGGTGATGGCTGGGACGGACGCGCAGGGCGACCAGGTCCTCGTCGTCGACGCACGCCTGGCCGGACTCGGCTGCGCGGTGGTGCTGCTGCTGGCCCGCGCACCGTTCCTGGTGGTCGTGGTGGGCTCCGCCGCGTTGGCCGCGCTGCTGCGGGCACTCTGACCTGCGCCGGACGGCGGAACAGCGATCGGCCCGCCCCGGAACCGGGGCCCGCGACGCCCCCATCAGCCGTCGCAGACCCCGGTCATGCCGCCGGTAGGCGGCGGCCCTTCCCGGCACTGCCTCCAGGAAGGAGTCGGGATCAGCCGGCCGCACCCGAGATGGCGGCCGCCCGATCCGCCGGTCACCCGGCGTCAGGACGACCTTGCACCCGATCCGCGTGCTGGGGCCAGCGATGCGGCCCCGCAATTTCGTGCACTGCAACAAGTTGCGGGAACGACCGGCGACCGTCGCCGAGAGCCCGTCCGGGGCGTGCGCGAGCCGCAGCCTTCCTCGGCATCGGCGCCTCAGCGTGCCCCTGTGCTCAGTCGAGATCCAGGAAGTGCTCGAGGCCGACGGTGAGGCCGGGACGGCCGGCGATCTGGCGCACACCGATCAGCACCCCGGGGGTGAACGACGCCCTGTCCATCGAGTCGTGCCGGATGGTCAGGGTCTCCCCCAGCCCCCGAACAGGACCTCCTGGTGCGCGATCATCCCGCGGACCCGCAACGCGTGCACCGGCACCCCGTCCACGTCCGCTCCCCGCGCGCCGTCCAGCGACGTACTGGTCGCGTCCGGGACCGCACCCAGGCCGGCGTCGCGGCGGGCGGCGGCGATCAGCTCGGCCGTCCGCCGAGCGGTGCCGCTGGGGGCGTCCGCCTTCGTGGGGTGGTGGAACTCGACCACCTCGACGGACTCGTAGAACGCGGCGGCCTGCGCGGCGAACCGCATCATCAGGATCGCGCCGACGGAGAAGTTGGGGGCGATCAGCACGCCCGTCTCCGGGCGTGCCTCCAGCCGGTCGCGCAGCGCCTGCAGCCGCTGCTCGTCGAACCCGGTGGTGCCGACGACGGCGTGGATGCCGTGGTCGATGCAGAAGGCCAGGTTGTCCATCACCACGTCGGGGTGGGTGAAGTCGACGATCACCTGGGTGCCGGAGGAGACCAGGTCCTCGATCGGGTCGCCGGCATCGACCGCCGCCGACAGCACCACGCCCTCGGCGGCCTCGATCGCGGCGACGACCTCGGAGCCGACCTTGCCGCGTGCACCGAGCACGCCCACCCGGATCGCCCGACCGCCGCCCACGTCCTGGGCCCCGTCCACCGTCTCGTCCGTCACGGATCCAGCGTAGGGCGTCGCGCTCCTCGGCCGGGACACGCCCTGATCAGGCAGACCTGTCTGCCCTCGGGCCCCGGCGTCTGGCAGGCTGACCCTCATGGCGGTGCAAACCATTCCTGCCCGGATCCGCTGGGCCGTGGACTTCATGGACATCCAACCCCAGGACCACGTGCTCGAGATCGGCTGCGGATCCGGAGCGGCTGCAGAGCTGATCTGCAGCCGCCTCGAGGGCAAGGGCAAGATGTTCGCCATCGACCGCTCCGAGGCGGGCGTGGACCGCACCAAGCAGCGGTGCGCGGAGTACGTCGACGCCGGGCGCCTCACCGTCCGCCAGATCGACCTGGCCACCCTGCGGGTGCCGGTGAAGCGTCTGACCAAGGTCTTCGCGTTCGACGTCAACCTGTTCTGGGTGCGCGACTGCAAGGAGGAGGTGGCGCTGCTGCACGAGCGCGTCCTGCCCGGCGGCTCGGTCAACCTCTTCTTCTCCACCACTCGCCCCGAGCAGGTGCCGGAGATCCTCGCCAAGACCTCCGCTGCGCTCACCGAGGGCGGGTTCCGGGTCTACATCGTGGACTCCAAGCAGCCCCCGGTGATCGGCATCATCGGTCGCCGCTGACCCACGAGTGGCCGGCGGCGACCCGGCGGGACCTGCGGCGCCCGCCGGGTCGCGGACGGTCGTCAGCCGTCCTCGCGCGGCTCCGCCGGCCCGGTGGCCCCGGCCCCGGCCCCGTCGCTGGCCCCGTCGGTGGTCTCGCCGACCGCCAGGACGTCGTTTTCCTGCAGCTCCCGGGCGACCTCGGCGGTGAGCCACCGGCGCTGACGGCGCACCCACGCCCGCTGCTCGGCCAGCAGTGCCTTGGCGGTGGAGATGGCCATCAGCACCATCACGATGCTGAACGGAAGAGCCAGCAGGATCGCCATCGTCTGGAGCGCCTCGAGCGGATCCACGTCCGGATCCGACTTCTGGGCCTGGGTGCCGACGTAGAGCAGGACCGCGGCGATCGCGCCCTCCATCGTCGCCCAGAACGCACGGCTCCACACGGGCGGGTTCGGGTCGCCGCCGGAGGAGAGCATGTCCACCACGAACGAGCCGGAGTCCGAGCTCGTCACGAAGAAGACCACGATCAGGAAGATCGCGAGCACGCTGAGCACCGTGGCACCCGGCAGCAGGTCGAGCATCTGGAACAGCGCGGTGTTCGTGGAGACGCCGCTCTCGGGGTCGATCAGCCCGCCGTCCTCGAACAGCTCCTCGTAGAGGGCGGTGCCCCCCATCACCGAGAACCAGAGGAAGGTCACCAGGGTCGGCACCAGCAGCACACCCACGATGAACTCGCGGACGGTGCGACCACGCGAGATCCGGGCGATGAAGACCCCGACGAAGGGTGCCCAGCTCATCCACCAGCCCCAGTAGAAAGTCGTCCAGCCACCCAGCCACTCCTTGCCGTCCTCCTGGAACGGGCGGGCGTTGAACGCCATCTGGAAGAAGTTCTGGACGTAGGAGCCGATCTGGGTGACGAAGTCGCTGAGGATGAAGACCGTCGGACCCAGCACGAGCACGGTCACCATCAGGATGACGGCCGCGACCATGTTGATGTTCGACAACCACTTGATGCCCTTGTCCACGCCGGTGACCACGGAGGTCAGCGCGATCGCGGTGATCACGATGATCAGTCCGATCAGCAACCAGGTGCTGGGCTCGTCGACGGCGCCGAGGTAGCCCAGGCCGGCACCGATCTGGCTGACGCCGAGACCGAGGGAGGTGGCCACGCCGAAGAGCGTGCCGAGGACCGCGATCACGTCGATCACGTCCCCCAGAAGCCGCGGATCCGCTTGCCGAGCAGCGGCTCCAGTGCCCAGCGGATCGAGATCGGGTTGCCCCGCCGGTGTACCGAGTAGGCGATCGAGAGACCGACCACGACGTAGATCGCCCAGGCGTGCAGGCCCCAGTGCAGGAACGTCGTGTCCATCGCGGTCCGCGCCGCCTGGGCCGGGGTGTCCGCGGCGGAGCCGGGCGGCGGGCTCGCGTAGTGGTTCAACGGCTCGGCCACGCCCCAGAAGACGAGCCCGATGCCCATGCCGGCGGCGAAGAGCATCGCGAACCAGGAGCCCAGGCCGAACTCCGGGTCCTCGTCGTCCTTGCCGAGCACGAAGTCGCCCATCCGCGAGAACGCGATCCACAGGGAGAAGAAGACGCAGGCCGTGACGACCGCGATGTACCACCATCCGAGGTCCTCGACGACGGTGGAGTTGGCCTTCCCGATCCACTCCCCCATCTGCTTCGGAGCCGCGGCGGTGAGCACCACGAAGAGCAGCAGGAGCCCGGCCGCCGGGATGAACACCCGCGGCGCCGCGATCAGGCGACCACTCCTGGTGGGAGGCATCCGCTCCTCGGGCGCCTCGACCTCGTCCGAGCGGTTCGCAGCCATACCTCTCCTCTGTTCGGATGTGCACCGGCACTACGCCGCATCACGTTATCGGTGCACACGCCACCACGCACATCGCTCGACGGGCGGGCATCGACGGCAGGGCTGGATACGGATCTAGGAGGGGCCGACGACCGCGAGCAGCTCCGGTCCGCTGAGCACCGCGGCGGCGACCGCGCGGACATCGTCCAGGGTGACCGCCTCGATCCGCGCCAGCACCTCGTCGATGCCGAGCGTCTCGGTGTGCACCAGCTCGCCCTTGCCCAGCCGCATCATCCGGGCGCCGGAGTCCTCCAGGCCCAACGCCATGCCACCGCGCAGCTGGCCCTTGCCACGCGCCAGCTCCTCGGCGCTGATGCCCTGCTCGGCCAGCCGCGCCAGCTCGCCCCGCACCACCGCGAGCACCTGCTCGGTCCGCTCGGGCAGGCAGCCGACGGCCACGCCGACCAGCCCGGAGTCGGAGTAGTGCATGGCGAAGGAGTAGACCGAGTAGGCGAGGCCGCGGACCTCACGGACCTCCTGGAAGAGGCGGCTGGAGGTGCCGCCGCCGAGCACCGTGTTGAGCACGCCGAGCGCGAACCTGCTGTCGTCCTCGCGGGCGGGCCCCTCGGTGCCGAGCACCAGGTTGACCTGCTCGAACGGCCGCGACACCGAGGCCGAACCGGAGGCGATCCGGGGCCGCTTGACCAGCAGCCGCGGCGGCCGCGGCGCGGCGCGGCCACTCAGGAATCCGTTGCGGCCGAAGGCGGTGCGCACCGCGGCCACCACCTCGGTGTGGTCGACGGCGCCCGCGACCGAGACCACGACGTTGTCCGGGGTGTAGTGACGGCGGTGGAACCGGCGGACCTGGTCACGGTTCATCGCGGAGATGGACTCGACCGTGCCGGCGATCGGCCGGCCCAGCGCCGAGGTCTCGCCCCAGGCCAAGGCGGCGAAGAGGTTCTGTACGACGTCGTCGGGGTCGTCCTCGTGCATCGCGATCTCGTCCAGGATCACGTCGCGCTCCGCCTCGACGTCGCCCGCCGCGATCACCGAGTCGGTGATCATGTCGCCGAGCACGTCGACGGCGAGCGGCAGGTCCTCACCCAGCACCCGGGCGTGGAAGCAGGTGTACTCCTTGGCGGTGAACGCGTTGAACTCTCCGCCCACGGCGTCGAGCGCGATCGAGATGTCGAACGCGGAGCGCTCACGGGTGCCCTTGAACAGCAGGTGCTCGAGGAAGTGGCTGGCGCCGTGCGTGCTGGCCCGTTCGTCGCGGGAGCCGACCCCGATCCACACGCCGATCGAGGCGGACCGGGCACCGGCCATCTCTTCGGTGACCACGCGCAGGCCGGACGGCAGCACGGTGCGGCGCACCTGGGAGGTGATCCGGTCCTGGGAGTCCCGGACCGTCTCCAGGGTCCTGGTGGTGGCACGCGAGGCCGACCGTGCGCCGGGCTCGCCGGCGGGCCGCTCGGGGAAGGCCGACGGCCGGTCAGCGTGGTGCTGACCGGCCGTCGTGGGAGCTGAGCTCACGAATGGATCACGCCTCGGTGTCGGTGGCGTCCTCGTCGGCGGAACCCTCCGACTCCTCCACCACGGGGACCAGGGACAGCTTGCCCCGGTCGTCGATCTCCGCGATCTCGACCTGGAGCTTCTGACCGACGGAGACCACGTCGTCGACGTTCTCCACGCGCTTGCCGCCGGCGAGGGCGCGGAGCTTGCTGATGTGCAGCAGCCCGTCCTTGCCCGGCATCAGCGCGACGAAGGCACCGAAGTTGGTGGTCTTGACGACGGTGCCGAGGTAGCGCTCGCCGACCTCCGGCATGGTCGGGTTCGCGATCGCGTTGATCGCGGACCGGGCGGCCTCCGCGGCCTCGCCGTTGGTGGCACCGATGTAGACGGTGCCGTCGTCCTCGATGGAGACGTTGGCGCCGGTGTCGTCCTGGATCTGGTTGATCACCTTGCCCTTGGGCCCGATCACCTCGCCGATCTTGTCCACCGGAACCTTGACGGTGATGATCCGCGGCGCGTGGATCGACATCTCCTCGGGAGTGTCGATCGCCTCGCCCATCACGTCCAGGATCGCCAGGCGGGCGTCCTTGGCCTGGTTCAGCGCCTGGGCGAGGACCTCGGCCGGGATGCCGTCGAGCTTGGTGTCCAGCTGCAGCGCCGTGACGAACTCACGGGTGCCGGCGACCTTGAAGTCCATGTCGCCGAACGCGTCCTCGGCGCCGAGGATGTCGGTCAGGGCGACGTACTGCGTGGAGCCGTCGATCTCGCCCGAGACCAGACCCATCGCGATGCCGGCCACCGGGGCCTTCAGCGGCACACCGGCCTGCAGCAGCGACAGCGTGGAGGCGCAGACCGAGCCCATCGAGGTGGAGCCGTTGGAGCCCATCGCCTCGGAGAGCTGGCGGATCGCGTAGGGGAACTGCTCGCGGTCGGGCAGCACGGGCAGCAGCGCGCGGCGGGCCAGCGCACCGTGGCCGACCTCACGACGCTTCGGCGAGCCGACGCGGCCGGTCTCACCGGTGGAGAACGGCGGGAAGATGTACTTGTGCATGTAGCGACGCGACGTCTCCGGGGAGAGCGTGTCGAGCTGCTGCTCCATCTTCAGCATGTCCAGCGTGGTGACGCCCAGGATCTGGGTCTCGCCACGCTCGAAGAGCGCGGAGCCGTGCACCCGCGGGATCACGCCGACCTCGGCGTGCAGCGGGCGGATGTCGGCGAGGCCGCGGCCGTCGATGCGGATCTTGTCGCGCAGGATGCTCTCCCGGACGACCGCCTTGTTGACCGAGCGGAAGGCCGCGCCGATCTCCTTCTCGCGGCCGGCGAACTGCTCCTCGAGGTGCCCGAGGACGCGGTCCTTGAGCTCGTCGGTGCGGTCCTGGCGCTCCTGCTTGTCCGCGATCTTCATCGCGGCGGCGAGGTCGCCCTTCACGTGCGCCTCGACGGCGTCGAAGACGTCGTCCTCGTAGTCGAGGAAGACCGGGAACTCCTGGACCGGCTTGGCGGCCACGTTCGCGATCTCGACCTGCGCCTCGACGAGCTGCTTGATGAACGGCTTGGCGGCCTCGAGACCGCCGGCCACGACCTCCTCGGTCGGCGCCTGGGCGCCGCCGCGGACGAGCTCGATGGTCTCCTCGGTCGCCTCGGCCTCGACCATCATGATGGCGACGTCACCGGTCTCGGTGACCCGACCGGCCACGACCATGTCGAAGACGGCGCCCTCGAGCTGGCTGTGCGAGGGGAAGGCGACCCACTGGCCGTCGATGAGGGCGACGCGCACGCCGCCGACCGGGCCGCTGAAGGGCAGGCCGGAGAGCTGGGTCGACAGCGAGGCGGCGTTGATCGCCAGCACGTCGTAGGGGGTGTCCGGGTTGAGCGCCATCACGGTGATGACGACCTGGACCTCGTTGCGCAGACCCTTCTTGAAGGTCGGGCGCAGCGGACGGTCGATCAGGCGGCAGGCGAGGATCGCCTCCTCGCCGGGGCGACCCTCGGACCGGAAGAACGACCCGGGGATCCGGCCCGCGGCGTACATCCGCTCCTCCACGTCGATGGTGAGCGGGAAGAAGTCGAAGTGGTCCTTGGGGTGCTTCCCGGCGGTGGTCGCCGAGAGCAGCATGGTGTCGTCGTCGAGGTAGGCGGTCACCGAGCCGGCGGCCTGCCGGGCGAGCAGCCCGGTCTCGAACTTGACGGTACGGGTGCCGAACTTCCCGTTGTCGATAACGGTCTCGACGGCGGAGATGACGGGTTCAGTCAAAGTGTTCTCTTATTCGTGCGGTGCGGGACGCGTTGCCCCGCGATGAATTGGACTTGATGTCGCCGCCCACGGTACCGACTCACCAGGGAAATGCAGAACGGGCGCCCTCGATGAGGGCACCCGTTCGTGGAATCCGATGCGTACGCCGTGCTCCTGCGCGTGTGGCCGCAAGGCGGCGGGCCGAAGGCGGCCGTCAAGCGAAGCGGGCCGTCGAGGCCCGCCAACGCCGCGGACGCTCCGCAGGAGTGCGGCGAACGCGTCGGATCAGCGGCGCAGGCCGAGCCGCTCGACAATCGAGCGGTAGCGCTCGATCTCGGTCTTCTTCAGGTAGTTGAGCAGACGACGACGCTGACCGACCAGCAGCAGGAGGCCGCGGCGGCTGTGGTGGTCGTGCTTGTGCTGCTTGAGGTGCTCGGTCAGGTGGCCGATGCGGTGGCTCAGCAGCGCGATCTGCACCTCCGGCGAACCGGTGTCGCCCTCGGTGGTGGCGTACTCGGCGATGATCTTCTTCTTGGTCTCAGCGTCGGTACCGATAGCCATGGGAACCCCTTCTCGCCCTCACGGGCACAGTGCTCGTTGCGCGGCGCTCCAGCCTGGAATCCTGGAGCTCTCTTTGTCCGCGGCCGTTCTGACGGCAACCGAACAAGGCTAACAGCGCGGCCGGAGCCTCTCCCAATCCGCGCGGCGCTCGTGGCCGGGACGGTCGACCACCGATCAGCCGCCGCTCGGCGAGGACCGGTCGCCGCGGTCCACCAGCCACCGGTAGGCCACCCGAGCACTGACCGCACGCTCCAGCTCGCGGGTCACGGTGGTGAAGAACTCCTGGCGGTAGAGGTCGTCGGTGATCGCGTAGACGGTGAAGTAGAGGCCGCTGAACGCCGCGAGGAAGACCGAGACCCGCACCAGCTCCAGGCTCAGCCGCCCGCCGAGCGCCTCACCCCACGGCGTGCCGACCGGGTGCACCGCCCCTGGGTCCACGACTCGACCACGTCGGGACTGATCGCGACGACGCCGAAGACGATGAAGAAGGCGAAGACGGCCAGCGACAGCAACAGCACCTGCAGGGCCTGGGCGACCAGCAGCACCAGCAGCAGATTCGCCTTCTGCAGGCCGTTGACCTCCGCCACGACGATGGCTTCCCCGGAGCGCGCCGCCAGCTCCGTGGCCGCCGGCTCCAGCGGCGTGCCCGAGCACGCGGCGACCAACCGGGCCCCGTCGACCGAACGATCGACCTTGCCGAGCTCCTCGGGCAGCCGGGTCAGCAGGAAGCCCACGGCGATGCCGGCGAAGAGCAGCACGATCACCCAGAGAACACCGCCGTCGAGGCCGGCGGCGACCTGCCAGACCTCGGCGTTGATGAACAGGAAGGTCACGAAGAGCAGCAGCAGCGGCAGCGCCCGGGTGATCAGGGGCAGCAGCAGGCCGAGCGACCCGAACGTGCGCCGCACCGCCCAGGTCAGGATCAGCCAGGCTCGCAGCGTGGCCACCGCGTAGCCGGCCGCGACCAGGCCCAGGGTGGTCATCGCGGCCGCCAGGCCGGTGGCGGTCGTGCCCAGCACACCGACCGTGACGCCGACCAGCAGGCCGAGCACCATCCCGACAGCGAGCAGGACCAGCAGGCGCCCGCGTCGCAGGCCCCGCACGACGGCGTCGCGGTGCCGGTCCACGAAGTAGGGCAGGCCGTGGGCCACGAACCACGCCTCGCACGCGGCCCGGGTCGCGGGACCACCGGCGGCCGCGCCCGCTGGGGTCCGGCTCATCCGAGGAGCGTGCGGGTGCGTCGTACGTCGTCGGCCATCGCGGCCAGCAGCTCGTCCAGACCCTCGAACCGGTGCATCCCGCGGATCCAGGAGACGAAGCTGATCTCCACCGGCACTCCGTAGAGGTCGAGGTCGTCGCGGTCGAGCACGTAGGCCTCGACGCGCCGCTCCCGCTCTCCGGCGAAGGTGGGGTTGGTGCCGACGCTGATCGCCGCGGGCAGGGCCGGTTCGCCGGGTACGTCGAGGCGGCGCAGCCAGCCCGCGTAGACCCCGTCGGCCGGGGCGGCCACGCCCCCGGTGGGCACGTTGGCCGTCGGGTAGCCCAGGTCGCGGCCGCGCTGGTCACCGCGGACCACCGAGCCGCTCACGACGTGGGGACGGCCCAGCGCCTCGGTCGCCGCCGCCACATCACCGGCGGCGAGACGCTCGCGCACGTAGGTGGAGCTCCAGACGTCGCCGTGCGCGCCGTCGAGGTCGATCCCCTCCACGGCGAAGCGTCCGTCGGCACGCAGCGTCTCCACGTCGCCGGCGGCCTTGTGCCCGAAGCGGAAGTTGGCACCCACCACGACCACGCGCGCGTCGAGACCGTGGACCAGGACCCGCTCGATGAACTGGGCCGGCGACCACGACGCCAGCTCGCGACCGAACTGCAGCACCAGGACGTCGTCGACCCCGGCCTCCTGCAGCAGCCGGGCCCGGCGGTCCAGGTCGGTCAGCCGGACCGGCGCGAGGTCGGGGCGCACCACGGCCAGCGGGTGCGGGTCGAAGGTGACCGCGACCAGACGCAGACCGTCCCGGTCGGCCAGTCCGCGCGCGGTCTCGACCACGTGCTGGTGACCGAGATGCACGCCGTCGAAATTGCCGATGATCGCGGCGGTCGGCCCCAGATCCGTGGGGATCTCCTCCAGGGAACGCCAGATGTGCACGCGCAGACTCTAGCGTCGCCGACCCGCACCGCCTCAGCGGCCGGCCGCGAGCGTCCCCGGGCCGGCGGATCTCAGCCCACGAAGACCGCCACCGGGCGGGCCTGCTCACCGCGCGGCTCGTAGAGGGCCAGGAACTCGCCGTCGTCGAAGACGGCGGTCAGCCCGGTCAGCGGGAGGTCGAGGGACCGGCCGTAGCGGACGTCGCGGCCCTGCTCGGCCGAGAGGTCCACGGCCGGGAAGGTGGCCCGGGCCGCCGCTGCGAGCGGCACCAGGGCGAAGTCGTCCTCGAGCTCGGCCAGGGTGTGCGCCGCGTCGAGCCCGAACCCCCCGACCGCGGTACGACGCAGCGCGGTCAGGTGCCCCCCGACTCCGAGCAGCGCCCCGGTGTCGCGGGCGATGGCGCGGATGTAGGTGCCGCTGGAGCAGCGGACGGTGATGTCGATCTCGGGTGCCGCACCGAGCGCGACCCGACCGACGTCGATCGAGTCGATCCGGACCCGGCGTGCTGCGAGCTCCACGTCCTCTCCGTCGCGGACCCGCTGGTAGGCGCGCTTGCCGTCGACCTTGATCGCCGAGACGGCGGTGGGCACCTGGTCGATCTCCCCCACCTGGGTGGCCAGCGCCGCGCGGATCGCGGCCTCGTCCACGGCGGAGGCGTCGGTGCTGGAGACCGGCTCGCCCTCGGCGTCGTCGGTGGTGGTGACGCTGCCCAGCCGGACGGTGGCCTGGTAGACCTTGTCGGTGAGCATCAGGTGACCGAGCAGGCGGGTCGCCCGGTTGATGCCCAGCACGAGCACGCCGGTGGCCATCGGGTCGAGCGTGCCGGCGTGACCCACCTTGCGGGTGCCGGCCAGGCGGCGTACCCGGGCGACGACCCCGTGGCTGGTGATGCCCGCGGGCTTGTCGACGACGACCAGGCCCGACGCAGCGGGCCGGCTCACTCCTCGTCGTCCCCGTCGAGGTCGGGGTCGATCTCGTCCTCGTCGAGCTCGCGCGGCTTCTTGTAGGGGTCGGCCTCCCCGGCGGGAGCCTTGCCCTCCCTGGTCGCGGCGACCTCGGCGTCGGCGGCCCGGGCGCGGGCGAGCACCTCGTCGAGGTGGCGCGCGTTCTCCGGGATGCCGTCGAACTCGAAGGAGAGCGCCGGGACGTGGCGCATCCCCAGCTGCTTGCCGACCTCCGAGCGCAGCAGCCCCTTGGCGGACTCCAGCGCGGTGCGGGTGGCGGCCTGGTCGCCGTCCTCGCCGAGGACGGTGTAGAAGATCGTCGCCTGCTGGTTGTCACCGGTGACCCGGACATCGGTGATGGTGACGAATCCGAGGCGCGGGTCCTTGATCCGCCGCTCCAGCATCTCGGCGACGATGACCTGGATCCGGTCGGCGATCTTGCGCGCCCGCGGGTTGCTCATGGGTATGTCCTATCAGTACGTGGGGGTGCGTGGAACCGACGCCTGCACGCCGGTCGACAGCGCAGACCCGGCGCTCCGCACGTGGGTGCGGAGCGCCGGGTCGGTGGGATCGCGTGCGGGTCAGGCCCGCGGGATCTCCTTCATCTCGAAGGCCTCGACGATGTCGCCCTCCTTGATGTCCTGGAAGTTCTTGAGCACGAGACCGCACTCGAAGCCCTCCCTGACCTCCGACGCGTCGTCCTTCTCCCGCTTGAGCGAGGCGAGGTCGAGGTTGTCGGAGATGACGGCGCCGTCGCGGAGCAGACGCACCTTGGCGTTGCGCCGGATCAGGCCGCTGGTGACCATGCAACCGGCGATGTTGCCGATCTTGGAGGAGCGGAAGATCGCCCGGATCTCGGCCTGGCCGAGCTGGACCTCTTCGTACTCCGGCTTGAGCATGCCCTTGAGGGCCGCCTCGATCTCCTCGATCGCCTGGTAGATGACCGAGTAGTAGCGGATCTCGACGCCTTCCTTGTCGGCCATCTGCGCCGCCTTGCCCTGGGGCCGGACGTTGAAGCCGATGATGATGGCGTCCGAGGCGGCGGCCAGGTCGACGTTGGTCTCGGTGATCGCACCGACACCGCGGTCGATGACCCGGAGGCTGACCTCGTCGCCGACGTCGATCTGGGCCAGTGCGTCCTCCAGGGCCTCGACCGAACCGGACACGTCGCCCTTGAGGATGAGGTTGAGCTCCTGGCTCTCG
This sequence comes from Nocardioides sambongensis, assembly GCF_006494815.1. NCBI lineage: Bacteria > Bacillati > Actinomycetota > Actinomycetes > Propionibacteriales > Nocardioidaceae > Nocardioides > Nocardioides sambongensis. Next base: position 1,962,561 of record NZ_CP041091.1, read on the forward strand.
CCCTTCTCCATGGAAGCCATGAAGTCCTCGAGGGAACGGCGCACCCGGCGCTTCGCCTGCTGGGCGGCACGCTCGCGTGCCTCCCGCTTCTCAGCGATCTGGCGCGCCATCCGGTCGTCCTCGACCACGATGAAGTTCTGGCCGGCACCGGGCACCGAGGAGAGACCGAGGACCATCGCCGGACGAGCCGGGTCGGCCTCTGCCATCTCCGTGCCGTGCTCGTCGAGCATGGCACGCACCCGACCGTAGGCGGGGCCGGCGACGATCGAGTCACCGACGCGCAGGGTGCCGCGCTGGACCAGGATCGTGGCGACCGGACCGCGACCGCGGTCCAGGTGCGCCTCGACGACCAGGCCCTGGGCGTCCTGCACGGGGTTGGCCCGCAGGTCCAGCGACGCGTCGGCGGTCAGCACGATCGACTCGAGCAGCTTGTCGAGGTTCTGACCGGCCTTGGCCGAGACGTCGACGAACATGGTGTCGCCGCCGTACTCCTCGGGACCAGCCCGTACTCGGACAGCTCGCCACGGACCTTGACCGGGTCGGCGTCGGGCTTGTCGATCTTGTTCACCGCGACCACGATCGGCACCTCGGCCGCCTTGGCGTGGTTGAGCGCCTCGATCGTCTGCGGCATCACGCCGTCGTCGGCCGCGACCACCAGCACCGCGATGTCGGTCGCCTGCGCACCACGGGCACGCATGGCGGTGAACGCCTCGTGACCCGGGGTGTCGATGAAGGTGATCCGACGGTCCTCGCCGTCCACGTCGGTGTGCACCTGGTACGCACCGATGTGCTGGGTGATGCCACCGGCCTCACCCGCGACGACGTTGGCGTTGCGCAGCGCGTCGAGCAGCTTGGTCTTACCGTGGTCGACGTGACCCATCACGGTCACCACCGGCGGCCGGACGACCAGGTCGTCCTCGTCGCCCTCGTCGGCGCCGAACTCGATGTCGAACGACTCGAGCAGCTCGCGGTCCTCGTCCTCGGGCGAGACGACCTCGACCTTGTAGTTGAGCTCGTCACCGAGCAGCTCCAGGGTCTCGTCACCGACCGACTGGGTCGCGGTGACCATCTCACCGAGGTGGAACAGCATCTGCACCAGCGAGGCCGCGTCGACGCCGATCTTCTCCGCGAAGTCGGTCAGCGAGGAGCCGCGGGCCAGACGCACGGTCTCGCCGTTGCCCTTGCGGACCCGCATGCCGCCGATGGTCGGGGCCTCCATGGCCTCGAACTCCTGGCGACGTGCCCGCTTGGACTTCCGTCCGCGACGCGCCGGACCACCCGGACGCCCGAAGGCGCCCTGGGTCTGGCCACGCTGGCCGGGGCGGCCGCCGCCGGGGCGACCGCCGCCGAAGCCGCCGGGGCGACCCGGAGCTCCGCCGCCCGGACCGCCACGGCCCGGGGCACCGCCACGACCGGGCGCACCCGGTCGGCCGGGCGCACCGCCACGTCCACCGGGACCACCTCGGCCACCGTTGCCGGCGCCGAAGGCGGCCGGGGACTTGGGCATCATCGCCGGGTTCGGGCGCGGCATCCCCGGACGGCCGCCGGGGGCTGCCGGACGCGGTCCACGGGACTCGCCACCGCTGCCGCCGGCGTCGCCGCCGCCGGTGTCACGCTGCGGGGCGGGCCGTCGGCCCATGCCCTGTGACGAGGCGAACGGGTTGTTGCCGGGGCGCGGCGTACCGCCGGGCTTGCCGACCGGACGCGGCGCCGGAGCCTTGGGCTTGGGTGCACCGGGCTTCGGCGCGGAGGCGCCGCCGTCCCGGCGCGGTGCGGGCTTGCGGGCTGCCGGGGCCTCGGGGGCCGGCTTGGGCGCGGCGGGACCGGGCTTGGGCGCGGCAGGGCCGGGCTTGGGCGCGGCGGGGCCGGGCTTCGGCGCTGCCTTCTTCGGCGCCTCCGGGGCCGGCGCCGGCGCCGGGGCCGGGGTCTCGGCGGCGGGGGCCTGGGCCTCGGCCGCAGGCGCCTCGGCGACCGGAGCCGCGGGGGCCGGCTTCGGGCCGGGCTTGGGTGCTGCCTTCTTCGCGGCGGGCTTGGCGGCAGGCTTGTCAGCCGGCTGCGCCGGGGCGTCGCCGCCGGACTTCAGCTTGTCGCCGTACTCCTTGCGGAAGCGCATCTCCGCAGGCAGCTCGACGGTGGAGCTCGCCGACTTGACGAACTCCCCCATCTCCTTGAACTTCTCGAGAACGAACTTGCTCTCGACTCCGAACTCCTTGGCGAGTTCGTGGACTCGGGTCTTGGCCACGTTTCTCCTTCTGGCCCAAGACCCGATCGGGGGATCTCAGACCGCTGGTGGGTGGTGCAGAACGAACTGGCTCATCGCGAAGTACTCATCGAGTGCTCATGAGCTGCTGCTCCAGTCTCTGTCGGTCGGATCGGCACGGATGCGAGTCAGGTAGTCCGCCAGCGGCACGCTGGAGAGTCCTGCCCCGTCCTGCGTGAAGCGCAGGGCACGGGCGAAGGCTCTCCGCCGCACCGCGAGGTCGTAACACTCGGTCGTGGGATGCAGGTGCGCCCCGCGACCGGGTGCGGAACCGTCGGGATCGGGCCGGACGATCGGGTGACCGTCGTGGTCCGAGCCGGCGGTCACCCGCAACAACTCGCGTCGGGAAGCCCGTTGACGACAACCGATGCAGGTGCGGACCGGTCCCTCGAGGAGAGATCCGTCCGTTTCGGCATGGGATTGCAGTCGGCGGGCCACCGGCGTCAACTCTACCGCTTCGCCCGCACGACACCGAACCGGGATGCCCGGTCAGTCGCAGTAGAACGGTCTCGCGGCCCGCTGGTAGGTGGCCAGCACCGCGCCGTCGGCGTCGGTGTAGGTCATCGAGCCGTCGGCCTCCAGCGTCGCGAAGCCGTAGACGCTCCCCGAGGGGATGCCGTCGCGCTTCGGCACCGGCCACCCCCGGGGTGCCCCCGACCACGCCTCGGGCCACGTCCTCGCGCCGTCGTCGGTGCGACGCCAGGTGCTGTCGGCGAACCAGACCCGCTCGATCCCGCAGTGGGTGTTGAGCGGGTGCGCGTAGGTGGTGCCCATCTCCGGCGCCTCCCCCTCGGCCAGCATCGTCACCTGCACGGTCTCCGGCTCGGCGACTGACGACGCGTCGGGGACCTCGCCCCAGGAGGTCCACGTGCGCACCCGCACCCCGCGAGCCGTCGTACCGAGTGCCAGCACGCGCCCGTCGGCGGTGCCGACCACTGCGTCCAGCTCGTCGCTCGCGCCGAGGGCGACCGGTCGCCAAGCTCCGTCTCCCTCCCCGGCGACGACCACCGGTGGGGGTTGGGCTCCGCACTGCCGGAGATCGGCATAGCAGACCTCCGGGCTGAACCAGTCGGGCTCGCCGCCGGCCGCCGCCTGCCAGGTGAGGAAGCGGTCGCCGGCGCGCCAGAGGGGTGCCCAGTCCTCCTCGTCGGCGGCACCGAGACCCGCGACCGGGCGCCAGGAGAGGCCTGCATCGTCCGAGCGCACGACGCGACGGTCACCACCGACGACCGTCGCGAGCACGGGGCCGTTCGTCGTGGCGTCGAGACCGACGACGCGCTGGGCCGCCGCCAGGTCGCTGTCGTCGGAGGCTCGCCAGGTCTCACCGTCGTCGCTGGTCCAGATCGCGGCGTGGGGGCCGACCTGGCCGCCGAGGACGATCGTCGATCCGGTCGTGACGGCATCGCCGACGGCGGACTCCGTCCGGTAGCCGCGGTAGTCGGGCACGTCCGGAAGATCGACCTCGGCGTAGGTGCTCCCGTCGGTGCTGCTCCACGCCTGCGCCGTGAAGCCGCCCATCGACGGGTCGTCCGCCGTACGGTAGGCGCCGACGGCGAGCAGCTGTTGGTCGTGGACGACGAGGTCGTTGACATCGGCGGGCCGGGCGAACCCGGTCACCTCGACCCGCTCCCAGACCAGTCCGTCGTCGCTGCGCACCGCGAACGGCTCGTGCACGAGCTCCTCGTCGCCGCCACGTCGCTCGACCCCTCCGGTCCCCAGCGCGTACCAGGCGCCGTCGGCGAGCCGGACCGGATCGTCGAGCATCGCCCACCGCACGCCGGTGACGAGCTCCTCACCCGGCCGGAACGGCCCCCCGTCGTCGGAGAACTGCGACCGGACGACGCCGTCGTCGGAGGTGGTCAGCACGAGTACGGCGTCCCCGTGGACCGCCACGGCCAGCGGGGAGTCCGCACCGCGGTCCAGGACAAGGTGCTGCTCGGCCGGGGCGGCACCGGTCTGCGGCGCCGGCGCGGAGGGCTGCTCGCCGCAGGAGGTCAGGACGCCGACCCCGAACGCCACCGCCAGGCACACCGCTCCGATCCGCATGCGGCTTCGACGAACGGATCCAGCGCACGGTTCCGCACCAAGGGGGACTTGTCGGCCGAAACCCGCACGACACGCCGATGCGCACCGGCGTGTCGTGCGGGTTTCACCGGTCGACCGGTGAAACCCGCAGGCCCGTCAGTCCGCGTCCACCGGCTCCTCATCGGAGTGGATGTCGATGCGCCACCCGGTCAGGCGGGCGGCGAGACGGGCGTTCTGGCCCTCCTTGCCGATCGCCAGGGACAGCTGGAAGTCCGGGACGACGACGCGTGCCGACCGAGCGGCCTCGTCGACGACGGTCACCGACTTCACCTGGGCCGGCGAGAGTGCGTTCGCGACCAGCCTGGCCGGGTCGTCGGACCAGTCGACGATGTCGATCTTCTCGCCCGAGAGCTCGGCCATCACGTTGCGCACCCGCTGGCCCATCGGACCGATGCAGGCGCCCTTGGCGTTGAGCCCGGAGACGGTCGAGCGGACCGCGATCTTGGTCCGGTGCCCGGCCTCCCGGGCGATCGCCGAGATCTCCACCGAGCCGTCCGCGATCTCGGGCACCTCGAGCGCGAAGAGCTTCTTCACCAGGTTGGGGTGGGTGCGCGACAACGTGACCTGCGGGCCCCGCATGCCCTTGCGCACCGACACCACCAGGCACTTGATCCGGGTCCCGTGCCGGTAGTCCTCACCGGGCACCCGCTCACCGACCGGCAGCAGCGCCTCGAGCTTGCCGAGATCGACCATCACGTCGTCGCGGTTGCGACCCTGCTGGATCACACCGGAGAGGATGTCGCCCTCCTTGCCGGAGAACTCGCCGAACTTGATCTCGTCCTCGGCGTCGCGCAGCCGCTGCAGCATGATCTGCTTCGCCGTGGTCGCCGCGATCCGGCCGAAGCCGTCCGGGGTGTCGTCGTACTCCCCGATCCGGTTGCCCTCGGCATCGAGCTCGGCCGCCATCACCCGGACGTGCCCGGACTTGCGGTCCAGGTCGACCCGGGCGTCCTCGTGCGCGCCCGGCGTCTTGTGGTAGGCGGTCAGCAGCGCCTGCTCGATCGCCTCGACCAGGACATCGAACTTGATCTCCTTCTCGCGCTCCAGCATCCGCAGGATGCTCAGGTCGATGTCCATCAGTGATCGTCCTTCCGGTTGAACTCGATCTGTACCAGGGCCTTCGTGATCTCGGCCCGGTCGAGAACCTGCTCGACGCCGTCGACCCGCAACGTCACCCGCGCATCGTCGCTGGCGGCGATCCTGCCGACCAGTGTCCGCCCGTCCTCGAGGGTGGCCTTCACCATCCGTCCCTCGTTGCGCCGCCAGTGGCGGGCCAGGGTGAGTGGGCGGTCCACGCCGCGCGAGGTCACCTCGAGGGTGTAGGGCTGCTCGCCCATCACGTCGGTCGCCTCGATCTCCGCATCGATGATCTTGGTGGCCGTGGCGACGTCGTCCAGCGTGATCCCACCGTCCTTGTCGATGGCGACGCGCAGCACACGGCGCTTGCCGGCCGGGGTGATCTCCACGGCCTCCACGTCCACACCCAGCTCGGCGAGACGACCGTCCTCGCCACCGATCAGGGACTCGATCCTCGCTGCGTCGCGATCCGCGGAGGTTCTGTTCGAACTCATCGGAGTCTCCTGTGTCCTGTTGTGGGTCTTCACCACCCCGAACGCCCGGACGGGCGAACAGGGTCGAGAAGGACACGATAGCGGCTGCGGATAAGGTCACCGGGTGCCCCGCCCCGACGTCCGCCCGCCGCTGCTGCGACGCCGCCGTCTGCTCGGCTCGGCGACGGCCCTCGCGGGCCTGCTCGTGGTCGGCGCCGCGGGGTGTGACGCAGGGGACGCGCCGGCCCCGAGGGCGCGGTGACACCGACGGCTCCCCGGTGGACGCCGACACCGAGCTGGTGGAGCGCACCGGGCAACAGATCGCCGACAGCGCCGCCGTGGTGACGGCCGCGGGCGCTGCGGCACCGGCCCTGCGGCCGCAGACCCGACGCCTGGACGCGCTGCACGACGCGCACCTCGCCGCGCTGGAGTGGGCGGGCGACCCCCGGCCCGCCGACACCGTACGGCGCGGCCAGGCGGCAGCGACCGTCGAGCGGACCGAGCAGCAGCTGCAGCGCGACCTCGTCGATGCCTCCCTCGACGCCGGGAGCGGCGGCCTGGCCCAGCTCTTCGCCGCCATGGCGGCCGGCATCGCGCAGCAGGAGGGCGCGGTCGAGATCCCGGGTCCCTCGGTCCCCTCGGGCGGTACCGCGACCGTGCCGGCGCTGCAGGAGGCGCTGGCCGCCGAGCATGCTGCCGTCTTCGTGCTCGGCGCCCTCGGCGCCCGCACCTCGCAGTCGGCCGCGCCGACGTCGTACGGGCTGCTGACCGACGCCTACCTGACGCACCAGGCCCGACGTGACACGCTGGTGGAGATGGTGCGCGCGGCCGGCGCCAGTCCCCGACCCGCCGAGCCGGGCTACCAGCTCGGCGCCCTGCAGAACGCGGCGCAGATCGAGCGGCGGGCAGGGCAGCTGGAGACCTCGTGCCAGGACGTCTACGCCTACCTGGTGGCCAACGCCACCGGGGCGCAGCGGCGGTATGCGATCGGCGCACTCCTCGACGCGGCGGTACGCGCCCGCTCGTTCGGCGCCGCGGCGGAGAACCTTCCCGGACTCGCCGACCAGGGTTGACCACGGAGCCGGGCGGAGGCTCTCCTCCGCACCAGGTGCCGGAAAAACTCCGATGACCCGTGCGTTGCGCCTGCGGGGAACTCCCGAGATGTTCCCCGAAGACCACACGGGCCATCGGTGACCGGGGACAACGGTCTTGAGATCGAGCGGAGAGGTGGGGCTCGCCGCTGCGACATGCACGATCATGCAACACCGAGGTACCTCAGGTCGCCCCCGAGCGATCCTCAGAAATGTGCACTGCACAAACCTGCAGTTCGTGACGGCGTCCGCGGGCACCTTGCAGACTTCTGCAGGACCCCCTCTGCGGAGTACCCGACGACGGCCGGGCCGGCAGGCTCACATCGCGCCGTCGTCGAGGTAGCGCTGGTGCCAGCCGAGCGCCTCGGAGAGCAGGTGCGGAGTGTGCCGAGCCTGCGGCCGCGCGGCGCGGGCACGCTCCACGTAGTCCCGCAGCCGGTCGCGGAAGTCCGGGTGGGCGCAGTGATCGATCACCCGGCTCGCTCGGTCGCTGGGCGAGAGTCCGCGCAGGTCGGCGAGTCCCTGCTCGGTGACCAGCACCTGGACGTCGTGCTCGGTGTGGTCGACGTGGCTGACCATCGGCACGATCGAGGAGATCGCGCCGCCCTTGGCGGTCGAGGGCGAGACGAAGAAGTTCAGGTACGCGTTGCGGGCGAAGTCACCGCTCCCGCCGATGCCGTTCATCATCGCGCTGCCCATCACATGGGTGGAGTTGACGTTGCCGTAGATGTCGGCCTCGAGCATCCCGTTGATCGCGATCACGCCGAGGCGGCGCACCAGCTCCGGGTGGTTCGAGATCTCCTGGCTGCGCAGCAGGATCCGCCCCTTGTAGGAGCCGACGTTGTCGAGGAAGCGCTGCTGGCCGGCGGGCGAGAGGCCGAACGAGGTCGCCGAGACCGCCGTCAGGCGGCCCGCGTCCAGCAGGTCGAGCAGACCGTCCTGGATCACCTCGGTGAAGGCGCTGAGGTGCTCGAACTCGGCGTCCATCAGGCCCGCCATCACCGCGTTGGCCACGTTGCCGACGCCCGACTGCAGCGGCAGCAGCTCCGGCGGCAGCCGGCCGGCCCCGACCTCGTGCCGGAGGAAGTCCACCAGCTGCTCGGCCATCGCCCGCGAGGCCGCGTCGGGAGGGGTCAGCGGCGTGTTCCGGTCCGGCGCATCGGTCTCCACCACCGCGACCACCTTGGCCGGGTCGACCCGGAGGTACGGGTCGCCGATGCGCTGCAACGGCTCGGTCAGCTGGATCGGGATCCGGTGCGGCGGGCGCGCGGTCCCGTAGTAGACGTCGTGGAAGCCCTCGAGGTCGCGCGGGAGCCAGTGGTTGACCTCGAGCACCACCCGGTCGGCGAGCTCGAGCCAGGTCTTGTTGTTGCCCAGGGACGTGCCCGGGACCAGCAGACCGTTGGGCAGGATCGCGGCGACCTCGACCACGGCGACGTCCAGCGGACCGTAGAAGCCGAACCACGCCTGCTGTGCGGCGTGGGAGAGGTGGACGTCGACGTAGTCGACGGTGCCGTCGTTGATCAGGCGACGCAGGTCCGGGTCCGAGCTGTAGGGCAGGCGCCGGGCCACGCCGTCGGCCCGGGCCAGCTCTCCGTCGACCTCCGGACCGGTCGACGCCCCGGACCACAGACCGATCCGGAACTCCTCGCCCCGCCCGTGCGCCTGGGTGATCCGGCGGGCCAGCGCGGCGGGCACCGCCTTCGGGAACCCCGCACCGGTGAAGCCGCTGATCCCGACCACGTCACCAGGACGGATCAGGGCGGCGGCCTCCTCGGCGCTCGTCCGTCGCGGGCCGAGCACGGGGCAGGTCACCCGCTCCATGTCGCCCTCCGCCCGGCCGCCCACCGACAGTCTCAGCCGCGGACCAGCTCGGTCAGGTGCTGTGCCGCGTCACCCACCGCGACATCCGTCCGGTCGCCGGTACGCCGGTCCTTGACCTCGACCTGTCCGTCGGCCAGACCGCGGCCCACGGTGACGATGGTGGGCACGCCGATCAGCTCGGCGTCCTTGAACTTCACCCCGGGGCTGACCTTCGGCCGGTCGTCGTAGAGGACCTCGATCCCGGCGCCGGCGAGCTCCGCGACCAACTGCTCCGCCGCCTCGAAGACGGCCGGGTCCTTGCCGGTGGCGACCACGTGCACGTCGTACGGCGCCACGTTGCGCGGCCAGCACAGGCCGATCTCGTCCAGGGTGTCCTCGGCAATGGCGGCCACCGCCCGGGTCACGCCGATGCCGTAGGAGCCCATGGTGACGGTGACCAGCTTGCCGTTCTCGTCGAGCACCTTCAGGTCCAGCGCGTCGGCGTACTTGCGACCGAGCTGGAAGACGTGGCCCATCTCGATGCCGCGGGCGGACTCGAGGGTGCCCGCGCGGCCCTCGGTCGCGCAGCGCGGGCAGGCGTCGCCGTCGCGCACCTCCGCCGCCTCGATGGTGCCGTCGGGGGTGAAGTCGCGACCGGCCACCAGGTCGAGGACGTGGCTGCCCTCGACGTTGGCGCCGGTCACCCAGGCGGTCCCGGTGACGACCCTGGGGTCGACCAGGTAGCGGATGCCGCTGGCGGACTCCTCCCCCAGCACCTCGGGGCCGATGTAGCCCTTGACCAGCGCCGGGTGCTTGCGCAGCTCGGCGTCGTCCATCGGCTCCACGGCGATCGGCTCGAGCTGACCCTCCAGGCGCTTGACGTCGACCTCGCGGTCGCCGGGCAGGCCGATGGCCAGCGGCTCGCGCGTGCCGTCCGGGTGCGCCAGCACCACCATCACGTTCTTCAGCGTGTCCGCGGCGGTCCACGCCCGGTCCGGGCGCGGGTACTGCTCGTTGAGGTGGTCCACCAGCGTGGCGATCGTCGGCGTCGCCGGGGTCTGCTCGGCGTGCGCCGCCGGCAGGGCGTCGTACGACGTCGCGGCCGGCGCGGGGACGGCGACCGCCTCCACGTTGGCGCCGTAGTCGCAGGTGGTGCAGCGGACGTAGGTGTCCTCGCCGACGGCGGCCTTGGCGAGGAACTCCTCCGAGGCGGAGCCGCCCATCGCACCCGAGGTCGCCTGCACCACGACGTACTCGAAACCGAGCCGGTCGAAGATCTTGACGTAGGCGGCCCGGTGGGCCGCATAGCTGGCCTCGAGCCCGGCGTCGTCGACGTCGAAGGAGTAGGAGTCCTTCATCACGAACTCGCGTCCGCGGAGCAGGCCGGCGCGGGGACGCGCCTCGTCGCGGTACTTGTTCTGGATCTGGTAGATGGCGAGCGGCAGGTCCTTGTAGGAGCCGTAGAGGTCTTTGACCAGGAGGGTGAACATCTCCTCGTGGGTCGGGCCGAGCAGGTAGTCGGCCTCCTTGCGGTCCTTGAGCCGGAAGATGCCGTCGCCGTACTCCGTCCAGCGGCCCGACGCCTCGTAGGGCTCGCGCGGCAGCAGGGCCGGGAAGGTCACCTCCTGCGCACCGATCCCGGCCATCTCCTCGCGGATGATCGCCTCGATCCGGCGCAGCACCTTCAGCCCCAACGGCAGCCAGGAGTAGATGCCGGGGGCGGCCCGGCGGATGTAGCCGGCCCGTACCAGCAGCTTGTGGCTGGGCACCTCGGCGTCGGCCGGGTCCTCCCGCAGGGTGCGAACGAACAGGGACGACATGCGGGCCACGCGCTCACTCATGACCGCAAGGTTAGGGCGTCGGGCGCCGCCTCAGAACATCACGGTGGCGAACCGGTCGGTCTCCACGAAGCCGACACGTTCGTAGACCGCCCGGGCGCTGTGGTTCCAGTCGTTGACGTAGAGGCTGACCACGGGAGCGACCTGGGCGCGCACGTAGCCGACGACGGCCGCCATGCCGGCCGCCGCCAACCCCTGCCCACGCCGATCGGGCGGCACCCACACGCCCTGGATCTGCGCCGCCGACGTGGTGGCGCAGGCCACCTCGGCCTTGAACACCACCTCGCCGCGCTCGAAGCGGGCGAACGACATCCCCCGGCCGATCAGCTGCGCGACCCGGGTCCGATAGAGGTCGCCGGCGCCGCCGGCCTCCGGGGAGATCCCGACCTCCTCGGTGTACATCGCGACGCAGGCGGGGTAGAGCACGTCGAGATCGGCGCGCACCGAGAGCCGGACCTCGGGGTCGGGCTCCACCTCGGGGTCCCGGGCGATCTCCAGGTGTCGCTGGTCCCACCGCAGCTCCCGCGGGGAGCCCCAGGCCGGCCCGACCCGCTCCCACAGCGGGCGCACCGCCTCCTGCGGCCCCACGATCGTCGACACGGTACGACGCCGGGTCAGCGCACGATCGGCGAAGGCCACCGCCGACTCGGGGTCGGCGCACACCGGCACCAGGTTGGCCGCGACGTGACAGGCCGCGACCAGCTCGCCGCCGTCGAACCGCCCCCACATCTCCCCGCCCAGCCAGCGCGGCTCGAGGTTGGTGGTGCGGGCGCGGTGCAGGGCGAAGACGTTGACCACCGGCTCACGCTCGGCGAGCTCGACGAAGGCCCCCAGATCCGCACTGCTGAGGGCGCGGATGCCGCGGCGGGTGGACAGCACGGGCTGAGCCTACGAGGTGCCGGCGCTGGCGGGTGCCGCCGTACCGCCCGGCGGGCGTGCTGCCGCGCGATTTCATCGATTCAGATGATTCGACCGGGTCCGATCGTTGCTAGGACGGCAGCACGGGCCGGCCCACGGCCCCGAGCGCAGGAGCGCGGATGCCCACTCGTCACGTGACCGACGGCGGCCTGGAGACCGACCTCATCTACCTACGTGGCTTCGACCTCCCCGAGTTCGCCGCCTTCCCGCTGCTCGACACCGACGAGGGGCGCGCCGCCCTGCGCGACTACTTCCTGCCCTATGCCGAGATCGCCGTCCGGGCGCAGGCGCCCCTGTTGCTGGAGACCCCCACCTGGCGGGCCAACCCCGACCACGCGGCCCTGCTGGGCTACGGCCCGGACGACCTGGCCCGGGTGAACCGGCTGGCGGTCGAGTTCCTCCGTGGCATCGCGGAGGAACGGGCCGACGACCTCGTCGGCTGGGACGTGGGCGGCACGCTCGGTCCGCGCGGAGACGGCTACGCGAGCGACGGCCCGGTCGACGCCGATGCGGCCGCGGAGTATCACCGTCCACAGCTGGCGGCCCTGGCCGGGGCGGGCGCGGGTCGGGCCACCGTGCTCACCCTGACCGAGGTCGGCGAGGCGATCGGGGTCAGCCGGGCGGCGGCCGACGTCGGTCTCCCGGTCGGCATCGGCTTCACGGTGGAGACCGACGGGCGACTCCCCGACGGGACCAGCCTGGCCACAGCCGTGGCGGCGGTGGACGCCGAGGCGCCGCCGACGTACTTCCTGGTGAACTGCGCCCACCCCCAGCACGTGCTGCGCGGGTTGGACGAGGGACCCTGGCGGGACCGGATCGGCGGCCTGCGGGTCAACGCATCGACGATGAGCCACGCCGAGCTGGACGTCGCCGAGAGCCTGGACGCCGGCGACCCGGCTCAGCTGGCCGCGGACCAGGAGCCGCTGCTGACCGCCTTCCCCGCGATCGAGGTGCTCGGCGGCTGCTGCGGCACCGACGCACGACACGTCGCGGCGATGTGGAGCGTCTCCGCCTGAGCACTCACCCACAACCGGACCGGGGTCAGCCTGGATGCACCGGCGGGATCAGCCGACGCTGACCTCGGCCGCGCCGCCCTCCACGGACTCCATCGACTCGGCGATCCGCATCGCCTCCTCGATCAGGGTCTCCACGATCTTCGACTCCGGCACCGTCTTGATGACCTCGCCCTTGACGAAGATCTGGCCCTTGCCGTTGCCCGAGGCGACGCCGAGGTCCGCCTCGCGGGCCTCGCCGGGCCCGTTCACGACGCAGCCCATGACGGCCACGCGCAGCGGGACCTCGAGGCCGTCGAGCCCGGCGGTCACCTCGTCGGCGAGCTTGTAGACGTCCACCTGGGCGCGCCCGCAGGAGGGGCACGAGACGATCTCGAGGCGGCGGGGCTTGAGGTTGAGGCTCTCCAGGATCTGGATGCCGACCTTGACCTCCTCGACCGGCGGTGCCGAGAGCGAGACCCGGATGGTGTCGCCGATGCCCTGGGACAGCAGCGCGCCGAACGCCGTGGCCGACTTGATCGTGCCCTGGAAGGCCGGACCGGCCTCGGTGACGCCGAGGTGCAGCGGCCAGTCGCCGGCCTCGGCGAGCAGCTCGTAGGCGCGGACCATGACCACCGGGTCGTTGTGCTTCACCGAGATCTTGAAGTCGCGGAAGCCGTGCTCCTCGAAGAGGCTCGCCTCCCAGATCGCCGACTCGACCAGCGCCTCCGGGGTGGCCTTGCCGTACTTCTCCAGCAGTCGCTTGTCGAGCGAGCCGGCGTTGACCCCGATCCGGATCGAGGTGCCGTGGTCGGAGGCCGCCTTGGCGATCTCCTTGACCTGGTCGTCGAACTTCTTGATGTTGCCCGGGTTGACCCGGACCGCCGCACAACCGGCCTCGATCGCCGCGAAGACGTACTTCGGCTGGAAGTGGATGTCGGCGATGACCGGGATCTGCGCCTTCTGCGCGATCGCCGGCAGTGCCTCCGCGTCGTCGGCGCTCGGGCAGGCGACCCGGACGATGTCGCAACCGGAGGCGGTGAGCTCGGCGATCTGCTGGAGGGTGGCGTTGACGTCGGAGGTGAGCGTCGTGGTCATCGACTGCACCGAGATCGGGTGGTCGCTGCCCACTCCCACCTTGCCGACCTGGATCTGGCGGGTCTGACGACGGGGCGCCAGCACCGGCGCCGGCGCCGAGGGCATCCCGAGACTGATCGGAGTGGTCGCGCTCATGGCTGCCAGCGTAGTCGGGCGCGCGCCACGACCACGACTCGACGCCGAGCCCTCCCGGCGCCCCCGGTCAGCCGTCGAGGCTGACCGGCACCACGAGGTCGCCGACGATCAGGATCACGCCGAACACCATGATCACCATGCCGACCACGTAGGCCACCGGGAGCAGCTTGGCCGCGTCCACGTAGCCCGGGTCCGGCCGGCGCCGGAGCCGGGCGGTGCCGCGGCGAGCCCCCTCCCACAGTGCGCTGGCGATGTGACCGCCGTCCAGCGGCAGCAGCGGGATGAAGTTGAACATGCCGATGAAGAAGTTGAAGCCGGCGATCAGCAGCAGCAGCGAGACCACCTTCTCGGTGACCTGGATCTCCTGGTGCGACGCCGTCTCGCCGGCGATCCGGCCGCCGCCGACGATGCTCACCGGGCCCTCGGGGTCGCGCTCGTGCAGGCCGACGATGGCCTCCGCGACATCCCAGACCTTCGCCGGGAGCGTGGCCAGCGAGTGCAGCACGTCGACGGTCATCGTGCCCATCTGGTCCAGCGTGTAGAGCGGGCCCCCGTGGTCGGTGGGCCTCGGGACGCACGCCGAGGAAGCCGACCGGTTGTGGCTCCTCGTCCTCCGCGGTCAGGAACCGCGGCGTCACGGTGGTGCGGGTCTGCAGCGTGACCTGCTCGCCATCCCGGTCCACCACCACGGTGGCCTTCCCGTCGCCGTTGTCACGGATCAGCCCCTGGAGCTGGCGCCAGTCGGTGACCGCGACGCCGTTGAACGAGACGAACTCGTCGCCGACCTCGATGCCGGCCTCGGCGGCCGGTGCCGGAGCGGTCTCGAGCTCCTCGGCCGTGCACGCCCGACCGTCCTCCTCCGGCGGCACGATGCAGCCCTGGACCTCGGCGACCGTGGTCTCGATGGTCTGGTCGCCGGGGTTGCCGTAGGTGGCGAAGACGCCGGTGAAGATGAAGAAGGCGATCAGGATGTTCACCGTCGGCCCGCCGGCCATCACGATGACCTTCTTCCACCACGGCAGCTTGTAGAAGAGGCGGTCGTGGTCCTCCGGACGGACCAGCTCCCACTCGGCCGCGCGGGCGTCGGAGATGAGCTGGGTGAACATGCCGGTGTTGGACTTGCGCACCTTGACCGCGTGCTCGACCACCCTGCCGTCGGCGTCGCGGATCTCCTCGACCTCGTCGGCCAGCTCGTGCGCGCCCGGCGGGAGCATCCCGACGATCTTCACGTAACCGCCGAGCGGGATCGCCTTGACCCCGTACTCGGTCTCCCCCACCTGCTTGGACCACACGGTGGGCCCGAAGCCGATGAAGTACTGGGTGACTTTCGCACCGAACCTCTTCGCCGGGATCATGTGGCCCAGCTCGTGCAGGCCGATGGAGACCAGGATCGCGAGGACGAAGACGACCACGCCGAGGATGTAGAGCAGGACGGTCATCGGGCTTCCTCGGTCTTCAACGCGTGTGGATCAGGGTGGTCGCGGTCTCCCGAGCCCACCGGTCGGCAGCGAGCACACCTTCCAGGGTGAGCTCCTCCCCAGAGCGTACGTCGTGGGCCGTCACCACGTCCGCCACAACGGCGACGATCCCCGGGAAGTCGAGCGCACCGTCGCGGAAGGCCGCGACGCACACCTCGTTGGCCGCGTTGTAGACCGCCGGCGCGCTGCCGCCCCGCCTCCCCGCCTCCCGGGCCAGCGAGACGGCCGGGAACGCCTCGTCGTCGAGCGGGGTGAACTCCCAGGTCTCGGCCCGGGTCCAGTCCACCGACGGCGCGGCGTCGGGGACCCGGTCCGGCCAGGCCAGACCGAGCGCGATCGGGATCAGCATCGTCGGTGGGCTGGCCTGGACCAGCGTCGAGCCGTCGACGAACTCCACCATCGAGTGGACCACGCTGGTCGGGTGCACCACGACCTCGATCCGGTCGTAGGGGATGCCGAAGAGCAGGTGCGCCTCGATCACCTCCAGCCCCTTGTTGACCAGCGTCGCGGAGTTGATGGTGATCACCGGCCCCATGTCCCAGGTCGGGTGGGCCATGGCCTGCTCGGGCGTGACCGCGGCGAGCTCCGCGCGGCTCCGGCCGCGGAACGGTCCGCCGCTCGCGGTGAGCACCAGGCGTCGTACCTCGTCCGGGGAGCCGCCGCGCAGGCACTGGGCCAGCGCGCTGTGCTCGGAGTCGACCGGCACGATCTGGCCGGGTGCCGCGCGCTCCAGCACCAGCGGACCTCCCATCACCAGCGACTCCTTGTTGGCCAGCGCCAACGTGTTGCCGGCGTCGAGGGCGGCCAGGGTGGGGCGCAGTCCGACGGCGCCGGTGATGCCGTTGAGCACGACGTCGCACCCGGACCCGGCGGCCTCGACGCTGGCGTCCTCGCCCAGCCCGTGGAAGGCGGGCGCGAACTCCTCGACCTGCGCGGCGAACAGGTCCGGGTTGCCGCCACCGGCGGTGAGCCCGACCACGCGGAAGCGGTCCGGGTTGCTCCGCACCAGGTCCAGGGCCTGGGTGCCGATCGAGCCGGTGGAGCCGAGGATGACGACGTCTCTCACGCCCGGCATCCTCGCAGCACCTGTGCCTCGGCGCTCAGTCGGCGCGGGCGGCGAGGAAGTCGGCGGCGAGCCGCTTGGGTGCCCGGAGCAGCCACGCCTCGACGATCAGCTCGTCCAGCTCGATGGGGTCGACACGATCGAGGCGGACCAGCACCGCGCTGTAGCCGTCGAGGTGCGGGATGGTGAGGAAGACGTCGGGATCGCTGGCGATCAGCGCCTGCTTGTCGGCCTCGTCGGCGACCCGCAGCCCGATCAGCTCCCCGTCCGGCACGTCCTGACCGAGCGACTCCAGATCGGCGACGTCCTTCTTGCCCAGCGGGCGCTCCCAGACGAATCCCCGGTCCTTGACGCGCCACATCGGCTGCCCCCAGGCCGGCCTCTCGGTGACCGCGGGGAGTGCGGCCGCGATGCGTCGTACGTCCTCCAGCGTCGGCATGCTCCGACACTAGGGGCCGGCGCCGACACCGGGCCCGGGTAGACGGACGCTGGTGTCAGGCACACCGATGCTAGGCGTCGGGCAGCAGGCTGTCGGCGGCCGCGTAGGGATCGGACTCCCCGGCGACCACGGCACGCGCGAGCCGGTCGAGGCGCCCGTCGCTGCCCACCGCCTCCCAGCGTCGGCGCAGCGCACCGAGCGCGAGCGCCTCGATCTCGTCCCGGACCCGGCGGACGCGACGCCGCTCGAGCTCTCCGGTGGCGGTCAGCCAGTCCCGGTGCTCGGCCAGCGCGTCGACCACCGCGGCGACACCGTCGCCGCTGGCCGCGGTGGTCATCAACACCGGCGGTCGCCACGCCTGGTCGGGGCGCTCGGCCAGCGCCAGCATCGAGCGCAGGTCGCGGCGGACCTTGCTCGCTCCGTCCCGGTCGGCCTTGTTGACCACGTAGAGGTCGCCGATCTCCAAGATGCCGGCCTTGGCGGCCTGGATGCCGTCGCCCATCCCGGGAGCGAGCAGGACCACGGTCGAGTCGGCGTGACCCGCGACCTCGACCTCGCTCTGCCCGACGCCCACCGTCTCCACCAGCACCACGTCGAAGCCGGCGCCGTCGAGGACCCGCATCGCCTGGGGCGTGGCCCAGGAGAGCCCGCCGAGATGCCCGCGGGCGGCCATCGAGCGGATGAAGACGCCACTGTCGGTCGCGTGGTCCGACATCCGGATCCGGTCACCGAGCAGTGCGCCGCCGGAGAACGGGGAGGACGGGTCGACGGCGAGCACCGCGACCCGGTCCCCGCGGCGGCGCAGCTCGGCCACCAGGGCGTTGGTGGAGGTCGACTTGCCGACTCCCGGAGCACCGGTGAGCCCGATGATCCGGGCGTGCCCGACATGGGGCGCGAGCGTCCGCATCACCTCCGGCAGCAGCGGTGACTCGTCCTCGACGAGGCTCAGCAGGCGACCGACCGCCCGCGACCGACCGTCGCGCGCCGCCGCCACCAGATCGGGAACGGCCGCCGCGGTGAGTCCGCGGCGGCCGCCTCCGGTGGTGCTGGGGTCCATGCAGCTCGGCTCAGGAGGCCGGGACGCGCACGATCAGGGCATCGCCCTGACCGCCGCCACCGCACAGCGCGGCCGCACCCACGCCACCACCGCGGCGCTGGAGCTCGAGGGCGAGGTGCAGCACGACCCGGGCGCCGGACATGCCGACGGGGTGGCCGAGCGCGATCGCGCCGCCGTTGACGTTGACCTTCTCCTCCGGGAGGTCGAGGGCGCGGGCCGACTCGATGCCGACCGCCGCGAACGCCTCGTTGAACTCGACCAGGTCGAGGTCGGCCGGCGTGATGCCCTCCTTCGCGCACGCCTTGGCGGTGGCGTTGGCGGGCTGCATCTGCAGGCTGGAGTCCGGGCCGGCGACCATGCCGTGGGCACCGATCTCGGCGAGCCAGGTCAGGCCGAGCTCCTCGGCCTTGGCCCTGCTCATCACGACCACCGCGCAGGCACCGTCGGAGATCTGCGAGGCGGAGCCCGCGGTGATGGTGCCGGACTTGGCGAACGCCGGCGGGAGCTTGCCGAGGGACTCGGCGGTGGTGTCGCCACGAACGCCCTCGTCGCTGGAGACCACGACCGGGTCGCCCTTGCGCTGTGGGATGGTGACCGGCACGACCTCGTCGTCGAAGACGCCGTTCTTCCACGCGGCGGCGGCCTTCTGGTGCGAGGCGGCGGCGAACGCGTCCTGCTCCTCACGGCTCAGGGCGGTGCCCTCGGCATTGATCTGCTCGGTCAGGCCACCCATCGCCTGCTGGGTCGCCTGGTCGTAGAGGGCGTCGTAGGCCATCGAGTCGACCAGTTTGGTGTCGCCGAACTTGAAGCCCTCACGGGACTTCGGCAGGAGGTGCGGCGCCTGCGTCATCGACTCCATGCCGCCGGCGACGATCACCTCGGCCTCGCCGGCGCGGATCATCTGGTCGGCGGTGGCGATCGCGTTGAGACCGGAGAGGCAGACCTTGTTGATCGTGATGGAGGGCATGCTCAGCGGCAGGCCGGCCGCGATGCCCGCGCTGCGCGCCGGGTTCTGCCCGGCACCGGCGAGGATGACCTGACCCATGATCAGGTAGTCGACCTGCTCACCGGAGACGCCTGCCTTCTCCAGCGCCCCCTTGATCGCCACGCCGCCGAGGTCGGCGGCGGAGAGGGTCTTCAGGCCACCGAGCAGGCGGCCGATCGGGGTGCGCGCACCGGCGACGATGACGCTCGGGCTGGCGGAGTGGGACATGGTGCCTCCGTGACTGCAGGACGTCGGCAGGGCTCTCCGACATCGGGATGGACTTGGGGCGGGGCCGGCCACGAGTTCGTCGGCCGACCGGACTGCTCGGCACACTACTCGGGGTAGACACCTCCGCGAGAGCGTCCACGGGTGACCGGTGAGGCTCTCGTCACAAGCCCCTCTCGCGCACAATAGCTCGCATGAGCATCACTGAGGACATGCCCGAGCAGCTGTTCACCGCGATCGACCACGTCGGCATCGCGGTGCCCGACCTGGACGTCGCGACGGCGTTCTACCGCGACACCTTCGGGATGGTCACGGTGCACGAGGAGGTCAACGAGGAGCAGGGGGTGCGCGAGGCGATGGTGGCGGTCGGCGACTCCGGCTCCTGCATCCAGCTGCTGGCGCCGCTGGACGAGTCCTCGACGATCGCGAAGTTCCTCGACCGCAGCGGGCCGGGCGTCCAGCAGATGGCCTACCGGGTGACCGACCTGGACCGGGTGTCGGCGCTGCTGCGCGAGCGCGGAGTGCGGCTGCTCTACCCCGAGCCGAAGCGCGGGACCGCGGACAGCCGGATCAACTTCGTCCACCCGAAGGACGCCGGCGGCGTACTGGTCGAGCTGGTGGAGCCGGCGGCCGAGGGGCACTGAGCCCCCACTCTGTATTCCGGGCGGCACCGAGCGCGCTCAGGAGTCGGCCCACCGGAACCGCACCGACTCCCCCGGTCGCAGCTGCGCGAGCCGGTCGGTGTCGCGGTCACGGACCACCCCGATCACCGGGTAGCCGCCGGTCACCGGGTGGTCGGCTCCGAGCACCACCGGACGCCCGCTCGGCGGCACCTGGATCGCCCCGCGGAGGGCGCCCTCGCTGGGCAGCTCCGCGGCGGCGGTCCGGGTGAGCCGGGGACCGTCCAGCCGCACACCCACCCGGTCGCTGTCCGCCTGGACCGTCCACCCACTCGCGACCAGCACCCGGGGGTCGGCGAACCAGTCCTCGCGCGGCCCCCGCACCACGTCGAGCACAGCGGGACCGGCGAACTCGGCCGGCGGCACCGCGTCCACCAGCAGCGGGCCGTCGGTCCCGGCGCCGACCTCCAGCAGGTCGCCCGCCCGGATCGGGGACGGCCCGAGCGAGGCGAGCGTGTCCCAGGACGCCGACCCGAGCACGGGAGCGACCCGGAGCCCTCCCCGCACGCCGAGATAGCTGCGCACGCCGTTCGCCGGCGGCCCGAGGCGCAGTCGTTGCCCCGGCCGGAGCGCGAGGACCGCACCCGAGGGCTCGGCCCGGCCGTCCACGGTCAGCGGCACCGGTGCCCCGGTGACGCAGACCCAGCAGGTCCCCGTCGCCTCCACCTCCAGCCCGCCGAGGACCACCTCCAGCGCCGCCGCGCCGGCAGCATTGCCCAGCAGCCGGTTCACCAGCCCGTACGACGCCCGGTCGGCCGCCCCCGCCGCGCCCACCCCGAGCGCGGCCAGCCCCGGGCGGCCGGCGTCCTGGACCAGCACCGGCCCCGCGGTCGCCCGCACCCGCAGCGCGGTCACCGCTCGTCCCCTGCGTGGTCCAGGTCGGCCTCGGGGATGCCGGTGACAGGTTCGGGCGTGCCGGTGCCGATGTCGGTGTCGGCGTCGGCGTCGGCGTCGATGAACCGGACCCGGGTCCCGGGGGCCAGCAGCGCCGGCGGTTCCCGCTCCACGTCCCAGAGGACCTGCTCGGTGTGGCCGATGAGCTGCCAGCCTCCGGGCGAGGAGCGCGGATAGACCCCGCTGAACGTCCCGGCCAGACCGACCGACCCGGTGGGCACCTTCTGGCGCGGCGTCTCGCGCCGGGGCACCTCCAGTCGCGGGTCACCGCCGACGAGGTAGCCGAAGCCGGGGGCGAAACCACAGAACGCAACCTGCCAGGTGCCCGTGGTGTGGGCGGCCACCACGCCGGCGACGCCGAGACCGGTCAGCTCACCGACCGCCTCCAGGTCGGGTCCGTCGTAGGCCACCCGGATCCGGACGGCCCCCGCGGCGGACTCGGCGGCCCGCTCCGCGGCCGGCGCTCCGGCCGCGACGAGGCGGTCCGCCGCCGGCAGCAGGTCCCGCAGCCGAGCCGGGCCGACGTGCGGGAGGGTGACCAGGAGGATCGTCCGGGCGGCCGGCACCAGGTCGATCACCAGGTCGGCGACCACCGGCAGGTCGCGCAGCGCCCGGGCCGCGATCAGCACCTGGTCGGTGTCGTCGACCTCGAGCAGCAGCCCGCGGTCGCCGTACGGGAGCCAGCGGGGGTCATGCGAAGGCTGCGATCCGCACGCCCGCCGCCTCCAGGCCGCGGCGCACGGCCGCGGCCAGCGCCGGAGCGCCCGGGGAGTCGCCGTGGACGCAGAGCGAGCCGACGGCGCCGGTGGCGACCAGGTCGGCCGCCTGCGCGGCGACCGCGTCGGGATCGGTCAGCACCGCGCCGGGCTCGGACCGAGGGACCAGCGTGCCGTCGGAGCGATACCCGCGGTCGGCGAAACCCTCGGCCACCACCGGCAGCCCGGCGGCGGCCGCGAGCTCGAGCAGCACCGCGCCCGGGAAGCCGAGGACCGGGAGCCCGCCGAAGTCGGCGACCGCCTGCACCACCGCCTCGGCCTGGGCCCGGTCGGTACGCACCGCGTGGTAGAGCGCGCCGTGCGGCTTGAGATAGGCCACCCGGGTCCCGGCCGCGCGGGCCAGGGCGTCGAGCGCACCGATCTGGTAGAGCACGTCGGCAGCCAGGTCCTCCGGGGTGATGTCGATGAACCGTCGCCCGAAGCCGGCCAGGTCCCGGTAGCCGACCTGGGCTCCGACGCTGACGCCCAGGGCGGCGGCGCGCTCCACCGTGCGACGCAGCGTGGCCGGGTCACCGGCGTGGAACCCGCAGGCGACGTTGGCGCTGGTCAGGTGCGGCAGCAGGGCAGCGTCGTCGCCGAGCTGCCAGCGCCCGAACGACTCCCCCACATCGGCGTTCAGGTCGATGGCCGGGGGCTCGCTCCCCGGGGCGCGGCGGCTCGGTCGTCGGCTCGGTCGTCGGTGCGGTCTGCGGCCGTCCCGCCCAACGGATCGCGGCCCGGATGCGAGGTCACCGTCCTATCGTGACGCATGACGTTCCGCGCTCGGCAGTGAGACACCCGTCACGAACCCGGACGGCAGAGGTTACTGGCAGGTATCTTCCTCGGCGGCCGCACTGCGCCAGACCGACGACCACCTCTTCACTAGGAGACGACGCTCGTGCAGCACATCCTCGACGCCATCACCGCTGACGGAACCTCCGCTGAGGACTTCGCCAACCTCGACCTCCCGGAGTCCTACCGCGCGGTGACCGTGCACAAGGACGAGGTCGACATGTTCGAGGGCGTAGCGTCCCGCGACAAGGACCCCCGCAAGTCCCTGCACGTCGACCAGGTCGCCCTGCCCGACCTCGGCCCCGGCGAGGCCTTCGTCGCGGTGATGGCCTCCGCGATCAACTACAACACCGTGTGGACCTCGATCTTCGAGCCGGTCTCCACCTTCGGCTTCCTGGAGCGCTACGGCCGCGAGTCCGACCTCGGCGCGCGGCACAACCTGCCGTACCACATCGTCGGGTCCGACCTCTCCGGCGTGGTGCTGGCCACCGGCCCCGGCGTGACCAAGTGGAAGCCCGGCGACCGGGTGGTCGCACACTGCCTCTCCGTCGAGCTCGAGGCCCCCGACGGCCACAACGACACGATGATGGATCCCTCCCAGCGGATCTGGGGCTTCGAGACCAACTTCGGCGGGCTCGCCGACGTCGCGATGGTCAAGGCCAATCAGCTGATGCCCAAGCCGGAGCACCTCACCTGGGAGGAGGCAGCCTCCCCCGGCCTGGTCAACTGCACCGCCTACCGCCAGCTGGTCTCGGCCAACGGCGGCAACATGAAGCAGGGCGACAACGTGCTCATCTGGGGTGCCTCCGGCGGCCTCGGCGGCTTCGCCACCCAGTACGCCCTCAACGGCGGCGCCAACCCGATCTGCGTGGTCTCCAACGAGGAGAAGGCCCAGATCGTGCGCAACATGGGCGCCGAGATGGTGATCAACCGCTCCGAGCTCGCCCCGAAGTTCTGGAACGAGGAGGGCACCCAGCAGAACCCCAAGGAGTGGCAGCGCTTCGGCAAGGCGATCCGCGAACTCACCGGCGGCGAGGACATCGACATCGTCTTCGAACACCCCGGCCGCGAGACCTTCGGCGCCAGCGTCTACGTCACCCGCAAGGGCGGCACCATCACCACCTGCGCGTCGACGTCGGGCTACATGCACGAGTACGACAACCGCTACCTGTGGATGAACCTCAAGAAGATCATCTCCAGCCACTTCGCCAACTACCGCGAGTCCTGGGAGGCCAACCGCCTCATCGCGCAGGGCAAGATCCACCCCACGCTCTCCCGCACCTACACGCTGGAGGACACCGGGCAGGCCGCGCTCGACGTGCACCACAACAAGCACCAGGGCAAGGTCGGCGTGCTCTGCCTCTCCCCGAGGAGGGCCTCGGGGTCCGCGACCACGAGCTCCGCGAGAAGCACCTGGACAAGATCAACCTGTTCCGCGGGATCTGAGTCCCGGCACCCTGAGTCCCGGCACCTGAACCCCGGCGCTCAGCCGCCACCCGGACCCCGGTCGTCCCCGACGACCGGGGTCCGTCACGTTCTGACGACGACACGCGCCGAAACCCTGGCACCGGGGTGGGATCCGGTTGCCCGATCGGGGATCATGGGCCCTGTCCCCGCATTTCTTCTCAACACCGCACGGAGCCTCTCTCGATGAGCGACCAAGGCCTGTCCATCTTCGACGAACCGACCGACGGCGACGACGCCGCGAAGTCGTCGGCGAGCAAGAAGACCGCCGACGATTCACAGCCGACGCAGGTCATGCCGGCGGTGCCGGCCGAGAAGAAGCAGTCGGCCGCGCCGGCCCCGGCCACACCGGCCACCCAGTCCACTCCGGCACCGTCGGCCGCGCCGGCGACGGCACGTCCCTCCTCGACCCCGAGCGGCACCGGAGGGACGGTGCCCGTCAGCAGCCTTCCGGTGGTCCGTCGCGGCGGCTACGACCGTGCCGCGGTCGACGCCCAGATCCGTCAGCTCGCCAGCGAGAAGGCCGGTCTCGGCGCCAGCCTCGCCGAGTCCGAGAAGCAGGTCGCCGCCCTGAACGCCGCCCTGGAGCGTGCCAAGCAGGAGATCGACGAGAACGCGAACCCGTCGTACGCGGGTCTGGGCGGTCGGGCCTCGGCGATGCTCCGCCTGGCCGAGGAGGAGGCGTCCGAGATCCGCTCGGGGGCCGAGGCCGACGCGCTGGACATCCGTGAGCAGGCCACCCGCGACGCCAAGTCGATCCGGGCCGAGGCCGAGCGCGAGGCCGACGACATGCGCTCGGTGCAGCTGCGCGAGCTCGACGAGAACAGGGCTCGGCTGCTGGCCGACGCCGAGCAGGAGCGCGCGCTGGCGAAGGGCGAGGCCGAGGACACCCTCGCCGCGGCCAAGCGCGAGGCGGACCAGCTGCGGCTGGCGGCTCAGCAGGAGGCCAACGAGCTCCGCTCCGGCGCGCTGCGCGAGGCCGAGCAGGCCCGCGCGGCGGTGGACCGCGAGGTCCAGGAGGCCCGTCGCTCGCTCGCCGTGGAGAAGGAGCGGCTCGCCCGCGAGGCGACCGACCACCACAACACCGCCGTCGCGGAGACCAAGCGGCTGGTCGAGGAGGCCGAGCAGCGCGCCGTCGCGGCCGAGGAGCGCGCGTCGGAGGCGACCAAGCAGGCAGCGAGCAACCGTGCCGCCGCCCAGTCGGAGTCCGACGCCCTGCTCGCCCGTGCCCGGCGCGAGGCCGAGCAGATCGTCGCCTCCGCACGGGCACAGGCCGAGTCGGTGACCGCCAGCGGGGATGCCGAGGTCCAGCGCGAGATCACCCAGGCCCGCGCCGAGCTCGACCGTCTGACCAAGCGTCGCGACTCGATCACGGCCCAGCTCTCCTCCCTCGCCGAGCTCATCTCCGGCTTCGGCGGCGACGAGAGTTGAGCAGCGGCCAGCACGGGGTCCCCACCGGCGACGGGGCCGGCGATCCCGCCGCGACCGAGCACGACCTGACCCCGGACTCCGTGCTGGCCCACGGCGGGGTGGATCCCGCCGCCCCCGTCGGCGAGACCTCGACCGCCACTCCCTACGGCGCCCCCGGACGACCGTTCAACCGGCGCTCGCCGTTCTTCATCGGCTTCGGTGGCGCGACCGGAGCGCTGCTCGCCTTCTTCCTCTTCCAGGCACTGGTCGGCATCGGGTCGGTGCTGATGCTGGTGGTGGTGTCGTTCTTCCTGGCCGCCGGCCTGAACCCGGCCGTGGAGTTCCTGGAGCGACGCGGGCTGCGGCGCTCCTGGGCCTGCGGCGCGGTGATCGCGGCGGCCATCGTGCTGGTCGGCCTCTTCGTGGTCGCGATCGTGCCGGTCATCACCGACCAGGTCGCGGCGCTGACCAAGAACGTGCCGATCTGGCTGGACCAGCTCGAGGAGAACAAGCGGGTCCAGGACCTGAACAGCGAGTACGAGCTGATCGACAAGGCGAAGGACTTCGTCACCGACGGCGACTTCATCTCCACCCTGTTCGGCGGGGCGCTCGGGTTCGGCATGAAGATCGTCTCGGCGGTCTTCAACGGCTTCATCATCGTGGTCCTGACGCTCTACTTCCTCGCCTCGCTGAAGACCACCACCGGCGCCCTCTACCAGCTGGCGCCCGCGTCGCGGCGCGAGCGGGTCTCCCGCCTCGGCGACAAGGTCATCCACAACATCGGCGGCTACGTCTCCGGCGCCTTCCTGGTGGCGTTGTGCGCCGGCTTCTCCTCGCTGCTCTTCCTGTGGTTCACCGAGGTGCGCGAGTACGCCGTCGCGCTGGCGTTCGTGGTCGCCCTGCTCGACGTGATCCCGATGATCGGGGCCACCATCGGCGCCGTCGTGGTGAGCGCGATCGCACTGGCCACCGACCTGAAGAGCGGCATCGCCTGCATCATCTTCTACATCGTCTACCAGCAGTTCGAGAACTACGTGATCTACCCGCGGGTGATGAGCAAGTCCGTCGACCTGCCCGGGGCGGTGATCGTGATCGCGGCGCTGATCGGCGCCGCCCTGCTCGGGGTGGTCGGCGCCCTTCTCGCGATCCCGGTCGCTGCGGCGATCCTGCTGATCCTGCGCGAGGTCGTGGTGCGGCAGCAGGACGTCCGCTGAGGGAGCACCCTCGCCTGGACGCTCAGACCGTGACGGGTTCGGCGGTGTCGACCACGGACCGCTCCCCGATCTTGACCCCGATCACTCCCGCGAGGATCAGCACACCGCCGACCAGCTGACCCCAGCCGGGCAGCTCGGACAGCAGCAGCCAGGCCCAGCCGACGGCGAAGACGACCTCGCCCAGCGCGACGAACGAGGCCACTCGCGATCCGAGCACCCGGGCGGCCCCGATGCCGGTCACGTAGGAGACGGCGGCGGTCAGGATGCCGAGCGCCAGCAGCGGCACCCACCAGGTGAGCTCGAGGTCGCCGTACTCGACCGCGGCGGTGGTGGCGTGCAT
The DNA here is from genome assembly GCF_006494815.1 of Nocardioides sambongensis. Lineage (NCBI taxonomy): Bacteria > Bacillati > Actinomycetota > Actinomycetes > Propionibacteriales > Nocardioidaceae > Nocardioides > Nocardioides sambongensis. The sequence continues at coordinate 1,989,127 of NZ_CP041091.1, forward strand.
CGGCAGCACGCCGAGCAGGGCGAGGAGACCGAGCATGCCCCCACCGACCAGCAGGCCGCCGGCGGCCAGGCTCATCGGCGGCAGGCCGGAGCGGTCGTCGGCCGAGATCAGGAAGTACGTCGCCGCGCCGACCATCGCACCGAGGGCCCAGGCGACCCCGAGCGGGTCCACGCCCACGCCCGAGAACACCTCGAGCACCAGCAGCAGACCGAGCGCGGCCACGGCCGCGCCGGCCAGCGTGGTGGGTCCGGGGCGCTGCCCGTGGCGCAGCCACAGCCAGAGGACGACGGCCACCGGCGCGGTGTACTCGATCATCAGGGCCGGCCCGACCTTCATGTACTGCACGGCGGAGAAGTAGCAGAACTGCGCCCCCGCGACGGCCAGCACCCCGTAGAGCGTGACGCGGGTCAGGTTGCTCCGCAGCAGGTGCCACCGACCGCGCAGCGCCGCGATCCCGAACGGGAGGACCACGGCGGCCCCGATCAGGATCCGGATCAGTACGACGGCGCCGGGCGTCCAACCGGCGTCGAGCAGCGGACGCGCGAGTGCCCCCGACATGCCGAAGGTCGCCGCGGACACCAGGGCCAGGGTCAGTCCTCGGGTGGTGGTCGCCGCGCGCACCTCCGCCGTGTCATGAGTCATCGTCGCCATGGGTCATGACGATACGGGCGAGCGTGTAACCTGTCAAAGTGGTTTTCGCTCATGACACCGCCACCGCCCTGCAGGCGGCCGCCTATCTGGTCAACAGTGCCGATCCACCGGACACCCTGAGCACCGTCGCCGACCTCGCGACCTTCATGGCGGAGTTCGAGTACACCGGTCGCCACGACGGGGACGCTGCCGAGCTGGAGGAGGTCCGTGCCGCCCGCGCACCGATGCGCGACCTCCTGGTCGCCGACCGGGACGGCGCCGTCGAGATCGTGAACCGGATGCTCGCCGAGCACAGCGCGCTCCCCCAACTGGTCCGCCACGACGCCTTCGACTGGCACCTGCACGCGGTCGCGGACGACCGACCGCTGGCCGAGCGGATCATCGTGGAGACCGCGATGGCGATGATCGACGTGATCCGCGCCGATGAGCTCAGCCGGCTCGACGTGTGCGCCGACGAGGAGTGCGAGGGGGTCGTCGTCGACCTGTCCCGCAACCGCTCCCGCCGGTTCTGCTCGACCGCCTGCGGCAATCGGAACGCGGTCGCTGCCTACCGGGCCCGCCAGGCGGGCGAGGACTGAGCGCCTCGATTCACCGTGGGTTCAGCATCGTCGTCGGCGGTGCAGGACCCATTCGCTCGCGGAGTGACGGATGAGGTCGAAGCGGCCGTCGTGGACGGCGCGGTGGTGGGCCCAGCACAACGGGACCGCGTTGGCCAGGTCAGTGGCCCCGCCCGCGGACCAGGCGTGGGTGTGATGGATCTCGGTCCACGCGAACGGCCGATCACACGACGCGATCGCACACGAGTCATGGACCAGACCGAGGGCTTGGCGCTGCTTCTCGGTGTGCAACCGCCGGGTCCGACCCAGGTCCAGCGGCACACTCGCCCCACCCAGCACCGCGGGCACGATCCCCGCCTCACACGCCAACCGCCGCACCTCACCCGCGTCCAGATCCGCACCCGTCGTGCTCGTCCCGACCCCGGCGGCGTTCAGGCCGCTGCGGAGGCTGTCCAGGTCGATGGTCGCCATCAACGTGAACACCGAACGCGGCAACCGATCCGTGGGCAGATGCTCCAGAAGTTCGCAGAACGCCCGCCCGAGCTTGTCGCACCACCCCAACCCCGACGTCTCGGTCCCCGCCGAGGCATCCACCAACGGCGTCCCGGTGCCATCGCGGCCGAAGCGCCGCGGAGCCGACAACGTCTCCAACACCGTGCGCAGCACCTGCCCGTGCAGCTCCGGCACACAGAACCGTCCCGCACAGGTGCCATCGCCGTTGTCGTGCAGGGTGAACCACGTCTTCGTGACACCACGCTGGTGGTTGCGACGCACACTGCGGCGTAGGTGCATCGCCGCGATGTCGGCATCCAGCCGGCCATAGACCCGCCGCACCGCACGCCGCAAACCCGTCGGCGGCATCGGCACACCCGTCCGGGTCGCTGCACCGGTGGCCTTGGCGATCATCAACTCCTCCGCCTGCACCCGCAGCGTCTCGGGAACGTCGTCGGCGGAGACCTCCAGACCCTCCACGATCACCCGCGCCTGCTCGAGCCGGATCTCGCCGGCCCCCAATGCCCGCGCGGTCGCTCGGTAGCGCTCACGCAGCAGACGCGCCAGCCGTAGCCCGCCCCGCAACTGCTCACGCCGCTCCCCTGTCAACCGTGACAACCACGCATCCGCACCCGTGTCCCCCGCATCCGCGGCGACCCGGCGCTGCTCGGCCTCGGCGGCCAACGCCAACTCGACGGCCTGCAACTGTGACCGCAACCGCGCCACGGTCGTCACCGCGTCCGTCAATCCGCGCTCATCGAGCACCTCGACCGGCAGGTCGGCCACCTCGCCCACCGCCTCACCCGCACGCTCCAACACCACGGCCGCGCGCGACCCCGGCGAAGGCAACGGAAGCACTGTGGCGTCGAGGGTTGCGGTGGACACGCCCCGAAGTCCACCAGGACCGTCCGACACAAACCCGGTAGCGACCCCGGCGTCAGCCGTTGGTGAAGCGGCGCACCGCTTCGGTGAAGATCTCCGGCTGCTCGGAGTGCACCCAGTGCCCGGCCTGCTTGATCACCAGCTTGCGGTGGCGAGGGAACCACCGCTCCATGGCCGGCTCGTACTCCGCCGTGACATAGCTCGAACGCCCGCCGGCCACCCACAGCACCGGCCCCTGGTACGGCGCCACCCCGTCCAGCGCGTCCTCGGGCCAGTCGGCGATCAGCGGCATGTCGCGCTCGAGCAGGGCGAGGTTCGCCTGCCAGCGCCACCCGGACGGGCCGGAGTCCCGGCGCAGGTTCTGGAGCAGGAAGGACCGCACGGTCGGGTCGTCCACCTCGGCCCGGAGCAGCCGATCGGCGTCCTCGCGGCCGGACACGGCGGAGAGGTCGAGGTGGTCCAGCGCGCGTGCGTAGCGCGCCAGACCGCCGGGGGTCTCGCGGTAGCGCACCGGCGACATGTCGGCGACCACCAGGCGTCGTACCAGGTCGGGGTGGCGCAGCGCGAGCAGCATGGCGACCTTGCCGCCCATCGAGTGGCCGACGACGGTCGCCGGATCGCTGGCGTCGATCAGCGCGGCGACGGCGTCGGCCACGGTGAGGTAGTCGAACCGCTCCGTCCACGGTGACCGTCCGTGGTCGGGGAGGTCGACCATGGTGATCCGGTGCTCGTCGGCGAGCGCCTTGCCGATCGTCATCCAGTTGCGCCCCTGGCCGAAGAGGCCGTGCAGGAAGAGGATCCGGCTGCCGCGCTGGCCGACGTCCAGGGTGTTGAGGCTCACCGCCCCAGTGTCCCAAGCCTCGACACCGGATCCGCCATCGGTCGGCTTGTTTCGCATCGACCTCAGCGGGAACACACCTGAGCAGTCATCCATCACCAGAACCACTCGTGGAGTACACCCATGCACCGCTTCTCTCCCCCGTGCGCCTGACCGGACTCGCGGCCGTCGCGAGCGTCCTGCTCGCGGCGCTGCTGGTCGCGGCTCCGAGCGCCAACGCCGAGCCGGCGACGCCGTCATCCGTCCGGGGCGCGGAGGCCCAGACCCCGGAGCGCGCCAACGCCCGGCTCGGCTGCCGCGTGCCCCGCTGCTACGGCGCGATCTCGGTGAACCCGAGGACCGGCGACGCCGTCTGGGGCTACAACTACGGCACCAAGAAGCGCGCCGTCGCCGCCGTCCAGACCAAGTGCAAGAAGCGCAACCCGGATGCCCGGGGCGCCTGCACGAGGGCTGTGTGGGTGAGGAACGGATGCGCGGCCGTTGCGTGGCGCGGCCGCAACGGGGTGCTCCAGGAGTGGGCTGGGCGGGCCGCCTTCACCAAGTCGAAGGCGATCCGGAAGGCACGCAACGCGGTGCGCGGGCCCGGCAGGGTCAAGGTGTGGACCTGGGTCTGCACCTCACGGCGCTGACCCACCGCCTCATCGGCGATGACAGAGGCCCGGACCGTCGAACGGTCCGGGCCTCTGTCGTCGGCGTGCGCCGGATCAGTAGCTGTGGAACCCCTGCTTGGTCTTGCGTCCCAGGTGACCGGCGGCGACCTTCGCCTCCAGCGTCCTCGCCGGCGCCAGACCGTCCTCCTCGAACTCGCCGTGCAGCTCCTTCTGGATCGCCAGGGACACGTCGTTGCCGACCACGTCGAGCAGCTCGAACGGTCCCATCGGGAAGCCGGCGCTCTCCTTGATCGCGGCGTCGATGACGGCCAGCTCGATACCCGACTCGTGGAGCAGCACCGCGTCGTTGAGGTAGGGGAAGAGCAGGCAGTTGACGATGAAGCCGGCACGGTCGCCGCAGGAGACGGCCACCTTGCCGACCTTCGCGCACAGCGCCTTCACGGTCTCGTCGACGTCGGCAGCGGTGGCCGGGGTGGTGACCACCTCGACCAGCTTCATCACCGGTGCCGGGTTGAAGAAGTGCATCCCGATCACGTCGGCGGGCCGGTCGGTGGCCGCACCGAGCTGGGTGATCGACAGCGAGGAGGTCGTGGTGGCGAGGATCGCGCCCGGCTTGCAGATGCCGTCGAGGTCACCGAAGAGCTCGAGCTTGACGTCGAGGTCCTCGGCGATCGCCTCCACCACGATGTCCGCCTCGGCGAGTGCCGCGCGGGAGGTGGCGCCGCTCAGTCGGCCGAGCACGGCCGTCTTGTCGTCCTCGGTCGACTTCCCCTTGGCGATCGCGCGGTCGAGGTTCTTGGTGATGTAGCCGACGACGCCGTCGAGCTTCTCCTGGCTGCGGCCGACGTAGACGACGTCGTAGCCGGCCTGCGCGAAGACCTGGGCGATGCCCGAGGCCATGGTGCCGGTGCCGACCACACCGACGGTGGCGATGTCGCGCTTCAGCTCCGGCGCCGCGGCACCGGAGTCCGCGCAGAGTCCCGCGAACGTGCCGCCCTCGGCAGCCAGCTTCTCCAGCAGCTCGGCCGGCTGGTGCAGGCGGTCGCCGGTCTCGGCGTACCGGGCAGCGAGGCGGTCGCGGACCGAACCCGCACCCAGCTCGTCGATCACGGCCAGCGGTCCCTGGGCGTAGCCGCAGCCGAAGCGCATGCCGGCGTCGATGTCGGTCACCGAGGCGTAGTCCACCTCGTACATCCGCACCGCGTGGTTGAGGTACGGCAGCACGAGGGTGTCGAAGATCTGCTCGCTCGAAGTCATGGCAGGGAGTGTGACACCCCGCGGGCACCCTGACTACCCGTCGGTAACAATGTGGGACGCACCTCACGTGGCAGCCCCCTGGGGTAGGGCCGGTAGCCTGCCGCACTGTGAGGATCGTCGTCGCACGCTGCCAGGTCGACTACGCCGGACGGCTCAGCGCGCACCTGCCGATGGCGACCAGGGTGCTGATGCTGAAGTCGGACGGCTCCGTGCTGGTGCACTCCGACGGTGGCTCCTACAAGCCGCTCAACTGGATGTCGCCGCCGTGCACCGTGCGTGAGGGCACCACCGAGGACGGCACGGTCGAGTGGACCGTCACCGCCAAGGCCACCAAGAACCAGGCGCCCGACACCCTGCGCATCCTGATCGAGGAGATCCAGCACGACTCCTCCCACGAGCTCGGCATCGACCCCGGCCTGCAGAAGGACGGCGTCGAGAAGCACCTCCAGGAGCTGCTCGCCGAGCATCCCGGCACCCTGCTGCCCGGTCTGAGCCTGGTACGACGCGAGTACCCCACCGCGATCGGACCGGTCGACCTGATGTGCCGTGATGCCGACGGCGTCAGCGTGGCCGTGGAGATCAAGCGGCGCGGTGAGATCGACGGGGTCGAGCAGCTGACCCGCTACCTGGAGCTGCTCAACCGGGACCCGCTGCTGGCACCGGTGCGCGGCATCTTCGCCGCCCAGGAGATCAAGCCGCAGGCCCGGGTCCTCGCCGGCGATCGCGGCATCAGCTGCGCCGTCGTCGACTACGACGCCCTGCGAGGCATTGACGACCCCACCGACCGGCTCTTCTGATCGGCCGGCGGAGCGCGCGATGAGCACCGTCTTCCACCTGGCGCTCTCCTCGGACTGGGCAGCGGCGCAGGCAGCCGGTGTCTACACGGTCTCCACCCGAGGACGCAGCCTGGCCGAGGAGGGATTCATCCACGCCAGCCGCGCCGACCAGTGGACGGGTGTGCGCGACGCGTTCTACGCCGACGTCACCGAGCCGCTGGTCCTGCTCCAGATCGACACCGACCTCCTCGACGTACCTGTCGTCGAGGAGGAGGCGGAGCCGGGGTCGGGCGTCACCTTCCCGCACCTCTACGGTCCGCTCCGCGTGGACGCCGTGGTGCGGGTGCTCGACCTGCCGGGACCGCTGGCACCGGAGCCGCCGGACGCCACCGGGTCGACAGCGACGCCGGCACCGAGACCGGCGGCGGCGAGATCGGCCGACGGCAGCACCGAGCGGAGCTTCACCGCGACGTACTTCTCGGAGATGTTCCGCAACGCGGCCCTCATCCTGCTGGTCCTCGCCTGCGGCTTCGGCGCCATCGCCCTCGGTGTCGCCCTCGGTGGCGACGCCACCCCGGGGATCGCCGGTCTGCTGGGCACCGCGGGGGGCGTCGTCGTGGCCACCTGGCTCTACCGCCGGCGCGGACGCACCGGCTGAGCCGAGCCGGATCAGTCGCCGGCGGCCGGCGGTGCGGTCGGGTCGGCGTCGGCGCCGCCCTCCTCCCGGGCGACCCAGTCCTCGATGTCGTTGAGGTCGTCCTGGCTGCGGGTCACCACGGCGAGCAGGTCGCTCATCGAGGCGACCTCCTCGACCTGCTCCTTGATGAACCACTGCATGAACTGCTCCGAGGCGTAGTCGTTCTCCTCACGAGCGATGCGCAGCAGGCCGTTGATCTGCTCGGTGACGGTCTTCTCCTGGTCCAGTGCGAGCTGGACGGGCGCCACGACGTCGGCGAACTCGGCGACCGGCGCCTCGACGCCGGGGATCTTCACCGGAGCGTCGGTGTCGAGGAGATACTGCACCATCATCATCGCGTGCTGGCGCTCCTCGAGCGCCTGCGAGTAGAAGAGGGCCGCCATCTGCGGCATCGTCAGGGCGTCGTAGTAGACGGCGCACGCCAGGTACTGGTGGTGCGCCGCGAACTCGTTGCCGATCTGGACGTTGAGCTGGTCGGTGAATCGAGTGGCAGCCATGCGGTCAGCCTAGGGCGATCGTCGGGCCGTCGCCTCTCAGGCAAGGCTCCGCTTCGCCGTGGAGTCGTCCGGTCAGGCGGCCTTGGCCAGCTTCTTCTTGGTGACCTTCTTGCCGTCCACGCGGACCAGCTCACGCTTCTTCACGGTGTAGCCCTCGGGAAGGGTGCCTTCCTTGAGCATGCGCAGGGGGCAGCGATCACAGCGCTTCTTCGACACGCAGCACTTGGTCTTGGGCAGGCGCTTGACGTTCGCCTTCGCCTGCTTCTTCTTGCCCACGACACCAGCGTAAACGGTGAGGCTAGGCAGACCTAACCGATGTGGCCTGCGTCTCACGGCGTGGGCGGGTTCACCCCAGCCCGTTGGCCCGGCGGATCACGTCGACGATGCCTCCCATGATCTCGGTCAACCCGAAGTCCTTGGGGGTGTAGACGGCAGCGACCCCGGAGTCGACCAGGCGCCGGCCGTCGGACTCGGGAATGATCCCACCAACGATCACCGGCACGTCGTTCATGCCTTCGGCCCGCAGGCCCTCGAGCACGGCCGGCACCAGCTCCATGTGGGACCCGGACAGGATCGACAGGCCGACGCAGTGCACGTCCTCGGCCACCGCGGCCGCGACGATCTGCTCGGGGGTGAGCCGGATGCCCTGGTAGATGACCTCGAAGCCGGCGTCCCGCGCGCGTACGGCGATCTGCTCGGCGCCGTTGGAGTGCCCGTCCAGCCCCGGCTTGCCGATCAGCAGGCGGAGCCGGCCGCCCAGCTCCTCGCCGGTCGTCCTGACCCGCTCCCGCACGGCGCTCAGCTCGGCGCCGGCCTCGGCCACTCCCACCGCTCCGCCGACACCGGTCGGGGCGCGGAACTCACCGAAGACCTCGCGCAGCGTGCCGGCCCACTCCCCGTGGTGGCCCCGGCGCGGGCCGCGGCCAACGTCGCCTCCATCAGGTTCGCTCCGCTCTTGGCATCCTCGGCGACCCGGGCCAGCGCGGCCTCGACCTCACCCGCGTCGCGCTGCTCCTTCCAGGCGGCCACGGAGGCGAGCGCGGCCCGCTCGGCCTCGGGGTCGGCGACCATGATCGCCCCGTCGAGGTCGGCGGTGAGCGGGCTCTGCTCGGTGGTCTCGAACCTGTTGACGCCGACGATCGCCTCGTCGCCCGCCTCGATCCGAGCCCGGCGCGCGGCGTGCGAGGAGACCAGCTCCTGCTTCATGTAGCCCGAGTCGACCGCGGCGATCGCACCGCCCATCGCCTGGACCCGGTCGATCTCGGCCTTGGCGCCGGCCACCAGCTCGGCCACCTTCGCCTCGATCACGTGCGAGCCGTCGAAGATGTCGTCGTACTCGAGGAGGTCGGACTCGAAGGCGAGCACCTGCTGCAGGCGCAGGGACCACTGCTGGTCCCAGGGCCGCGGCAGGCCGAGCGCCTCGTTCCAGGCGGGCAGCTGCACCGCGCGGGCGCGGGCGTTCTTCGACAGCGTCACACCGAGCATCTCCAGCACGATCCGCTGGACGTTGTTCTCCGGCTGCGCCTCGGTCAGGCCGAGGCTGTTGACCTGGACGCCGTAGCGGAAACGGCGCATCTTGGGGTCCTGGACGCCATAGCGCTCCCGGGTGATCTCGTCCCACAGTTCCACGAAGGCGCGCATCTTGCACGTCTCCTCGATGAAGCGGACGCCGGCGTTGACGAAGAAGGAGATCCGGCCGACGACCTTCTCGAAGTCCTCGTCGCTGACCTGGCCGGCGTTCTTCACGGTGTCGAGCACCGCGATCGCGGTGCACAGCGCGTAGGCCAGCTCCTGCGTCGGCGTCGCACCCGCCTCCTGCAGGTGATAGCTGCAGATGTTGATCGGGTTCCACTTCGGGATGTTGTTGACCGTGTAGGCGATCATGTCCGCGGTCAGTCGCAGCGAGTGCTCCGGCCCGAAGACGTAGGTACCCCGCGAGAGGTACTCCTTGATGATGTCGTTCTGGGTGGTGCCGGCGAGCTGACCGGCGACCTGCTCGGGCGTGGAGTCGGGGTTCTGCTCCTCGGCGACCACCTGGTACATGGCGAGCAGCCACATCGCCGGTGCGTTGATCGTCATCGACGTGTTCATGTCGGTGAGCGGGATCTGGTCGAAGAGCTTGCGCATCTCCCCCAGGTGCGGCACCGGTACGCCGACCTTCCCCACCTCGCCGCGCGACAGCGGGCTGTCCGGGTCGTAGCCGGTCTGCGTGGGCAGGTCGAACGCCACGGACAGGCCGGTCTGCCCCTTGGCGAGGTTGTTGCGGTAGAGGGCGTTCGACGCCTCCGCCGTGGAGTGCCCCGCGTAGGTCCGCATCACCCACGGACGATCCTTGGGGTGGTTGACCGGACCCTCGGCGGCAGACGCAGGAGTGGTGCTCATGTGCGAAGCGTAGGACGGATCGATACCCGGCGGTAACAGAGTCCGTTGTGGGATCCGCAACGTCCGGTGCTGCGCCCCGCCCCTCGGTCCGGCGTGGATCAGACGGCGATCGGCTCGCGCTCCACCTCGATCACCCGGATCAGGTGGGTGAGGTGGAGCATCCGCAGCACTTGCCCGGTGGCGCCGCGGACCACGATGTGCTGCCCCTCGACCGAGGCCCGGCGACAGGCAGCGCCGAGCACCTTCAACGCCGTCAGGTCGACCGAAGGCACGGCGTGGAGGTCGACCACGATGTCGCCGTCCCAGCAGAAGAGGTGGTCGTAGATCGCATTGCGCACGCTCGCGGTGGAACGGACGTCGAAGTCGCCGCTGAGCAGCAGGGTGGGACCGTCGGAGGTGATCTGCACGGTGCTCACATCGCCGGTCACATCGCCGGTCACATCGCTGGTCACAACCGCACTCCCTTCCGCTGGCACTCGTCCCTGGCGTCGTCGTCGGCGAGGGTGGCCTCGCTCACACCTACACTGACGCGCCGAAGCCGCCGAAGGTTGCACCGCGCACGAGAAAACTTCGCGTGTCCTCCAGGTTCCGTGTCCACCTCTTGGCGTCGAGCGAAGCGCGGCCGTCGACCTCCAGCGGCGCACCCGCTGCGTCCCACGTCCTAAGGTGTGCGCCATGGTGAACCTGACCCGGATCTACACACGGACCGGAGACGCCGGCGAGACCCGCCTCGGCGACATGAGCGTCACGACGAAGACCGATCTGCGTCTGGCCGCGTACGCCGAGGTGGACGAGGCGAACGCCCACATCGGGGTGGCGCTGGCGACCGGCGGTCTCGACGACGACGTGGTCACCGTCCTCACCCGGGTGCAGAACGACCTCTTCGACGTCGGCGCCGACCTGTGCACGCCGGTCGTGGCCGACCCCGAGTACCCCCCGCTGCGGATCGAGCAGCAGTACGTCGACCGCCTCGAGGGCTGGTGCGACGAGTACAACGAGCACCTGCCGAAGCTGCGCTCCTTCATCCTCAACGGCGGGACGGTGGCGGCGGCCCACCTGCACGTGGCCCGCACCGTGGTGCGGCGCGCCGAGCGCGCCGGGTGGGCGGCGCACGCCGAGCACGCCGCGACCATGAACACGCTGGCGATCACCTACCTGAACCGGCTCTCCGACCTGGTCTTCATCCTGGCGCGCCACGCGAACCGCGAGCGCGGCGACGTGCTGTGGGTGCCGGGCGGCGAGCGCTCCACGGACTGAGCCTGGAGGCTGAGCCCGGCCCGGTCACCACGCACCACTCGGCCCGACACCGCCGGCGCGGACGTCGGTCCGGTCTCGGTGCGGGCCACCGGTTGACTCCGTGCCACGATGAGCCAGCGATGAACATCCTGGCGGGACTGACCGACGACTTCCTCTCCGAGCACTTCGCGCCGGAGACGCTGGAGCGCGCAGCCGGGTACGTCGGCAGCGTGACCGACGTGGAGCTGAACTCCCTCAGCCAGGGGTCGGTGACCGCCACCGCCACCGTGCCGGGGACCCGCCCGGAGCCCTACCAGGTGCAGATGCACGCCGAGATCGGCGCCCCGGGCGGCAGCGGCTGGCTGTTCACCGTCTGCACCTGCCCGGTGCGCTCGCTGTGCAAGCACGGCGCCGCGCTCGCGCTGCACCTCCGTCGCGGCTTCGTCGGCGCGCGGGCGGAGACCGCCGGCTGGCGCCAGAGCCTGGGGCGGCTGGTCGAGGAGCTCCGGTCGAGCAGCGGCGCGCACAGCCAGGTGCCGCTGGCGCTGGAGTTCAGCCTGGACCGTCGCCGTAGCAGCAACCGGCCGGGCTCCCGCTCCGTGCGGGTCCGTCCGCTGCGCCCCGGCAACCGCCAGCCCTGGGTCCGTGGCGGCGCCGAGTGGGCGGATCTCGCCCACACCACCGCGGCTGGTGCCCATCCCCCGCCCAGTCCGCCGCGATGGGCGCGCTCCAGGCGATGCTGCACGTGCACCGGGTCGGCAACTACAGCACGCAACAGCCCTCCCTGGAGGAGTTCGGCCCGGCCGCCCTCCGCCTGCTCCGCGACGCGGAGGAGTCGGGCGTGACCCTCCTCACGGTGCCTCCGCTGCGCGCGGTCGCTCTGCGCCGGGACCCGGTCGAGCTGGTCGTCGACGTGACGGCGGCCGAGCGTGGCCGGGCCCACCAGGTGCTGGTCGCCATCGACGACGGCGAGCGGACCTGGCACGGGGACGAGGTGCTGCCGATCGGCCACCCGGCCCGCAGCGTCGGGCTCCTCGACGACGGGGTGCTCACGCTGGCCGAGACACTGACCCCGCTGCCGCCGGCCGCCCGTCACCTGCTGGAGGGAGCGGCACTGACCGTGCCGGAGGCCGAGCTCGACCAGCTCACCGACCAGCTGCCGGGGCTGGTGCGCCTGCTCCCGGTCCGCTCCCCCGATGCCTCGCTCACCGTCCCCGCGCCGCTGCGCCCGGTCCTCGAGCTCGCCGTGACCTGGCACGCCGCCACCCGGGCCGAGCTCGACTGGCACTGGAGCTATGGGACGGGGTCCTCCGAGCGCCGCTGCCGCCTGCACAGCACCGACGACCTCGGCGGGCTCCGCGACGCCGGCGCCGAGGCCGAGGTCCGGGAGAGCGTGCCGTCGCGGCTGCTGAGCACCGACGAGCTGCTCGACGGCGACGCGCTGGCGCTCGGCCTGCACGACCTGCCGCACCTGCGCACGCTCCCCGAGGTCCGGGTCGTCGAGGATCAGCGTCCCGATTTCCGCGAGGCCACCGGTGATCCGCGGATCAGCTTCGACCTGGTCGCGCCGACCCAGGACGGCGACCCCGCGGACGGCCCCACCGACTGGCTCGACCTGGCGGTGGCGGTCACCGTGGAGGGTGAGCCGGTGCCGCTCCCCGACGTGCTGGCCGCACTCACCCGCGACGAGGACCACCTGGTGCTGCCGAGCGGCCTCTACATCACCACCGACCGGCCCGAGTTCGACCGGCTCCGCGAGGTGGTCACCGCGGCGGGCGAGCTGCGGGAGCGCGACGGCGACCGGATCGGCGTGGGCCGTCACGACCTGGGGCTGTGGGCGCAGCTGGCCGAGGCGGGCGTGGTCGACGCCGAAGCCTCCGAGTGGGTCCGGCGTGCCCGGGCGCTGCGGGACCTCACCGAGATCCCCGAACCCGAGCCGACCGGCCTGAGCACCCCGCTGCGCGGCTACCAGAAGCAGGGCTTCTGGTGGCTGGCCTTCCTCTGGCAGCACGGGCTGGGCGGGGTGCTGGCCGACGACATGGGGCTCGGCAAGACGCTGCAGGTACTGGCGCTGATCACCCACGCGCGCGCCGAGCGGCCGCAGGACGCCCCGTTCCTGGTGGTCGCCCCGACCAGCGTCGTCACCGCCTGGGCCACCGAGGCCCGCCGGCACGCGCCCGGCCTGCGGGTCGGGGTGGCTGGTCGTCGTACCGACGACGTGGGGGCGTTGGCCCGCGACAACGACATCGTGGTGACCACCTACACACTGCTGCGCCTGGCACGCGAGGCGTACGCCGGCGAGGAGTGGTCCGGGCTCGTCCTCGACGAGGCGCAGCACGTGAAGAACCACCAGTCCAAGACGTACACCGCGGTCCGCTCCGTCGCCGCGCCGTTCCGCCTCGCGGTGACCGGGACGCCCTTCGAGAACCGACTGATGGAGCTGTGGGCGCTGCTGTCGATCAGCGTCCCCGGCCTCTACCCCCGACCGCGCGACTTCCAGCAACTGGTCGTGCGTCCGGTCGAGCGCGACCACGACGCCCAGGTGCTCGCGCGCTTCCGGCGGCGGATCCGGCCGTTCCTGCTGCGTCGCACCAAGGAGCTGGTGGCCAAGGACCTGCCGCCGAAGCAGGAGCAGGTGTTGGACGTGGCGCTCTCCGACAAGCACCGCCGGATCTACGACACCCACCTCGCCAAGGAGAGGCAGCGTCTGCTCGGCCTGCTCGACGACTTCGACCGCAACCGGGTCGCCATCTTCTCCGCGCTGACCACGCTGCGGCTGCTCGCGCTGGACCCGGCGCTCGTCGACCCGGAGCACGAGCGGGTCGGGTCGGCCAAGACGGAGGTCCTGCTCGAGCACCTCACCGAGCTCACCGAGGAGGGCCACCGGGCGCTGGTCTTCAGCCAGTTCACCTCGTTCCTGGGCCGGGTCCGCGAGGGTCTGGCGGACGTCGGCATCCCCACCGCCTACCTGGACGGCAGCACCCGGGACCGGGCGCGGGCGATCGAGGAGTTCCGCGAGGGCGACAAACCGGTCTTCCTGATCTCCCTGAAGGCGGGCGGCGTCGGCCTGACGCTCACCGAGGCCGACTACGTATTCGTGCTGGACCCGTGGTGGAACCCGGCGGCGGAGGCGCAGGCGGTGGACCGTGCCCACCGGATCGGGCAGACCGAGCGGGTCCACGTCTACCGGATGGTCGCCACCGACACGATCGAGGAGAAGGTGATGGAGCTCAAGGCGCACAAGGCCGAGCTCTTCGCCCAGGTCATCGACGGCGACGACGCGATGAGCGGCAGCATCGGCGCGGACGACATCCGCAGCCTTTTCGACGACTGATCGACGCCGGCTCCGGGAGCCGCGGCCCGGTGCAGCCGAGACGTGGACCGGCAGGAGTGCCGGCTACAGCTAGTGGGCCGAGCGTCGGCGGTTCCAGTCGGTGCCCGGGGGCTTCGCCTCGAGCCAGGCTTGGAAACCGGTCAGCGACGAGGGGCTCATCGCCATCTCCACCGGCCCCCGCGGACCCGTGCAGACGATGACCTGGTGATCCGGGAAGAGGGAGGTCAGCTCGTCGCCCTCGGCGTCGCGCTGGCGGTCGAAGGTCAACTCGGTCCGGGCCCAGTGGGCCTTCGGCCGCGGGGAGAGGCTGAAGACGCGGAACCACTCCAGCTGTTCGCCGGAGTATCGCCCCAGGCCCAGCGCCCAGCCGCGGCCGGGCTTGTCGGCGCGGATCCGGTGGCTCATCTCGAAGGTGCCACCGTCGCGGGCGAGGAAACGGCGCCGGACGATCAGCCCGGCGCCGTATCCAAGAGCCAGGAGCAGCACGACACCCGCGGTGTCGATGAGCCACTCCCACCAGTGCATCGGTTAGGAGACTCGCTCCGCTGCGCGCAGCCGCGCCTCGGCGTGGCGCACGCGCTGCTCGGCCTCGTCGTTGGAGTCCAGCAGGTGCTTGGCCTCCTCCAGCTCGGCGAGCACGGCGTCGACGTGGATGTCCTCACCCAGGTCGACGGTCTCGGAGAGCACCGAGACCCGGTCGTTGGCCACCGAGATGAAGCCACCGGAGACCGCGGCGATCACCACGTCGTCGGTGTCGGCCACCTGGATCTCGACGACCGCCTGCGAGAGCAGGGACAGCATCGGCGCGTGACCCCGCAGCACACCGACATCACCCTCGGTGGTGCGCGCGATCACCATCGCCGCCTCACCGGACCACACGGTCCGGTCGGCAGCGACGAGCTCGACGTGCAGGGAGTCGACGTCTGCGGCCATGTCAGAGGCTCTTCTGGATCTCGGCCCAGTTGCGCTCGACGTCGTCGAGGCCACCGCACATGAAGAACGCCTGCTCGGCCACGTGGTCGTACTCACCGTCGGCGATCTTGTTGAACGCCTCGATGGTGTCGCCGACGGAGACCGTCGAGCCCTCGATGCCGGTGAACTGCTTGGCGACATAGGTGTTCTGCGACAGGAACCGCTGGATGCGGCGGGCGCGGGACACGATGATCTTGTCCTCTTCGGACAGCTCGTCGACACCGAGGATCGCGATGATGTCCTGCAGCTCCTTGTTCCGCTGCAGGATCTGCTTGATCCGGATGGCGCAGTTGTAGTGGTCCTGACCGATGTACTGCGGGTCCAGGATCCGCGAGGTCGAGGTCAGCGGGTCCACGGCCGGGTAGATACCGAGCGAAGCGATCTCACGCGAGAGCTCGGTGGTGGCGTCGAGGTGGGCGAACGTGGTCGCCGGCGCCGGGTCGGTGTAGTCGTCCGCCGGCACGTAGATCGCCTGCATCGAGGTGATCGAACGACCGCGCGTCGAGGTGATCCGCTCCTGGAGCACACCCATCTCGTCGGCCAGGTTCGGCTGGTAGCCCACCGCGGACGGCATCCGGCCGAGCAGGGTGGAGACCTCCGAGCCGGCCTGGGTGAACCGGAAGATGTTGTCGACGAAGAGCAGCACGTCCTGGCTCTGCACGTCGCGGAAGTACTCCGCCATCGTCAGCGCGGAGAGGGCGACGCGCAGACGCGTGCCCGGCGGCTCGTCCATCTGACCGAAGACCAGGGCGACCTTGTCGAAGACGCCGGCGTCCTTCATCTCCTCGATCAGGTCGTTGCCCTCACGGGTGCGCTCACCGACACCGGCGAACACCGACACACCGCCGTGGTTCTTGGCGACGCGGGCGATCATCTCCTGGATCAGCACCGTCTTGCCCACACCGGCGCCACCGAACAGACCGATCTTTCCACCGGTGACGTACGGCGTCAGCAGGTCGATCACCTTGATGCCGGTCTCGAACATCTGGGTCTTCGACTCCAGTTGGTCGAACGCCGGCGCCTTGCGGTGGATGCCCCAGCGCTCGGTGACCTCGACCTTCTCGCCCTCCTCGAGGTTGAGGAAGTCGCCGGTCGCGTTGAACACCTTGCCGAGGGTGACGTCGCCGACGGGGACCTGGATCGGCGCGCCGGTGTCGGTCACCGCCTGGCCACGGACCAGTCCGTCGGTCGGCTTCAGCGAGATCGCGCGGACCATGCCGTCGCCGATGTGCTGGGCCACCTCCAGGGGGAGGGTGGTGGTCTCGTCGCCGAGCGTGATGTCGGCCTCGAGCTTGTTGTAGATGTCGGGCATCGCGTCGACGGGGAACTCGATGTCGACGACCGGGCCGATGACCCGCGCGATACGACCGACAGAGCCGGCGCCGGTGGCGGTGGTCTCTTCAGCGGTTGCAGTCATGTCTTCTTACTCCGTTGAGCTGGAAAATGTTGGTGGTCGTCAGTCGGCCGCGGCCTGGGCATCGGCGAGCGCGTTCACGCCGCCGACGATCTCGCTGATCTCCTGGGTGATGCCAGCCTGGCGAGCCTGGTTGGCGATCCGGGTGAACTTCTTGATGAGCTCCTCGGCGTTGTCCGTCGCGGACTTCATCGCCTTCTGGCGGGCGGCCAGCTCGGAGGCGGCCGCCTGCAGCAGGCAGTAGAAGATCCGGCTCTGGACGTACTGCGGGAGCAGACCGTCCAGCACCTGCTCCGCGGAGGGCTCGAACTCGTACAGCGGCAGGAGCTCACCCTCGTCCGGGGTCTCCTCGCCCTCGACGACCTCGAGCGGCAGCAGCCGCACCGCGGTCGGCTCCTGGGTGAGCATCGAGCGGAACCGGGTGTAGACGACGTGGACCTCGTCGACGTCGCCCTCCTCACCCTGCTCCTTGAGGAACGCATCGATCAGCGCCTGGCCGATCTCCGCCGCCTTGTCGTAGGTCGGCTGGTCGGAGAAGCCGGTCCAGGAGGTGACGAAGTCCCGCGAACGGAACCGGAAGTACGCCTCGGCCTTGCGACCGGCGAGGAAGTAGTCGATCTCCTTGCCCTCGTCGCGCAGGCGCTCGCTGAGCCGCTCGGCCTCCTTGATCACGCTGGAGGAGTAGGCACCCGCCAGGCCACGGTCGCTGGTGATGATCAGCACCGCGGCACGCTTCGGGTTCTCCTCCTCCCGGGTCAGCGGGTGGTCGACGTTCGAGAACGTCGCCACCGCCGACACCGCACGGGTGAGCTCTCGGGCGTACGGCGCTGCCGCCGATGCCCGCTGCTGCGCCTTGATGATCCGGGACGCAGCGATGAGCTCCATGGCGCGCGTGATCTTCTTCATCGACTCCGTCGACTTGATCCGCGCGCGGTACTCACGCAGCGATACGGCCATCGTCAGCCCCGCTTCTGCTTGACGATCTGCTCCTGCTCGAGCTCGTCATCACCCAGCGCCTCGGCCTCGGCCTCGTGGCCGACCTTGATCGAGCCGCCCTCGGAGGTCTCGAACTGGTCGAGGAACGAGTCGTAGGCGGCCGCGAGGCCGTCCTCGTCCTCGAACTTCTGGGTCTCGCGGATCGCGGCGAGCAGGCCGTCGTGCGAGCGTCGCAGGTAGTCGAGGAACTCGCCCTCGAACCGCAGCACGTCGCCGGTCGGAACCGCGTCGAGGCGACCGCTGGTGCCGAGCCAGAGCGAGACGGTCATCTCCTCCAGCGGGTACGGCGAGTACGCCGGCTGCTTGAGCAGCGCCATCAGCCGCTGGCCGCGGGCCAGCTGCTGCTTCGACGCCGCGTCCAGGTCGGAGGCGAACATCGCGAACGCCTCCATCGCGCGGTACTGCGCGAGGTCGACCTTGAGCGAGCCGGTGACGGCCTTCATCGCCTTGGTCATCGCGGCACCACCCACGCGGGAGACCGACACACCGACGTCGATCGCGGGACGCTGGTTCGCCGCGAACAGGTCGGACTGCAGGAAGATCTGGCCGTCGGTGATCGAGATGACATTGGTCGGGATGAACGCCGAGACGTCGTTGGCCTTGGTCTCGATGATCGGCAGACCGGTCATCGAGCCCGCGCCCAGCTCGTCGGAGAGCTTCGCGCAGCGCTCCAGCAGCCGGGAGTGCAGGTAGAAGACGTCACCCGGGTAGGCCTCGCGGCCCGGCGGACGACGCAGCAGCAGCGACACCGCGCGGTAGGCCTCGGCCTGCTTGGTGAGGTCGTCGAACACGATCAGCACGTGCTTGCCGTCGTACATCCACTGCTGGCCGATGGCCGAGCCGGTGTACGGGGCGAGGTACTTGAAGCCCGCGCTGTCGGAGGCGGGAGCGGCCACGATGGTGGTGTACTCCAGCGCGCCGGCCTCCTCGAGGGCACCGCGCACCGAGGCGATGGTGGAACCCTTCTGGCCGATGGCGACGTAGATGCAGCGGACCTGCTTCGCCGGGTCGCCCGACTCCCAGTTCTGCTTCTGGTTGATGATCGTGTCGATGGCCACCGTGGTCTTGCCGGTGGCGCGGTCGCCGATGATCAGCTGGCGCTGGCCGCGGCCGATCGGGGTCATCGCGTCGATCGCCTTGATGCCGGTGGCGAGCGGCTCGTGCACCGACTTGCGCGCCATCACGCCCGGAGCCTGGAGCTCGAGCGCGCGACGGCCGGTGGTCTCGACCTCGCCGAGACCGTCGATCGGCTTGCCGAGCGGGTCGACCACGCGACCGAGGTAGCCGTCGCCGACCGGGACCGAGAGGATCTCGCCGGTACGGCGGACCGTCTGGCCCTCCTCGATCTTGTCGAAGTCACCGAGGATGACGACACCGATCTCACGGTCCTCGAGGTTCAGCGCGAGGCCGAGCGTGCCGTCCTCGAACTCCAGGAGCTCGTTGGCCATCGCCGAGGGCAGTCCGCTGACGCGGGCGATGCCGTCCGCGGCCGCCGCGACGGCGCCGACCTCCTCCTTGGAGGCTGCGGCGGGCTGGTAGTCCGTGACGTACTTGGCGAGCGCGTCGCGAATCTCGTCGGGACGGATGGAGAGTTCCGTCATCTCAGTGCCTTCTCTCTTGTTCTTGACGTCTTGAAGTCTCAGGGGGTGCGGGGTCAGCCCGCGATCTTGCGGCGGGCGTCGTCGAGGCGGCTCAGCACGGTGCCGTCGATGACGTCGTCGCCGATCTCGACCCGCAGTCCACCGATCACGGCGGGGTCGACCACGACATTGAGATGCACCGGGCGGCCGTACTGGCGGGACAGCGCACCGCCCAGCCGCTGCTCGTCGGCCTCGGAGAGCGCGCGGGCGACGGTGACCGTCGCGACCCGCTCCCCCTGCACGGCGGCAGCGGTCTTCTCGTAGTCCTCGAGCGCGGCGACCACCGTGCGGTAGCTGCCACCGAGGGCCTGCTTGGTGAGCGCCACCGTCGCCGGCAGGGCCTTGCCGCCCAGCAGGTCGTCGAGGAGCGACTCCTTGTCGGTCGCCGAGCGCGCCGGGTCGGAGAGCGCGTTGCGCAGGTCGGGGTGGTTGTTCACCGTGCCCCGCACCGCGAAGAGCTCGTCCACCAAGCGGTCCACGTCGTCGGCCGACCGGACCAGCGCGACGACGCTGAGGTGCTCCAGGGCGTCGGCGAGGTCCCGGGTCCGGGTCCACCGGTGCCCGACGGCGGCCACCAGCAGGTCACGCGCCTCCGGGCCCACCTTCGGTCCGAAGACCTCGGTGACCAGGCCCTGACGTGCCGGCAGGGGTGCGGACTGGTCCGTGACGAACCGGCGAACGGCCCCCTCGGCGCGCAGGCTCTGGGCCAGCGCGTAGAGGTCACGGCCGACCGCGTCGACGTCGGCCCCGGCAACCTGACCGAGCTGGTCGGTCAGGTTGGCCGCGGCGTCGGCGGATGCACCCCGGAACGACATCAGGCGTCCTTCCCGGCCGCGTCGGAGGCCTCAGCGGTCTCCAGCTCGGCGAGGAAGCGCTCGACGACCCGCGACTGACGCGCGTCGTCCTCGAGCGACTCGCCGACGATGCGGCCGGCGAGACCGGTGGCGAGGTTGCCGACCTCGGCACGGAGCGAGGTGACGGCCTGCTGCCGCTCCGCCTCGATCTGCGCCTTGCCGGCGTCGACGATGCGGGTCGACTCGGCCTGGGCCTGCTCCCGCATCTCCGACACGATCGCGGCGCCCTGCTCGCGCGCCTCCTCGCGGATCCGAGCGGCCTCGTGACGAGCGTCGGCGAGCTGCTTCTCCAGCTCGGCCAGCTTGGCGTCGGCCTCGGCCTGCTTGGTCTCGGCGGCAGCGAGGCCGCCCTCGATCGCCTCGGTGCGTGCGGCGAACGTCTTCTCGAAGCTCGGTGCCACGTACTTCTTCACCACGAAGAAGATGATGGCGAAGACGATCAGCGCGAGGATGACCTCGGACAGCACGGGCAGCAGAGGGTTGTGAGACTCCTCCGCCGCCAGAATTACGGCTGTGTCCATGGGTGTACTCCCTCAGGGGACGTCAGGTCAGAGTGGCAGGACGAACGCCAGCGCCAAGGTGATGATGTAGAGCGCCTCGGCGAGAACGAATCCCAGGATGGCGATCGACTGCAGGCGGCTCTGGGCCTCCGGCTGGCGGGCCACACCGCTGATGAACGCGGCGAAGATCAGACCGATACCGACACCCGGTCCGATCGCAGCGAGGCCGAGGCCGATCAAGTTTGCGGAGCCTTCCACGGCTTTTCCTTTCGTCGGCGGCGCCGTCCTCCGGCGCCGCGTGTTGGCGAAACTCTTGTTGTGCCTATTGGTGTTGTGGTCTGTGTGGTACTCGCCGGGCGGGCACCGGTCCGGGCGGACCCGGGTCCTGCTCAGTGCTCGTCCGCGAGCGCCTCTCCGATGTACATCGCCGAGAGCAGCGTGAACACGTAGGCCTGCAGGAACATCACCAGCAGCTCCAGGAAGCTGACGCCGATGCCCATCACGTAGGCCAGCACCCCGACGCCGCCGTAGAAGACGTTGCCGCTGACGATGAGCGCGGCGCCGCCGGTGGCGAACAGGATGAGCAGGAGGTGGCCCGCGAACATGTTGCCGAACAGTCGCAGGGAGAGAGTGAACGGCCGGACCAGGATGTTGGAGAAGAACTCCAGCGGGATCAGCACGATCAGGATCGGACCCTTGATCCCCGACGGCATGGTCGCGTGCTTGAGGTAGCCCAGCGCGCCGTGCTTCCAGATGCCGCTGCCGATGAAGACCAGCCAGGAGATCACCGCGAGCGGTGCCACGAAGCCGATACGCGACATCGTCGGGTACTGCACGAACGGGATCAGCCCGAAGTAGTTGTTCACCAGGATGAAGGTGAACAGCGTGAACAGGTAGGGCACGTACTTGAGGAAGTGCTCGCTACCGATGTTGTCGCGGCCGATGGTGTTGCGGATGAATCCGTACGCCGACTCCCCGACGTACTGCAGCCGGCCCGGCACCATGCTCGCGTTGCGCGAGGTGGCGATCCCGAACCAGACCACGATCACTGCCGAGAGCACCAGCAGCAGCATGGGCTTGGTGACGCCGAACCCTGCTACCTCGAAGACGGGGGGCAGCTCGAAGCTGCCCGGCCCCGGGGCGTGAAAGCCCGAGTCGTCGGCGGCGGTCACGGCCGTTGCCGTGATCGAAGCGGTGAGGCTCACTCTTTCTCCTGCCTTAGCTGCTCATCTGTCGTGCCCGCGGTGAGGCCACCGAACCGAGCGAATGTCATGTAGATCCCCAGGCCCGCACCGATCAGGATGCCGACGACGACCAGGTAAGGGGTGCCCAGCCATACGTCGAGGACCCAGCCGATCCCCCGTAGAAGAGCACCCCGGAGGTGAGGTAGCCGAAGGCGTGCCAGGGGTCCCCGCGCGGGGAATCCTCCGGTTCGCTCGACGGGTGGTTCGGCTGAGCCATCGCGAACCGGACGATAGCAGGCGTACGACGTCATCGCGCACCCGCCCCGGGCAAGGTGTAGATCGGCATCCGGACCCGCTTGAGCGCCACGATCTGCCCTGCGGACCAGGCCAGCGCCGAGGCCACGACGGCCGCTGCGAGCCACCCCCGCGACAGCGTGCCGTCGTCGAGGAGACCGCTGCGGTGCAGCGCCACCAGGACCACCAGGCCGGTCGCCGACTGGGCGGCATAGGTGATCAGCGCTACGACGAACGACATCGCCGGCATCACGCCCGCGATCATGTTCACCGAGAAGGCGCCGAACGCCAGGATCCCGACCACCAGGGCCGCGCCCACGAGGGCACCGACGGCGGCCGCCGAACCTCCGAGGACCAGACCGCACAGCGCCAGCACGAGACCCGCACAGCCGCCCGCGGCGGCCCCGTACACCAGCCCGGCGGTGCCGGTGGTGCCTCGGCGGGTCTCGGTCGTCATGTCGGCGGCCGTTCTTTCGGGGTCTCGATCAACCCTTTCGGGCGTTCGTGAAAGTTATCACTAGCGGCTCCGGAGAGCCTCATCGGGGCGACGTCGAGGTGGGCCGGCAGGGACATCGCGACCCGCTCCCCCTCCTCCGCGGTGCTGCCCGGACCGGCAGGAGCAGCGCTCGGCGACTGCTCCCCCGACTGCTCCTCCGACTGCTCCTCCAGGGTCGGGTGCACGGCGGGCAGCAGGAAGGTGAGCGCGACGGTCACCGCGGTGGCGACCGCGAGCCCGACCCACAGCCCCGGTCCGGCGAACAGGCTGGCCAGCACGGTCCCGAAGGCGATCAGCCCGGCCCACAGCCACATGATCACCACCGCCCGCCGGTGGGAGTGCCCGATCTCGAGCAGCCGGTGGTGCAGGTGCTGCTTGTCCGGTGCGAACGGCGAGCGTCCGGCGCGGGTGCGGCGGACCACCGCGAGGACCAGGTCCACCAGCGGCACGATCAGGATCAGGATCGGCAGGGCCACCGGGAGCAGCATCGGCAGGAGGCTGGCGCGCACCCCGTCGGCGCCGCTGGTCAGCACGCCGGGCCCGAACTGGGTGGTCACCGTGATCGCGGTCGAGGAGAGCACCAGCCCGATCAGCATCGAACCGCTGTCCCCCATGAAGAGGCGCGCCGGGTGGAAGTTGTGGCCGAGGAATCCGATGCAGGCGCCGGCCAACGCCGCGGAGAGCACCGCCCCGGTGGCTGCCAGGCTCACGTCGTTCAGCACCAGCAGCGAGTAGCTGAACACGAAGAACGCCATCGCGCTGATCCCGATCACGCCGGCGGCCAGGCCGTCCAGACCGTCGATGAAGTTCACGGCGTTGACGGTGGTCAGCACGATCAGCGCGGTGAGCAGCGCGCCCTGCGCCGAGTCCAGGGAGAACTGGGACCCGTCGGACTGGAAGAACCAGCTGAACTGGATGCCGGAGTAGACCAGGTAGCCCACCGCCAGCACCTGACCGCCGAACTTGGTGAGCGCGTCCAGGTCGAAGATGTCGTCGATCACCCCGACCGCACACACCATGGCCCCGGCGATCAGCACCGAGCCGGCGTCCTCGAAGACGAACGGGTTGCTGCGGGAGAGGAACGGGAGCTCACGGGCGACCAGGTAGGCGGCCGCGAGCCCGCCCATCATGGCCAGGCCGCCCAGGTACGGGATCGGCTCAGCGTGGACGTCGCGATCGCGCACCCTCGCCACCGCGCGGGTGCGCAGTGCGACCTCCCGGGCGACCACGGTGAGCAGGTACGTCACCGCCGCCGCGACCAGGAAGACGAGGAGGTACTCCCGCACCGGGCCTCACGCCCCTTCCGGCGGTGCGGCTCGACCGTCGGCGCTCTCGGCTGCGGTCTCCCCCGGCCGGTCGCCGGAGTCCGCGTCCCGGCCCGCGGCCTGGTCCGAGCCCGCGCCAGCGCCCGAGTCCGTGTCCGCGCCCGAGTCCGTCTCGATGCTCACCTCGTAGTCGGCGAGCACGGCGTCCAGCTCGGCGACCGCGATCGCGCCCAGCCGGAGCAGGCGGGGTCGCTCGCCGGTCGCGTCGACGATGGTCGACGGCGTCGGTCCCGGGGTCGGTCCCTCGTCGAGGACGACCACGACCGACTCACCGAGCATCTCCATCGCCGCATCGGCGTCGGTGGCCGCGTCCCGACCGGTCAGGTTGGCCGAGCTGACCGCGAGCGGACCGGTGCGGTCCAGGAGCTCGCGGGCCAGGGCGTGGTCCGGCATCCGCACGCCCACGGTCCCCCGGGTCTCCCCGAGGTCCCACTGCAGGGACGGCTGCTGGTGGCAGACCACGGTCAGCGGACCGGGCCAGAACTTCTCGACCAGGCCCCGCACGTAGTCGGGCACCCGGGTGGCGAGCGCGTCGAGGGTGGTCGCGGAGCCGACCAGCACCGGCGGCGGCATCTCCCGCCCGCGACCCTTGGCGGCGAGCAGGCGCGCCACGGCATCGGGATCGAACGCGTCCGCGGCGATGCCGTAGACGGTGTCGGTGGGGAGCACCACCAGACGACCGCGCTGCAGCGCGAGACTGGCCGCCTCGACGGCGGCGTCGCGCTCCTCGGCGGTGCCGGTGGGCATGCGTTCGGCGGTCACGTCGCTCATCCTCTCACCGCGCCACACGACGCGCGGTGAGGTACCGCGGCCGGTCGGCGAGGTCTCGGTGGTCACGGATCTCGTGCCAGTGCCCGGCACGGGCGAACACGTCGGGAGCCGCAGTGCCCTGGACGTCGGCGTGCTCCACGCCGATCACTCCGCCGGGTCGCAGCAGCCGCGCGCCCCGGTCGGCCAGCACCCGGATGGCGTCGAGGCCGTCGTCGCCGGAGAAGAGCGCCAGGTGCGGGTCGTGGTCGCGCGCCTCCGGCGCCACGGACTCCCAGGCCTCCAGCGGGACGTAGGGCGGGTTGCAGACGACGACGTCCACAGCGCCGAGCAGGTCGTCGAACGCGGTCGCGAAGTCTCCCAGACGCAGGTCGACCCCGGTGTCGGCGAGGTTGCGCGCCGCCCACCCGAACGCCTCCTCGCTCAGCTCGACGGCGTGGACCCGGGCCTGCGGCACCTCGTCGGCCAGCGACCGGGCGATCGCACCGGACCCGGTGCACAGGTCGACCACGACGGGCGACTCGAGCTCGCGGGCCCGATCGACCGCCCACCCGGCGAGCAGCTCGGTCTCCGGTCGCGGGACGAAGGCACCGGGGCCGACCGCCAGCTCCACGTAGCGGAAGGCGGCGGTGCCGATCAGGTGCTGGAGCGGTTGGCGCCGCACCCGCCGGGCCACCAGCGCCCAGAAACGCTCGGTCACGTCGGGCGCGACCTCGCCCACGAGGACGATCTCCTGGCGACCGATCCCCATCACGAAGGCGAGCAGCTCCTCCGCGTCGTACGCGGGACTGGGCACCCCGGCCGCGGCGAGCGCGGCGCTGGCCTCGGTGATCAACGACCGGCGGGTGGCCATCCGGTTCACTTCTCGAGGGCGGCGAGGCGGGCGGCCAGGTCGGTCTCCACGCACGAGTCGAGCACCGGCCCGAGCTCACCGTCGAGCACCTGGTCGAGGTTGTAGGCCTTGTAGCCGGTGCGGTGGTCGGAGATCCGGTTCTCCGGGAAGTTGTAGGTCCGGATCCGCTCGGACCGGTCCACCGTCCGCACCTGGCTCCGACGGGCGTCGCTGGCCTCGGCGTCGGCCGCGTCCTGGGCGGCCTGCAGCAGACGGGCCCGCAGGATCCGCATCGCCTGGTCCTTGTTCTGCAGCTGCGACTTCTCGTTCTGGCAGCTGACCACGATCCCGGTCGGCAGGTGGGTGATCCGGACCGCGGAGTCGGTGGTGTTGACGCTCTGGCCGCCGGGTCCGCTGCTGCGGAAGACGTCGATGCGCAGGTCGTTGTCGTGGATCTCGACGTCGATCTGCTCGGCCTCCGGCATCACCAGGACGCCGGCCGCGCTGGTGTGCACCCGCCCCTGCGACTCGGTGACCGGGACCCGCTGGACGCGGTGCACGCCGCCCTCGAACTTGAGTAGGCCGTACGGCGCCTGCCCGGGCTCGCTCGCACCGCCCTTGACCGCGACCGTGACCGACTTGTAGCCGCCCAGGTCCGACTCGGTCGCGTCCAGCACCTCGGTCTTCCAGCCGCGGTGCTCGGCGTACCGGGTGTACATCCGCAGCAGGTCGCCGGCGAAGAGCGCGCTCTCCTCACCGCCCTCGCCGGACTTGACCTCGAGGAGCGCGTCCTTGTCATCGGCCTCGTCGCGCGGGACGAGCAGGCGGCGCAGCCGCTCGGCGGCCGCTTCCTGGTCGGCCCGGAGTCCGACGACCTCCTCGGCGAAGGCCGGGTCGTCCTCGGCGAGCTCCTGGGCGGCGCCGGCGTCCTCACCGAGTCGACGCCACTCCCGCCAGGTCGCGATGATCCCGCCCAGCTCGGCGTAGCGCCGGTTGAGGGTGCGGGCCAGACGGGCGTCCGCGTGGGTCTCCGGCAGCGCCAGCCGGCCTTCGAGCTCCTGGTGCTCGGCGAGCATGCCTTCGACGGCCTCGAACACCTGACGGCTCCTTCGACGGGTACGGACGACGGGAAAAAGAGACGCCGGCCCCGCCCGAGGGGCAGGACCGGCGCCGAGGGGCCGCTACTTCTTGGCGGCCTTGCCGTACTTGGCCTCGAAGCGGGCGACGCGACCGCCGGTGTCGAGGATCTTCTGCTTGCCGGTGTAGAACGGGTGGCACTGCGAGCAGACGTCGGCGTGGATCGCGCCGGAGTTCGCGGTGCTGCGCGTGGTGAAGTTGGCGCCGCAGGTGCAGGTCACCGTGGTCACCACGTAGTCGGGGTGGATGTCCTTCTTCATGGATGTCCTCACAAGGGGGTTCTAGGGTTCCGGGTCGCCCGCACGGGTTGTGGGACGTGAACCGGAGCCAACAGATGATTCTACGCACCGGGTGGTGGCCGGACCAATCGCCGAGCGAGCGGGGGTCCGGCGGCCGGAGACCGGTCCGGTGGCTGCCTCAGCGAGCCCCCGGACCGGTCGTCATCGTCACGACGCCGAGCTGCGCTGCACCCGGGTGAGCAGCTCGACGTTGTTCTGGGAGCCGGCGACCAGCCGGAGCACCTCGCTGAGCGCATCGGTCGCGTCGAGGTCGTCCAACCGCCCCCGCAGCACCCAGAGGATCGAGGCCTCCTGCTCCCCGACCAGGTCCTCCTCGTGACGCGTCCCCGAGGCCGCGACGTCGACGGCCGGGAAGAGGCGGCGCCCGGCGAGGTCCCGCCGGAGCCGGAGCTCGTGGTTGGCGGTGCCCTGCAGCTCCTCGAAGATCGCGTCGTCGGTGGCCGACCCGGACTCCACGCGCACGGTGGCGACGATGGTCAGCGAGCCGCCGTCCTCCACGTTGCGCGCGGCTCCGAAGAGCTTCTTCGGCTGGTGCAGCGCCGAGGCGTCGACCCCGCCGGCCAGGGCTCGGCCGTTCGCCGGGGCCGCCATGTTGTGGGCGCGGCCGAGACGGGTCAGGCCGTCCAGCAGCACCACCACGTCGTGACCGAGCTCGACCAGGCGCTTGGCGCGCTCGACGGCCAGCTCGACGAGGCTGGTGTGGTCGGCAGCCGGGTGGTCGAAGGTGCTGGAGATGACCTCGCCCTTGACCGAGCGCTGGAAGTCGGTGACCTCCTCGGGACGCTCGTCGACGAGGACGACCATCAGGTGGCACTCGGGGTTGTTCGCCGTGATCGAACCGGCGATCGAGTGCAGCAGCGACGTCGTACCGGAACGTCCCGGGGCGATCACCAGGCTCCGCTGGCCCTTGCCCAGCGGGGCGACCAGGTCGATGGTCCGGCCGGTGGTCTCCTCGGCGGCCGTCTCCATCCGCAGCCGGTCGGCGGGGTGGACCGGGACGAGCGCGTCGAAGTCCGGCCGACTCTTGGACTGCTCCGGGTCGACCCCGTTGACCGTGTCCACCCGCACCATCGGGTTGAACTTCTCCCGGCGCTCACCGTCGCGGGGCTGACGGACCTGTCCGGCGACCGCGTCGCCGCGGCGCAGGCCGTACTTGCGGACCAGGGCCAGCGAGAGGTAGACGTCGTCGGCGCCGGCCAGGTAGCCGCTGGTGCGGACGAAGGCGTAGTTGTCCAGCACGTCCAGGATGCCGGCGGCCGGGACCAGTACGTCGTCCTCGCGCACCTCGGTGTCCGGCTCGTTGCGCCCACGGGTGCTCCGGTCCCGGCCACGTCGGCGCCGGTTGCGCCGGCTGCTGCCGTCGTCGTCGCCGGCGTCGTCCTGACCGGCCCCGTCCTGGCTCCCGCCGTCCTGGCGGCTCTTCTCCTGGGGCTTGTCCTGGGCCTTGTCCTGGGGCTTGTCCTGGGGCTTTTCCTGGGGCTTGTCCTGGGGCTTGTCCTGGGCCTTGCTCTGGGGCTTCTCCCTGCCCCGGTCCTGACCGTTGTCCGACTTGTCCGACTTGTCCGACTTGTCGGGCCGGTCAGACCGGGCGGACTTGTCGGAGGTGCGCTCCTGGCTGCCGTCCTGGCGTCCGGAACGATCGCGCTGCTTGGCCTGCGGCTGCTTGCCCTGGGGCTGCTTGCCGTCACTCTGCTGGTCGGCGGGCTTCTCAGCGGACTTGTCGGCCTGCTTGTCTTCCTGCTGGTCGGTCTGCTGGTCGCGGCCGGTCGGCCCGCCCTCGCTCCTGCCCGCGGGCTGCTTTCCCGCGGTGTCGCCGGCCGGGCCCTGCGCCGCAGCGGCGTTGCGTCCCGAGCCTGCCGACCTCTCGCGTTGCCGGACCGTCGGCTTCTGGGTGGTCGAGGGATCCGGGGCCTGCTCAGCGCGCGCCTTGCTCGCGGCGTGCTGCGCCTGGTGGTCCTTGATCGCCTCGACCAGCTGCGCCTTCTTCATGCTGCCGGTGCCGGCGATGCCCATCGCACCGGCCATCGCCTTGAGGTCGGCGATCAGCATGGAGTTCAGGCCGCCGCGCTTCTTGGCGGGAGCTGCCTGGGCGGCCGGCGCAGTGGCGTCGGTCGCTGGAGGGGTGTCGGTCACGTGAGGCCCTTTCCCACGGATCGGGAGCCGCTGGCGGCCACGGGCCACGGTGCGGCGGTAACTTGGACAGAACTCCCGGAGCACGGCGTCGGCGTCAGCATCGCGAGGAGCTGGGGCGGCCGGGCCGGCGGCCACGGGCACGCACCGGACCGGAGAACCCGGACGGCGCGCCGCCAATCTACACCAGGGCCGACCGCCCGCGGCGGTGGCCGTTCCCGGGCGTGCCGTCCGTCGCCCGAGCGGCGGCTCAGCGACCGATCGCCCCGCGCGGGTCCACCGCCAGCACCAACGCCTGCCAGCCCTGCGGGCAACGGGCGCGCAGGCGCTCGGTCTGCGCGGTCCGCCCCGCCTCGACGAAGGCGAGGACCGTCGGGCCGGCACCGGAGACGACCGCCGGCACGCCGTCGGCGCGCAGCGCGGCGACCAGGTCCAGGCTGGCCGGCATCGCGGGCCGCCGGTAGTCCTGGTGGAGCCGGTCCTCGGTGGCTCGCAGCAGCTGCTCCGGGCTGCTCGCCAGCGCGGCGACCAGGAGGGCGGCCCGGCCAGCGTTGCGGGCCGCGTCGGCGTGCGGCACCTGGGCCGGCAGCAGGCCCCGCGCGGCTTCGGTGGAGACCGGGTCGGCGGGGATGAAGACCACCGCGCCGATCCGGGGGTCCACCGATCCTGGTACGGCGTAGAAGCCGCCGCCGGCGTCCTGACCGGAGATCACGAAACCGCCGAGCAGCGCCGGCGCGACGTTGTCCGGATGCCCCTCGATGGTCGCCGCGAGATCGAGCAGCGCGGCGTCGTCGAGCAGCAGGCGTCCCCCGGCGACGAGATCGCGGGCCAGCCACACACCGGCCACGATCGCGGCGGAGGAGGAGCCCAGGCCGCGGGCGTGCGGGATCACGTTGTGGCAGGCGAGCCGCAGGCCCGGGGGCTCGAGCCCCATCCGCTCGAACGTGGCGCGCATGGAGCGGACCACCAGATGGCGCTCGTCGGTCGGGACCTGACCGGCCCCGACCCCGTCGACCCGGACCTCGAGGCCCTCGCCGACCACCTCGGCCTCGAGCCGGTCGCGCAGGTCGAGGGCCAGGCCCAAGGTGTCGAAGCCCGGACCGAGGTTCGCGGAGGTGGCCGGCACGGAGACCCCGACGGGGCCCTGCACGAAGGTCATCGAGCGCTCAGAGCCCGGCTGCGGCGGCGGCCGCGTCGACGTCGGCGTCCACCACCGTGTCCGGCAGCGTCAGATCCTCCAGCGGCGTGCTGATGTCCTTCAGGCCGTGGCCGGTCACCGTGATCGCGACGGTCGCTCCCCGGTAGGACTCCCCCGCAGCCAGCTCGGCCAGCAGACCGGCGACGCCGGCCGCCGACGCCGGCTCGACGAAGATGCCGTCGTGGCGGGCGAGCTCCTTCTGGGCCGCCAGGATCTGGGCGTCGGAGAGGGCGGCGAACCGACCGCCGGACTCGTCGCGAGCCGCCTCGGCGAGCTTCCACGAGGCGGGGTTCCCGATCCGGATCGCGGTCGCCTTGGTCTCCGGGTCCGGGAACGGCTCCCCGGTCACCAGCGGCGCGGCCCCCTCGGCCTGGAAGCCGCGCATCACCGGCCGCTTGCTGGCGCGGCCGAGGGCGGCGTACTGGGTGTAGCCGAGCCAGTAGGCGGAGATGTTGCCGGCGTTCCCGACCGGGAGCAGGTGGTAGTCCGGAGCGTCGCCGAGGAAGTCCACGATCTCGAAGGCCGCGGTCTTCTGGCCCTCCAACCGGGCGGGATTGACCGAGTTCACCAGGGCCACCGGGTAGTGCCAGGCCATCTCACGGGCCATCCGGAGGCAGTCGTCGAAGTTGCCGCGCACCTGGATCACCTGCGATCCGTGCAGCACCGCCTGCGCCATCTTCCCCGCCGAGATCTTGCCCTCGGGGACCAGCACGATGGGGGTCACCCCGGCCTTCGCGGCGTAGGCGGCCATCGAGGCCGAGGTGTTGCCGGTGGACGCACAGACCACGGCCTTGGCCCCCTCGTGCACGGCCACGGAGAGCGCGGTGGTCATGCCCCGGTCCTTGAACGAGCCGGTCGGGTTGCTCCCCTCGACCTTGATCCAGACCTCGGCGCCGGTGAGTCCGGAGAGCCACCCGGAGTGGACCAGCGGGGTGCCGCCCTCACGCAGGGTCACCGCCGGCGTGTCCGCCGGGATGTCGAGCAGCGCCCGATACTCCTCGATCACGCCGCGCCACTGGTGCGTGGTCGGCTCGGACGCCGGGGTCGGCCTCATTCCTCGGTCCCTTCCACCCGCATCACCGAGGTGACCTCGCGGACGATGTCCATCTTCTGCAGCTCGGTCACGGTCCCCGACAGCTGGGCGTCGCTCGCCCCGTGGGAGACCACGACCAGCTGGGCGTCGTCGCCGCGGCCCTCCTGGCGCACGGTCTGGATCGAGACGTCGTGCGCCGCGAACGCGTTCGCGACCGCCGCCAGCACGCCGGCACGGTCGTCCACGTCGATCGCCACGTGGTAGCGGGTCCGGGTCATCCCCATCGGCAGCACGGCGCGGTCGGCGTACGCCGACTCCCCCATCCCCCGGGTGCCCTCGCGCAGGTTGCGGGCGACCGTGACCAGGTCGCCGAGCACCGCGCTGGCGGTGGGCGAGCCGCCCGCGCCGGGGCCGTAGAACATCAGCTGGCCGGCCGCGTCGGACTCCACGAAGACCGCGTTGTAGGCCTCGCGGACGCTGGCCAGCGGGTGCGATCGCGGGATCATCGCCGGGTGCACCCGGACGCTGACGGCCTCCTCGCCGTTCTCGTCACTGCTCAGCTCGGCGATGGCCAGCAGCTTCACCACGCAACCCATGTCGCGGGCGGAGCGCACGTCGGCGGCGGTCACCTCGGTGATCCCCTCCCGGTGCACGTCGGCCGCGGTGACCCGCGAGTGGAAGGCGAGGCTGGCCAGGATGGCGGCCTTCGCCGCGGCGTCGAAGCCCTCCACGTCCGCGGTGGGGTCCGCCTCGGCGTAACCGAGTGCCTGGGCCTCCTCCAACGACTCCTCGAAGCCGCTGCCGGCGGTGTCCATCTTGTCCAGGATGAAGTTGGTGGTGCCGTTCACGATGCCGAGGACCCGGGTCACCCGGTCACCGGCCAGCGACTCCCGCAGCGGGCGCAGGATCGGGATCGCCCCGGCCACGGCGGCCTCGTAGTAGAGGTCGCGTCCGGCCTTCTCGGCAGCCGCGAAGAGGGTCGGGCCGTCCTCCGCGAGCAGTGCCTTGTTGGCGGTGACCACGGACGCGCCGTTCTCCAGCGCCGCCAGGATCAGCCCTCGTGCCGGCTCGATCCCACCGATCACCTCGACCACCAGGTCGATGTCCGCGCGGCTCACCAAGCCCCGAGCGTCGGTGGTCAGCAGGCCCTCGGGGACCTCCACCTCGCGCTCGGCGTCCAGACGCCGTACGGCGACCCCGGCCAGCTCGACCGGCGCACCGACCCGTGCCGCCAGGTCACCGGCCTGCTCCCGGAGCAGTCGCACCACCTGGGAGCCGACCGATCCGCAGCCGAGCACCGCCACCTTCAGCGGTCGCACAGACGACCGCTTGTCACCCTCACTCATTCAGCCCACATCCGTCGCCAACAGGTCGTCCTCAGTCTCCCGCCTCACCACGACGCGCGCGACGCCGTCCCGAACCGCGATCACCGGCGGGCGGAGCGCGTGGTTGTAGTTCGAGGCCATCGAGCGGCAGTAGGCGCCGGTGCCGGGCACCGCGACCAGGTCGCCGGGCGCGACGTCGGCGGGCAGGAACTCGTCGCGCACCACGATGTCGCCGGCCTCGCAGTGCTTGCCGACCACCCGGGCCAGCGTGGCCGGGGCCGCCGACTCCCGGTTCGCCAGGGTGCAGGAGTAGTCGGCGTCGTAGAGCGCGGTGCGCACGTTGTCGCTCATCCCGCCGTCGACGCTGACGTAGGTGCGGACCGCGCCGGCGTCCAGGGTGACCGGCTTCACGGTGCCGACCGTGTAGACGGTGCACACCGACGGCCCCACGATCGCCCGTCCGGGCTCGATGGACAGGCGTGGCCGGTCGACCCCCAGCGCCCGGCACTCGTGGTCGACGATCCGGGCCATCTCGGCGGCCAGTTGGCCGGGCTCGCTGGGGTCGTCCTGCGTGGTGTACGCGATGCCGAACCCGCCACCGAGGTCCATCTCCGGCATCGCCACGCCGAGCTCGTCGGCGACCCGGGCGTGCAGTGCGAGCACCCGGCGCGCGGCCACCTCGAAGCCCGAGGCGTCGAAGATCTGGCTGCCGATGTGCGAGTGCAGGCCGAGCATCTCGATGCCCTCGGCGGCCTGCAGGCGGCGTACCGCGTCGAAGGCGTCGCCGGAGGTGATCGAGAGGCCGAACTTCTGGTCCTCGTGCGCGGTGGCGATGTACTCGTGCGTGTGCGCCTCGACGCCGGCGGTGACCCGCAGCATCACGCGGGCGGTCAGACCGGTGTCGGCGGTGATCATCTCGAGACGCTCGATCTCGGTGACCGAGTCGACGATGATCCGGCCGATCCCGGCGGCGACGGCGCGGCGCAGCTCCGAGATCGACTTGTTGTTGCCGTGATAGCCGATCCGACGGGGGTCGACGCCGGCGCGCAGCGCCACGGTCAGCTCCCCGGCCGAGCAGACGTCGAGGCAGAGGCCCTCCTCGGCGATCCAGCGGGCGACCGCCGTGCAGAGGAAGGCCTTGCCCGCGTAGTAGACGTCCCAGCCCGCGAAGGCGTCGCGGAAGGCACGTGCCCGCGACCGGAAGTCCTCCTCGTCGAGGACGTAGGCGGGCGTGTTGTGCTCGGCCACCAGGTCGGCCAGCGCCACGCCGCCGATGACGAGGTCGCCGCCGGCCTTGTGCGCCGTGGTCGACCACAGCTGCGGGACGAGCGCGTTGACGTCACCGGGGGTACGCAGCCAGGACGGGCCGCGCAGCGCACCGGGCGCGTGCGCCCAGCCGGCCTCGTGGGTCATCGGATGCCTTTCAGGTCGTTGCGGGCCGGGCCCGGTCGAGTCGGTGGGGTCGGTCGGTCGGTCACATGCGCTCGGGGGCCGAGACGCCGAGCAGGTCCAGGCCGTTGGCGAAGACGGTGCGGGTGGCCATGACCAGCAGCAGACGGGCCTCGTTGGTCGGGGTCACCGGGTCGTCACCCTGCGGCAGCATCCGGCACTCCTTGGTGTCGTACCACTTGTTGAACACCGACGCGGTGTCCTCCAGGTAGCGTGCGATCCGGTGCGGCTCACGCAGTTCCGCAGCGCTGGCCACGACCCGCGGGAACTCCGCCAGCGCCCGGAGCAGCTCGCCGTCGCGCTCGTGGGCGAGCAGGGACAGGTCGAACTCCGCCGGGGTCCCCATGCCCAGGTCGTGGGCGTTCTCCATCATCCGGCAGGTGCGGGCGTGGGCGTACTGGACGTAGTAGACCGGGTTGTCGTTGGAGGCCTTGGTGATCTCGGCGACGTCCAGGGTCAGCGGCGAGTCGGCCGGATAGCGGGCGAGCGAGTAGCGCAGGGCGTCCACGCCGATCTCCTCGGCGAGCTCGTTGAGCGTGACGATCGTGCCGGCCCGCTTCGAGAGCTTCAGCTCGGCACCGTCGCGCATGATCTTGACCAGCTGGCCGATCAGCACCTCGAGCGTCTGGTCCGGGTCGTCCCCGACGCAGGCGGCCATCGCCCGCAACCGACCGACGTACCCGTGGTGGTCGGCGCCGAGCAGGTAGATGCAGCGGCCGAAGCCGCGCTCCCGCTTGTTCAGGTAGTAGGCGGTGTCGGAGGCGAAGTAGGTCAGCTCGCCGTCGGACTTGATCAGCACCCGGTCCTTGTCGTCACCGAAGTCGGTGGTGCGCATCCACAGCGCGCCGCCCTCCTCGTAGACGTGACCCAGCTCCTTGAGCCGGGCGAGCGTCTCGGGCACCGACCCCGACTCGTGCAGGGACAGCTCGGAGAACCACACGTCGAAGTGCGTGTTGAACCCGTCCAGCTGCCGCTGCTGCTCGGCGAGCTGGATCTCGTAGCCCTTCGCCCGTACGGCGGCGCGCCGCTCGCCGCTCGGGAGCTCGAAGATCCCGGGGCTGGCCGCGCCGACCGCCGCAGCGAGGTCGTCGACGTACGCGCCGGCGTAGCCGTCCTCGGGGCGAGGCTCACCCAGCGCCGCGGCGATGATCGAGTCGGCGAAGTGGTTCATCTGGACGCCGCGGTCGTTGATGTAGAACTCGCGGGTCACCTCGGCGCCGGCGGCGCTGAGCACCCGGCCGATCGCGTCGCCGAGCACCGCCCACCGGGTGTGCCCGAGGTGCAGCGGGCCGGTCGGGTTGGCGGAGATGAACTCGACGTTCACCCGCTCCCCGGTCAGGGTGCGGGTGTGCCCGTAGGCGCTCCCGGCGGCGACGATGTCCGCGGCCACCCGGCCCTGCGCACCGGCCTCGACGGTGATGTTCAGGAAGCCCGGGCCGGCGACCTCCACCCCGGCGATGCCGTCGAGGTCCCGGAGTCGGGTCGCGAGCAGGTCGCCGAGCGCGCGGGGGTTGGTGCCGGCCTTCTTCGCCAGCTGGAGCGCGACGTTGGTCGCGTAGTCGCCGTGCCCCTTCTGCCGGGGACGCTCGATGGTGACCTCGGTCGGGACCGGGTCGGGCAGAGCGAGCTCCCCCTCGGCCACGAGTGCGGTGAGAGTCTCGACGATGGTGCTGGAGAGCTGCGCGGGCGTCACCGGGAAAGCGTATCGGCGGGTGCCGGTTTCCCTCGCACCGATGTCGACCGGTAGTGTGCGGCTCCGCGCCGGAACCTACTCGGTTCGGGCGCGATGCCTCCGTAGCTCAGGGGATAGAGCACTGGTTTCCGGTACCAGGTGTCGCAGGTTCGAATCCTGCCGGAGGCGCCCTTGTGATGTCGCGAGACATCGGCACTGCAGCAGCACGGCAAGCACAGCCCGGTCCCCGAGGGACCGGGCTCACTGCTCTCCGGGGCAGGTCGCCAGCAGCTCGTCGAGCGCGGCGACCTCGCTGTCGTCGGCGGCCAGCTCCCACTGCTCCTTGACCGTGATCCATCCGACGGCGTAGGCGCACTGGAAGTCGGCACGGGGCCGCCAGGCCGCCGGGTCGTCCGCGCCCTTGCTCGCGTTGGTGGGCCCGTCCACCGCGAGCAGCACGCCGAGGTCGTTCGCGAACGAGCGCCGGCGGTCCTCGGTCCACGCCGCAGCGCCGGAGATCCACGCCTCGGCCAGTGGGACCACGTGGTCGATCTGGATCGCCTGCGCCTGGGAGAGGTCCTTGAGGTCGTCGAACTCGAGCCGCGCGCCGGTGTAGGGGTCCACCCACGTCCCGGCCAGCACGTCGTGGTCGCAGCTGCCCTGCACGGCGGTCCGCACCGTTCCGGGCACGGCGTCGCGCAGCAGGACGTCGTCGCGCTGGTTGCAGCCGTTGCCGTCGACGTCGGCCCAGTCGCTGCCGAAGGCCTCGCGCTGGTAGTCCGGAAGACCGGCCGGGTCGCGGTCCACGGCGGCGAGCCGGCCGAGCGCGCGCTCGGCACGTCGGACCTCCTGGACCGTCGGACGGTCGCGGACCGATGCACCGTCACCGGCGGGCGGCGAGGGGTCGGGCGAGCCCTCGGGGCGGGAGTGGGCTCGGGCGGCTCCGCCGGGTCCGCGACGCACCCGGTCAGCGCGGCGAGCACCATGACGCCGGTCGTCCCGGCACTCCGGATCCCCGTCCACCGCACGCGGTGAGCCTGCCAGAGTGGCCCGCCACTACGATCCGCAGGTGCCCGCTGATGCCTCTCCCACCGACCGCACGCCGACCGACACCGCCGTCACCGTCTACACCGACGGCGCCTGCCACGGGAACCCCGGCCCCGGCGGTTGGGGGGTGTTGATGACCTACGGTGGCCACGAGCGCGAGCTGTACGGCGGCGAGCCGGCCACCACCAACAACCGGATGGAGCTGATGGCGGCCATCCAGGCGCTCGAGACGCTCAACCGGCGCTCGCGCGTGGACCTCTACACGGACAGCAGCTATGTCCGCAACGGGATCCTCTCCTGGGTCGCGAAGTGGGAGTCCAACGGCTGGCGGACGGCCGCGAAGCAGCCGGTGAAGAACGAGGACCTCTGGCGGCGCCTGGTCGCGGCGGCCGCGGAGCACGAGGTCTCCTGGCACTGGGTCAAGGGGCATGCCGGCGACCCCGGCAACGAACGTGCCGACGAGCTGGCCGGACGCGGGGCCCGGGAGGCCACCGGCTGACCTCCCGGGCGGTCCGTCAGCCGGTGACGCCGAGGATCTCGTTGGGCGTCTGCGGCACCGGCAGGCTGTCCACGACCTCGGAGTGCCGCAGGTCGACGACGTGGATCTCCTCGCGCGCCGGATCGGTGACGTAGGCGCGGTCGCCGACCACGGCCAGCGTGGGACGCGGCTGCTGCCAGTCGCGCGGCTCGCGCCAGGGCTCGGTCACCGCGACGGTCTGCACGACCTCGGCCCGGGCCATGTCGATCCTGCGCAGCACCCCGTCGGCGCCCAGCACCAGCCCGTCCCCGTCGGGGGTGCGGCCCAGCGACCGGAAGCTGTAGCTGGCCGGCAGGTCGACGAGGTCGAGAACGCCCGCGCGCGTGTCGACGACGCTGACCCGGCGGGGCCGCTCGAGCTCCGCGTCCGGGTCGACCTTGAAGTCGCCGAGCACGTACCTCGACGTGTCGTGGCCGGCCTGGTTCCCGATCCGACCGTAGTCCCCGGGCGCGTCCACCTTGGTGATCGTCGTCCCGTCCAGGATCAGGGCGCCGTCCTCGCAGCCGAACAGGAGCGTGTCACCAGCGGTCGCCTCGCCGTGCAGGCCGGGACAGGCGTCGCTCGCCGCGAGCTCGGCACCCATCGAGGTGGTCAGCGCCAGCCCGCTGCGGGCGACCTCGTCGCCGACGCTCATCGCGACGTTGCCGTGCCCGTCGACCACGGCGACCCCGTGGTGCGCCTCGGCCGCCTGGTGCACGGCGGTCTCCGGGCCCTGGCCGTCGGCGATCGCATCGGCCAGCCCCGCACCGGCGTACGACGTCGCGACCCCGGTGGCGTCGTCGAAGGTGGTGGTGATGCCGTCGTGCACCACGACGTGCCCGGGCTCCTCGGCGGCGATGGTGAAGTCGGTCATCCGCGGGGCGCTGGTCCAGGAGTGACCGTGGTCCCCGTGCGCCTCGGTCCACGAGGCCAGGTCGAGGGCGGCGAAGCCACCGGTCGCGGAGATCAGCACGTGACGGTCGTCCCCGGCCGGGTTGAGGCGCAGGAAGCCCTCGCGCTCCTCGTCGAGGAGCACCTCCCCGCTCCGCGCGTCGAGCACCAGGACTCCCCCGTCGTAGGTCACCGCGAGGCGCGGTCGGGGCCGTCGACCTCGGTGGCCGGCGGCGTTGCCGGGGTCGGGACCTCCTCCGGGTCGGCCGCCGGCTCGGTGGTCCCACCGCAGGCGGTCAGCACCGCCGTGGCGAGGACGAGCGGTACGGCGTAGCGCAGCGGCCGGCGGAGAGCCGGGTGGACGGGGGACGCAGGGGTAGCGGCATACGCATCACTCTCAACATGAGAATGATTCTCAATTGCATTTTCTCGGCCGTCAAGACCGCCGAGAGGTCAGCAACGCTTGATCGAGGCGTCCTTCCGTGCGTCGTCGCCGTAGCGCTTCGCGGTGGCCGTGTCCGGGATCACCACGCTGGCCCCTCCCACGTTGCCGATGCCACCGGGCAGCACGCAGCCGGTGATCCGTCGCGGGTCCACCTGCGCGACGGCCTGGGCGATCCGGAAGAGCTCGGTGGGTCCCGCGTCGGTGTCCAGGTGCTGCAGGACGCTGAAGACCCCGCCCTCGATGAAGCCCGGCTCGTCGGCGCGCTGGGCGACCCGCGCCTGGATTCCCCGCATCACCCGCTGCTGGTTCGCCGAGCGGTCGAAGTCCCCACCGGCCAGCGACTTGCGCACCCGGCTGAAGGCGGTCGCGCCGTGGCCGCCGAGCCGCAGCTCGCCCTGCTCGAAGCCCTGCGGCCACAGGTACTCGTCGGAGAAGTAGCGCGGGTTGCGGACGGTGATCCCGCCGATGTCGTCCACCATGTCCCGCATCCCCCAGAACGTGGTCACCATGAGGTAGTCGGGCTCGACGCCGACGAGGTCGCCGACGGTCTGACCGAGCAGCTGCGGACCGCCGTAGTAGAGCGCGGCGTTCACCCGGTTGGAGCCCACCCCGGGGATCGGCACCCAGCTGTCCCGCGGAATCCCGATCGACGTCGCCGCACCGGTCCGGGTGTTCATCCCGACCAACTGGAGGGCGTCCCCGCGCGACCGCAGCGGATCCTCCCCCTTCCGGGCGTCGGAGCCCACCGCGAGGATCCACACCGTCTCCTGGTCCACGTCGACCCCCGCACTGTGCTGGAACTTCACCAGGGTGAACCGGGTCGGCTCCGGCGCGCTGTTCGGGATCAGCAGGATCGTCAGTCCCAGCACCAGCCCCAGGACCAGCGTGCGCAGCGCGCGACTGCTCCGACCACTCATGCCTTGCCTCCACGCTCTCGTCGGTCCAGGTCGAATCCGAACACCCGCCACTCCCCCTTCGCCGGGGCGAGGAAGACCCGGCCGGTGAGGACCTCGGTGCGCTCGGCCTCCCCGGTCAGCTCCATCACCAGACGGACCCGGGCGGTCGCCCCGCGCGGCGTGCCGCCGGGCGCCAGGACGTCGACGGTCGCCACGCTCCGGCGGACCGTCATCTCCTCGGCGTCCTTCGCGGTCGCGTTCGTGGTCACCCCGCGCTCGCGCACCGCCTGCCGGGCCGCGACGGGGGTGAACCCGCGGAACGCCGCCTTCGTGTCGACCTCGTCCCCGACCACGACGTACCCCTCCTGCCACCAGCGCTCGACGACGGAGCCGACGGAGCCGAGCAGCTCACGACGGTCGGACCTGTCCAGCCGACCGCGCACCTCTCCGAGCTCGGCCTCGACCTGCAGCTCGGCGGCCACGGTGGGCTCCTCGGACGGCGCGGGCTGGCCGGCGGGCTCCTCGTCGTCGGAGCACGCCGCGAGGGGGCCGAGGGCGAGGACGCCGACGGCGACCATCAGCCCGCGGCGGAGCTTGCGACATGGCACGCGTGGACCTCCTTGGGGTTCGGTTTTTGTCTCTTCGGTTACACCGTCCCGTAAACGGCGTCTCACCTGCGGCATTTGCTGGGTGATGGGTCTAGCCTTGTGGGGCGAGCCCGGCATCACGAGTGTGCGTGCCCGGGCAGCAGCGTTCCAAAGCCACGGGTCAGTTCATCGGAAGAGGCGAAGCACGTCGTGACGCAGTCGTCAGACCAGTCCACCACTCCCTCCCACGGCTCGGTCGAGCCGACGGGTGGCGACTTCGGAGCCAACGAGTGGCTCGTCGAGGAGATGCGGGCACGGTTCGAAGCCGATCCCGGCAGCGTGGACGCTGCGTGGGCCGCCTACTTCTCCGGGAAGCCGGCGGCCACCAACGGCACCTCGACGGCGACCGGGCCGCGCACCACCAGCAGCCCGGCGAAGGCTCCCGAGAAGAGCCCCACGAAGGGTCCGGCGAAGGCCCCCGCCGCCACCACGACCAAGGCCGCCCCCGCCGCCCCGCAGAGCTCCGCTCCCGCCCCGAAGGCGAAGCCGGCGCCGGCGACGAGCCCGGCCGCCGAGGCGAACAAGACCGAGGACCGGCCGACGCCGAAGGAGTCTCCCCGTCCCGAGCCGGTCTCCGCCACGGACGAGCCCCGGGTCACGGTGCTGCGCGGCATCCCCGCCGCCACCGCCAAGAACATGGACGTCTCGCTCGGCGTGCCGACGGCCACCTCCGTGCGCGAGATCCCGGTCAAGCTGCTCTGGGACAACCGGATCGTCATCAACAGCCACCTCGCTCGCGCCCGCGGCGGCAAGGTGTCGTTCACCCACATGATCGGCTACGCGCTGATCCGCGCCCTCAGGTCGATGCCGGAGATGAACAACTCCTACCAGGAGGTCGACGGCAAGCCGGCGATGGTGGCCCCCGCGCACATCAACCTCGGCCTCGCCATCGACCAGCAGAAGAAGGACGGCACCCGCCAGCTCGTCGCCCCCTCGATCAAGGGCTGCGAGACGATGGACTTCGCCGCCTTCTGGACCGCCTACGAGGACATGATCCGCAAGGCGAAGAGCAACAAGCTGTCCATGGAGGACTTCTCCGGTACGACGGTGAGCCTGACCAACGTCGGCGGCCTCGGCACCGTGCACTCCGTCCCCCGGCTGATGGCGGGCCAGGCCGCGATCATCGGCGTCGGCGCGATGGAGTACCCCGCCGCCTGGCAGGGCGCCTCGGAGGAGGCGATCGCCAAGAACGGCATCAGCAAGGTCATGACGATGACCTCGACCTACGACCACCGGGTCATCCAGGGCGCCCAGTCGGGTGAGTTCCTCAAGCGCGTGCACCAGCTCCTGCTCGGCGAGGAGGGCTTCTACGACGAGATCTTCCGCGCCCTGCGGATCCCGTACGAGCCGATCCGCTGGAACGCCGACATCGCGACCTCGCACGACGACGAGATCGACAAGCAGGCGCGGATCCTCGAGCTGATCCACGCCTACCGCGTGCGCGGTCACCTGATGGCCGACACCGACCCGCTGGAGTACAAGCAGCGCAGCCACCCCGACCTGCGCATCGAGTCCCACGGCCTGACGCTGTGGGACCTCGACCGGGAGTTCCCGACCGGTTCCTTCGGCGGCTCCGACCGCCGCTTCATGAAGCTGCGCCACATCCTCGGCATCCTGCGCGACTCCTACTGCCGCACCACCGGCATCGAGTACATGCACATCATGGACCCGGAGCAGCGCCGCTGGATCCAGGAGCGGGTGGAGCAGCCGCACACCAAGCCTCCCCGCGAGGAGCAGCTCCGGATCCTGCTCAAGCTGAACCAGGCCGAGGCGTTCGAGACCTTCCTGCAGACCAAGTTCGTCGGCCAGAAGCGCTTCTCGCTCGAGGGTGGCGAGACCACCATCCCGGTGGTCGACGAGATCGCCGAGGCCGCCGCCCAGGAGGGCCTCGACGAGGTCGCGATCGGCATGGCCCACCGCGGCCGGCTCAACGTGCTGGCCAACATCGTCGGCAAGTCCTACAACCAGATCTTCCGCGAGTTCGAGGGCAACATCGACCCGCGGACGGTGCAGGGCTCCGGCGACGTCAAGTACCACCTCGGCGCGGAGGGCGAGTTCAGCGCCGGCACCGGCGAGACCATCAAGGTCTCCGTCGCGGCCAACCCCTCGCACCTCGAGACCGTGGACCCCGTGCTGGAGGGCATCGCCCGCGCCAAGCAGGACGTGCTGGACCAGGGCGAGGGCTTCCCGGTGCTGCCCGTGCTGCTGCACGGCGACGCCGCGTTCGCCGGCCAGGGCGTGGTCGCGGAGACGCTGAACCTCTCGCAGCTGCGCGGCTACCGCACCGGCGGCACCGTGCACGTGGTGATCAACAACCAGGTCGGGTTCACCACCTCCCCCGGCTCCTCGCGGTCCTCCCTCTACGCGACCGACGTGGCCCGGATGGTGCAGGCCCCGATCTTCCACGTGAACGGCGACGACCCGGAGGCGTGCATCCGCGTCGCTCGGCTCGCCTTCGAGTACCGCCAGGCCTTCAACAAGGACGTCGTGATCGACCTCGTCTGCTACCGCCGGCGCGGTCACAACGAGGGCGACGACCCGAGCTTCACCCAGCCGCTGATGTACGACCTGATCGAGCAGAAGCGCTCGGTGCGCAAGCTCTACACCGAGTCCCTGATCGGGCGTGGCGACATCACCATCGAGGAGGCCGAGCAGGTCCTCCGCGACTACCAGCAGCAGCTCGAGCGGGTCTTCACCGAGGTCCGTGAGGCCACCTCGGCACCGTCGGAGTGGACCACGGTGCCGGAGTACCCGGAGAAGCCGGCCGGCGACACCGAGACCGCGATCACCCGAGAGGTGCTCAAGCGGATCTCCGACGCCTACGTGACCCCGCCCGAGGGGTTCACCGTGCACCCGAAGGTGATGCCCCAGCTCCAGCGCCGTGCCGCCGCGATCACCGACGGTCCGATCGACTGGGCCACCGGCGAGATCCTCGCCTTCGGCTCGCTGCTGATGGACGGACGCCCGGTGCGTCTGGCCGGACAGGACAGCCGTCGCGGCACCTTCGTGCAGCGGTTCGCCACGATCATCGACCGGATCAACGCCGACGAGTGGACGCCGCTGTCCAACCTGACCGACGACCAGGCGAAGTTCTTCGTCTACGACAGCCTGCTCTCGGAGTACGCCGCCCTCGGCTTCGAGTACGGCTACTCGGTGGCACGTCCGGACGCGCTGGTGCTCTGGGAGGCGCAGTTCGGCGACTTCGTCAACGGCGCCCAGACCGTCATCGACGAGTACATCTCCTCGGGCAAGACCAAGTGGGGCCAGGACTCGGGTGTCGTGCTGCTCCTCCCGCACGGCTACGAGGGCCAGGGTCCGGACCACTCCTCGGCACGGATCGAGCGGTTCCTCACGCTCTGCGCCGACGAGGCCATGGTCGTGGCTCAGCCGTCCACCCCGGCATCGCACTTCCACCTGCTGCGTCGTCACTCCCTCGGCGACGAGCACAAGCCCCTGATCGTGTTCACGCCGAAGTCCATGCTCCGGCGCAAGGAGGCCGCGTCGCAGCCGGCCGACTTCACCGAGAACGGCTTCCGGCCGCTGATCACCGACGACGCCGCCGACGCGGACCAGGTCGACACCCTGCTGCTCTGCTCGGGCCGGATCACCTGGGACCTGATGGTCGAGCGCAACAAGCGCGAGGACGGCGGACGGTTCGCGATCGCCCGGGTCGAGCAGCTCTACCCGGAGCCGG
The DNA here is from genome assembly GCF_006494815.1 of Nocardioides sambongensis. Lineage (NCBI taxonomy): Bacteria > Bacillati > Actinomycetota > Actinomycetes > Propionibacteriales > Nocardioidaceae > Nocardioides > Nocardioides sambongensis. The sequence continues at coordinate 2,032,992 of NZ_CP041091.1, forward strand.
CCGAGGACATCGCCGCCGAGATCAAGCGGTTCCCCAACCTCGAGAACGTCCGTTGGGTCCAGGACGAGCCCGCGAACATGGGCCCGTGGCCCTACTACGGGCTCAACGTGTTCCCGGGGATCGGCCACCAGGTCGACCTGATCAGCCGCGCCCCGTCCTCCTCCCCCTCCGTCGGCGCCGCCAAGCGCCACATGGAGGAGCAGAAGGACCTGGTCAACCGCGCGTTCGCCTGACCACCCCGATCGACGATGTACTTCACCGATCGCGGGATCGAGGAGCTCCAGAAGCGCCGGGGTGACGAGGAGGTCACCCTGGCGTGGCTGGGCGAGCGGCTGCAGGAGTTCACCGACACCCACCCGGAGTTCGAGACCGCGGTGGAGCGGTTCGCCACCTGGCTGGCGCGGTTGGACGACCCCGAGGACTGATCGCCCGCCGCGCTCGGGTCCCACCCTGCACGAAGCCGCCGCCGGAGATGCTCCGGCGGCGGCTTCGTCGTGCTGGCACGGGCGCGGGCGGTGCTCTCAATCGCCCCTCATCGGTCGCGCCTCATTCGTCGCCCCCAGCGTCGCCCCCAGCGTCGTGGTGATCGGACGAGGCGCGGCGTGAGGAGTCCCGGATCTCGAACAGCTCGGTCGCCAGTCCCCCCACGGCTGCCGCGACGTCGCCCACGGCGCGGGTGATGATCGTGGCGACCTCCCCCACCGTGTGCGAGGCGGCCTGGGCGCCTGCCTGCAACGCGTCCTTGGTGATCTCGCCCCGGCTGAGGTGGTCGCGTCCGTCGGTCATGTCACCAGTCTCCCGCGTGCGCCCTCAGGCCGCCAGGGGCTGCTCGGCGGGGGTGGGCGCCGGCTCCGGGGAGCGGCGCCCGGGCAGGGCGAGCCGGCAGATCTTGCGGGCCACGCTCAGCAGCTGCCGGTGCAGCGGACCGGTGTTGTAGTCCAGGCCGTAGCGTTCGCAGATCTCGCGCACCTCCTCGGCGATCTGCGGGTAGCGGCGCGCCGGGAGGTCGGGGAAGAGGTGGTGCTCGATCTGGTGCGACAGGTTGCCCGACATCAGGTGGAAGAGCCGGCTGCCGGTGATGTTCGCCGAGCCGAGCAGCTGGCGCAGGTACCACTGCCCGCGGCTCTCGTCCTCGGTCTCCTCGACGGAGAACGAGGCGACCCCGGCCGGGAAGTGGCCGCAGAAGATGATGTTGAACGCCCAGATGTTGCGGATCAGGTTCGCCGTGGCGTTGCCGGCGAAGGTCAACGGGAACAGCGGACCGGTCAGCGCCGGGAAGAGCAGGTAGTCCTTGACCGCCTGGCGCCGGATCTTGCGGATCAGGCCGGGGTAGAGCGGCTTGTTGTCCGCGAGCGACCGCCGGCCGGCGACGATGTTCTCCACCTCGAGGTCGTGCAGGGCCACGCCCCACTCGAAGAGCAGCATCAGGAGCAGCGCGTAGACCGGGTTGCCCAGGTAGTAGGGATGCCACTTCTGGTCCGGATCCATCCGCAGGATGCCGTAACCCACGTCGCGGTCCTTGCCGACGATGTTGGTGAAGGTGTGGTGGATGTAGTTGTGGCTGTACTTCCACTGCTCGCCCGGGCAGACCGTGTCCCAGTCGAACATCCGCGAGGACAACGCGGGATCGCCCATCCAGTCGTACTGGCCGTGCATCACGTTGTGGCCGATCTCCATGTTGTCCAGGATCTTGGAGATGCTCAGCGACGCCACCGCGAGCGGCCAGGCGGGCGGCAGGTAGAACAGCGCGCGCCCGGCCACCTCGAACCGGCGCTGGGCCTTCACCACGTTGCGGATGTAGGTGGCGTCCTCCTCGCCGAGGTCGGCGATGACCCGCTGGCGGATCGCGTCCATCTCGTCGCCGAAGGCCTGCAGTTGCTCGGGTGTCATCCCGACCCGCGCGGCGATCCGGCTGTGCGGAGTGTCCTCGTTCGCCGCCGGCGCGGCGGTCCGGCGGGCGGTCGTTGTGCTGTTCGTGGTCATCTGGTTCACCTCTCGAAGGGTGGGGAGCGTGTGCTGGGGAGTGCGCATCGCGGAGCGCGCGCCTAGAGGTCGACCTGGCAGTCACCGACGGGGCGGGTCACGCAGATCCGGATCTCCTCGTCCGGCAGCGAGGACTCCTCGCCGGTCAGCACGTTGCGGGTGGTGCCGGCCGTCTTGGTCGCGGTGCAGGAGAAGCAGATGCCCATCCGGCATCCGAACTCCGGACGCAGGCCGAGCTCCTCGGCCTGCTCGAGCAGGGTGGCGGTGCCCGCCGCGCCCGACACCGCCGAGCGCGCGAAGGTCACCACCCCGTCCACGTCGTCCTCGTCGCCGGCGGCCCGGGCGACGGACGGCTTGAAGAACTCCATCCGCAGCCGCGACGAGTCCCGGTAGGCGTCGGTGACCAGCTCGACGAGGCCCGCAGGACCGCACAGCCAGGTGTCGACGTCGGCGTAGTCGGGCACCAGACGGCGCAGCTCGAATTCGCTGAAGCGGTGGTCGCCGTGGCGAAGGTGCACCGTGACCCCGTTGTCGGCCTCGGCGATCGCAGCCAGCTCGTCGGCGAAGATCTGGTCCTCGAGGCTGCGCGCGTAGTGCAGGAAGGTCACTCGGCGGCCGGCGTGGCCGTCGTACCCGTCCCGGAGGAGGGTGCGCAGCATGGACATGGCCGGGGTGATCCCGGAGCCGCCGGTGATGAAGAGCAGGTGGTTGTTGGTGGGGGTCGCCGGACTCTCGGAGAGGGTGAACTCTCCGCGCGCCTGGCTCAGGTGCACGATCTCGCCGGGCTCCGCCCCTTCGACCAGGTACGACGACACCTGGCCCTCCGCGTGCGCGCGGACGGTCAGCGTGAACTCGTCACCGGGCGCGGACGCCGCCGAGGAGATGGAGAACGCCCGGGTGAGCCGCTTGGCCGCGCCGGGCATCTCGACGCCGACGAGGACGTGCTGCCCGGCGCGGTGTCCGCGCCAGCTCGTCGTGGGCCGGAGGGTCAGGGTGGCGACGGGCGCGTCGCCCTCGGCGGACGTCTCCCGGCGGATGTCGACGATGCGCGCCCGCACCTCGTGGGCAGCCCACATCGGGTTGAACTGCTCGAGGTAGCGGTCCACGCCGTGCGGTGCGGTGAGGGCAGCGACCAGGCGGGAGCGGAGCACCCGTCCGATCGGTTCGGCGGTCAGGGCCGTCATGGCACCTCCTGGGTGTCGAACGATGCTCGACCGAGTTTCGGTGAACATCCGTACACCCAAAGGATGCCCGCGACGACGCGTCGCGGTCAACAGCCGTCGGCAGTGAGAGTGCACACATGTGCACCGGCGTAGGATGCCGGCGTGACCACCTCCCCGCTGACCCGCGCCGAGCAGAAGGAGCGCACCCGCCGCGCCGTCCTCGACGCGGCGCTCGGGCTCTGCGAGGACGCCCCGCTGGCGGCCCTCTCACTGCGCCAGGTCGCCAAGGAGGTCGGCATCGTGCCGACCGCGTTCTACCGTCACTTCGCCTCGATCGAGGACCTGGGCCTGGCGCTGGTCGAGGAGTCGCTCGCGACGCTGCGCGGCGTGCTGCGGGACGTGCGGCGCGGACCGGGGCCCTCCTACGCCGCGATCATCGACGCCTCGGTGGCCGTCCTGGTCGACCACGTACGACGCCAGCGGCGCCACTTCACCTTCATCGCCCGGGAGCGGATGGCCGGACCACCCGCCGTACGGGACGCCATCGCGACCGGCATCGGACTCTTCGAGCGCGAGCTGGCCACCGACCTGGCGCACCTGCCCGGGACCGACACCTGGGCGGCCGAGGACCTCCGCATCCTCTCCGACCTGATCGTCTCCGCGATGGTCACCACCGCGGAGAAGCTGGTCGGCACCGAGGCAGGCTCCCCCGCGGAGTCCGCCGTCGCCGCCACCGCTCGCGCTCAGCTGCGGATGACGCTGGTCGGCGCCGCCAACTGGCACCCGGCCTGATCGGACCCGCGGCCCCGCCCGGGCCGGCGGGTCAGTGCGCCGCCGGCACGCCCTCGGGCGCCTCGACCTTCGACGGCAGCAGGACCGCGGTGACGACCACCACGACCGCGATCAGCGCGCCCCCGGCGAAGGCCCACTGCAGGCCTCCCATCGCCGCGTCGACCGGATCCGCCCCGCCGGCCAGCAGGCTGTCCGCACGGTTGTCCATCACCACGATCAGTGCCGCGGTCCCGATCGCGCCGGCGACCTGCTGGAGGGTGCCCAGCAGGGAGCTGCCGTGCGAGTAGAGGTGCGGCGGGAGGTCACCGAGGCCGAGGGTGAACACCGGGGTGAAGACCATCGCCAGGCAGATCATCAGGACCATGTGGATCGCCAGGACCACGCCGAACGGGGTGTCCAGGGCGAGCCGGGTCAGCAGCCCGAGCGCGACCACCATGCCGATCGAGCCCGGGATCACCAGCGGCCGCGAGCCGAACCGGTCGTAGAGCTTGCCGACCTGCGGGCCGAGCAGGCCCATCACGATTCCACCCGGCATGACCAGGAGGCCGGCCTCCAGCTCGCTCAGACCGCGCAGCGTCTGCAGGTAGAGCGGCAGCAGGATCATCGAGCCGAGGAACGCCATGAAGCCGGCCGACATCAGCACCAGCGACAGCGCGTAGGTGCGGTGGGTGAGGGTCCGCAGGTCGAGCAGTGGCGAGTCGGTGCGCTGCAGCACCACCTGGTAGACGGCGAACGCCACGACCATCGCCACGCCGACGCCGATGAACGCCGCCGGCTGGATCCACGAGCCGACGCCCAGCCTGCTCAGTCCGTAGACCAGGCTGCTGAAGCCACCCGCCGCCAGCACCACGCTGAGCCAGGACGGGCTCCCCCGGTCGGCTCCCCGACGTTCTCCAGCAGGCGCATCCCCCACAGCCCGACCAGGACGGCGATCGGCAGCACGAACACGAAGATCAGCCGCCACGAGCCGAGTTCCAGGATCACCCCGGAGACGGCCGGGCCCATCGCCGGCGCGCAGGACATCGCCAGCGTCACGTTGCCCATCACCCGCCCGCGGTCCTGGGGCGCGACGACGGTCATCAGCGTCGTCATCAGCAGCGGCATCATCACCGCGGTGCCGGCGGCCTGGACGACGCGGCCGACCAGGAGAACCTCGAAGCTGGGCGCAACCGCGGCGATCGCGGTGCCGATGGTGAAGGTGATCATCGCCGAGCCGTAGGCGACCCGGGTCGTCACCCGCTGCAGGAACCAGCCGGTCACCGGGATCACCGCGGCCATGGTCAGCATGAAGACCGTCGAGAGCCACTGCGCGGACCGCTCGCTGACGCCGAAGTCGGCCATCAGCCGCGGAATCGCGTTGACCATGATGGTCTCGTTGAGGATGACCACGAACGTCGCCGCGACCAGCAGCACGATCACCAGCGGCGTCCGTCCGGACGGCGCGAACTCGTTCTCGAACTCGGCCAGGTCCGCGTCGCCGGGCTCACCCGGCTCCGGGCGGGGCGAGGTGGTGGTCGGGTCGGTGGGCGCACTCATGCTGGGTCCTCTTCGCTGTCAGGGGCCGATCGCCCGGTACGACGTGGCCCGCGACGCATCCGGTGCACGGCCGGCGGCGTCGGTCGACGGGTTCGCCTGTGCCACGAACGGCGGGTCACCGATACGACCGCCCGGGACGGGCTTCCTCATCGGTGACCGGTCCACCGCGGCTGCTGCCGCGGGCGACGAACGCGGGCGCCCGGTCACGAGCAGCAATGCTCACCGACGCTGCGGTATTCCCGCGAACGAATATCGACCCGCGGCCGAACGATGCGGGACCGGGGTCGGTCGCCGCTCCGGTCAACGGGTCAGCACGATCTTGCCGAAGAGGTCGCCCGCGGCCATCGCCTCGAGTCCCTCCCGGGCCCGGTCCATCGGCAGTGCCCGGTCCACCAGCGGGCGGGTGCCGGTCGCCTCCAGCATCGCCACCAGCGCGGCCAGCTCGCCACGGGTGCCCATCGTCGAGCCGATCACGCTCAGCTGCTTGAAGAAGATCTGCGGGAGCATCGCGTCGTCGAGCCGCGGGCCGGAGGTCGCCCCGGAGGTGACCAGGCGGCCGCCCGGGCGCAGCGAGCGGACCGAGTGCTCCCAGGTCGCCCGGCCCACGGTCTCCATCACCGCGTCGACCTTGGCCGGCAGCCGCGTCCCGGACAGGTAGGTCTCGTGGGCCCCCAGCTCGGCGGCACGGGCCAGCTTCGCCTCGTCGCGGCTGGTCGCGACCACCTTGAGGCCGCCGGCCCGCGCCAGCACGATCAGCGCGGTCGCCATGCCACCCCCCGCGCCCTGCACCAGGACCGACTCCCCCGGCACCATCCGCCCCTGGACGAAGAGCATCCGGTAGGCGGTGAGCCAGGCGGTCGGCACGCAAGCCGCCTCCGCGAACGACAGCGACGGCGGCTTGGCGATCACGTTGCGCCGCGGCACCGCGACCTTCTCGGCGAAGGTGCCCTGATGCACCTCGGTCAGCAGCGACCGGTCGGGGTCGAGGGTCTCGTCGCCGGACCAGTCCGGGTCCGAGATGACCGCGTGCACGATCACCTCGTTGCCGTCCTCGTCCAGACCCGAGGCGTCGCAGCCCAGGATCATCGGGAGCCGCTCCGCCTTGATCCCGACCCCGCGCAGGGTCCACAGGTCGTGGTGGTTGAGGGAGGCCGCCTTCACCGTCACCGTCGTCCACCCGTCCGGCGCGGAGGGCTCCGGGCGCTCGCCGACCACCAGTCCGGCGAGCGGGTCGTCGGGGTGGAAGGACTCGGCGTACACGGCGAACATGGCCGCGAGACTAGCGAGCGGACGCGGCGCCCGGTGGGCGTGCCGACGTCGGATGGGTCACAGCCGTAGCCGGGGCCCGCACCGCTCAGGCGCGGGCGACCCCGTCACGTCGGGCCGCATCGGCCACCGCAGCGGCGACCGCGGGACCGACCCGCGGGTCGAACGGCGAGGGGATCACCAGGTCCTCGGTGAGGTCGTCGCCGACCAGCGCGGCGAGCGCGTCGGCGGCGGCGACCTTCATCCCCTCGGTGATCGCGGAGGCCCGCGCGTCGAAGGCGCCCCGGAAGATGCCGGGGAAGGCGAGCACGTTGTTGATCTGGTTCGGGAAGTCCGACCGGCCGGTCGCCACGATCCGCGCGTGCCGGTGCGCCACGTCCGGGTGCACCTCCGGGTTCGGGTTCGCCATCGCGAAGATGATCGCGTCGTCGGCCATCGTGGCGACGATCTCCTCGGGGATCGTGCCACCGGAGACGCCCACGTAGACGTCGGCGCCGGCGAACGCGTCGGCGAGGCTGCCGCTGCGACCGGTGCGGTCCGCGGTGAGCTGCGCGAGCTCCTTCTTGACCGGGGTGAGGTCGTGCCGGTCGGAGGAGACGACTCCCTTGCGGTCGGTCACCACGATGTCCTCGATGCCGGCCGCGAGCAGGATCTTGGCGATCGCGACACCGGCGGCGCCGGCTCCGGAGATCACCACCCGGGTCCGGTCGGCGCTGCGCCCGGTGAGCTTGAGCGCGTTGACCAGGGCCGCCAGGGTGACCACGGCGGTCCCGTGCTGGTCGTCGTGGAAGACGGGGATGTCGAGGCGCTCCTTGAGCCGGTCCTCGATCTCGAAGCACCGCGGGGCGGAGATGTCCTCGAGGTTGACGCCGCCGAAGCTCGGCGCGAGCCGCACGACCGTCTCGATGATCTCGTCCACGTCGGTGGTGGCCAGGCAGATGGGCACGCCGTCGACGCCGCCGAACTGCTTGAAGAGGACGGCCTTGCCCTCCATCACCGGCATGGCGGCGGCGGGACCGATGTCACCGAGGCCCAGCACCGCGGTGCCGTCGGTGACGATCGCGACCGTGTTCGGCACCCACGTGTAGTGCTGCGTCATCGCGGGATCGGCTGCGATCGCCTCGCACACCTCGGCCACGCCGGGGGTGTAGGCGAGAGAGAGCTGGTCCTTGGTCGCCACCTCGGCCGTCGCCACGGTCTCGAGCTTGCCGCCCACGTGGAGGTCGAAGACCGGTTCACCCGCGCGAGGGTGGGAGGGAGGGGTCGGAACGTCAGCAGCCACGAGGTACGAGTTTGGCACATGTCCTCGGCGGGTCCGCCGGGTCCCGCCCACTGGGCCCACCTCCGCCGGAGGGTCCGACCGGTCCCGCCCGATCAGTCGCGCCCGGCCGTTCCGGAGGGTGCCGGCAGCCGACGGCGCGGCCGCGGCCAGACACGCGCGCGCACCACTCCGAGGATCCGCTCGTCCGGGATCGGCCCGCGGTGACGCGAGTCGACACCCACCGGCGCCGCGTCGCCCACCAGCCACCACCCGGTACGACGCCGCTCGACCGCCCGCTTGACCACCACCGCCCCGTCGGGGAACCGGGCGACCACGACGTCGCCGGCGCGGGGCTCGACGTCGTACCGGACCAGGAGCCGGTCGCCGGGGGCCAGCGTGGGGCGCATCGACTCGCCGTGCACGACCGCCATCCCGACCCGGGGCAGACGCCGCTCCAGGGGGCCGGATCCGGCTCGATCCGGGCCTTCGGGCCGGTCCGCCGTTGCTCGTCTCGCCACGACGAGTAGTGTCGCAGGCAGCATCAATCAACCGTGAGAACGCGCGTCACCACCCGGTGATCGCCAGAGAGGATCAGGCATGCTCTCCCGACTTTTCGCCCGCACGATCGACGTCTCCGCCCACTGCGACCTCCCTTGTGGGGTCTACGACCCGGCCCAGGCCCGGATCGAGGCCGAGTCGGTCAAGGCCGTCATCGCCAAGGCCGCCGACAGCGACGACCCGGACTTCCGCACCCGTGCCGTGCTGATCAAGGAGCAGCGCTCCGAGCTGGTCAAGCACCACCTCTGGGTGCTGTGGACCGACTACTTCAAGCCGCCGCACTTCGAGAAGTACCCGCAGCTGCACACCCTCGTCAACGAGGCCACCAAGCTCGCCGGCGCGGCCGGCACCAAGGGCACGATGGACGCCGAGGCCGCCGACCAACTCCTCGCCAAGATCGACGAGATCGCCGAGATCTTCTGGGAGACGAAGAAGTGAGCTGACAGCTCCACCGAACGCCTCGAGACCCGCCCGGGTCTCGGGGCGTTCTGCATTTCTCGGGTCCGGGATCCGCGCCCCGCCCTCCCTCGCGTCTCCCCCCGTGCGCGAGGCGGAGAGATTTCTCCGCGCGGACTCGTAACCCCGGCGCCCGGCAGGCGTTGGGAGGGACGTACGCGAATTCTGTGATCTAGGTCTCGGGTTCCTCGGTTCAGGGCTAGCGTGCGGCCACCGTCGAGCACGCGCTCGGATTACTGGTCCGCCGTTCTCCGTGGAGCAAGGAACCGGCGGCCGACTCTGGAGGGAGTAACCCGCAATGCATCGCAACCTGATGAAGATCCTGCTCAGCCTGGCGCTCGCGCTCGGTCTCTCGTTCGTCGCCGTCGGCGCGTCGAGTCCGGCCCAGGCGGCGCCGGCCCCCAGCTCCGCGCCCGCTGCGCCGACGGCGGCGAAGGCCGCCCCGTGCGCCAAGCAGCGGCAGAAGGTCAAGCGGACCAAGAAGGCCGTCAACAAGAACAAGAAGAAGGTCAAGAAGTCCAAGCGGCACCACAACCGCAAGTGGGTCAAGAAGAACCAGAAGAAGGTCAAGCAGTCCAAGAAGCGCCACAACAAGGCCAAGAAGGCCCTGCGCAAGTGCCGCGCCAACCACCAGGGCGGCGGCGGCAACACCGACAGCCCGATCCAGGCGCTGTGCGATGCCGGCATCCCCCAGGCGCTCTGCGACGCGTTGGCCGGGCTGATCCCCGGCGGCAACCCCGCTGACCAGATCCAGCTGCTCTGCGACAACGGCGTGCCGCAGGAGGTCTGCGACGGTCTCGCAGCCCTGCTCGAGACCGACCCGACCGACCCGGCGTCGGCCCTCGACGCGCTGGTCGACCTGCTGAGCGGCATCGTCGGCGCCCTGCCCGCACCGCTCGGCCCGGGCCTGGTCGACCTGCTCGAGGCACTGCTCGGCAGTGGCCTCCCCGAGCTTCCGGGCCTCCCGGGTCTGCCGGGGCTGAGCTCGGCAGCCTGACCTGATCTCTGCAGTACCTACCCGACAGCGGCCGCCGGGCTCGACCCGGCGGCCGCTGTCGTAGGCTCTGCACACCGGTGGCCCACCACGGTCCACCCGTCGTCGACCACACGGAGGATCTGATGTCCGGGACGAGCAGCCTCGCCGTGGAGGGCGCCCACGGCGCGGGCGCACAGCCGACCGTCGAGCTCAGGCTCCCGGCCGACGGGGCCTACGCCTCCGTGCTCCGCACCCTCGCCGCCGGCCTGGCGGCCCGCCTGGACTTCACGATGGACGACATCGAGGACCTCCGCATGGTGGTCAGCGAGGCCGCTTCCCTGGTCCTCGAGCGCGCCGCCGAGGGCGGTGTGCTCACCTGCACCTTCGACCTCAGCCACACCGACCGGCTGAGCCTCGAGGTCGCCACGGAGACCTCGATGCCGGCCTCGGCCGACTACGAGAGCTTCGGCTGGCAGGTGCTCGCCGTGCTCGCCGAGGAGGCGTCGATCGACGCGACAGCGAGTCGGTTCAGCGTTCGAGCGACGGTGCTGTCCGCTCTCGAGCGCGACGCCGGGGCGTGAGATGACCCCGGAGACCTCTCGGGACAGCGCACCTCCGACGGCCCTGGAGCGGACCCGCGCGCGGTCCGCGGAGCTCTTCGTCGAGTTCCGTGACGAGAGCGCCTCTCCGCCCGCGCGCGACGGCGCCCGCGAGGCGCTCGTCCACCTGCACCTCCCGCTCGTGGAGCACTGCGCCCGCCGCTTCCGCAACCGGGGCGAGCCCTTCGAGGACCTGGTCCAGGTCGGCACGATCGGCCTGATCAAGTCGATCGACCGCTTCGACACCGAGCGCGGCGTCGAGTTCTCGACCTACGCCACCCCCACCATCATCGGCGAGATCAAGCGCTACTTCCGCGACAAGGGGTGGGCGATCCGGGTCCCCCGGCGGCTGCAGGAGCTGCGCATGCAGATCACCAGCGCCACCGCGGAGCTGACCCAGAGCCTGGGCCGGTCGCCGACACCGCGGGAGCTCGCCGAGGCGATCGGCTGCTCGGTGGAGGAGATCGTCGAGGGCATGGAGTCGAGCAACGCCTACTCGACGCTGAGCCTCGACGCCACCGACGACGGCGAGGACGGCGCCGGGCAGAGCATGCTGGACGCGCTCGGCGTCGACGACGAGGGCCTCGAGCACGTCGAGCTGCGCGAGTCGATCAAGCCGCTCCTGGAGAGCCTGCCGGCGCGCGAGAAGAAGATCCTGCTGCTGCGCTTCTTCAAGAACATGACCCAGTCGCAGATCGCCGCCGAGATCGGGGTCTCGCAGATGCACGTGTCCCGGCTGCTCACCCGCACCCTGGCGCAGTTGCGTCAGTCCCTGGAGCAGGAGTAGCCGCGCCTCCGCCCTCGCTCCTCAGCCCTCGGCACCGGCCGCGCCGTCACTCCTGACCATCGGCGCGGTCATCGGCGTGGGCATCGGCGTGCGCGAGCGCCTCGGTGGTGGCCGGGTGCACCACCCCCGCCAGCGCGACCAGGGCGACCACAGCGAGACCGAGCGCGACCGCCACCTGGTCGCGCAGGGTCCAGGCCAACCCCAGGGTGATCAGCTGGGTGAGCAGGACCAGCCCGCGAGCCCACCCGGCACGGCGCCAGAGCGCCGCGGCGCCGACCAGCAGCAGCACGCCGTAGCCGGTGAAGAACACCGCCGTGGACAGTCCCAGCGACCGGCGCTCCTCGGTGGTCGCGGCGACCTCGAGGGCAGCGACCATCAGCAGTGCCATCCCCTGCACCGCCACGAGGGACGCGGCCACCACCAACGGGGCGGGAGGGTGCTGTGCTGCTGGGGAGGAGTCGTGCTCGGTCACCGGCCCAGCCTAGGCGGCGCCCGCCCATCGGCTCCGGCCCGCCCGGGCCCCTTACACCGGACGGTCCCGCGACGGGTGACTTATTCCCGGTGACCTGCGATCATCCCCTGTGATCCATCAGACCCGTCACAACCCTTGATTCGGGACCGTTTCCTTGGAAACCTAGCCGGAGCGATCGTGAAACCGTTCACTTTTGCGGTTTCAGGTGTGCCCGGAACCCGGGTGCACAAGTCGGACGAAAGAGGACATCCCCACCCATGGATTGGCGTCATCGTTCCGCATGCCTCGACGAGGATCCGGAGCTGTTCTTCCCGATCGGCAACACCGGTCCGGCGATCCTCCAGATCGAGGAAGCCAAACAGGTCTGCCGACGCTGCGACGTGCGCGAGCAGTGTCTCGCGTGGGCGCTGGAGGCAGGACAGGACCATGGCGTCTGGGGTGGCCTGAGCGAGGACGAGCGTCGTGCGCTGAAGCGACGCAACGCCCGGGCCCGCGTCCGCACCTCGGTCTGATCCGGTCTCCTCAGGGCTCCCGGCACGCCCGACCGCCTCGCCTCAGTCGAGCGGGAGGACCAGGTCGGCCCGGGTGCCGCCCTCGGGTCCGTGCCCCAGGGTCAGGTGCCCCCGGAGCTCGGACTCCACCAGGGTGCGCACGATCGAGAGGCCCAGGCTGCTGGAGGTGTCGAGGTCGAAGCCCTCGGGCAGGCCACGGCCGTCGTCGCTGACGGTCACCTCGAGGGTGCCACCGCGGCGTTGGGCGGCCAGCACGATCCGGCCCTCCTGACCCGGGTCGAACCCGTGCTCCGCGGCGTTCTGCATCAGCTCCATGACCACCATGGCAAGCGGCGTCGCCTGCTCGGAGTCGAGCTCGCCGAAGGCTCCCTCCCGGCGCACCTCCACGGCCGCCGTGGTGGCGCCGACGTCGGTCACCAGCCGAGCCAGCCGGTCGGCGATGTCGTCGAAGGCGACGGCCTCCTCCGCGGTCTGGCTCAGCGTCTCGTGCACGATCGCGATCGACCCGACCCGGCGTACCGCCTCCTCGAGGGCTGCCGTCGCCTCGGTCCCGTCGATGCGGCGCGCCTGGAGACGCAGCAGCGCGGCCACCGTCTGCAGGTTGTTCTTCACCCGGTGGTGGATCTCGCGGATCGTGGCGTCCTTGGTCACCAGCTCCCGGTCACGCCGGCGCAGGTCGGTCACGTCGCGCAGCAGGATCAGGCCGCCGATCTGGTCTCCGCCGGGCGCCCGCAGTGGGATCGAGCGCACGATGATGGCGACGCCGTCGCTGCCGCCCGGAGCGCCGAGCTCGCTGTCCCGCGGCGCCCGGGCGCTGAGCACCACGCTGAGCGTCTCCTCGTCGGGCCGGTGGCGCGGCGGCACCAGCTCCCGGGTCAGGTCGGCCAGGCTGTGGCCGGACAGGTCGCCGGTGAGGCCGAGCTTGCGATAGACCGAGAGCGCGTTCGGGCTGGCGTAGACCACCCGCCCGGCGGCGTCGACCCGGAGGAACCCGTCACCCACCCGTGGCGAGTCCGCGTGGTCGCTGCGCTGTCCCTCCGCCGGGAACAGCCCGGCGGCGATCATCGCGCCGAGGTCGCCCGCGGTCTGCAGATAGCTGATCTCGAGCCGGCTCGGGGTCCGGATCCCCAGCACGCTGGTGTTGCGGCTGATCACCGCGATCACCTGCCCGGCCCGACGTACCGGGATCGCCTCGACCCGGACCTGCACGTCCTCGCGCCACTCCGGGGCGCCCTCGCGCATCAGGCGCCCCAGCTCGAAGGCCGCCTCGACGAGCTGTCGCCTCCCCGGGGCGCGTAGGTACCGACCAGGTCGTCGACGTACGCCGTCGGGCCGGTCGTGGGGCGCACCTGGCCGCCGACCCACAGGCCGGCGCCGGAGCGGTCCGGCAGCCAGAGCACCAGGTCGGCGAAGGCGAGGTCGGCGATGATCTGCCAGTCCGCCTGCAGCAGCTGGAGCCAGGCGATGTCGTCCTCGTCCAACGCGGTGTGGGCCCGGGCGACGGCAGGCAGCGACGGCACGGAGCAACGGTAGCGCCCACCCCCGGCGGGTCCTCGATCAAGGCTGGAGGTGACTCACGGGTAGCCCCCGTTCGGGGCTCCGTCATGGTTTGGCAAGATGACCGACTATGACTCGGGTTGACTGGCGCCATGTGCGCGCTGCCGACTTCCCGGTCCCCAATGTCGCTCCCCTTGCGGACCTGACCACCGAGCTGACCAGCCTGCTGGGAAGCCCCGACCCGGAGCTGCGGGACGAACTCGCGCTCCCCACCCTGCAGACCTGGATCCGGCGCGGGGTGTACGACCACCTCCTGGCCGGTCTCGGCGACGGGATCGCCGCCGGCCTCAACAACGGCCTGGGCCGGCGCGACGACGACAGCGTGTTCCGGCGCAGCCGGTCCGCCAGCGTCCTCGCCGCCTGCATCCGGCGCGACACCGCCGTCCCGTTGCTGACCGGCGGCCGGGTGCTGGACTGGGCGGACCGGCTGGCGACGTGGCTGCTCTCCGAGCGCGACCTGCGCCCGCACGCGGAGCAGAAGGGCTGGGTCCGCGCGATCAGCCACGGCGCCGACGCGCTCGCCGCCGTCGCCGGGTCCCCGCACTGCGGGCGTGCCGAGCTCTCCATCCTGCTGGACATGATCGGCGAGCGCGTGACGGCGCCGGCCCGGACGCACTGGGCCGCCGACGAGGCCGACCAGCTGGCGGCGGCGACCACCCGCCTGCTCAAGCGCAGCACGCTGCCGCTGGACCACGTGGAGCTGTGGATCGCCACCATCGGCGACCGGTCCTACGGTCGGCGGATCGGGCACGGCTCGCCCGACGCGGTGGCGATCAACACCGATGCCTTCATCCGGGCGATGTATCTCAACCTCGCGCTCGCCCCGGACCCTCCGGCGATCAGGGCGAACCTGCTGCTCACCGTGGTCGCGGTGCTCCGCGAACTGCACCCCGAGCTGCTCGGCGGCCAGGACCACAGTCCTCACCGCGGTTGATCCGGACACCCCCTGACGCGGTTGAGCCGGCCTGAGTAACGTGCGGCCATGACCTCAGCGAGTGACGCAGCACACCCCGGTCCGGTCGGCGCGAACGACGGCGAGGAGGTCGAGGGCCACGCGGGCGAGCTCGCGGTCCGGGTGGCGGCTGCTCACGGCGTGGAGACCATGTTCACGCTCTCCGGCGCCCACGTCTTCCCGATGTACGACGGCGCGGTGAGGTCCGCCGAGACCGACCGCCCGGTGCGGCTGGTCGATGTCCGCCACGAGCAGACCGCGGCCTTCGCCGCCGAGGCGACCGGCAAGCTGACCCGGGTCCCCGGACTCGCGGTGCTGACCGCCGGCCCCGGTGTCACCAACGGCGTCAGCGCGATGGCGCAGGCGCGCTTCGCCGGCAGCCCGATGGTGGTGGTGGGCGGTCGTGCCCCCAACAACCGGTGGGGTACCGGCGCGCTGCAGGAGATCGACCACCTGCCGATCGTGGAGCCGGTGACCAAGCTGGCCCGCACCCTGATGACCGCCGGCGACGTCGCCGGCGGGTTCGACGAGGCCTTCACCGCGGCACGCTCCTCGCACCGCGGGCCGACCTACGTCGACGTCCCGATGGACGAGTTCTTCAACACCGGCGCCGGCGTCGTCCCGGTGATCGGCGCCGGGACCGGTCGTGGCGCGACCCCGGACTCCGACGCGCTCGCCCGGATCGCCGCGCTGCTCTCCGCCGCAGCTCGGCCGGTCCTGGTGCTGGGCACCGACGTGTGGGCCGACGGGGCCGAGGAGGCCGCCCGCCGGTTCGTCGAGGAGACCGGCATCCCCACGCTGACCAACGGCATGGGCCGCGGTCTCCTGCCGGGCGGTCACCGGCTGCTGGTCACCAAGGCCCGCGGGCAGGCGCTCGGCAACGCCGACCTGGTGATCGTGGTCGGCACTCCCCTGGACTTCCGGATGGGTTACGGCGTCTTCGGGGCAAGGACGGCGCGCCGCCGGCCCGCGTGGTGCACGTCGCCGACTCCGCGGACCAGGTCTCCGGTCACGCGGACCTGGCCGCGTCGGTCAGCGGCGACCTGACCCAGGTGTTCGACGGCCTGCTGGCGGCGTTCGCCGAGGAGGTCACGCCGGCCTGGGGCGAGTGGGAGGACACCCTGGCCGACACTGTGGCGGCCGCCACCGCGCGCGACGCCGAGCTGCTGCGCGCCGAGGCCGACCCGATCCACCCGGCCCGGATCTACGGGGAGCTGGTCCCCCGGCTCGCGGACGACGCCGTGGTGGTGGGCGACGGCGGTGACTTCGTCTCCTTCGCCGGCAAGTTCGTGGAGCCCCAGCGCCCCGGCTGCTGGCTGGACCCCGGCCCCTACGGCTGCCTGGGGCAGGGCTGGGCGCCGCGATCGCCGCCCGGATCGCCCGTCCCTCCGCGCAGGTGGTGCTGCTTCTCGGCGACGGCGCGGCCGGCTTCTCGCTGATGGACGTGGACACCCTGGTGCGCCACGACCTGCCCGTGGTGATGGTGATGGGCAACAACTCCGCCTGGGGCCTGGAGAAGGGGCCGATGCAGATGCTCTACGGCTACGACGTGGCCGCCGACCTGGCGCCGCGCACCGCCTACGACCAGGTGGTCTCCGCGCTCGGCGGGGCCGGGGAGACGATCACCGACCCGCGCCAGATCGGCCCCGCGCTGGATCGTGCGTTCGCCGCGAACACGCCGTACCTGCTCAACGTGATCACCGACGTCGATGCCGCCTACCCGCGCAGCACCTTCGGGATCTGAGGACCGGCCGATGACCGAGGCGAGCGACGGCTCGGCGACGCTGAGGTTCACCGTCGGCGAGGAGGACACCGCGGTCGCGGTCGGCTCGGGCGCCCTCCCGGTGCTCGGGACGCCGCGCCTGCTGGCGTGGTGCGAGGCGGCCACCTGCGCCGCCGTGGACCCGGTGCTGGACGAGGGACGGACGAGCGTCGGCACCCGGGTCGACCTGGAGCACCTGGCGGCCAGCCCGGTCGGTCACGTCGTCGAGGTCACCGCGCGCACCGTCTACGCCGACGGCCGGCTGCGACGCTTCGCGGTCGCGGCCCGTCACCGCGCTGCGCACGATCCGGAGGATGCGCCGGGCAAGCTGGTCGCCTCGGGTGAGGTGACCCGGGTCGTGGTCGACACCGAGCGGTTCCTGGGCCGACTGCGCTGACGCAGGGCCTCCCGTCCACGACGAGGGGTCGAAAAGCACCGAACCCCCGAGCCGGGGCCAGGGGGTTCGAGCAGCGGCTGAGCTTCGCCGGGGGCGTGCTCAGCTGTTGGGGCGCTTGCCGTGGTTCGCGCCCTTCTTGCGACGCGCGCGGCGCTTGCGGCCGGTCTTGCCCATGGTTCCTCCTCAGAAGCGATACGCGGTCAGTGTCGCAGGAACGGGCGTGAACCCGTGAATCGGGGGCGGTCCGGTCAGCCCTCGGTGATCTGGACCTGCACCGCGCGGATCTGCACGCGCACCCGCTCCCGCAGCTCGGCCGGCGCGGTCTCGGAGCACGAGCGGGCGACGACGGACTTCACGGTGCGCTGCAGGTCGTAGCGCTCCAGGCAGGGGCTGCAGGAGTCGATGTGGGCGCGCACGATGGTGCAGTCGCCCTCCTCGAGCTCGTTGTCGATCAGCCGGATGATCCGCTCCAGGAAGTCGACACACTCCGCGTTGCTCGGGTCCTCGACGTCCGGGTGCAGGTGGTCGTGCTGTTGGCCGGACATCAGCGACCTCCCTCGAGCGGCGCGTCCCCGCCGGAGCGGACGTAGTCGGACAGCATGTCGCGCAGCTGGCGGCGACCCCGGTGCAGACGGGACATCACGGTCCCGATCGGCGTCTCCATGATCTCGGCGATCTCCTTGTAGGCGAAGCCCTCCACGTCGGCCAGGTAGACGGCGAGACGGAACTCCTCCGGAAGCCGCTGCAGCGCGTCCTTGACCTGGCTGTCGGGCAGGTGCTCGAGCGCCTCCATCTCGGCCGACTTCAGGCCGGAGGAGGTGTGCGACTCGGCCCTCGCGAGCTGCCAGTCCTCGACGTCACCGGTGTCCCCGGCGAGCGCCTGCTGCGGCTGACGCTGCTTCTTGCGGTAGGAGTTGATGAAGGTGTTGGTCAGGATCCGGTACAGCCAGGCCTTCAGGTTGGTGCCGGGCTTGAACTGGTGGAAGGCGGAGTAGGCCTTGGCGAAGGTCTCCTGCACCAGGTCCTCGGCGTCGGCCGGGTTGCGGGTCATCCGCATGGCCGCCGAGTAGAGCTGGTCCAGGAACGGGAGCGCGTCCCGCTCGAAGCGGGCCGCGCGCTGCTCGGACGTCTCGGTGGCCGGGTCCACGGCCTCCGAGACCTCGTCAGCACCCGGCAGGTCGGTCTCGACGGCCAGGTCGGGAGTCTCAGTCATCGCCGACCAGCCTACGGGGCCCGAGGAGACGGGCCGCTCCAGTACCGCGATCATGCCAGGCACAACATCTCATCGGGGACGCGCATTCCCGGCGCTGCCCGCCACGTCACGCACGATCCACTCCAGTGCGCTCTCCACCACCAGCTCCCACGCCTCGTCCTGGGTGAGCGGGCCACGCTTGGGCACCTTGAGCCCGTGGTCGCCACCCGGTACGACGGCCAGGTCGACCCCCTCGGGCAGCGGGTCGGGATACTCCTCGGGCCGGCCCATCGGGTCGCGCTCGCCCTGGATGACCAGGGTGGGCAGACCGACACCTGCCAGCTCGGGCAGCCGGGATCGGTCCGGCTTGCCGGGCGGGTGCAGCGGGAAGGAGAGCGCCAGCGTCGCCGTCGCCCCGAGCGCGCGGGCCGAGCGGAGCGCCGACCGGGCGCCGGCCGAGCGGCCGCCGAGCATCAGCGGGTTGCGCGGACGCAGGCTGTCGACCACCGCGTGCAACACCTCGTCGAGGACCGCCGGCGGCGGCGCCACCTTGCGGCCCTGGCCGACCCACGGCTGCTCGAGCAGCACCACGCTGACTCCGTGGCGCGGCAGCCCCCGCGCCAGGGCCTGCAGGTCGGGGGCGTCGATGCCCCGGCCCGCTCCGTGGCCGAGCACCAGGGTCAGCATCGCGGTCCGCGCCCGGTGGATCTCCAACCGCGCGTCGCCGCGATCGGTGGGGACCACGCGCTCCTCGGTCACAGCAGGGTCTCCTCGACCGGCAGGGTCTCCTCCAGCGGCAGCGGCTCGAGGAGCTCGGGGCCGTTGTTGCGGACGTTGCCGACCGCGGTGGAGACCGGGTGCGCCACCAGCCCGGTCTGCTGAGCCGGCTCCAGGAGCTCCAGCAGGCCCGGCAGGTCGTCCTTGGGTGTGTCCGGGGAGAGCCAGGCCCCGCGTCGCTCCGGCGCGACCAGCAGCGGCATCCGGTCGTGGATCCGGCCCAGGTCGTCGGGGGCGTCGGTGGTCAGCACGGTGCAGGTCCAGCGGAACCGCTCGGGGTCGTCCTCGTCGCGGGTCGGGTCCTTCCAGACCTCGTAGAGGCCGGCCATCGCCATCACGCCCCCGTCCGCGGGATGGATGTAGAAGGGCTGCTTGAGCGGCTTGCCCGACTTCCCCTTCTGCTCGGTCGGGTACCACTCGAAGTAGCCGTCCGCGGGCAGCAGGCAGCGCCGGGCGGCGAAGGCACGGCGGAACGAGGGCTTCTCCGCGACCGTCTCCATCCGGGCGTTGATCATCCGGCTGCCGATGCCGGGGTCCTTGGCCCAGGACGGCACCAGGCCCCAGCGCAGCACACGGAGCTGGCGCACCGGGTCGGACGACGGCTCGCCCTCTCCCCCGCGCCCTCGCCGTCGGCCCGGGGCACCCGGTCCATCACCGCGTAGACCTCCTTGGTCGGCGCGACGTTGTAGTCCGGGGGAAGTGCCCGTTCGAGCCGCGGGTCGACCACCTCGAACTCCTCGGCGAGGTCCTCGGGGCTCCTGCTGCTGGCGTAACGGCCGCACATGCCGATCAATGTAGTGCCGGGCGCCCTCACCCACGGCGTATCACCGCTCGCGTGCCGCGGACGCGAGCAGTAGGGCGCAGCGGCGGCGGTCTCCTAGACTCCACCGGGAGATGAGCGCCACGACCTCCGCCGCCAGCCCGACCGGGTCCGACCTGTGGGCCGCCCCCACCGCCACCGCGCCGGTCGAGGCCCGGGTGCGCCTGCCGGGCAGCAAGTCGATCACCAACCGGGCGCTGGTCCTGGCCGCGCTGGCCGACGGCCCCTCGGTGGTGCGACGGGCGCTGCGCTCCCGCGACACCGAGCTGATGGCCGCCGCGCTGCGCACGCTCGGCGCGGAGGTCGACACCGCCGGCGAGGACTGGCGGGTCACCCCGCTGTCGGTCGGCGCCGGCGTCACCGGCGACGCCGGCGGTCCGGCGGCCGTGGACTGCGGCCTGGCCGGCACGGTGATGCGCTTCGTGCCGCCGCTGGCCGGACTGGTCGCCGGGGACGTGGCCTTCGACGGTGACCCGCACATGCGCAACCGGCCGATCGGCGAGGTCCTCACCGCGCTGCGCGGGCTGGGCGTCGACCTCGACGACGCCGGAGCCGGGCACCCCGGCGCGCTGCCGTTCGTGGTGCACGGCACGGGCGCGGTCGCGGGCGGCGCCGTGGTGGTCGACGCCTCGGCCTCATCGCAGTTCGTCTCGGCGCTGCTGCTGGCCGGCGCACGGTTCACCGACGGGGTCGAGGTCCGTCACGACGGCGACCCGATCCCCTCCCTCCCCCACATCGAGATGACCGTGGCGATGCTGCGCGAGCGCGGGGTGGTCGTCGAAGGCGACGGCAGCACCAGGTGGACGGTCGCCCCCGGGCCGATCGCGGCCCGGGACGAGTCCGTCGAGCCCGACCTCTCCAACGCCGCTCCGTTCCTCGCGCTGGCCGCCGTCTCCGGCGGCTCGGTGATCGTCGAGGACTGGCCCGAGCAGACCACCCAGGCCGGCGACGCGCTGCGCGATCTGCTGTCCCGGATGGGCTGCACGGTGGAGCGGGTCCCCGCGGGCCTGCGGGTGATCGGTCCCGACGGCGGCCACCGCGACCTGCGCGGGCTCGAGGTGGACCTGCACGACGTGGGCGAGCTGACACCGGCGATCGCCGCGCTCTGCGCGCTCGCCTCGACCCCGTCGCTGCTCACCGGGATCGGCCACATCCGCGCGCACGAGACCGACCGTCTCGCCGCCCTCGCACACGAGCTGAACGCACTGGGCGCGGCGGTCGAGGAGCTCCCCGACGGCCTCCGGATCCGTCCCGCCACGCTGCACGGCGGGGTCTTCGGCACCTACGCCGACCACCGGATGGCCCATGCCGGCGTGATCGTCGGTGCCGCGGTGCCCGAGGTGCGGGTGGAGAACATCGCCACCACGTCGAAGACCTTCACCGACTTCGCCGGCTTCTGGGGCGGGCTGTTCGGGGACCACACCGGGCGCCGGGACTGAGACGGCAACCGGGATGGGGCGCTACACCGAGCACGACGTCGAGCACTACGAGCGACCCCGCCGGCGCACCCGCCCCCGGACCAAGGACCGACCGAGCCACGACGATGCGGTCGACGGCCTCGTGGTGACCGTGGACCGCGGCCGGTTCACCCTGCTGGTCGGCGACACGGTGGTGACGGCCATGAAGGCCCGGCCGCTGGGCCGCAAGGGGGTCGTGGTCGGCGACCGGGTGCGGGTGGTCGGCGACGTCTCCGGCGCCGAGGGCGCCCTGGCCCGGATCGTGGAGGTGCGCGAGCGCACCGGGCTGCTGCGCCGGACCGCCGACGACGACGACCCGGTGGAGCGGGTGATCGTGGCCAACGCGACCCAGCTGGTGGTGGTGACCGCACTCGCCGACCCAGAGCCGCGACCACGCCTGATCGACCGCGCCCTGGTCGCTGCGTACGACGCCGGGCTGAAGCCGCTGCTCTGCCTGACCAAGGCCGACCTGACCCCGCCCGACGAGCTGCTCTCCACCTACCGGTCGCTCGGCGTGCCGTGGGTGGTCACGCACCGTGACGACGACGGAGCGGTCGTCGGCGTCGAGGAGCTGCGGGACCGGCTGCGCGGGCAGGCCAGCGTGCTGATCGGCCACAGCGGGGTGGGCAAGTCGACGCTGGTCAACGCGCTGGTGCCCGACGCGGCGCGGGAGACCGGCCACGTCAACGCGGTCACCGGCCGCGGCCGGCACACCTCGACCTCGGCGATGATGCTGGCGCTGCCGGGCGGCGACGGCTGGATCATCGACACGCCGGGGATCCGGTCCTTCGGTCTCGCGCACGTGCAGCCCGAGCACCTGATCGAGGCGTTCCCCGACCTGGACGAGATGACCGAGGAGTGCCCGCGCGGCTGCACCCACGCCGAGGACGAGCCCGAGTGCGGGCTGGACACCGCGCTCGCCGAGGGCGAGGCGGACCCGGACCGGGTGTCCTCGTTCCGTCGGCTGCTGGCCGCCCGCTCGGTGACCGACTACTGATCACGCCGGCCCCGGCCGCGCATCCGACCGACCACCCGGCCGGGCCGGGATCAGCCGGAGAAGCCCTCGCCCCACACGGCACGGGCGCCGGAGTCGCCGGTCATCACGACGAGCACCAGCACCGCCACCGCGTCGACCAGCAGCAGCAGGCCGAGCAGCCACCGGGCCCAGGCGACCCGGGGGTGCAGCACGCCGTTGAGCAGCGCGCTCACGCCGAATCCGAGGGTGACCCAGAGCAGCAGGCCGCCGAGCTGCTCGTGGTCGTCGATCTTGGCGGTGACCGGCGAGTCGGCGGCGTTGAAGAAGTCGTTGGCCTCGCGGAAGCTGTCCCCGGAGAAGTAGGCGAGCAGCACGGACGCCACCGCGAGCAGCGCGCCGACCACCATCGGCCACCGCAGCCGGTCGCGCCAGCGCGGCACCAGGTAGGCCAGGGCGAGCAGCGCGGCGAGCGGGGCGAGCACCACGGCGCCGTGCACGGCGAGCGGATGCAGCGGGAGGCCGTTGATCTCCATGGGTTGAAGATTGCATCACCCGGATGAGAAGTCCATGAGAGGCCTCCACCCCCGGGGCGCGATCGGCCACTAGGGTGAGCCGTGTGGCTGATCCCGACTACACCGACGATCTACGGCTCGCGCACCTGCTCGCCGACGACGCGGACTCGTTGACCCAGTCGAGGTTCCGGGCGCTGGACCTGCACGTGATGAGCAAGCCCGACCTCACCCCGGTCACCGACGCCGACAAGAGCGTCGAGGAGTCGATCCGTCGTACCTTGTCGCGGGCGCGGAGCCGGGACGCGGTGACCGGCGAGGAGCAGGGCACCACCGGTCACTCCCAGCGCCGGTGGATCGTGGACCCGATCGACGGCACCAAGAACTTCGTCCGGGGCGTCCCCGTCTGGGCGACACTGATCGCCCTGGCCGTCGAGGAGGAGGTCGTGCTCGGCGTGGTCTCCGCGCCGCAGCTGCAGCGGCGCTGGTGGGCGGTCAAGGGCGGCGGGGCGCACACCGGGAAGTCGCTGATGAAGGCCACCCGCTGCCAGGTCTCCGACATCCGACGACTCGAGGACGCCTCGCTCTCCTACTCCTCGCTGTCGGGGTGGGAGGACCGCGGGCTCGGCGACGACTTCCTGGCCCTGATGCGCAGCTGCTGGCGCACCCGCGCCTACGGCGACTTCTGGTCCTACATGCTGCTCGCCGAGGGCGCGGTCGACCTGGCCGCCGAGCCCGAGCTCGAGGTCTACGACATGGCGGCCCTGGACATCATCGTCCGCGAGGCGGGGGGACGGTTCACCTCGCTCGACGGCGCCGACGGCCCGTGGGGCGGCAACGCGATCGCCTCCAACGGGCACCTGCACGACGCGGCGCTCTCCTTCCTCGGCAGCGTGCTCGACGACCCGGACGCCCCCGCGGACCCCGACGACCCGCGGACGCTGCCCGGCTCGGTCTCCGACCTGCGCGCCCGTCGGCAGCGGATGCTCGACCGCGAGCCTCCCGACTGAGTAACCTGCATCACATGCACATCGCTGACGTCCTCAAGGCCAAGGCCATCCGCCACGTGGTGACCATCCGCCCCGAGGCCGGGGTGCGTGAGCTGATCGCCACCCTCGCCGAGCACAACATCGGCGCGCTCGTGGTCAGCGGCGACGGCACCGCGATGGACGGCATCGTGAGTGAGCGCGACGTCGTCCGCCACCTGCACCACGACGGCACCGTGATCAACAACCACGTGGGCGCGATCATGACGCCGGTCGTGCAGACCTGCTCCCCCGCCGACGAGCTGGACGCCGTGATGCAGGTGATGACCGAGGGACGCTTCCGCCACATCCCGGTGGTCACCGACGACGAGTTGGTCGGCATCGTCAGCATCGGCGACCTGGTCAAGCACAAGATCGACCAGCTGCAGTTCGAGCGTGACCAGCTCGACAGCTACGTGCACCGGACCTGACGGGCCCGCCCGTGCCGACCGCCCACGGGTCGTAGGCTGACCGGCATGGAGAAGCCAGAGATCGACTTCGTCGACCCCACCCCGCCCACCGATCTGGTCATCACCGACGTCACCATCGGCGACGGCGAGGAGGCCAAGGCGGGCCAGCGGGTCAGCGTCCACTACGTCGGCGTCGCGCACAGCACCGGTGAGGAGTTCGACGCCTCCTACAACCGCGGAGCGCCGCTGCAGTTCCAGCTCGGCGTCGGCCAGGTCATCTCCGGGTGGGACACCGGCGTGCAGGGGATGAAGGTCGGAGGTCGTCGCCAGCTGATCATCCCGCCCCACCTCGGCTACGGCGACCGCGGCGCCGGCGGTGTGATCAAGGGCGGCGAGACGTTGATCTTCGTCGTCGACCTGCTCGCCGTCGGCTGAGGCCGACAGCCCTCACCAGGGCAGGTCGTCCGGTACGTCGCCCTCGGCGACCCGGGCGGCCTGCCCGGCCAGCTCCACCACGTCTCCCGCCCGCAGCTGCCGACCGCGCCGGGTCTCCACCTCGCCGTTCACCCGGACCAGCCCGTCGGCGATCAGCGGCTTGGCCTCGGCGCCGGACTCCACCAGGTTGGCGAGCTTGAGGAACTGCCCCAGCCGGATCGACTCGTCGCGGATGCCTACGTCGAAGGGGGCTGCCATCCGCCCAGCCTAGGGCGTGGCCGCGGGGCGGCGTCAGCCCACGGCCAGCGCGACCGTGTGGATCAGCACGCCGACCAGGCCACCGACGATGGTGCCGTTGATCCGGATGAACTGCAGGTCCCGGCCCACGTGCAGCTCGATGCGTCGCGCCGCCTCCTTGCCGTCCCACTGCTCGATGGTGTGGGTGATCACCGCGGTCAGCTCGGCGCCGTAGCGGTCGACGGCGAAGACGGCGAAGTCCGCGGCCGCCCGGTCCAGCCGCTCGCGCAGGGCGGCGTCGGCACGCAGCCGATCGGCACCGGCCCGGACCTCGACGAGCGCCCGGCGTCGTACCGCTCCGTCGGGGTCGGCCAGCGACCCGCGCAGGGCGCGCCGGAGCGCGTCCCAGAGGGAGATGGCGGTCGCGATCACCGCCGGGTGGTCCAGCACCCGCTCCTTGAGCCGCTCGGCCCGCTCCTGGGTCTCGGGGTCCTGCTGCAGGTCGCGCGCGAGGTTCGCCAGCAGCGAGTCCAGGGCCCGGCGCGCCCGGTGGTCCGGGTTGGTGCGGATCTCCCCGACCCAGCGGACCATCTCCAGGTGGAGCCGGGTGATCACCACCTCGTTCAGCCGCTCCGGCGCCCACCACGGGGCGCGCTCCCCGAGCACCTCGTGCACGGTGTCGGGGTTGGCCACCAGCCAGGCCAGCATCTCGTCGAGCGCGAGGTCGACCACGCCGTGGTGGAGGTCGTCGGCGAGCGCCTCGCCCAGCAGACCGCCGAGCAGCGGCGCGATCGGCTCCTCGCGGAACCGCGGCACCAGCGCCTCGGTCACCAGCGCCTCGATGTGCTCGTCGCGGACCTTGCCCAACCCGATCCCGATCAGCTCGGCCGCCTCCTCGACCACCCGCTCGGCGTTGGCCGGCTCCGCGAGCCAGTCGCCCACACGTCCGGCGATCCCGACGCCGAGCACCCGCTCCCGAATGATCTCCTCGCGCAAGAAGTTCTCCCCGACGAACTGCTCCAGGCTCTTGCCGAGCTCGTTCTTCCGCTTCGGCACCAGCGCCGTGTGCGGGATCGGGAGGCCCAGCGGGTGCTTGAAGAGGGCGGTGACCGCGAACCAGTCGGCGATCGCGCCCACCATCGAGGCCTCCGCCCCGGCGTTGACGAAGCCCCAGAACCCCTCGCCGTCGAGGGTCAGCACGTAGACCGCGGCGGCGAAGAGCAGGAGCCCTACCGCCACCGTGCGCATCCGGCGCAGCGCGCGCCTCCGTTCGGCGTCGGCCGTCACGTCGGTCTCCAGCAGGGGTCCGCTCACTCCGCCATCCTGCCCGACGTGTCGCGACGCGGCGCCCCACGCGCGGGTGGTCGGCGGACCCGACCAGGACGAAAGGCCCGACCTGTCGGCGTTGCGGTCCCACCACCGGGCCCCGCGGGCTGCTGTACTCGGTCACGGTCATCTTCCCCGGACCCTGGAGACTCGCATGCCCTGCTGGCTGGCGCGCGTCCTCGCCTGCCTGTGCGCTGCGACGGTCGCTCTGACGCTCGGTCCCCCGGCGCACGGCGCGGACCGGACGCCCGGGGCCGACGGCTCCGCCGCTGCGGGCGGGTCGACGGCACGACCCACGTTGCGCCTCGACCGCGACTACACGCTCGAGCTGCGCGACCTGTTCATGGACCAGCCGCACCTCGGCCTCTTCGACCGGGTCCGGGCGCGCACCCTCCTGGCCCGACCGACGGCCGGCGCCCAGGATCCCGCGGGCGACGGCTACCGGCGCTCCTCGATGCGGCGCTGCGGCCCCGAGGTGTGCGTGCACGCACCGCGCCACGGGGCCGACGCGCCGCCCAGCACCGGGTGGCTGCGCCGCACCCTGCGCGTGATGAACCGGGTCTGGCGCCACGAGGTCGACACCCTGGGCTTCCGGGCGCCGCCGAGCGACGGCCGGCGCGGCGGCGACGACAGGTTCGACGTCTATCTCGCCGACGTCGGCGACCGCGGTCTGTTCGGCTACTGCACCCCCGAGCGCCTGGTCCGCGGCGAGCGCCGCTCCGCCTCGGGCTACTGCGTCCTCGACAACGACTTCGCCCGCCGGCAGTACGACGCCCCGCCGCGCCGCTCGCTGCAGGTCACCGCGGCCCACGAGTTCTTCCACGCCATCCAGTTCGGCTACGACTTCCGCGAGGACCCGTGGCTCCTGGAGAGCACGGCCGTCTGGGTCGAGGAGACCTTCGCGGACGCCGCCAACGACAGCCGGCGCTACCTGCGCTACGGCAGCGTGCGCCGGCCCGCCGTCTCCCTGGACACGTTCTCCAACTCCGGCTACGCGCAGTACGGGAACTGGCCGTTCTGGGAGTTCCTCGGCCAGCGCTACGGGCGCGACGTCGTCCGTCGCGTCTGGGCCAGGGCCGACGCCACCGCGGGTGCCCCCGGTCAGACCTCGATCGGCGCCCTCCGCTCGGTGCTGACCCGTGCCGCCGGACCGGGCTCGCTGCGCGACGTGCTCACCGCCTACGCGGTGGCCAACCTCGACCCCGGACGCAGCTATCCCGAGGGACGGCACTGGCCGTCCGCGGCGATCGCCCGGCACGTGGTGCTGGAGCGGGCCGGAGCGGAGCAGCGACGACACCTCACCGTCGACCACCTCGCCGCTCGGCACCTGGCGGTGCGCCCGCGGACGGACGGGGTGCCGCGCGGCGCCCGCGCCCGGCGCCTGCGCCTGGACCTCACCCTCCCCCGCAGGGCCGCGGTCGCGATCACCGTGAACCGCGACGACGGGACCCGCAGCCGCCGCGTGGTCACCGACCGGACCGCGCGCCTGGTCGTGCCCTTCGATGCGCGCACGGTCTCCTCGGTGGTGATCACCGCAGTGAACGCCTCGGCCCGCTACGACTGCTTCCAGGTCACCACCTGGGCCTGCAACGGCAAGCCGCTGGACGACCGGGCCCGGTTCGCGGTCAGGATGCGAGCCCAGCGCGGGGCTAGGGCGGGGCGCCGGTCCGTGCGGCGCGCCGGTCAGTGCGCAGCCGGCTGGGGCCGGGACACACGACGCGGAACGAGCGCGGCCAGCGCGACTCCGGTGAAGGCCGCCACCGCACCCACCAGGAAGCAGATCCGGAACTGCGACTCGGCGGGCACCGGGAAGCCGCCGAGGTCGACCGTGGCAGCGGTGAGGATCGCGGCCATCACGGCGGCGGAGATGCTGGTGCCCACCGACCGCATCAGGCCGTTGATCCCGACCGCCGACCCGGACTCGGTGATCGGCACGGACTCCAGGATCAAGGTGGGCATGGCGGCGTACCCGATGCCCACCCCGGCGCTGGAGATGCAGGAGACGACCATCAGCTGCCAGGGCTCCGCGCTGTAGCCGACGGCCACCAGGTAACCGCCCCCGATCACCGCCCCGCCGATCATCAGGGTGATCCGGGCGCCGAGGGCGCGGATCAGCCGGCTGGCCACCGGGGCGAACGCCATCATGGTCAGTCCGGCGGGGGCCATCCACAGGCCGGCCTGGAGGAAGGTCTGACCCAGGCCGTAGCCGGTGGCGGTGGACAGCGAGAGCAGCTGGGGCACCACGATGGCCTGCGCCATCATCCCGAAGCCGAACGCGATCGCCGAGAGGTTGGTCAGCAGCACCGGTCGCCGCACGGAGACCCGCAGGTCGCACAGCGGATCGTCGACCCGGAGCTCGAAGACCGCCCAGAGTGCGAGCAGCAGAACCCCGCCGCTGATGGTGGCCAGCGTGCCGACCGAGGCCCAGCCCCAGTCGTTGCCCTTGGAGACGCCGACCAGGAACGCGACGAGTCCGACGGCGAGGCCGACCGCGCCGACCAGGTCGACCCGCCCACCGTGCGCGTCCTCGACGTGCGGCACGACGACCAGCACCGCGATCACCATCGCCACGGCGAGGGCGGCGGTCGCCCAGAAGAGCACGTGCCAGTCGAAGTCCTGCACCACCCAGGCCGCACCGGGTAGCGCGATCGCGCCGCCCACGCCGAGGGTGGCGCTCATCGCGGCGATGGCGGTGGTGGTCAGGTGCGGTGGGGTGACCTCCCGCAGCAGCGCGATCCCGACCGGGATGAAGCCCATCGCGCAGCCCTGCAGCACCCGGCCGGCGAGCATCGGGAGCAGGGCGTCGGAGAGGGCGCACACCACCGAGCCCGCGGCGAGGACGACGAGGGTGCCGATCAGCACCCGCTGCTTGCCGAGCAGGTCGGCCAGCCGGCCGGCGATCGGCATCGCGACCGCTCCGCCGACCAGCGAGGCGGTGACCACCCAGGAGGCGTTGGGTGCGCTGGTGTGCAGCAGCAGCGGGAGCTCGCCCTGGATCGGGATCACCAGGGTCTGGGTGACCGCGGCGGTCAGGCCACCGAGGCAGAGCACCACCACGGTCAGCCACGCACGCGCGAACTCTTCCGGCGGCGGCTCGGCCGCCCGGGAGACATCGGGGCGGGGAGCGGTGGTCACCCGCGGAAGTCAACGTCGTTGACGCCTCGGTGTCAACGACGCGGTCCCGGTGTGCGGGTGCCGTACGGTGGCGGCTGTGAGCCACCCCACCGTCCCGCTGGACGAGAGCCACCTGCGGCCGGCCGGCCGGGCCACCCGAACGGCGATCGAGGAGGCCGGGCGGCACCTGTTCGGCAGCCGGACCTACGAAGAGGTCTCGGTGCGGATGATCGCCGCCGAGGCCGGGGTCGACCCGGCGATGGTGATCCGGCACTTCGGCAGCAAGGAGGCGCTCTACCTGCGCAGCATCGATCCCTCGCTCGGCGTCGGCGAGGTGATCGAGGGCCCGGTCGAGACGCTCGGGCGCCGCCTCGTCGCCTACTTCCTCGACCAGCGCAACTCGGCGATCGGGAAGCGGCACGCGAGCCTGGTCCAGGCCTCCTACCGCCGGCAGGTGCGTGCCGAGCTCAATCGGCACACACGGGTCCGGTTCGTCGACGCGATCGCCCCCCGGCTCGAGGGCGACGACGCCGAGCTGCGGGTCGCCCTCGCCGTCGCGCAGCTCGGCGGATTCCTCACCATGCTCTTCGTCCAGCAGGACCCGCTCGTCACCGAGGCCGACCCGGACCTGGTGACCGTCCTCTACGGCGACGGCCTGCAGCGCCTGCTGACGCCGTAGAGGCGTGCCGCGGCGCGCTGATCACGGCCCGCCGGGGCCGTGATCAGCGCCCCCGAGCGTCACAGACGATGAGCGGCGACCATCACCCGATCCGGATCGATCCGGTCGCGCAGGCGCCGCAACCGCTCCAGGTCCCCCGACCCGTGCAAGCGGTTCGCCTCGGTGACGCCGTCGGCGAAGGTGGGCACCAGCCCGTCCACCGCCCACGGTTCCAGGGCACGCAGTACGGCGAAGCCCGCCGCACGCCCGGCCAGCGCCGCCTCCGGGGTCGGTGCCACCGCGACCGTGTGCAGGGCATACTCCCCCGGCAGCCTGGAGACCACCCCGCCACCGGTGGCCGGCCGTCCCAGCGCGCCACCGAGGTGCCGCAGCTCGGTGAAGAGCAGGCCGGTGCTCGTCCCCGGTCCGACCTGGGCCAGGAACGCCGCGACCGCGGCGTCGTCCAGTGCACCGAGGCAGGCATGGTCGCCGACCGCCGGGGTGGGCCCGGGCGGGTCCATGTGGATCCCCAGCACCACCGGCGCCGGGACCCGTGCGAACGTGTCCATCTCGGGCTCGAGCTCGCGCAGCGGCGCCAGGACGGAGTCCGCCGTCGCGTCGTCGGCCAGCACCGCTCCGTCGATCACGACCAGGTCCCGTCCGGCCAGGAACGGCGGCAGCTCGGGCAGCGGCGGAAAGCTCATCACCCGCAGCGACGTGGTCACCGACTCCGGCGCGGTGCGACTCCACTCGACCCAGCGACGGACCACTTTCTCCGCAAGCTCCCGGTCCCACAGCAGCATCCCGGCGACGACGTCGGGCTGGGACAGCAGGCCCAGCTCGACGGCGACCACGACACCGAAGCTGCCGCCGCCGCCGCGCAGCGCCCAGTACAGCTCGGTGTTGCGCTCCGCATCGGCCCGGACCAGGGTGCCGTCGGGCAGCACCACCTCGATGCCGCGCACCGTGTTGGCCGCGACACCGTGCTGGCGGCCGTAGAACGACAGACCGCCACCGAGCACGTAGCCGACCACCCCGACGTCCGGCGCGCTGCCGTGCAGGGCGGTGAGCCCGTGCGGCGCCATCGCCGCCACGGCCTCGCCCCACTGGGTGCCGCCCAGCACGCGGGCGGTCCGGCGTCCGGGGTCGACGCTGACCCCGGTGAGCTCGCCGAGGCGGACCAGGACCACCCGGTCCAGGTCCTGGGCGGCGAGCGCGGCGGCGCCGTGGCCGGTGCTCTGCGGAGCGACACGCAGACCACTCGTCGCGGCGGCGGTGACCACCGCGGCGACCTCCTCGACCGTGCGCGGCACGGCGACGGCGGCGGGACGCTGGTCGGCAGCCAGGTTCCAGGCGACCCGCGCGGCGTCGTACGTCGGATCCTCGGGCAGGTGCACCGGGCAGGCGGCGCGCAGGCGGGCGGCGACGGCGGCGGGCAGCGCCGCGGTCGCCGGGGGCAGGGGTGTCTCGGTACTCATGGCGACAACGCTGCGCCGGTGCCGGCCCCGGCGGTATCCCGCGGCGCCGGGGAGTCGGCGCACCCACGTCTGGGGTCCGAAGAACCCAGAAAGTTGGGATGCCCACCGGGCCACCGTGGGCGGAGACTGCGATGGTGGCCCGAGCACTGACCGAGCGGCGCGTCCGCCAGGACGTCGACGTGGTCGCGCGCGCCGGCCTGACCGTGGAGGACTTCATCGGCGAGGCGGTGGAGTCCGTGGGCCGGGCGGTGCCCTGGGTCGCCGCGTGCGTCGGCACCCACGACCCGGACACCCGGCTGCTCACCAGCGCCCGCAAGTACGGTCACCTGAAGTCGGTCAACAGCCACGACCACCAGTTCGGGCTGATCGAGTACGGCACCGTCGAGCCGACCGCGTTCGGCGAGCTCGCCCGCGCCGAGTCCCCCGCGGCGGGCGTGCACCTGGTCACCGACGGGGACGTGGAGCGCTCGGGTCGGATGGCGGGCTTCATGCGCCCGCACTTCGACTTCGGCGACGAGGCGCGGGTGGTGTTCCGCGACGGCGAGCAGTCCTGGGGCGGGCTCGCGCTGTTCCGCGGCGTCGACGACCCGCCGTTCGACGCCACGGAGATCGAGTTCCTGGCCTCGCTCGCGCCACTGCTCGCCCGCGGCGTCCGGACCGGCATCCTCGGCCAGCTGGCCGAGGAGCCGCTGCCGGTGCCGGAGACCGACGAGGGACCGGCGGTGATCATCGTCGGACCGCACGACGAGATCACCTCGCTGAGCAGCGGGCTGGCGGACCGGATGGCCGGGTGGCTGACCGGTGAGCACGCCTGCGACCCGCTCTCGCCGGTCAGCGCGCTGGTCGGCGCCGCCCGGCGCTACGGCCGGGGCGAGGTCGACCAGGTCCCGCGGTGCCGGATCCGGACTCCCGGAGGGACCTGGCTGGTGTTGCACGCCGGACCGCTCAGCTCCGCCTCCGGCCACGCCGGCGAGGTGGTGATCACGATCGAGCGGGCCCGCCCTCCCGAGATCGCCAGCCTGGTGATGGGGGCGTTCGGGCTGACCCCCCGCGAGCGGGACGTCGCGCGCCTGGTGCTGCAGGGACGCGACACCAAGGAGATCGCCGCCACGTTGCACCTCTCCGCCTACACCATCCAGGACCACCTCAAGGTGGTCTTCGACAAAGCCGGCGTGCGCTCGCGGCGCGAGCTCGTGCAACGGGTCTTCGTGGAGCAGTACCAGCCGCGGATGGGTGGCACGGTCAGCCCGTCCGGCTGGTTCGTCTGAGCCGTCCGGTCCGGCCCGCGACGAGCACCGTTCCGGGTCGGACCGTGCATGGTGTCGGCGCCGCCGGTTACGTTGGCGAGGACGGGATCTCCCCCACCACGAG
The DNA here is from genome assembly GCF_006494815.1 of Nocardioides sambongensis. Taxonomy (NCBI): domain Bacteria; kingdom Bacillati; phylum Actinomycetota; class Actinomycetes; order Propionibacteriales; family Nocardioidaceae; genus Nocardioides; species Nocardioides sambongensis. The sequence continues at coordinate 2,065,806 of NZ_CP041091.1, forward strand.
GTGCACCCATGTCGAACGACCTGCACGTGTCCGCCCACGCTCCCGCTGCGCCCGCCCCGCCCGGCGCCGACTGGGATCCGACCACCCTGCTCGACCGCTACGACGCGGTCCGCGCGCACACCGAGGCGCTCGCCGCCCCGCTCTCGCCGGAGGACCAGACCGTCCAGTCGATGCCGGACGTCTCCCCCACCAAGTGGCACCGCGCCCACGTCACCTGGTTCTTCGAGACCTTCGTGCTCGCCGACAACGAGCCGGGCTTCGCCCCGTTCCAGGACAAGTACTGGTTCCTCTTCAACAGCTACTACGAGGGCGTCGGACCGCGCTACTCCCGACCCGACCGCGGCGTGATCAGCCGGCCCGGAGCGCACGAGGTGGGCGACTACCGCCGCAACGTCGACGACCGGATGCGCGACCTGGTCACCGGTCTCGACGACGGCACGCTGACCAAGCTCGCGGACACCATCGAGCTCGGCTTCCACCACGAGCAGCAGCACCAGGAGCTGCTGCTGATGGACATCAAGCACGTGCTCTCGCGCAACCCGCTGCAACCGGTGTACGCCGGCCGTCCGAGCGCGACCAGCGTGCCGGACCGGTTGGGCTGGGTCTCCTTCGACGGCGGCCTGGTGGAGATCGGCAGCGAGGGGACGGCGTTCTGCTTCGACAACGAGCTCCCGCTGCACCAGGAGTGGCTGGCGCCGTACCGGTTGGCCGACCGGTTGGTGACCAACGGCGAGTGGATGGAGTTCATGGCCGACGGGGGCTACCGCCGCCACGAGCTCTGGCTCTCCGACGGCTGGGCGAAGGTGACCGGCGAGGGGTGGCGTGCGCCCTTCTACTGGACCGAGGTCGACGGGGTGTGGTTCGAGCACACGTTGCACGGCACCTTCCCGGTCGACCCGGGACTCCCGGCGGCCCACGTCAGCCACTACGAGGCCGACGCCTACGCGACCTGGGCAGGGAAACGGCTGCCCACGGAGGCCGAGTGGGAGCACGCGGCGCGCACCGTCGACGGTCCGGACGGCACCGGCCGCGCCACCGGCTACCACCCGCAGGCAGCGGGCGCGGCGCACGGCGGCCTCCGCCAGATGTTCGGCGACTGCTGGGAGTGGACCGGCTCCGCCTACCTGCCCTATCCCGGGTTCCAGCCGGCGTCCGGCGCGATCGGCGAGTACAACGGCAAGTTCATGTCCGGACAGATGGTGCTGCGGGGCGGGTGCGCGCTGACCCCACCCGGCCATGCCCGGGCGACCTACCGCAACTTCTTCCCGCCCGGCGCCCGGTGGGCGCTCTCCGGGGTGCGGCTCGCCGAGGGCGGTGCGGCATGAACGCGCGGATCCGCACTCCGCACCTCGCGGTCCTCCTGGAGCCGGACTGGGCGGCCGAGGCGCTGGTCACCGACGTCCGCCGCGGGCTCGGAACGGTCCCCCGTTCGCTGCCCCCGAAGTGGCTCTACGACGAGCGCGGCTCGCAGCTGTTCGACCGGATCACCCGCCTGCCGGAGTACTACCCGACCGAGGCCGAGCGCTCGATCCTCGCCGAGCGCGCCGACGCCGTCGCCGCGCTGAGCGGAGCCCGCACCCTGGTCGAGCTCGGCAGTGGCACCAGCGACAAGACCCGGCTGCTGCTCGACGCCCTGACCGGCGCCGGGCAGCTCGACCGGTTCGTGCCGGTCGACGTCTCCGCGGAGATCCTGACCGAGGCCGCCGAGCAGATCGCCCAGCGCTACCCGGGCGTCGGCGTGGACGCCGTGGTCGGCGACTTCACCCTGCACCTGAGCCACCTGACCCGCTATCCGAACAAGCTGGTCGCCTTCCTCGGCGGCACCCTGGGCAACCTCTACCTGGAGGAGCGCGCCGCCTTCCTCGGCGCGTTGTCGGACGCGCTGTCCCCCGGCGACCACCTGTTGCTCGGCACCGACCTGGTGAAGGAGGCGGACCGGCTGATCTCCGCCTACGACGACAGCGCCGGGGTGACCGAGGAGTTCGTGAAGAACGCGCTGCTGGTGCTCAACGCCCAGCTCGGCGGCGACTTCGACCCCGACGCCTTCGGCTACGTGCCGTTCTGGGACTCGCGGATGCGGCGGATGGATCTGCGCCTGCGCGCCGAGGTGCCGCAGCGGGTGCGCCTGCCCGGTGCCGACCTCGAGCTCGACCTGGCGGCGGGAGAGGAGATCCGGATCGAGATCTCGACCAAGTTCACCCCGGACCAGATCGCTGCCGAGCTGGGCAGCGTCGACCTGGGGGTGGTCGAGCAGTGGACCGACCCGGCCGGAGACTTCGCGCTCACCCTGGCCCGCCGGCACTGACCCCTGCCCTGATGTCGTCGTGCCCGGGTCACGCCATGCCGTAGGCCCACGGTGACCAGGTCGAGGCTCCCTCGGGCGGATCCGCACCGCGACCCAGGCACCCTCGGCGATGTCGCCGTGGCGGTCCGCGGTGCCGATGTTCATCCGGCCGTGGTGCCCGACCGTGAAGGAGTCGGTGTCGATCCGGCGGCCCGGAGTGCCGGCCGGGTCCATGTCGCGGTAGATCCGCACCTCGGCCTGGAGGCCACGGCCGTCGGAGAGCCGGTCCTCCAGGACCAGCTCCTCCCCGTAGGAGTGGAACCGGGCGTAGTGGGTGACCTGGTCGAAGTCGTCGTCCCAGCGCATGATCAGCGCGCCGGAGCCATCGTCGGCGACCGACCCGACATAGCTGGTGACCGAGTACGGCGACGGCTCGGCCCCGTCGACCGAGCCGTCGCGGTCGCCACCGGGTTGCGCTGAGGCGACCCCCGGGAGGAGCAGAGCGGCCATCCCGGCCGCCGCCGCGCCCGCGCCCGCCGATCGACGGGCCCGCGGGCCCCGGCTCGTGGTGGTCTCGCTCATCGTTCGGTGCCTCTCTGTGGGTGCGTGCCGCGCTGTGGATGCGGGACGAGGGGCGCCAGGGCCTGCTCGCCACGCTTGTCGGGGCCCTACGCCACCACGGCATTTCTAATGTGTCAAGGACTAATCAACCCATTAGTCACATACTGACTGGGCGGTCTGTAGCATTAGTGAGGTGAAGCCACCCTCCCCGCTCTGGCCGGTCCTGCTGACCGAGCCGCCGGCGCTGGACCTGGTCAACACCCGGATGTTCTTCGACGACACCTGGGTCGACCTGCTCGACCACCCGGACGAACGCGCCACGTGGCTGGCCGCGCACGCCGAGCGACTGGACATCGAGGTCACCGAGGCGTCCTTCACCGATGCCGCCGCCGACCGGCTGAGGGCGGTGCGCGACCACGCCGTCGCCATCGTCGAACCCGCTCGGCACGGCAAACGACCGCCGCGGACCGCGCTCTCCGGACTGAACCGGGCGCTGCGCGCCGCGCCCGCCGCCCCGCAGGCACGCTGGGACGGTGACGCCCTCGTCGCGGACAGCCACCGGACCGGGCCGTTCGCCACCCTGCTGGCGGCCTCGTTCGCCCAGGCGACGATCGACCTGGTCACCACCCCGGACATCCGGAAGGTGCGCCTCTGCGACGCACCCGCCTGCGTGATGCTCTTCCTCCCCCGCAACCCCAACCGGCGGTGGTGCATGCCGAGCATCTGCGGCAACCGGACACGGGTCGCCCGCTACTACCTGCGTCACAAGGCCGACGCACCCGACACCACCCGATAGACCGCTCCCCGGCGACGCGGCCGGGCGGACCTCACGGCGTGGTGGCGGCTCGCAGGGCCGAACGCTCCCGGCCGAGGAAGTCCCGCACCAGGGGCGCGTCCGGCCGCACACCGTCGGCACCGTGGTACATCCCGGGCACCACGTCGAGGGTCACCGGCACACCGGCCGCACGCAGCCGCTCGGCGTAGGCCACACACTCGCCGTGGAAGAGGTCGGCGTCGCCCACGCCGATCCAGGCCGCCGGCAGACCGGCGAGGTCGTCCATCCGACCCGGCGCCGCATAGCGCGGCGGGGGCGGGGGAACGGGTCCGTGTCGCCGCGACGCCCCAGGTAGCACTCCCAGGCGTAGCGGTTGGAGCGGGCCGACCAGACGTAGTGCCGTCCCCGCCGCGCCGGCCGCGTCCGGTCGTCCAGCATCGGGTAGCGCAGCGCCTGGAAGCAGATCCGGTGCTCGCCGCGGTCCCGGACCAACTGGCACAGCGCGGCCGCCAGGCCGGCCCCGGCGCTGGCACCGGCCACCGCGATCCGGTCCGGGTCGACGCCGAGGCCGGCGCTGCGTCGTACCAGGTCGTCGAGGGCGGCGTAGGCGTCCTCCAGGCCCGCCGGGAACGGGTGCTCCGGGGCGAGCCGGTAGTCGACCGCCACCACGACCGCGTCGAGTCGACCCGCCAGGTCCTGCACGAAGCCGCGATCCGCCTCGGCGCTGCCGGCGACGTGGCCACCCCCGTGAAACCAGAGCACCGCGCCCGACGGGGTGGCACGACCCGGTGGCACCACCTCGACGTGCTCGCCGGTGCCACCGACCGCGGTGCGGCGGCGCAGCAGCTGCAGTGTGCGCGGGCCGGAGAGGTCGAACGGCGTCAGCAGCCACGGCGACCGCAGCTGGGTGGGGGTGCGCCGATAGGCGGCCAGGATCTGCGGTGCCACCCGAGGCATCCGCGTCACCCGAGTCGTCCTGAGGCGCCGGCGACCAGCGCGAGGTCGCGCGGCCACCAGGTCGGGAGCAGCGCGACGTAGCGGCGGAGGAACTCCTCGACCGAGAGCCGCTCGCCCTGCACCCAGTCGGCCAGCAGGCCGACGGTGCCGTCGGCGATGAACCGTTCGGCCGCGCGAGCCACCTCGACCGGGTCCTGGCCGGGCACGTCCACCTGCGCCCGGACCCCGGCGACCTCACGGAGGATCCTGCTGGACTCACGGAAGTGCTCGGAGAGCATCTCGTGGAGGCCGTAGGCGGGCTCGTCGGCACTCAGACCCGCGCGGTAGACCGCGGCGTGGCGCGCCACGTGCTCGACCACGCCCCGGGTCACCCTGGTCACCGACCTGGCGACCTCGTCGGGGCCGTCCCCGACGGCCGGCAGACCACTGCGCAGCTCATCGAGCTCCTCGGCCAACGCGGCCCGCACCAGCTCACCGGGGGCGGCGGCGTGCTCGTGCGCCGTCGTCCGGTGCACTCCGGCGGTGGCGGCGATCGCGGTCATGGTGAGCCCGCCGGGCGGCCTGCTGCCGGCGAGCTCCAGCGCGGCCCGGTGCAGCCGGTCCCGGCTGCGACGTCGACGTGCGTCCATCCCACCACCCTCTCCGCCGGAATGTTATCCGACATCTGATGGTTAGATAGATAACCGACATTTGTCGGATAGAACCATCCGGTTCCGCACCGCAGCGGAGCCGAGAACGGAGGAGAACCATGGCCACCTACGACGTCGCGGACCGGTCCGCGATCATCACCGGCGCCGGCTCGGGGATCGGCGAGTCGATCGCCCGCCTGCTCGCCGCCAACGGTGCCGCCGTCCTGATCGCCGACATCGACCCCGCGGCCGCCCAGCGCGTCTCCGCCGAGATCGTCGACGACGGCGGCCGCGCCGCCCCCTTCGTCGGTGACGTCGGCGACCCGGCCGTGGCCGAGGCGATGGTCGCGGCCGCCGAAGAGCTCGCGCCCCTGCGGATCGCGGTCAACAACGCCGGGATCGGCGGCGCGGACGCCCCGGTCGCCGAGTATCCGCTGGAGAGCTGGTCGAAGGTCATCGAGATCAACCTCAACGGCGTCTTCTACGGCATGCGCGCCCAGATCCCCGCGATCGAGGGGAACGGGGGCGGCGCGGTCGTCAACGTGGCCTCGGTGCTCGGCTCGGTGGGCATCGCCGGCTCCTCGGCCTACGTCACCGCCAAGCACGGCCTCCTCGGCCTGACCAAGAACGCCGCGCTGGAGCACAGCGCGGCGGGCGTGCGGGTGACCGCTGTCGGTCCCGGGTTCATCAGCACCCCGCTGCTCGAGGCGAACCTCGACGCCGACACCCAGCAGGCACTGGCCGACAAGCACGCCACCGGACGCCTCGGCACCAGCGAGGAGGTGGCCGCGCTGGTGGCCTTCCTCGCCTCCGACGCCGCGACCTTCATCACCGGCAGCTACCACCTGGTCGACGGCGGGTACGCCGCGTCCTGATCCGGTCGGTCCCCGACCGCGACGAAGGGCAGACCCCGCCGGGCGGGGTCTGCCCTTCGTGCTGCGCCGGACGGGACCGTCAGCCGCGCTGACCCAGCGCGTCGGTGAGCAGCGCCACCAGGGCCTCGGTCTGGACGTCGATCGAGGTCTCCACCGTCTCGCCGGCACCGTCCAGGGCACGCGCGGCCAGACCGGCCTTGCGGTCGATCAGCTCGGCGATCCGAGTGTCCAGCGTCTGGGTCGCGATCACCCGCCACGCGGTCACCGGCTCGGTCTGACCGATCCGGTGCACCCGGTCGATCGCCTGGGTCTGCTCGGCGTCGGTCCAGGAGAGCTCGGCGAGCACCAGGTTGGAGGCCACCTGGAGGTTCAGGCCGACCCCCGCGGCCGTCAGCGAGCAGACCACCACGGAGACGTCGGGGTCGTTCACGAAGGAGTCGATCTCCTTCTGACGCACCGTGGAGCTCTGGTCGCCGCGCACCGACGCGTAGCGGATGCCGCGCTGCGCGAACGTCTCGGCAGCCGCGTCCATCACGTCGATGTGCTTGGCGAAGAAGACCACCTTGCCGACGTTGCGCGCCAGCTGCGCGGTGTAGTCCGCCGCGAGCCCCGCCTTGGCCTGGCCGATCCGGCGGAGCATCTCGAAGACGTTCTCGCCGGTCTTGGCGGCGTTGTCCTCGCGCTCCCAGGTGGCGACCTGACGGACCAGGTCGTGGTCGATCCCCTCGACCACCGAGCCCTGGCGCCGGGTGGCCAGCGCCACGTCGTACCGCTCCACCATCCGGCGGGCCAGCTCGGCCTCGGCCTTGCGGATCGAGCGACCGGCCTCACCCTCGAGCTCGACCGGGAGGTCGGCGACACGGCGGGCCGGGATGTCTGCGGCCACGTCGATCTTGCGACGTCGCACGATGCCCTGGTCGACCACGATCCGGCGCGCCGCGGGATAGAAGCCGGCGTCGGCCGGGGTCAGTCCGGTCTCCTCCAGCGCCGCCATCAGGGGCCCGAGCGGGACCTTCTCGTCGATCCAGCCGAGGAACTGCCAGATCGCGCGGAAGTCCTCGATGTCGTTGATCAGCGGGGTGCCGGTGAGCGCCATCATCAGCGGGTTGACGGTGCGGGTCCGAATCCGGTCCGCGATCTCCAGCACGTGCTGGGAGCGCTGCGAGGTCTTGTTCTTGATGTAGTGCGCCTCGTCCACGATCATTCCGCGGAAGCCGTGCCGGCCGAGCCACCCGATGTGGCGGTCCAGGATCTCGTAGTTCACCACGAAGACATCGGCGAACCCGTCGACGTCCTCGCCGTCACCGTGGACCACGGTCACGTTGCGCCGGGGCGTCCAGAGCGCGACCTCGCGCGCCCAGTTGGTCTTCACCACGTTCGGCACGGCGACCAGCAGCGGAAACGCGTCAGCGGCCTCGGCGGCCAGCAACGCCTGCGCGGTCTTGCCCAGGCCGGGCTCGTCGGCCAGCAGGAAGGTGCGGTGGCCGGCGCTCGCCGACGCCACCAGCTGCGCCTGGTGGTGCATCAGCTCGCGGCCGGACGCGGTGTAGAGCGACGTCGGCTCGGGCAGCTCCATCACCGCGGCCGACCCCTCCGGGGCCCGCTCGAAGGACCGGAACAGCGGCTCGAGCAGCTCCCAGCCGGCCAGGCGCTGAGGCCGGACGGGCGCGCGGGCACCGTCGAAGTCCGGCACCAGGAACGGGCTGGCCAGCTGCCGCGCGGCCACGGACGTCGGGACCACACGGCGGGCGGACGAGGCGATGGTGGCCTCGTCCGGCACCGGCTCGGGTTCCTCCTCGGCGACCTCGATCCCGGCCTTCGCCAACAGCTCGCGACGCAGGTGCTTGGCGTCGTCGGAGATCTCGGCGTCCTCGCCGAGCAGCGTGAACAGGGTGGAGTCCCGCGCAGCGGTCTGGGCGAGGATCGTGGCGATGCCGTCGAGCCGCTTGAGCTCCTCGCCGCGACGGGAGTCCGAGAGCGACGGGTCGGACTTGACCCTGGTGCGCTCCTCGCGCACCAGGAGGGCGACGACCTGGAACTTGGTCCGCACCGAGAGCACCGTGGACCGGCGCTGGACGGCCGACTCGACCTCGCGCACGACCCGCGCGAGGACCGGGATGATCCCCTCTTCGTTGCGGTGCTTCTGCCCCGACTTGTTGGCGTTGCCGCCTCGGCTGCGCCGCTGCTGCGACGAGCGCTGGCCTCCTCGAGCCACAGGTGTCCTTCCTGAGGCGGCCCGACCCGATGACGTCGTACGACGTCGCGGCGGGTCCGCCAGACGTGCTGGATCATTCGACCCTTGCGATTGCCGCTGCGTGCTGCAGCGCCTGCTGGTCCGGCGAGGGCTGGTCCTCAGCGAGCGGCGTGCCGCGATCTTAGCAGTGTCGTGCGCAGATCGCGTGTTCTGCGGACAGCGCGCCGCGGCGAGAACCTGCGGCCGGCACGAGTGGGTCAGTCGGCGCGAGTGGGCCGGGTGAGCCGGGTCGTCGCCGGCGGCAGTCCCCACTCGTCGCGGCCGAGCCGGGACATCGGTCGCAACAGGTCGAAGCGCGGGTGATCTCCGTCGAGCACCTCGCTGTCCACCCCGATCGCCACGACGTCGCCGAGCACCAGCGTCGACTCCCCCAGCGGCACCGTGGAGTGCAGCCGGCACTCGATGGACGCCGGCGAGGCGGCCACCCGCGGCGGTGCCACCCGCTCGGAGAGCACGGTCTCGATGCCGAGCACGTCCGCCTCCCCCACCTCCGGCGGATACGGCGCGGAGCTGGCATTGATCAGCTCGGTCTGCGCCTCGGAGGCGAAGTTGACCACGAACTCCCCGGTCGCCGTCACGTTGCGCAACGTGTCCTTGTGGCCGACCGAGGTGAACTGCACGATCGGCGGACGCGCCGAGGCGACCGTGAAGAACGAGTGCGGCGCCAGGTTGAGCACGCCGTCGGCGGACAGCGAGGTGACCCAGGCGATCGGACGGGGCACGACCAGGGCGGTCAACAGCCGGTAGGCGTTCACCCCTGCATCGGCGGGGTCGAAGACGGTGCGGACGCTCACCGGGCCAGCATAGGAGGCGCCCGCGGCTCAGGTTCGTCGGTGGTATCTGCGGTCGCCGTTGGCCAGTCGGGTGGTGGTGGAGGCGGGGTCGTGTTCGCGGTGGTGGTGGAAGTTGCAGAGGAGTAGGCCGTCGGCGAGGTCGGTGCGGCCGCCTTTCGACCAGGGGTCCAGATGGTGGGCTTCGCACCAGCGTGCGGGGATGGTGCAGCCTTCGGCGCGGCACGTCTTGTCGCGCAGGCCGAGGGCGGTGCGTTGCGCGGCGGTGAACAACCGCCGCGCCCGCCCGAGGTCGAGGACTTCGGACTTGCCGCCGAGGACGGCGGGCAGGATCTTGGCGGTGCACGCCAACCTGCGGGCGTGGTCTGCGCTGATCCGCAGCTCCCCACCGTTGTCGTGACCGGGGTCGAGCAGGCCAGCGGTGCCGAGGTGGTGGGTGAGTTGGTCGTGGTCGATCGTCACGATCACCGTGGTCGCATCCCCACCATGCACCGGCAGCTTCGCGGGGTCGAGGTGCTCCAACAACGCCCCGAACGCCAGACCCCGGGCCCGGTGCTGCGGCAACCGCTCCGCATCCGGATTCCCTCCCGCGCCCGCGTGGTGCTGGCGCGGCGACGTGAACGCATCCAGATACGTCGCCAACCGGGCAGCAATCGGGTCGGGCACCAGGGCGGTGATCCGAGTCAGACCCTCACCCATCGGCCGCATCCGCAGGCTGGTCTTCGCGTGCGCGGCGGCCTCCAACGCCGCGAGGCGCTTCGCGTCCTCCTCCTCGGCGATCTCCGGTGCGACGACGTCGAGGACCCGCTCGGCCAGCATCCGCAGATGCCTTGGCCCGTACCCACCCTCGGGTGCGTCCTCACGCTCCCCGGTCCCCAACCCGACCAGATGCACCTCGGCCCGGGTCCGAGCCTCATCGTCGATCCGCGCCGGCAGGGCGTCCAGCCCGGTGGTGATCACCCTGGCCTGCTCCAGACTCAACGCTCCGCGGGCCATCGCCACCCCCACCCGCGGCCAAGACTCGTCGATCGAGGTGGCGACCTTCGACTCCGCACGCAACCGGCCGGGGTCGGCGCCGGTCCGCAACGCCACCCACCCCGCGACATCTCTCGCCCCATGCGCGTCCGCGATGTCGGCCGAGCCAGCCAGGACCCGCATCCGCAGCTCCACCACCTGCGCCTCCAACGCGACCAGCCCGGTCAACAGCGCTTCACGTTCGGGCATGGTGAGGAACCCGGGCTGACGCTCCGCGACCTCACCCAGCGCGTCCCGGCACACCGCGACCGCCTCGCCCAGCGGGGTGCGGGTGCCGGTCAGCGACATCGGGAGAACCTTCCGAGACAGGTGCAGCAGATGCCCCGATTCTACGTGATCTCGAACACCAGTTCGACCCCTGCCGAGAGGTTTGTGGAACCGTTCTTGCAGGTCAGAGCCTGTTTTCCACAGATCGTCCGCAGCTCCTGGCCCGTTCTGGGACTTGTGTGCCGCGTGGGCACTGACCGAGCGAACAGCCCGGGTGGAACCAGCCGGGACGAGCCAGCAGCGGTGGCCGGTCGCTTCGATACGACCGGTGGTGAGCCTCGGCCTGGACTCAGTCCCGTTCCAGCACGAAGAAGTAGGGCTCCGGATGCGTCCGCAGGTCCATCACGCCGAGCAGCGTGTCGTCGTCGACCCGTCGGAAGGTGTCGATGATGGGCAGGTGGTCGTAGACCATCGCCGCGGTCACCACCCCTCGGTGGTGCACCTCGCGGAGTCGCGCACGGTGCCGGCGGGTGCGCAGCACCGGCCGGAGCAGGTCGATCGCAGGACGCGCCCTGGCCACCGCCGACGTCGGCACCCGGCCCGCGAGACCCATCGGCGCCCACCGCGGGTCGACCGGCACGATCCCGCCCGCCGTCGCGAAGAGGAGCGGGTGGACGTGGTCCACGTCGTCGAACTGCTTGCCGTACCACCCGGTGGCCTCGAGCAGGCCGTCCATCGGGTGCCCGGTGGCCAGCTCGCGGCCGCGCCAACGGCCGCCCAGCTCGACAGCACGCAGTCCGGGCAGCCGGTCGAAGAGCGTCCACGCCTGCTCGCGGGTGCAGGCGTCGCCGAGGCCGGCGAGGTGCTCGGTGGGGGTCATCGGTCTCCTCCGGAGGTCAGACGGGTGTGATCGGCAGACGCAGGGCGCCGGGCGCCGAGGCGGGGACGACCGGGTGGCGCGGCGCGACCGGGTCGATCCGGCGGTAGGGGTCGCCCAACGGCGGGCGCGGGTCCCGCTCCCCCTTGTTGGGCCACAGTGCCATCGCCCGCTCGGCCTGGGCGGTGATGGTCAGCGACGGGTTGACGCCCAGGTTCGCGGTGACCGCGCTGCCGTCGGCGACGTGCAGACCGGGATGGCCGAAGACGCGCTGATAAGGGTCGATCACGCCGTGCTCGGCGGACTCACCGATGGTGCAGCCGCCGATGTAGTGCGCGGTCGCCGGGATGTTGAAGACGTCGGTGACCACCCCGCCGGCCACGCCGTCGACCTTCTCCTCCCAGCGTCGGGCGATGTCGTGGGCGACCGGGATCCAGTCCGGGTTGGGCGCCCCGTCACCGTGCCGGGTCAACAGCCGGCCGCGGCGCCGGAACGAGGTCAGCGAGTTGTCCAGGGACTGCATCACCAGCAGGATCACCGAACGCTCCGAGGCCCGGTAGGCGTTCTGGGAGCGCAGGAATCGCAGCGGGTGCGCGAGGATCGCCAGGAGGAAGCGCAGGAACCGGAAGGCGCCGCCGTCGACGATCGGCACGCTCTGCAGGAACATCGCGTTGTGGCCCTTGCCGTAGCCGACCACCTCGACGTGGGTCTGCGGCTCGGGATGGATCGAGGAGCTGATCGCCACGCCCTGCGAGAAGTCGTCGCGCTCGCGGGCGGTCACCCCGATCACCGCCTCGGAGTTGCTCCGGGTCAGGTGTCCGAGCCGCGCCGACAGGCCGGGCAGCGAGCCGTCCTCGCGCAGCGCGTGCAGCAGTCGCTGCGTGCCCAGCGCGGCCGCCGCGAAGACGACCTGCCGTGCGGTGAAGGTGCGGCGCCGGCGGCGTACCAGGGCGTCCGGACGCTCGGTGTGCACCCGGTAGCCGCCGCGGCCGTCCGGCTGCACCGAGGTCACCGAGGTCAGCTCGTGCACCTCGGCGCCGTTGCTCTCGGCGAGATGGAGGTAGTTGGTGGTCATCGTGTTCTTCGCGTTGTGCTTGCAGCCGGTCATGCACTCGGCACAGTGGATGCACCCGCGGCGCCTCGGGCCGGCGCCGCCGAAGTAGGGGTCGTCCACCTCCTCGCCCTCCGCGCCCTCGTTGAAGAAGACGCCGACGTCGGTGCGGTGGAAGGTGTCCGCGACCCCGAGGTCCTCGGCGATCTCGAGCAGTACGTCGTCCTTGGGCCCCGTCCGCGGGTTGGTGGTGACGCCGAGCATCCGCCGCGCCTGGTCGTAGTACGGGGCGAGCTCGCTGCGCCAGTCGGTGATGTGCCCCCAGGCCGGGTCGGTGTAGAACTCCGGGAGCGGCTCGTAGAGCGTGTTGCCGTAGACCAGCGAGCCGCCGCCGACCCCGACGCCGCTGAACACCACGCACTTGCCGAGCACGCTGATCCGCTGCGGCCCGGTCATCCCCAGCCGGGGAGCCCAGACCGACTTGCGGAGGTTCCAGTTGGTGCGCGGCAGGTTGGTCGCGTCCCACCGCCGGCCGGCCTCCAGCACGCCGACGGTGTAGCCCTTCTCGGTCAGCCGCAGGGCGGTGACGCTGCCACCGAAGCCGGACCCGATCACCAGGACGTCGTAGTCGTAGTCGTGCTCGGAAGTGCTCATCGGGAGACCGCCTCGTAGTCGCGTGCGTCGAACCTGGCCTGCTGGCGGTACTGCGCCCCCAGCAGCGGCCAGTTGGTGGTGATCCGCCCGGTGCCACCGACCCGGTACCAGGAGTCGCAACGGGTCCACACGCTGTCGGCCAGCTGGCGCTGGATCCGTGCGTCGTGCCTCCGCGCGACGTCGCTGCGCACGTCGAGCGGCGCGCCGCGTCGTACCGTCTCGTCGACGAGGTCGGCCAGGTAGCGCGCCTGGACCTCCAGGAAGTACACGATCGACCCGCCGCCGGTGTTGGTGTTGGGGCCGTACATGATGTGCAGCCCGGGGAACCCGGGCACCGTCATCCCGAAGTACGCGTGCGCGCCGTCCGCCCACTCCTGGTGCAGGTCGCGGCCGTCGCGGCCGGTGATCCGCAGCGGGACCAGGAACTCGGTCGCCTTGAACCCGGTCCCCCAGATGAGTACGTCGACCTCGTGCTGGCGCTCCTGGCCGTCCTCCCCGGTGACGACGACGCCGGTCGGCGTGATCCGGGTGATCGGGTCGGTGACCACGTCCACGTGCGGCCGCGCGAGGGCGGGGACGTAGTCGTTGGAGAAGAGCACCCGCTTGCAGCCCATCGGGTAGTCCGGCCAGATCCGGTCCAGCAGGCCCGGCGCCGAGCGAGCCCCCCACCGCATGTGCAGGCGCGAGCAGAGGGTGAGTACCAGCGCGACGAGCCGGGAGTACACCCAGGCGACGGAGAGCAGCTCGACCATCCCGTACCAGGCGCCGCGCTCGGCCCGTTGGGTCAGCGGCAGCCGCTCGAAGACCCGGTGGTGAAGCCGGGAGAACGCCCGGTCCGGTCGGAGCAGGAGGTAGGGCGCCGAGCGCTGGAAGACCGCCATGTGCCCGACCCGGTCCACGATCGCCGGCACGAACTGGACCGCGCTGGCGCCGGTGCCGACCACGGCGACCCGGCGCCCCGACAGGTCCACGTCGTGGCGCCACTGCGCGGAGTGGAACGAGGGCCCGGCGAACTCCTCACGACCGGGGAGGGCCGGGAAGGCGGGCCGGGAGAGCTGACCGACCGCGGAGACCAGCACATCGGCCTCGATCTCCTCGCCGTCGGCGAGCACGATCCGCCAGATCCGGTCGTCCTCGTCGTAGCGGGCCGCCACCACCTCGGCACCGAACCGGATCCGGCGGCGCACGTCGTACTCCTCGGCGACGGTGCGCAGGTAGTCCAGGATCGCCGGCTGCCGGGAGAACCGGTGCGGCCAGCGCGGGTTGGGCCGGAAGGAGTAGGAGTAGAACGGCGACGGGACGTCGCAGGCGGCGCCGGGGTAGGTGTTCTCCCGCCACACCCCGCCGACCTCGTCGGCCCGCTCCAGCAGGACCAGATCGTCGTGGCCGCGTCGCAGCAGCTCGACCGCGGCCGCGAGTCCACCGAACCCGGCTCCGATCACGACCACCCGCGGGCTCCCGGTCACGTGCACCTCCGCACAAGCAATTGTCTGAACAAACCGTCGATACGTACGGTTTGTAGCGTGACGCAGGTCTCGCTCTCCCGTCAAGGCCGCGACCGAGACACCTGGATTGACCAACATCCCGGCACTTCGTACGGTTGGCGAGTGAGCGAGGCAGCCGACCACCCCGCGCCGCGCCGCCGGAGGACCCAGGCCGAGCGCAGCACCGCCACCCGCGCCCGGATCCTCACCGCCACCGCCGACTGCCTGCTCGAGCGCGGTCACCAGGCGACCACGATCTCCGAGGTGCAGCAGCGGACCGGCCTGGCGCGCGGCACCATCCAGCACCACTTCCCCACCCGCGCGGACCTGCTCGTCGCCGCCCTCTCCCACCTCGTCGACGTGCGGATCGCGCAGTTCCGCGCGGAGTCCGCGCGGATCTCCCCGGGGGCGGACCGGATGCACGCGGTGGTCGACCTGATCCTGCGGGACCTGACCAGTCCGATCTTCTTCGCCGCCCTGGAGCTGTGGGTGGCCGCCCGCACCGACGCGGACCTGCGCCGCGCGCTGCTGCCCGAGGAGGCCCGCCTCTTCGCGGCGCTGCACAGCCTCTACCGGGAGACCCTCGGCGAGCCCTACGCCTCCGACGAGCGGGTGGAGACGCTGGTCGAGTTCACCGTCGACCTGGTCACCGGCCTGACCATGACCACGATGCTGACCGGCGACGACGGCCGGCGCCAGGCGGTGGCTCGCCGCTGGAAGCGAGCACTCACCATCCTGATCGGCTCCGCACCGGCCTCCGACCTGCTCACCGGCCGGCCGCTCGACCAGCCCGCGTCCACCGACCCGGGGCCGGCCGTGCAGCCCGGGACCCGATCGGGCAGGGTGGACCCGTGAGCGATCGATCCCGGTGGCCAGGTTGGGTCTACTCGACGGGCGAGGAGCCCGACTACCGCTTCAGCTTCGCCAACGAGCGCACGTTCCTGGCCTGGATCCGCACCGCGCTCGCCCTGCTCGCCGCCGCCGTCGCCGTCGACGTGGTGAACCTCGACATCAGTCGCGGGATGCAGGTCGTCCTGGTCACCCTGCTGGCCGTCCTGGGCATGGTCGCGGCCATCGCGTCGTGGGTGCGGTGGGCCCTCTCCGAACGCTCGATCCGGGAGCGGCGACCGCTGCCGTCCTTCGGCTTCGCCGTGCTGGTCGCGATCGGTCTCGTGGTCGCCGGCATCGTCTTCCTCCTCGCCAGCCTCTGATCCGGTCCGACCCGCGCATGGTCACCGACACCGGACTCTCCAACGAGCGCACCGCGCTCGCCTGGCAGCGCACCGCGCTCTCCCTGATGGTGGCCGCAGCGGTGATGGGCCGGCTCACCTTCGGGCGGCTGGGCCTGGTGGCGGTCGGCCCGCTCGGGATCGCCACCGTGCTCTCCGCATGGGTCTTCCTGGAGAGCCGGGGCCGCTACGAGGACGCCACCAGGCGCCGCCTGCGACCGCGTCCGCGCGGCGGGCGGGCGCCGCTCGCCCTCGCCGTCGCCGTCGTGCTGATCGGCGCCACCGAGATCGCGGCCTTCCTCACCGCGACCGAGACCTGAGCCGCGGCCGGTCCGGTCCGCCGGGCGGGGTCAGGAGTCGAATCCGAGCCCGAAGCGGTCCAGCACGCGCAGCCAGAGGTTGCGACGCCCGGTGCGGTCCTCCCGCGCCAGCGACCAACGGGTGACCT
This sequence comes from Nocardioides sambongensis, assembly GCF_006494815.1. Taxonomy (NCBI): domain Bacteria; kingdom Bacillati; phylum Actinomycetota; class Actinomycetes; order Propionibacteriales; family Nocardioidaceae; genus Nocardioides; species Nocardioides sambongensis. The sequence continues at coordinate 2,081,917 of NZ_CP041091.1, forward strand.
GGATGCCGATCCAGGCGAGCGGCTCGGGCGGGAACGGCACCACCCGCTGCCGCACCATCGCGGTCCCGGTCCGCTCCGTGCGCTTACCGGCGAGCAGGTCCAGCAGCACGTCACCGGCGAAGCGCGAGGCGCCCACCCCCAGCCCGGTGAAGCCGGTCGCATACGCCGTGCGGCCGCGGTGCGCGGTGCCGTAGAAGGCACAGAAGCGCGTGGAGGTGTCGATCACGCCAGCCCAGCGGTGGGTGAACCGGACGCCCTCGAGCTGCGGGAAGGTGGCGGCGAAGTGCTCGGCGAGGCGTCGGTAGGTCGCCGGACGGTCCTCGTGGTCGGGATCGATCGAGCGGCCGAAGTGGTAGATCGCGTCGTAGCCGCCCCAGAGGATCCGCCGGTCCGGGGTGATCCGGTAGTAGTGGAACTGGTTGCCCGCGTCGGCGACGCCGAGCGCCGGATCCCAGCCGATCGCGGCCAACTGCTCCTCGGAGAGCGGCTCGGTGGCCAGGACGTAGTCGTAGACCGGCACCACCGACCATCGGGTACGACGCAGCGGCCCCGGGAAGACGTTGGTCGCCAGCGCCACCCGGCGAGCCCGGATCCGCACGCCGTCGCCGGTCTCTGCGAGCACCCCACGCCGCTCCCTGCGCAGCCGCTCGAGCCGGGTCCGCTCGGCGATCCGCACCCCCTGCTCCTCGGCGGCACGGGCGAGCCCCCAGGCCAGCCGCGCCGGGTCGACCACGGCGGTCTCGTCGGGTTCGAAGCGTCCGCCGAGGTAGGTCGGCGAGTCGACCATCTCCCGGACCGCGGCGGCGTCGAGGAATCCCTCGGTCTCCGGCTCCAGCCATCCGACCTGGTGCTCGCTGGTGGCGACGGTCAGCGCGCCGCCGCGGGCGAAGCCGCAGTCGATGTCGTAGCGCGCGACGGTCGCCTCGATGGCGTCCAGGTTCTCCACTCCGAGCCGGTGCAGCTCGTCGTAGTCCGCGGGCCAGCGCGAGCGACCGTTGTCCTCGCCGTGGGTGAGCGATGCCTCGCAGAATCCTCCGTTGCGACCGGTCGCGTGCTCGGCGATGCGATCGGCCTCGATCACCAGGACGGTGGTGCCCGGCGCGCGCTCCACCGCGCGCAGCGCCGTCCACAGCCCGGTGAACCCGGCGCCGACCACCAGCAGGTCGACCTCGGCGTCCTCGGTCAGCGTCGGCCGCGGCGCCGGCCGGTCGGCGGTGTCGAGCCACAGCGAGCCCAGCACCGAGCCCTCCCACGCGCCGTGCGGCCATCCGCGCGAGCCCCTGCGTGCCATCCCTGTCTCCTGCTCCCGCGCGAGGACCGGACGGTCAGCTGCGCGTGCTGCTGGCCGCCGCCCAGGCGACCAGGTCCCGCGCCGGTCCCTCCGGCGGGTGGGCGCCAGCCTTCCACACCGCGTGCAGGCGCCGGGTCAGGTCGAGGCCGGTCACCTCGATCCGCACCAAGCGACCCATCGCCAGGTCCTCACCGACCGCTCGGGCGCCGAGCGCGGCCGGGCCGGCCCCGGCCGAGACCGCGGCGCGCACCGACGCCGTGCTGGACAGCTCCAGCGCGGGGGCGACCTGCGGGCGTCCGGCCAGCGCGCGCTCCAGCACGCTGCGGGTGCCGGAGCCGGCCTCGCGGACCACCAGTGGCGTCGCGGCCAGCGTCTCGATGGTGACCCGGCGCCGCGGACGTCGTACCCACGGGTGGTCGGCGCCCACCACCACGACGAGCTCGTCGGTGCCGACCAGTCGACGGCTGAGGCCACCCGGGGCGTCGGGGCCCTCGACGAAGCCCAGCACCGCCTCGCCGGCCGCCACCATCGCGGCCACCTTGTCGCTGTTGGTGGCGGTCATGGTGACCTCGGTCGGCTGGCGTCCCGAGCGGATCTGCTGGGCCCGCCACCCCACCAGCCACCCCGGCAGCAGGTGCTCGGCGATGGTCAGGCTGGCCGCCACGGCCAGGTGTCCGCGGCGGTCCGAGCGCAACGCGGTGATCCCGGCGTCGAGCTCGTGGGCGGCCTCGAGCACCCGGCCCGCCCACTGCACCACCAGCTCGCCGGTCGGCGTGAGCACCGAGCCGCGCGCGCTCCGGTGCAGCAGCGGCTCGCCCACCAGCGACTCCATGGTCCGCAGCCGGGAGGAGGCCGCCTGCTGGCTGATGCCGAGCTCGGCGGCGGCGGCGCCGAGGCTGCCCAGGCGGGCCACCGTCACCAGCAGCTCCAGCGCCCGGAGCTCGGGAACGTGGGAGCCCAGTGCCATGCCAGCATTGTGGCCCCCACCTTGTCACAAGACAAGTTTGTGACCTGCCAAGGCTGTCCTCGTTCCGCGCACCCCGGTCGCCTCCGGAGACTGGTGCACATGACACTTCGCGTTGCGATCGTGGGTGGCGGCCCGGCCGGCATCTACGCGGCCGACATCCTCACCAAGTCCGAGACTCCGGTCTCGATCGACCTGATCGAGCGGCTCCCCGCGCCGTTCGGCCTGGTCCGCTACGGCGTCGCCCCGGACCACCCCCGGATCAAGGAGATCATCAAGGCGCTGCAGCGGGTGATCGCCAAGCCCGAAGTCCGGTTCCTCGGCAACGTCGAGTTCGGCGTGGACGTCAAGCTCGAGGACCTGCGCGAGTTCTACGACGCGGTGATCGTCGCCACCGGCGCGATGGCCGACCGCGACCTCGGCATCCCCGGCGAGGAGCTCTCCTACGGCGCCGCCGACTTCGTCTCCTGGTACGACGCCCACCCGGACGTGCCGACCACCTGGCCCCTCGACGCGCCCAGTGTCGCGGTGATCGGCGTCGGCAACGTCGCCCTGGACATCGCCCGAGTGCTCGCCAAGACCGGCGAGGAGATGCTCACCACCGACATCCCGCCGCACGTGCACGCCGGCCTGGTCGCCAAGACCACCACCGACGTCCACGTCTTCGCCCGCCGCGGCCCGGCCTACGCGAAGTTCTCCCCGCTGGAGCTGCGCGAGCTCAACCACTCCCCCAACGTCGAGGTGATCGTGCACCCCGAGGGCTTCGACGTGGACGAGCACGGGATGGCACACATCGCCCAGCACAAGTCCCAGAAGATGGTGCTGAACACGCTGGCCAACTGGGTGGGCCGGGACCCGGAGGGCAAGGCGCACCGGATCCACCTGCACTTCGCCGAGGCGCCGACCGAGATCCTCGGCGGCCCCGACGGCGTCACCACGCTGCGCACCGAGCGGACCCACTCCCCGAACGCCGACGGCACCGTCGAGGGCACCGGCGAGATCACCGACTGGGACGTGCAGGCCGTCTACCGTGCGGTCGGCTACCGCAGCAGCGCCCTTCCCGGCCTCCCGTTCGACGAGCGCGCCGCGGTGATCCCCAACGACGGCGGCCGGGTGCTCGACCTGGACGGACGGCCGATCGCCGGCACCTACGTGACCGGCTGGATCAAGCGCGGCCCGGTCGGCCTGATCGGACACACCAAGAGCGACGCGGCCGAGACCGTCGGCCACCTGCTCGCCGAGACCTCGCCGACCGCGACCTCGCGGGAGACCGCCGACGTCGACGCCTACTTCGCCGAGCGCGGGGTGCTGGTCGCCACGCACGACTCCTGGGAGCTGCTGGACCGTCACGAGATCGCGCTCGGCGAGGCGGAGGGCCGGACCCGGGTCAAGGTCGGCGACCGCGCCGAGATGCTGCGGGTCGGCACCCCGGCCGAGTGAGGTGACCCGGCCACGTAGGTTGGCCGGGTGAGCGCAGCACCCTCCTCCGCCGACCAGCCGTCCGCCCCGCCCACCGTCCAGCCCGACACCCAGGCCAACACCCAGCCCGACACCCAGCCGCCGACCCGGCCCACCGACGGCGCCGAGCACGGCACCGTGCTCCTGGTGCCGCCGCTCAGTCCGGCGCTGGCGGCCGCGGTCGAGGCGTCGTACCGGACCGTGCGCTGGCCGGAGCAGGGACGTGACGAGCTGCTCGCCGAGCACGCCGCGGAGATCACCGCGATCGTGTGCACCAACGGCGGCCGGATCCCAGCCGAGCTGATCGAGTCGTTGCCCCGGCTCGGCATCGTCGCCAACCACGGCGTCGGCTACGACAACGTCGACCTGGCGACGGCACTCCCCCGAGGCGTCCAGGTCACCCACACACCGGACGTGCTGGACGACGCGGTCGCCGAGACCGCGCTCGCCCTGCTGCTGGCCGTGCGCCGCCAGGTCGTCGCCGCGGACCGCTTCGTGCGCGCCGGCCGCTGGCCCGACGGTCCCTTCCCGCTGACCGACCAGATCGCCGGCAGCACCGTCGGCATCCTCGGCATGGGTCGGATCGGGCGCGCCGTGGCCACCCGCCTGGAGGCGTTCGGGGCGGCCGTGCGCTACCACAACCGCCGCGAGATCCCGGGCACCCGCTACCCCTACGCCGCCTCGGTGACCGAGCTCGCGGCGGCGGTGGACTCGCTGATCGTGGTGGTGCCCGGCGGCCCGTCCACCGCAGGCCTGGTCGACGCCGAGGTGCTCGAGGCGCTCGGCCCCGAGGGCGTGCTGATCAACATCGCGCGGGGTCGGTGGTCGACGAGGACGCCCTGGTCTCCGCGCTCGAGAGCGGCCGGATCCGAGGGGCCGGACTCGACGTCTACCGCAACGAGCCGCACGTGCCGGCGGCCCTCACCGGCCGCGACGACGTGGTACTGCTCCCCCACGTCGCGTCGGGCACCCGCGTCACCCGGGCCGCGATGGAACGACTCACCCTGGACAACCTGGACGCCTGGATGCAGGGACGGCCGCTGCTCACCCCGATCCCGGAGCTGCGGGACTGACGTCCGACCTCACCCGATGTGCTCGGTGTCCACCTCGCGGCGCTGCCCGAGGTAGGCGGAGAGGGGCGCCGGGAGCTCCGCGGGGCGGTCGCCCCAGTCGTAGACGACCGCGGTCCGCGCGACCAGGTCGTGCAGGGCCCGGTGGTCGCGACGCAGCAGGATCAGCACCAGGCCGATGCCGAACACCGTGCTGACCGGCAGCATCAGCACCCACAGCACCGCCTGCCGACCATGCAGGAAGTCGCCCTCGCGGTCGACCACCTTCAGGCCGACCAGCGCCTGACCGACGGTGCGTCCGGCGATCGCGATGGCGACCATCAGGTAGAGGGCGCCCCAGCCCAGGAGCAGCAGGGTCGCCGGGAGCCCGGTGACGTCGTCGAGGTCGGCGTGGATGAGCACCTGGGAGAGAAAGGCGACCAGGGCGACGCCGAGGGTGTAGGAGCCGACCACGAACCCGATGTCGGCGGCGGCGCCGAGTCCCCTGCTGACCGGTCCGGCGTAGCGGCCGGTCACGGTCGAGCGCGCGGTCACGGGGCCGACCCCGCGGGTCGGACCAGCCGCGCCGGACCCGGATCCTCCAGCGGCTCGCGGCGCAGCAGCCGGTTCACCAGTCCGGCGACCACGGCATCGAGTCCGACGACCTGGCGGCGTGCCACGTCCAGGCTGCGCCCGGCGAGGGTGCCGGTGGTCTCGGCGACGATGTCGGGGATGCCGGCGCGGCGCACCACCGACTCCAGGTCGACGTCGGCGAGCAGCGCCTCGATGTCGGCGCGGGCGAGCAGCCGGTCGACGTCGATCCGGTCCAGCAGGCGGTTCGGGTCGATCCGGTCCAGCAGCCGGTTGGCGTCCACCCGGTCGAGCAGGTGGTTCACGTCGACGTGGTCGAGCAGGGCGTCGACGTCCACGTGGTCCAGGATCACCTCCGGCGGCACCGCGTCCACCACGCGACCGGTCACCGCGCCGACGGCGCGGCCGAGGAAGCCCGGCGGGTTCTCGTTGCTCACGCACCGAGGTTCCCACGGACCGCCGCGTCGCGGGGTGAGCCTCGCCGCCTACCCCTAGGGTGTCCGCCATGGATCACGTGAACCTCGTTGCCGCGATCGGTTCGGCGTTCGTCCTCTTCGAGCTCGTGCTGCGGATCGTCGCACTGGGAGTGATCCCGGGCAACCGCAAGCCGTCGACGGGGATGGCCTGGCTGCTGCTGATCCTGGTGGAGCCGATCCTCGGCTTCATCGTCTTCCTGCTCTTCGGCCGGATCCGCCTCGAGAGCCGCAGGGTCAAGCGTCAGCGCGAGGCGATCGACACCATCCGGGCCCGCGCGGAGGCGCTCCCGCTGACCTTCGACGACAGCACGCTGCCGCCCTCGCACCGCACCGTGTCCGCCCTCAACCGTCGGCTCGGCGCGCTGCCCCTGACCGGCGGCAACGAGGTCCAGCTCTGGCCCGACTACGCCGGCGTGATCCGCGAGATGGCGGCCGAGGTCGATCGGGCGCAGGCCCACGTCCACGTCGAGTTCTACATCACCGCGTGGGACGAGGTGACCGACCCGCTGTTCTCGGCGCTGGTCCGGGCCACCGGCCGCGGCGTCGACGTACGGCTGCTCTTCGACCACCTCGGGTCGCGCGGCATCCCCGGCTACCAGGACATGCTGGCGAAGCTGGAGGAGACCGAGATCCAGTGGCGGCCGATGCTGCCGATCCGCCCGCTCAAGGGCACCTTCCGGCGGCCCGACCTGCGCAACCACCGCAAGATCCTGGTGGTCGACGGCAGCGTGGGCTTCACCGGGTCGCTGAACATGACCGAGCCCGGCTACAACAAGCCCAAGAACCACGCCCTCGGTCGCGAGTGGGTGGAGCTGATGGTCCGCCTCGAGGGTCCCGTGGTGGGCGCGCTGAACGCGGTCTTCGCCTCCGACTGGTACGTCGAGACCGGCGAGGTGGTCGACCTGGTGCCGGTCCTGGGCGAGCCCGATGCCCGCGACGACGAGATCTTCGACGTGCCGTGCCAGGTGGTGCCGAGCGGGCCGGGCATCGTCGCCGAGAACAACCTGCGGATGTTCACCTCGCTGATCTATGCCGCCACCGAGCGGATCTCGCTCACCTCGCCCTACTTCGTGCCCGACGAGTCCCTGCTCTACGCGGTCACCACCGCGGCCCAGCGCGGGGTGCAGGTCGAGCTCTTCGTCAGCGAGGTCTCCGACCAGTTCATGGTCGGGCACGCCCAGGCCTCCTACTACCGAGCGCTGCTCGAGGCGGGGGTCCGGATCTACCTCTACCCGGCGCCGTTCGTGCTGCACGCCAAGCACTTCACCGTGGACGACGACATGGCCGTGGTGGGCTCCAGCAACATGGACATGCGCTCCTTCGCCCTCAACTACGAGGTCACCCTGATGATGCCGGACCGCAACGTCGTCGCCCAGATGCGGGCCGTGGAGGACAACTACCGGGCGCTGTCGAAGGAGCTCACCCTCGACGAGTGGGACGGCCGCCCCGCCCGCACCCGGTACGTCGACAACGTGATGCGGCTGACCGCTGCCCTGCAGTGAGGCCGGCCCCCGGCGCCCTCGCGGCCCGGGAGCCGCACGACGCAGTCAGGAGCCGTAGACCAGGTCGGCGTAGTCGGGGTGCCGCTCGATCCAGGACTTGATGAACGGGCACAGCGGCATCACGGCCCGGTCCCCCGCCGACCGGACGTCGTCCAGCGCGGCGCGGGCCAGAGCGCCACCGACGCCCTTGCCCTCGTACGCCGGATCGACCTCGGTGTGGGTGAAGACGATCAGGTCCTTGGCCAGCTGGTACTCGGCGAACCCGGCCAGCTCCCCGCCCAGGTGAGCCTCGTAGCGGGAGCGCTCGGGGGCGTGGGTGACCTCGGGGTGGCGTCGCTCATCCGGCCGCCCCCTCGGCTTCAGGCTCCTCCGGTGGCTGGTTGCGCGGGTCGAGCGGCGCTCCGATCAGCCCGGAGACCCAGCGCGCGTTGGGATCCACGTCCACGAAGAGCGTCTTGACCAGCAGCGTCAGCGGGACCGCCAGCACCGCGCCCAGCGGGCCGAGGATCCAGGCCCAGACCACCAGCGAGAGGAAGGTGATGCTGGCCGAGATACCGACCGCGTCACCGACCAGCTTGGGCTGGATGATCGATTGGATCACCACGTTGATCACGCAGTAGGCGGCGATCACCCCGAGCATCAGGCCGGGGCCGCCCTCGAGCAGGGCCAGCACGGCCGGCGGGATCAACCCGAGGATGAAGCCGATGTTGGGGATGTAGTTGGTGATGAACGCGAGCAGGCCCCACAGCAGCGCGGCCGGGACGCCCATCGCCCAGAGCACCGTCGTGTCGATCACCGCCACGACCAGGCCGAACGCGGTCGAGACCACCAGGTAGCGGCGAGTGCCCTTGGCGAAGGACTCCATCGCGTCGGTGAACGCGGTCCGGTCGGGCCGCACCCGCTCCAGGTGCCGCACGAACGGGTCGGCGTCGAGGCAGATGAACAGCACCAGTGCGATCACGAAGCCGATGTTGGTGGCCAGGGAGAGGATCGCGCCCAGGATGGAGCCGATCACGCTGCCCACCTTGGAGAGGTCGAAGTCGCTGAGCATGGTGGCGACCTGGGTGTCGCCGACCCCGAACTTGTTCAGCAGGTCCTGCACGTCGGCCAGCACGCGGCCGAGCTCGGCCTGGTACTCGGGCACCAGGGCGGCGAAGCGGGCCAGGGCGATGACCAGCGAGCCGCAGAGCGCGAGCAGTCCCACGTAGACGACGACCAGCGCCAGGATGGTGCCGGCCCAGCGTGGCAGGCCGCGACGGGTGGCCCAGGTGCGCAGCGGGTCAGCGGCAACGGCCAGCATGAGGGCCAGGAAGACCGGCCCGATGATCCCGGAGACGGCCTTGACGCCGGCGACGGTCACCACCGCGGCGGCCATGCCGACCAGGATGATCACGCCGCGTGGCAGGGCTGTGGTCACCGGGGTGGGGGTGGGTTGGCTCATGCCTGCTCCTTCGGGGGCTCAGCGGGAGACGGGGTGGGGCTGTCGGTGGGCGTGGTGCTCGGGCGCGCGCTCGCGGCCTGCGCGGCGGTCTCCGAGCGCGCGGTGTGCGCCTCGTTCATCCGGCTGCGGATGACGCTCGCCAGCAGCGATCCGCCGGCGGCGACGAAGACCAGGTCGAAGGCCATCTGCAGGGACACCATCGCCCGGGCGGTCTGACCGACGGCATGGACGTCGCCCAGTCCGACCGTGGTCAGCACCTGCAGGGTGAAGTAGAGCGAGTCGGTGCGGGTCTCCAGGTCGGCCATCTGGCCGGGGCGGACCGTCTCCAGCGCGAAGTAGCCGTAGGCGAAGACGGCGACCACCAGCAGTGCCAGGGTGACCAGCAGCGGGAGTCGGACCTCGCTGTCGGTGAACCAGTGCCGGCGCAGCTGACCGACGATCGCGCCGGTGAGCAACCCGACGCCGACCAGGGTCACGGCCGCGGGTCCGATCAGGTTGGTCCCGGTGAACTCGACCGGGGCCGCGTAGTAGGCGACCAGCACCCCGACCAGGCTGATCAGGACCCGGATCCAGGGCATCCGCGAGGGCTGGGGATCGATCTCGGACGTCGCCTGCGACTCGCTCAACCCGCTTCCTCCTGTCTCCGCGCACCGCCGCGCAGCGTGGTGCGGTGGCCCAACTGTTCCAGCATCGCGACCAGGATGTGGTGCAGGGCCGCTGCTCCGTCGATCGGCGCGTCGCCGATCGACGCCGACAGCGCCCTCGGCGCCACCAGCACGCCGCGGTCCTGCCAGCCGCCCAGACCGCCGTGCGATCCGGCCAGGTCCTCGAACGCGATGACCTCCCGGGTGCTCGGATCGTAGCCACCGATCAGGTAGAGGTCGGGGGCGGCCGGCCCGGCGAGCGCCTCGCGCAGCACCCGCCGCGCATGGGCCGGGTACGACGCCAACGGATCCACCCCCGTCACCTCCCCGGTGTCCAGGGAGATCCGCCCTTCCGCACCGATGCCCCAGGGCGTGCCGTCCGGCCCGAGGCCGGCGACCAGCCCGATCCCCGGGTGCTCGGCGAGCCCGGGCACCAGCTCGGGCCAGCGCTCGCCGAGTTCGGCCAGGTCGAGACGGTCCGGGCCGCCCGCGTAGAGCAGCCCGAGGCTGCCGGAGCCGAGCACCACCGGCTCACCGAGGTGCTCGGGCCGGTCCGGCGCCTCGGCCGCGGCGGGATCGAGGATGCCGGTGCGCCGGTTGATCCGGCGCGCGACCCGGCCCGCGGCCAACCCGGTGAACGAGTCCGTCCCGGCCGCCTCGTCGGCGAGTCCGGCCACCCGGCCCAAGCCCTCGACCGCCTCGCCCTCCCAGCTCGCCCGCTCGTGCATCAGGCTGCGGCACACGGCGCCCGCGTCCTCGCCGTACAGGTGGCGGAAGGGGGTGCCGAGCGACTGGCCGTGGTCGGAGAGGAGCACGATCTCGTAGTCGCGGGGCGCCGCCGCGGCGATCTGCTCGAGCATCGCCACCACCTCGTCGAGCTCGGTGAGCACGGCGAGCGCCTCCAACCGCATCGGGCCGGCGTGGTGGGCGACCTCGTCGTAGTCGACGAAGTCGACGTAGACCGAGCGCCGGCCCGATCGGAGCTCGGCGGCGACGGCGGCCAGGTTGACGTCGCGGAGCAGGCCGTTGGTGGCGGCCCGCAGCCCGGTGAACATCCACGGGCGCTCGACCCGCGGGCGGACATCGCGTGCCACTTGGCGTCGGGACTGGAAGCGCTCCCGGCTGATCTCGACCGCCACCCGCCCGATGCTGCGCGCCAGGCCGTCCGGGTGGACCACGAAGCGGGCCAGTGCGCGGCGGGTGGCGAAGCGGCCGCGGCCGATCTGGACCCGGCTGAAGACCATCGCGCAGTGGTCGGCGTCGCCGGAGAAGAGGTTCGAGATCGAGGCGCCGTCGTCGGCGAGCAGCCCACGGCCGTCGGAGACCCTCTCCTCGATGATCCGGGCGTCCCCGGCTCGGTTCGCCACCAGCACCCGGCCGAGCTCGCGGTCGTACCAGCGGAAGGCCGGCACCCCCTCGGAGGTGCCGTGCAGGATGCCCAGCTGGCTGGCCGGGGTGGTGCAGGGCAGCTGCACGGTCCACTCGCGGACCAGGTGGGTCTCCCCGACCAGTCGCCGCACGGTGGGCATCAGCCCGGCCTCCAGCGCCCACTGCAGGGTCGGCGCCGGCACGCCGTCGAGCTGGACGAAGAGGATCCCGGTCAACCCGTCGGGCACGGTGGGCGGTGCCCCCGGCCGACGGCCCTTGCGGCCGATCAGCGTGGACACCATCGACTCGGCGGTGCCGGCGGTGAACAACCACCCGAAGAGCGTCCCGACCAGCGCCGAGGTCCACGCCGCGGCGACGGAGGTGGCGAACGACGCGACGGTGATCCCCGGCACCAGCCACAGCGCGGCCTGCATCACCACGCCCTGGCCGATCAGTGCGATGACCAGGACGCCGACCCAGCCGACCGCGGCGCCGACCCAGATCAGTGCGGGACGCAGCAGCGCGCCGACCACACCGGCCGCGACGGCTGCCGCCGCCCATGCCCAGAGGCTGGTCGCGCTCAGTCCCGGAAGCAGCGCGGCGGCCACGCCGAGCGCGGTCGCGCTGGAGCCCCAGGTGAGGAGCATCCGCACCAGGTCGCCCCAGCGCCAGCGGCCACGCCGCGCCGGTGCTCCGTTGCTGTTCACGCTGACACCTTCTCGCACTCCGGGCGCGCTGGGGCGCAACCGCGCGGACGGCGCCTGCCGGCCGTCACCCCGCGGGGCTCCCCGCACCGGTCACCTCGCCGGCCCCGGACCCGCCCTCATCCTCCGCGGTGGCGGTCTCCGACCCGCCCACGACCAGGGTGAGCTCCACGTCCAGGCCGTCCAGCCCGGCCTCGTCGAGGCGTCCGCGCAGCTCCTGGACGCCCAGCTCGCTCGACTGCGGGCGCAGCCCGAGGGTGACCACGTGCAGCGTGCCGCCGCGCAGGTAGACGTCGGTGACCTCCCAGCCGCGCTCCTCCGCCCATGCGGAGGCGACCGGCTCGGCGCGGGCGATCGCCGCCTGCTCCCGGGCCACGCTGAGGCTGCCGCCCGCCAGCGGCGCGGCGACCAGCAGCAGGGAGGCGGCCACGGTGACCAGGCTGCGCCCCCGCAGCCGGTCGACCCGGATGCCGACCAGTGGCGCGGACGCCCGCACCCGGGCGGCCAGCAGCACGGCCGTCCCGGTCGCGATGATCGCCGCGACGTTGGTGCCGAAGAGCAGCAGGGCACCCATCGACTGGTCGTAGGCACCGGACTCCGCGGTCAGCCCGACCACGGCCAGCGGCGGCACCAGGGAGATCGCGATCGCGACCCCCGGCAGGGTGTCGGAGACGTCGGAGCGGACCACCGCGAAGGCACCCACCAGGCCGGTGGCGATCGCGGCGACCAGGTCGATCAGCTTCGGACTGACCCGCGCGGCCACCTCCGAGTTCGTGTCCGCGACGACGTCGAGCTGGATGGTGAGCCCGACCAGGTAGCCGATCGCGACGACCGCCGCCGACGCACCCACCGTCAGGGCGATGCTGCGGGCCACCGCGTGGCGGTCGGCGAGGACGATCGCCAACGCCGTGCCCAGGATCGGGGTCATCAGCGGCGCGACGATCATCGCGCCGATCACGGTCGCGGTGGACTGGGCCACCACGCCGGCGGCGGCGATCACCGCCGAGAGGGTCAGCAGCACCCAGAACGCGGTGTGGTTGCGCCACCGGTCGCCCCGGGCGAGGAAGAGCCGGTCGGAGATCCGCTCGACGTCGCTGCCGTTGACCCGAATCGCAGCGGACCACCTGTTCATGGCTGCATTCTGCTGTCCCCGCACCCGGACCGACGAGCGACGCGCGCAGCCGCTCGCACGACTGCTCGCGCTGCCTGCCGCACGACCCGCGCGGTGCGCCGTGTCCGGTCGCGCTACGGTGCTCGCGTCGGGTGCGGCCGCGACCGCACGACCGGGGCTCGGAGAGGCAGGAGGCGGCGACGTGCGACTGCCCTCCCTGCCCAGGATTCCCGGCCTGCGCCGCGTCCCCCGGCCGACCCGCAGCGACGCCAACGCCGGCCTCGTCCTCGGCGTGGAGAGCGTGCCCGACGGCCTGGCGAGCGGCCTGCTGGCCGGGGTGAACCCGATCTCCGGGCTCTACGGCTACCTGTTCGGGATGCTCGGAGCGGCCGCCTTCACCAGCACCAGCCTGATGGCGGTCCAGGCGACCGGCGCGATGGCGCTGGTGGTGGCCGACACCGACCTGTCCTCCGGCGGCGACCCGGACCGCGCCCTGTTCACCCTCGCCATGCTGACCGGCGTGGTGATGGTCGTCGCCGGCCTCCTCCGCGGCGGCACGCTGCTGCGCTTCGTGCCGACGGCCGTGATGACCGGCTTCGTCACCGCCGTCGGCATCAACATCGTCCTGGGACAGCTCGCCAACTTCACCGGGTACGACGCCGAGGGCGCCAACCGCGTGCTGCGCGCCCTCGACCTGGTGCTCCATCCGTGGCGGATCGACCCGGCCGCCTTCGCGGTCGGCTGCGTCACCGTCGGCGGGATCGTGCTGCTCAACCGGACCCGGCTGAAGTCGATGGGGATGGTCGTCGCCATCGTGGTGGGGTCGGCGCTGGTGGTCCCCCTGGAGGCCACCGGCTGGGAGGTGCCGCTGGTCAGTGGACTGGCCGAGATCCCCTCCAGCCTGCCGACGCCGGTCCTGCCCGAGCTCGGCGAGCTGCTGCACCTGCTGGTGCCGGCGCTGTCATTGGCCTTCGTCGGGCTGGTCCAGGGCGCCGCGGTCTCCACCGGCGTGCCGAACCCCGACGGCTCGCGCTCCGACCCCTCCCGCGACTTCATCGGCCAGGGCGTCGGCAACATCGTCGCCGGCGTCTTCCGCGGGATGCCGGTCGGCGGCTCGATGTCGGCCACCGCCCTGGTCCAGTCCGCCGGCGCCCGGACCCGTTGGTCACTGGTCTTCTCCGCGGCGGTGATGGCCGCGGTGATCCTGCTGCTCGGGGACGTCGTCGGCCGGGTGGCGATGCCCGCGCTGGCCGCCCTGCTGATCGTGGTTGGCCTCGGCTCGATCAAACCGACCAGGGTGGTCGACGTCTACCGCAGCGGCCCGTTGCAGACGGCGGTGATGGGGGTGACCCTGGTGCTCACCCTGGTCGTCCCGCTGCAGTACTCGGTGCTGATCGGGGTCGGCCTGGCGATCGTGCTGTTCGTTGCCGAGCAGTCCAACCGGCTGACGTTGCGGGCGCTGGTGCCGGACGGGCGCCGGGTGCGCGAGGTCGACCCGCCCGGCGTCGTACCGGGTCGGGAGGTGCTGGTGCTGCAGCCGACCGGACAGCTCTTCTTCGCCTCCGCTCCCGGCTTCGAGGCGATGCTCCCGATCGTGACGTCGGCCAGCGAGGGGGCGGTGGTGGTGCTCCGGTTGCGCGGGATCGACCACGTGGGGCTCTCCGTGATCGACGTGCTGCGCCGCTACGCGGACGCGCTGACCGCGGAGCGGGCCACCCTCAAGGTGGTGATCGGGTCGGAGACCGTGGACCACCAGCTCACCGCCGCCGGCCTGCTGGAGCGACTCGGCCCCGAGCACGTCTATCGCGGCAGCGAGTGGCTCGGCGATGCCACCCGCCGCGCCCACGCCGACGGCCTGGCCCAGATCGCGGCCGCCGCCGACGACTGATCGGCCGCCGGCTGCGGCGGTGGGAACGATCCGGGGACCTGCCCTGGAAAGGGCACGACCCCGCCCGACGTGGTCGGACGGGGTCGTGAACCCGATGGGGGAAAAGTCAGGAGAGCGCCTTGGCCTTGAGGGCGTCGAACTCGGCCTGGTCGATCGCACCGGCGTCGAGCAGGCTCTTCGCCCGGGCGATCTCGTCGGCGGGCGAGCCGGCACCGGCGGAGACGGTGCGGATGTAGCTCTCGGCGTCCGCCTGGGCGGCCTGGGCCGAGGCGATGGTCCGCTCGGTCATGCCCTTGCCGCGCGCGATCAGGTAGATCAGCGCGGTCAGCAGCGGCAGCACGATCAGGAAGAAGACCCAGACGGCCTTCTTCCAGCCGCTCGTGGCGTGGTCCCGGAAGAGGTCACCCACGATCTGGAACAGGACGACCAAGTAGGCCATCAGGAGGAAGAAGGAGATGGTGAACCAGAAGAAGTCCCAGAAGCTATCCATGGCGCACAACCTAGTGGCCCCGGCGCCGCGTTGGACAGTGGGTCCGGCTCGGTGTCCCGTGGCGTCCGGCGAACCGGCGACCCGCGGAGAGTGAGCCAGCCCCGGGGACGCCGTCGATCAGCCCGCGAGCAGCGCGAGCACGGCGCTGCGGACGACGGCCGTCGCCCGGCGCTGGTCCAGCTGCTGCCGCATCACCAGCTGGCGACGGAACGACCAGTCGAGGAGCGCCTCGAGCAGGTCGAGCGCACCCTCCGGGTCCTCGTGGGAGGCGAGCTCGGGCGCAAAGGCGGTCGCTGCCTGGAGTCGGAATCCCGATCTCCGCTCCTGCACCAGCGCCGCGACCTCCGCGGACCGCGCCACGTGGACCAGCTCCGCCGACCGGATCCCGGCCTGCACGTCGAAGAGCGCCTCACGCTGGCGCAGCACCTCGGTGAGGCGGACCTCCAGCGGGCCGTCGGGTGCCACCGGCTCGAGCAGCGCGTCGATCCGGCGGGCCTGCTCGGCGGCCGCCTCCTGGCGCAGCTCGTCCAGGTCGGCGAAGTGCACGAAGACACTGCGCTCGGAGACCCCGGCGCGGGCCGCGATGTTCTTGGCGGTCGGCGTCAGGTCCCCTCGGTCAGCGCGGTCAGCACCGCTTCGATGATCACCCGTCGCGTGTGCTCGGGGTCGCGCACGCGGCGCTTGCGAACCGGCCCGACGGCCTCTGCACCAGACACGGTGGACATCCCATCACGGGGTCGCCGGATTCCCGCGCCGGCTCACCCCATCGGGCGGAGGACGCCGCGGTGCACGGCCGGGACTCACCTCGCTCGCTGCTCCTGCAGGGGCAACTGAGGGCTCCCGTCCACAGGATCCACCCATCGCGTGCGCCCGACGACTGGCTAGGGTGCGAACGGCCGGGACGTCGGCCGCCCACCCGCCCGCCGACCCCGCGGCGGCGGCCCGGAAGGAGACAGCGTGGACTTCGGCACCCTGATGGAGCAGCGGTGGAGCTGCCGGGCGTTCCGGCCCGAGCCGCTCGAGGACGAGCTGGTCACCGAGATCCTCACCGTCGCGCAGCGCACCCCGTCGTGGTGCAACACCCAGCCCTGGCAGGTGCACCTGCTCGGCGGCGACGCGCTCGAGTGGTTCCGCAAGGAGCTGCGGGCCCGGGTCGAGGCCGAGCCGTTCGGCGTCAGCAGCGACGTCCCGCTCCCGGGCGGCTACCTCGGGGTCTACGACGACCGCCGCCGCGCGGCCGGCTATGCGCTCTACGAGAGCCTCGGCATCGAGCGCGGCGACAAGGCTGCTCGCGCCGAGCAGATGCTGCGCAACTACGACTTCTTCGACGCTCCGCACGCGGTGATCGTCACCTCCGACCGGATCCAGGGCACCTACGGCGCCCTGGACTGCGGCGCCTACGTGACCAACCTGATGAACGCCGCGCTGGACCGCGGGGTCGGCACCATCGCGCAGGGCGCCATCGGCATCCACTCCGGAGCGGTACGACGCCTGCTCGGCCTGCCCGAGGACCGGATCGTGCTGTGCGCGGTCGCTTTCGGCCGGCCCGCGGAGGACCACCCGGTCAACACCTTCCGCACCGATCGCGCCGCACTGGACGACGTGGTGCACGTCGTGGAGCGCCCGTGACCGGCCCGGGCGCGACGCCGCCGGGGCCGCTGGAGGTCCACCGCGAGGGCCCCGTGCTGGTGATGACACTGAACCGGCCGGCCAAGCGGAACGCGCTGAACCAGGAGCTCAGCGACGCCCTCTCGGCGGCGCTGGACCGGCTCGACGACGATCCGTCGCTGCACGTCGGTGTGATCGCCGGCAACGGGCCGGTGTTCTGTGCCGGCACCGATCTCACCTCGATGTCGGGGCCGCGCACCGACCGGGGCGGTGAGTACGGGCTGATCCGGCGCACCCGGGCGACCCCGTTGATCGCCGCGGTCGACGGCCCGGCACTCGGCGGCGGCTTCGAGCTGGTGCTCGCCTGCGACCTGGTGGTCGCGAGCGAGGCCGCCCGGTTCGGGCTCCCCGAGGTGGCGCGGGGCCTGGTGCCGACCTGCGCCGGGCTCTTCCGGGCTCCGGACCGGCTGCCGGCCAACCTGGCCACCGAGCTCGCCCTCACCGGCGACCCGATCGGGGCAGCCCGCGCCCACCAGGTGGGTCTGGTCAACGTGCTCACCGAGCCGGGGGCCGCGCGCGAGGGCGCACTGGCCCTGGCGGCCCGGATCGACCGGAACTCGCCGGACACGGTCAGCGCCTCGCTGCGCGCGGTGCACGACGCCCGGGGTCCCGCGGAGGCGGTGGGCTGGACCGCGACCGAGCTCGCGATCGGTCGGATGCAGGCCTCCCGGACGCGCGCGAGGGCGTCACCGCGTTCTTCGAGCGACGGCCGCCACGCTGGTCGCGCTGAGCGTCCCGGCCGGGCTCAGGTCGTCGTACCGGAGCCGGGCCGCGCCGCGGTGACCGCGCGGTCGGCGAGCTCGGCGCCCGCCCCGTCGTAGAGCTGGAAGCCCGTGTCCGCGCCCCGCTCCCCGGCTTGGCGCAGGTCCTCGTCGAACTGGGCGACGACCGCGACCGTGCCGGGGTAGCCACTCTCCCGCAGCCGCTCCAACACGTGCAGGTTGCTGCCGTGGAAGGGCATGGCGAGCAGCACCAGCTCGGTGCCGCGGAACGAGTCGGCCGACCACAGCTCGGGATCGGTGGCGTCGCCCTCGACCACCTGGTAGCCCTCGGCGCAGAGGCGCTCGCAGCGCTCCCGGTCCGTCTCGATGCCCAGCACCCGCAGCCCGTAGGTGTCCTGCAGCCGTTCGTAGGCGGCCCGGCCCACCCGCCCCATGCCGAGCACCACGGCCTGCTTGTCCCCTGCGTCGAGCGGACGGTCCTCGGGATGGATCCGGTCCACGGGCCGGTCCGGCAGTACCCGGCGCATCAGCCGGACCAGCCGCTCGCCGCCGCTGACGGGCAGTGCGGAGAAGACGAAGCTGACCGCCACCGCGGTGCCCAGGATCGCGGTCCACTCCTCGCCGAGCAGGCCGGACGGGGCCGCGACCACGACGATCAGGCCGAACTCGGAGAAGTTGGTGAGCACCGTCGAGGTCAGCACCGCCGTGCGACGACGGAAGCGGCACAGCCAGAAGAGCAGCGCGTAGCCGAGTGCCTGGGCCGGGAGCAGCAGGAGCAGGGCTGCGGCGATGCCGAGCTCGCCCGGGTCGGGAAGCCCGCCGAGGCCGATCGAGACGAAGAATCCGACCAGCAACAGGTCCTTGAGCGTGAACAGGCTCTTGGCGAGCTCACCCGACCGCGGGGCCGACGCCAGGAGCATCCCGACCACCAGCGCGCCGAGGTCGCCCTTGACGCCCAACGCGTCGAAGAGCCAGTAGCCGGGGACCAGGGCCAGCGCGACCCCGTAGAGCGGGAGCAGCTCGTCGTGTCCGAGCCGGGCCAGCGCCCAGCGCAGCAGCGGCGCCGCCGGGACGAGCGCGAGCAGCAGGAACGCCCACGGGCTGGGCGCGCGACCCTCGGTGACCGCGAGGAAGGCGACGGCGGCCAGATCCTGGATCACCAGCACGCCGATCGCGGTACGCCCGCTCAGCGACCGGGTGCCGTTGCGCTCCTCGAGCAGCTTGACCACCAGCACCGTGCTGGAGAAGGAGAGCGCGAAGCCGACGAACGCCCACCCCTGCGGCCCGGCGTCGGTGACGAGGCCGACGCCGATCACGGCCATCGCGCCGAGCAGGGCGACACCCAGCACCGCGCTGCCCGCCATGTGCACCGACGCGGCCAGCCAGACCTCGCGCCGGGCCAGCGATCGCAGGTCCACCTTCAGGCCCACGCCGAAGAGCAGGATGGTGACACCGAGATCGGCGACGGTCTGCACGGTGCCGGTGGCCTCCACGCCGAGGGGCGCGAGGGCGAACCCCGCGACCAGGAAGCCCACCAGCGGAGGCAGCCGGACCATCGCCGCGAGCGCTCCGCCGATCAGGGAGGCCAGCAGGATCGCCTCGGTGTCCCCCATGGTCTCCCCCTTCGTGCTCGGCGCCGGGATGATTCTCCCAGCACCCCCGCGCTGGCTCCGAACGGCCCGGTGGCCGGACCGGCCGACGCGGCTCAGGGCGTCGGCAGGTCCAGGCGCAGGAACCGGGGACGGTAGAGCAGGGGGTTGCGCAGCACCTTGCCGAAGTCGGTGCTGTTGCGGCTGTAGGAGACGATCACCGACCCCGGCTCCGGGAACAGGTCGGGATGCGCGAGGGGCATGTAGCGCAGCTGGCCCGTCTGGCCGTCGGTGGGCAGCTGGGCCGAGGGCGGCTGCGCGACGTACGGACCGGTGGGCTCGGGCGCGGTCCAGAAGACCAGGTCGGTGCCGAGCACCTCGTTGCGCTTGCTGAACGCATACCAGGTCGCCCCGCGACGGAAGACGCTCAGCGTCTGGGAGACGCCGTCGGCCGCGCCGATCAGCTCGACGGCCTCCTCCGAGCCCCGCACCCATGCGGTGCCGTCCCAGTACCGCCAGCGGCCGGGGCGGGTCGCGTCGTCGGTCCGCATCCGCGCGACCCGCATCGAGAAGCCGGAGACGGGCTCCGCGTCCGCGGCGCGGGCGGTGCCGTAGGCGTAGAGCCAGCCTCCGTCCCGCACGCTCGCCGCGCCCCACATGGGCCGCGTGGTGTCGGGGTCGTCCTCGCCCAGGTCGGTCACCGAGAGCAGCTGCGGCGTCTTCCCCACCGGTACGACGAACCGCGCCACCGCCGGCCCCAGGATGGTGAACCCGAAGACGTCCTCGGACTCCCCCGAGCGCGTGCGCTGGGCGAAGACGGTGACCAGGTCGTAGCCGGGCCGGGTGGTGACGGTCAGCGACATCGGCCAGTAGCCCACGTCGCCACGATCCGGGATCAGCGCGCCACCGTCCTCGGGGAGCACCACCTGCAGGCAGTCCTCGGCGACGACGAGCATCGAGTTGCGCACCAGCGTCTGGCCACCGCCGGGCGTCGCCCGGATGGTGTCCCCGAAGAGCCACACCCGCCGCCCGTCCTGGAGCAGCGCGTCGGCGCCGACGTCCCCGCCCTGGAACTCGGGCGACCCGCGCAGCCTGGTGACCCGGTTGAGGTCCTCGGCCCCGGAGATCTCCCCGGTCGCGGTGCACTCCGTGCTCGCCGCCAGGCTGGGCAGGGCCTGCGGGGTCCGGTCGGGGGTCGGCATCAGCAGCAGCACGCCGCCGGCGAGGACCACCGCCAGCACGGCCCCCGTGCCGATCCCCCGGCGCCACCGTGCCGGCACGGTCGGGGCGGTCGCAGTCGGGGCGGTCGGGGCGGGGGCCGGCGCCTGGCCCGCGCGGCGCTCCCGCACCAGCGCGACGCGCGCCAGGGCCAGCACGACGAGGGCGAGGAGCACGCCGGCGAGGAGGGCGACCAGCGGCACCACCGCGCTGGGATCGCCCGCGGCCACGCCGGCGACCGCGTCGATCGTCGCACCGACGGTGGTCCACGGGACCACCGCGGCCGGCAGGCCGCCGAGCAGGCTGGAGCCACCGGCGAGCAGCAGCGGCAGCGGCAGCACCAGCAGCACCAGCGCCGCCACGGCGAGCCCGTGCAGGCGCAGCAGCGCCTCGAGGGCGACCGTGGTCACCGCCGCGCTGAAGCAGGACACCCCGAGCACCACGGACGCGGCGACCGGAGCGGCGACGTCCCCGGAAGGTCGCAGGGCGGGTGCGCTGAGGGCCGCGACCGTGACCAGTGCACCGAGCCCGGCCGCGGCGGCGATGCGGACCAGGCCCCGGCCGAGGCTGCGCGGCACCGGCCCCAGATCAGGGAGATCGCCACGGCCAGCAGGTAGCCCGCCAGAACCGAGAGGCCCGCCGCCCAGAGCAGGGCCCGATCCGGCGGGGTCCGTCCGGGCACCTCCTGCACCGTCGGGGTCCGGCCATAGCGCTGCTCGACCGCGGTCACGTCCGCGACCAGCGCGTCCCGCACTCGCGGGTGCAGGTCGTCCCGGATCAGGAGCTCGTCCTCGGTGGTCCGCAGGTCCAGGACCAGCGCGCCGATCACCCGCCCCTCGGCCACCTCGGTCCGCGCCTCGTCGCTGTCGGTGATCCCCGTCCCGATGTCCAGGTGGCCCTCGACGAGCTCGGCGCCGGCGACCAGCGGGCCGGTCACGACGTCCGGTCCCACCAACAGCACCGGCGCGTCGTGCGGCGTGCCTCCCCAACCCTGGACCACCGCCGGAGCGAACAGCGCGAGCGACGCGGCGGCGGTGGCGAGCCACGCCAGCGTCCTGCGCCGCACGGAGCCCACGGCGCGGCCGCTCGCCGGTCGAGCCGCGGTGCGGGTCATGGCAGCAGACCCTAGCGACACCGACGCCCCGGATAGCGCGCTGCGCCCTGCGGCCGCGCTCCACGCTGTCTGGTTCCGGGCGATGCCAGGTGACTAGCGTGGGCCGCATGGAGCCCTACGCCTCGGTCGCCGACTCCTACGCCGAGTTCGCCGCCTACAGCGGCGACTCCCCGACCTTCACCTCCTGGGCACGGGCGGTCACCGAGGACCCCGAGCTCCTGGCCTGGATCGCCACCCTCCCCGGCCTCAAGCAGCAGCCCAACCTCGTCTTCGCTGCCGCTCGCTGGCACGGTGTCGCGGCGCCCGGCCCCTACCAGGGCCTGCGCGCCGCCCTGCTCGGCGACGACGGCTCGATCCGCCGGACCATCCTGACCCGAGCCACCCAGACCAACGAGGTGGGTCGCCTGGCGACGTTGCTGCCGGCGATGACCGCGGCGACCGGCCCCTTCGACCGCGCACACCCGATCGCCCTCGTCGAGGTGGGCGCGTCGGCGGGCCTCTGCCTCTACCCGGACCACTGGGGCTACGCGTGGCAGCGCGCGGACTCCGACGACGTGCTCCTCGGACCGGAACCGCGGCTGCCGTGCCGGGTCACCGGTCCTGCGCCGCTGCCGCACCAGCCGCCGAGCATCTCGCTGCGCGCGGGCATCGACCTGAATCCGCTCGACGTCACCGACGCCGACGCGATGGACTGGCTGACCACCCTGGTCTGGCCGGAGCAGGACGAGCGGCGCGAACGGCTGCGGCACGCCGTCGGCCTCGCCGCGGCCGACCCGCCGCACCTGGTGGTCGGTGACCTGCTGACCGAGCTGCCGGCGCTGGTGGAGCGGGCGGCGTCGTACGGCACCGTCGTGGTGTTCCACAGCGCCGTGATCGCCTACCTCCCACCCGACGACCGGCTGCGCTTCGACACGATGATGCGGGACCTGGTCGCTGCCGGCCGGTGCCACTGGATCAGCAACGAGGGGAAGCGGGTGCTGCCCTCGGTCACCGCGACCGGTCCGGCGACCCCCGACCAGGGGCAGGCCTTCGTGCTGGGCGTGGACGGCCGGATGGTCGCCCGCACCCACGGCCACGGGCGCACCTTGGACTGGACCGCGCGCCCGGGGCCGCCCTCGGCCGACGCGAGATAGTGTCGACGCCGTGGAGGAGCTTCGCGCCGACGGACGCCGCAACCGGTCCGCCATCCTCGACGCGGCCGCCGGCACCCTGGCCGAGACCGGCGACCTCGCCTTCACCGCGATCGCCCAGCGCGCCGGGCTCACCCGCGCCACCGTCTACCGGCACTTCCCCGACCGTCGCGCCCTGCTCGCGGCGCTCGCCCAGAAGCTCGCTGACGACCTGCTGACCCCGCTGTTGGCCGAGATCGCCGACCTCCCGCTGACCGCCGCCTGGGAGCACCTCGCCCGGACCGCTGTCAGCGCCGGCGCGGAGCACGCCCCACTGGTCAACGCACTCGACAGCTCGGTCGAGGAGACGGCGCGGCTGGCGATCACCGACGAGCCGATCAGCTCCTTCCTCCGTCACCGGCGCGAGATCGGCGACCTCACCTCCCCGCTGCCGGACCGGTGGCTGGCGCGGTGCGTGCGGTCGCTCTGCCTCACCGCTGTCTCCGACCCCTCCTCGGCCGACGAACGGGTGGCGCTGCTGACCCGGACCTTGACCGCCCTGACCCAGCCGGAGCAGGCTCCGGCGCAGCCCTGAACCCCGAAGCCGACCACCTGGAGTGTGATGAGCACCGCGACCCGTCTGGCCCACGCTGCCCGCGACCGCGTCGAGCATCCGGCGCAGGCCCTCACCCGATGGTCGCTGGGGCAGGCGCTGCCCAGCACCGCGATCGCGGCCCGTGCCCGCCGCGGAGACCTGCAGGGCCAGGTCATCCGGGCCACCCACGACTCCCAGGAGCTCCCGCTCGAGCTCTTCGCCCGGATCCGCGAGGCGGGGCCCTTCTACCGCGGCCACTTCGCCCTGGTCACCGCCCACCACGCGGTGGTCCGCGAGGTGCTGTCCAGCCCGGACGTCCAGGCCGGGATCGGACTGCAGGACGACCGCCCGATCGCGCGTCTGCTCGGCTGGGCCGGGCGGTCCGCACCGATGGGGCCGCTCAGCGAGCCGTCGCTGCTGGTCACCGAGCCGCCCGACCACACCCGGATGCGCAAGCTGGTCACCCGGGTCTTCACGGTGCGCGCGGTCGAGGGCCTGCGCGCCCGCACCGAGCAGGTCGCCGAGGAGCTCCTGGACGACCTCGTCCGCGAGGCGCCCCGTACGCGCCGGGGCGGGCCGGTCGACCTGGTCGACGCCTACGCCGCCGCCCTCCCGGTCACGGTGATCTGCGAGATCCTGGGCGTCCCCCTCGAGGAGCGCGACGTGGTGCGCCGCTTCGGCACCCTGGCCGCGCCCAGCCTGGACCTCGGGCTGCCCCTGGTCAGGTTCCGCCAGGTGGAGCGGACCCTGCGCGAGTTCGACGCCTGGCTGCGCGACCACATCGAGCAGGTACGACGATCGCCCGGCCAGGACCTGCTCAGCCAGCTCGTCGCGGTGCGCGACGACGACGGCGCCCGGCTCTCGGACGCCGAGCTGATCTCGACCGCCGGCCTGGTCCTCGCCGCCGGCTTCGAGACGACGGTGAACCTGATCGGCAACGCCACCGCGCTGCTCGCGGAGCATCCCGAGCAGCGTGCGGCCCTCGTGGCCGGGGAGGTCCCGTGGCTGCGCGCGGTGGACGAGGCGCTGCGCTTCGATCCGCCGGTGCTGCTGACCGGGCGGACCGCCGTCCGCGACACCGAGATCGCGGGCGTCCCGATCCGGAAGGGGCGCGTGGTCACCGCGCTGCTGGCCGCCGCCAACCGCGACCCCCTGGTCTTCACCGACCCGGACACCTTCGACGTCCGCCGCGAGAACGCCGGCGACCACCTGGCGTTCTCCGGCGGCCGTCACTACTGCCTGGGTGCCGCGCTGGCCAGGATGGAGGGCGAGGTCGCGCTCCGGACGCTGCACGAGCGGTTCGGGAGCCTCACCCTCGCGCCGGGGGCGCGGCGGCGGGACACCCGGATCCTGCGCGGGTGGGCCCGACTGCCGGTCGAGCTCGGTTGAGCCTGTCCGGGCCGGCCGGCCGAGCCGAGCCGGCCGAGCAGCGCAGCGCAGACCTCTCAGCCCGGGAGGGACCAGCTCTCGCCGGGTCGGAGGTCGATCGGGGTGCAGTCCGGTGCCAGCTCGGTCAGCGCCTCCTCGAACTCCTGTCGCGGTCGGTCCATCCAGCCGCGGGGCCGCTGCTGCTGTCCCGGTAGGTGCAGGGTGCCCCAGTGCACCGGCAGTGCCCATCGCGCCCGGGCCAGCCCGCACGCCCGGGCCGCCTGCGGTCCGTCCAGGTGCCCCGCGGAGAGCCGCGGACCCCACCCCGAGATCGGCACCAGGATCACGTCCAGCCGCCGCCCGAGCAGCTCGGGCACCGTGGCCATCTCGTCGTAGAGGCTGGTGTCGCCGACCGCCCAGACGGTGACGTCGGGGGTGCGGATCAGGTGCCCGTGCGCGTCGTTGGGCCGGTGCGGCATCGGCCGGTGCCGGTGGTCGGCCCGCACCTGGCGCAGCTCCACCCGCTCGCCGCACGGCAGCGGCAGCCAGGAGGAGTCGGGCAGCCCGGCGGCGGGCACGCCCCTGCGTCGCAGCCAGCGCGCGTTCCGCGGCGAGCTGTAGACCGCCGCCTCGGGCACCATCCGCAGCGAGGAGAGCTCGCAGTGGTCGTGGTGCAGGTGGGAGAGGAGCACCGCGTCCGGGGACTGCCAGCTCTCCGGACGCGGCGCCGGGTGGCGTCGTACCAGGGGCCCTGCGCGGCGCCGCAGCAGCGGGTCGGTGAGCAGACGCGCCCCCGGCAGGTCGATGGTGACGGTGGAGTGGCCCAGCCAGCTGAGGGTGACCGTCATGTCGTTGCCGGGCCGACCCCGGGGGTCAGCTCGGGTCCACCTCGTCCCCGTGCACGATCAGGGCCCAGATCACCACGACCTCGAGGCCGATCACGGCCAGGCTGGCGTACGGCGTCGCCTCCACCAGCACCACCTGGGTGACCATGTTGACCGCGAGCAGCGCGACCGCGACCACCCGTCCCCAGGTCTGGCCGAGCAGGACGGCCAGTCCGGTGAGGAAGAGCAGGACGCCGAGGAGCAGGTGGACCCAGCCCCAGGCGGTGACGTCGAGGATCACCACCAGGTCCTCGGTGCCGAGAGTGATCTCGTCGGAGGTGACGGCGGTGAGGCCGGTGACCACGTTGAAGAGGCCGACGATGCAGAGCATCACCGCCGCGAACGCGATCGGCCCCACCCAGAGGGTGCGCTGACGCGCAGCGCTCACTGCAGTGCCTTCGCCTTCAGCCGCTCGAACTCGGCCTGGTCGATGGAGCCCGCGTCGAGCAGCGCCTTGGCCCGGGCGATCTCGTCCGCCGGGGACCCGGCACCGGTCGACACGGAGCGGATGTAGGCGTCGGTGTCGACCCGGGCGGCGGTCGCTGCGGCGACGTTGCGCTCCGTCATCCCCTTGCCCCGCGCGATCAGGTAGATCAGCGCGGTCAGCATCGGCACCAGGATCAGGAAGAAGACCCACGCGGCCTTCGCCCATCCGCTGGTGCTGCGGTCGCGGAACAGGTCGGAGATGACCTGGATCAGCACGAGCAGGTAGGCCATCAGCAGGAAGAAGGAGATGATGAACCAGAAGAAGTCCCAGAAACTGTCCATGGCCGGTCAGCGTAGACCCTCCCGGCGCTCGCGGAGCGAGGACCGATCGGCGAGGCGGGATCTGGACGTCGAAGTGGACCGCCGGCCACCCACGGTGCCACGATCGTCCCCGACCTTCCAGGCAGTTCCAGCGCAACCGAGAGGCAGTCGATGCAGATCTCAACGCAGGAGTGGGGGCCGGTCGACCTGGCCGTCGTCCTCTTCGACAACCCCGAGTTCAACGGCGACATCGCCCCGGCGCTCATCGACCTCCACGCATCGGGGACCGTGCAGCTCCTCGACCTCGCGCTGGTCCGCCGCGACGGCGACGAGGTCACCGTGATCGAGATCGAGGACTCGCCGATCGCGGACTCCTTCGAGGGGCTGACCGGCGACGCCGTCGACCTGCTCAACGACGTCGACCTCGCCGAGGTGGGTGCCGGACTCGAGCCCGGCTCGGCCGCGCTGGTCCTGGTCTGGCAGAACAGCTGGGCGGCCCGTCTGAGCACGGCGCTGCGCGAGTCCGGCGGACAGGTGATCGTCCAGGAGCGCATCCCGGCGGAGACCGTCGCGGCCGCGGTGGCCGCGCTCGAGGACGACTGAGAACCCGGGCAACCGGCATCGCGAAGGAAAGAGGATCCATGATGCGTAGGCGAATCGGCCGACCCGGCCTGATCGGGACGATGGCGCGGACCGCCGTGATCAGTGGCACCGCCACCGCGGTGTCCGGTGGCGTGCAGCGCCGGCAGTACCAGCGGGCGGCCAACCGTCAGGCGGAGCAGCAGGTCCAGTACGCGGCACCGCCGCAGGCCGCCCCGACCCCGCAGCCGGCGGCCCCCCAGCCGACCGCCGCGGCAGCGGCCGGCGGCGCCGAGGACCGGATCGCACAGATCCGCGAGCTCGGCGAGCTCAAGGCGCAGGGGCTGCTCACCGACGAGGAGTTCGCCGCGGAGAAGGCGCGCATCCTCGGCGCCTGACGGCCCGCGGTACGACGAGGCCCACCAGACGAACGTCCGGTGGGCCTCGTCGTACGCGAAGGGGTTTCGGCGGTCAGGCCTTGTCCTGCATGGAGGAGCGCGCAGGGTTGCCCTGCTCCCCCGCCTTGGGGTCCTTCTCGTCCGCCTTCGCCCGGACGCCGTCCTCGACCCGCTTGCCGAGGTCGGTGTCGACGTTGCGCCAGTACTCGAAGGCGCGCACCAGCACCTTCTCGCTCACCCCGTTGAGCAGGTGCCCGACGATGTTGTCGACCAGTCGGTCACGGGCCGCGTCGTCCAGCACCTCCCGCACCAGGGTCCCCGCCTGCCCCCAGTCGTCGTCGGCCTCACGCAGGGTGTACGCCGTCCGCACCATCTCGCCGTCGGCCGCCCAACGGCCCCCGTCGTCGGTCCGCGCCGGGTCGGCCGCGGGACCGCCGTAGGAGTTGGGCGCGTAGACCGGTCCGGTCGCGTTGCGCACCCGCATCGCGCCGTCCTTCGAATAGCTGTGCACCGGTGACTTCGGCTCGTTGACCGGGATCTGGCGATAGTTGCCGCCCAACCGGGCGCGGTGCGCGTCGGAGTAGCTGAACCCACGGGCGAGCAGCATCTTGTCCGGGGACAGCCCGGTGCCGGGGACCAGGTTGTTGGGCTCGAACGCCGCTTGCTCGATCTCGGTGTGATAGTCGGTCACGTTCCGGTTCAGGGTCATCCGGCCGACCTCGTGCAGCGGGTAGTCGTCGTGGGGCCAGACCTTGGTGAGGTCGAACGGGTTGTACCGGTAGGTCTTGGCGTCCTCGAAGGGCATGATCTGCACCTTCAGGGTCCACGACGGGAACTCTCCGGCCTCGATGTGCTCGAAGAGGTCGCGCTGGTGGTAGTCGGTGTCGGCCGAGGCCATCTGGTCGGCCTCGTCCTGGGTGAAGCACTCGACGCCCTGGTCGGTCTTGAAGTGGTACTTGACCCAGAACACCTCGCCGGCCGCGTTGATCCAGGAGTAGGTGTGGCTGGAGTACCCGTTCATGTGGCGCCAGCTGCGCGGGATGCCACGGTCCCCCATCAACCAGGTGACCTGGTGCGCCGACTCCGGCACCAGCGTCCAGAAGTCCCACTGCATGTCGTGGTCGCGCAGGTTGTTGTCCAGGCGCCGCTTCTGGGAGCGGATGAAGTGCTGGAACTTCATCGGGTCCCGCATGAAGAAGACCGGGGTGTTGTTGCCGACGAGGTCCAGGTTGCCCTCCTCGGTGTAGAACTTCAGCGCGAAGCCGCGCGGGTCGCGCCAGGTGTCCGGGCTACCGCGCTCACCCGCCACGGTGGAGAAGCGGGCCAGCATCTCGGTCCTCCGGCCGGGCTGGAACACGTCGGCCCGGGTATAGGCGGAGACGTCGCCGGTCACCTCGAACTCACCGAACGCACCACCACCCTTGGCGTGCGGCTGCCGCTCGGGGATCCGCTCGCGGTTGAACTGCGCCATCTGCTCGATCAGGTAGTGGTCCTGGAGCAGCAGCGGGCCGTCGGGTCCCACCGACAGCGAGTACTCGTCACTGGCAACGGGATTGCCGGCGTCGTTCGTGGTCGCGGGGCGTGCCCCGGCGTCGTCGTTCATCACGGTCCTTCCTCGCCCGCGCGGTGCTCGCGCGGGCACGCAGATACGAGGAGTCGGTACCCACCGGTCCGTGGGCTATGACCCCAACCTGCTGCCGGCGCGGTCGTAATTCAAGGGCGCCCCTGCTGCGGGCTCCCTCGACCGGTACGCCGTCAGCGTGGCGCGCGCGCCGCGTGGGCCAGTGCCTCGCGGCAGGCGGCGACGCCGGGGCTCGCCCCGGAGGAGAGTCGTGCCGAGGTGAAGATCGACCGCTGCGGAGCGTCCGGCAGGGCGCACAGCCGTGCCGGGGCGGGCAGGCCCTTCCACAGGATGTCGGGCAGCAGGGCGACCGCGTGCCCGGACTGCACCAGGCGCAGGTGGGCCTGCAGGTCGGCGGTCTCGAACCGGACGTCGGGCTCGAAGCCGGCCCGGCGACAGGTCTGCTCGGCGAAGTGACGGGAGGCCGCCCCGACCGGCTCCATCACCCACGGGACGTCCGCCGCGTCCTCGATGGTCCGGATGTGGGCGTGGTCGGCACCCTGCGCGGCGACCGCGAGCCACAGGCTGTCGGTGGTGAGCGGCACCCGATCCAGGCCGGGGTGGCGCGGCGACGCGTGGTGCGGATACTCCTCGGCGACCACGAGGTCGAAGTCGCGGGCCCAGGTCTCGGCCAGCGCCGTCTCCGGCTCGCGCTGCACGACGGTGACCCGCAGCTGTGGGTGCTCGTCGCGGAGCCAGGTGAGGGCGGCCGGCAGCAGGGCCAGCGCGGCGGACTGGAAGACGGCCACGCGCAACGAGCCGGACGGCGTGGCCAGCGAGGCGGCGACCTCCTCCTCGGCACGTTCCAGCCCGGCCAGGACGTGCTCAGCGTGCCGCACCAGGATCTCGGCCTGCGGGGTCAGCCTCACACCGCGACCGGCCTTGATCAGCAGCGGGACACCGGCCTCGCGTTCGAGCTGGGTGAGCTGCTGGGAGACCGACGATGGACTCTGGTGCAGCGCCTCGGCCACCCTGGCCAGGGTGCCCCGTACGGCCAGCTCGCGGAGCAGCCGCAGTCGTCGTACGTCCAGCAAGACGGCTCCCCTCCCCATCCGATCCATCAGGAGATGCGATGAATCAGCATCAGCAATCATCACTTTACCTGACGACAACCGGCGGATCAGACTGACGGGATCACCCCCTCCCGGAAGTGGATCCGCCCGTGACGACGTCCTCCCTCCCGACCGACCTGCACGACCCGGCGCTCACCGACGAGGTCGAAGCCCTGGTCCGGCAGTGGCTCGCCACCGCGGCCGAGGTGCCGGCCGACAGCTCGGCCGAACAGCTCGCCGGCGTGCTCAAGGACCCGGCCGGCCTACCGTTCGCCGTCGGCTTCGTCGACGGCGTGATCCGGCCCGAGGATCCACGCGTGGCGGCGCAGGCCTTCGCCGAGCTCGCCGAGGACCTCCCCCGCTTCCTGGCCTGGCACCTCCGGACGGCGGTCAAGGTCGGCGCACTGGCGGCGAGGATCGCGCCCGGGCTGGTCATCCCGGTGGTCCGCCGGGTGCTGCGCCGGATGGTGGGGCACCTGGTGGTCGACGCATCCGACCGGCGGTTGGGACGCTCGATCGCCCGCATCCGGCGTACCGGCGTGCGGTTGAACGTCAACCTCCTCGGCGAGGCCGTCCTCGGCGAGGGCGAGGCCACCCGGCGGCTCGAGGGCACCCACCGCCTGCTCGCCCGCGACGACGTCGACTACGTGTCCATCAAGGTCTCCTCGACCGTGGCACCGCACTCGCCCTGGGCGTTCGAGGCCACGGTGGCCCACGTCGTCGAGCAGCTGCGGCCGCTCTACCTGCGCGCGGCACGGTCCCCCTCCCGGAAGTTCATCAACCTCGACATGGAGGAGTACCGCGACCTCGACCTGACCGTGGCCGTCTTCACCCGCCTGCTCGACGAGCCGGAGCTGCAGGACCTCGAGGCCGGCATCGTGCTCCAGGCCTATCTGCCCGACACCCTCGCCACCATGCAGCACCTGCAGGAGTGGGCCGCGGACCGTCGCGCCCGGGGTGGCGCCGGCATCAAGGTCCGCCTGGTCAAGGGCGCGAACCTGCCGATGGAGTCGGTCGAGGCCGCCGTGCGCGACTGGCCGCTGGCCACCTGGGGCAGCAAGCAGGACACCGACACCCACTACAAGCGGATCCTCGACTACGCGCTGCACCCGGACCGGGTGGCCAACGTCCGGCTCGGGGTCGCGGGCCACAACCTCTTCGACGTCGCCTTCGCCTGGCTCCTGGCCGGCCGCCGCGGCGTCCGGGACGGCGTCGACTTCGAGATGCTGCTCGGGATGGCCCAGGGCCAGGCCGAGGCGGTACGACGCACCGTCGGCGACCTGCTCCTCTACACGCCGGTCGTCCGGGCCACGGAGTTCGACACCGCGATCGCCTACCTGGTGCGCCGGCTCGAGGAGGGCGCCAGCCAGGAGAACTTCATGTCGGCGGTCTTCGACCTGGGCAGCGACGAGAGCCTCTTCGCCCGGGAGCGCGAGCGTTTCCTGGCCTCCTTGCACGCCGTCGACCCCGCCGTGCCGCATCCGAACCGCACCCAGGACCGTCGTACCGATGCGGTGCCGGTGCCCGGCAACGGATTCGTGAACACCCCCGACACCGACCCCGCACTGCCGGGCAACCGCGACTGGGCCGCCGACATCCTGCGGCGTGCCGCGGACAGCGCGCTCGGCGCGGACCTGGTCGAGGAGCACACGGTGAGCTCGCCGGAGGCGCTGGAGCAGGTCGTGGTGAGCGCTGTCGCCGCCCAGCCCGGATGGGCCGAGCGTGGCGGCACGGGCCGCGCCGCAGTGCTCCGGCGTGCCGCCGCCGAGCTCGAACGGCGCCGCGGCGACCTGGTCGAGGTGATGGCGGCGGAGTGCGGGAAGACCCTCGACCAGGCCGACCCGGAGGTCTCCGAGGCGATCGACTTCGCGCGGTACTACGCCCGCTCGGCCGAGCGGCTGGAGCAGACCGACGGCGCCCGTCCGGTCCCGGTCGGCCTGACCGTGGTGACCCCGCCCTGGAACTTCCCGGTGGCGATCCCGGCCGGGTCGATGCTGGCGGCGCTCGCAGCGGGCTCGTCGGTCGTGGTCAAGCCCGCGCCACAGGCCCAGCGCTGCGGGTCGGTGGTGGTCGAGGCGCTGTGGGCGGCCGGTGTGCCGCGCGAGGTGCTGCACCTGGCGCACGTCGAGGAGTCCGATCTCGGACGGGGACTGGTCTCCGACCCCCGGGTCGACCGGTTGATCCTCACCGGGGCGTTCGAGACGGCCGAGCTCTTCCGCAGCTTCCGACCCGACCTCCCCCTGCTCGCCGAGACCAGCGGCAAGAACGCCATCGTGGTCACTCCCAGCGCGGACCTCGACCTCGCGGCCAAGGACGTCGTCGCCTCCGCGTTCGGCCACGCGGGCCAGAAGTGCTCGGCCGCGTCACTGGCGATCCTGGTCGGGCCGGTGGCGACCTCCCGTCGGTTCCGCGACCAGCTGGCGGACGCCGTCCGGTCGCTCCGGGTCGGCTACCCCACGGACCCGACCAGCCAGGTCGGCCCGGTCATCGAGCCGGCCCGGGGCAAGCTGCTGGAGGCGCTGACCACCTTGGACGAGGGCGAGTCCTGGCTGGTGGAGCCGACCCCCTCGACGACACCGGGCGGCTCTGGTCCCCCGGGGTCAAGCTGGGCGTCGCCCCCGACTCCCGGACCCACCTGACCG
The DNA here is from genome assembly GCF_006494815.1 of Nocardioides sambongensis. Lineage (NCBI taxonomy): Bacteria > Bacillati > Actinomycetota > Actinomycetes > Propionibacteriales > Nocardioidaceae > Nocardioides > Nocardioides sambongensis. The sequence goes on from NZ_CP041091.1 coordinate 2,114,200, forward strand.
AGTTCTTCGGGCCGGTCCTCGGGATCATGACGGCCGAGACGCTCGACGAGGCGATCGCCCTGCAGAACGCGCCGGCCTACGGCCTCACCGCGGGCATCCACTCCCTCGACGCCGACGAGATCGCCGCCTGGGTGGACCGCGTGCAGGCGGGCAACCTCTACGTCAACCGCGGGATCACCGGCGCGATCGTGCAGCGGCAGCCGTTCGGCGGCTGGAAGCGGTCCGCCGTCGGCGCCGGCACCAAGGCCGGCGGGCCCAGCTACCTGCACGGTCTGGTCGACTGGGAGCCGATCGAAGCCCGGGAGGGCGACGAGTTGCTCCCGCCCAGCGTCCGTTCCTCGAGTCCGCCACGGCGACCGATCTCCCGGCCGACGATGTGGCCCGGCTCGAACGGGCGCTGCGCAGCGACGCCCACGTCTGGCGGACCGACCTCGGCCGTACCACCGACCCGACCGGCATCGCCGTCGAGCGCAACGTGCTGCGCCACCTCCCCGTCCCCGTCGCCGTCCGGTACGACGGAGAGCGCCCCGTGGCCGATCTCCTCCGGGTGGTGGCCGCAGGGGTGGTCGCCGGATCGTCTGTCGCGGTCAGCACACCGACGGACCTGCCGATCGCGGTCCAGACCGCGTTCAGCGCCGCCCGGGTCGCGGTCACCGTCGAGACCGAGCACGAGTGGACCACCCGGGCCTCCGGCTTGCCCGCCGGGCGGGTGCGGCTGGTCGGCGGCGACCGCGCAGCCCTGGCACGAGCCACCGGTGGCCGCCCAGACCTGGCGATCTACGCGCAGCCCGTCACCGAGGCGGGTCGCGTGGAACTGCTGCCCTTCGTCCACGAGCAGGCGGTGAGCATGACCGCCCACCGATTCGGCACGTTGGACGGTCTCACCGACAACATCCTCCCCGTCGGCCAGGGGCGAGGTCGCGCCTAACAGCGCACAGCACCCCGAGCGGACACCGCTGCGGCCGCTCGGGGTGTGGGAAAAAGACTGATGGGCCATCACCTGGTGGTGATGGCCCATCGTCAATGTTTGTCCGGCGGCGTCCTACTCTCCCACAGCCTCTCGGTTGCAGTACCATCGGCGCTGGCAGGCTTAACTTCCGGGTTCGGTATGGGACCGGGTGTTTCCCTGCCGCTATGGCCGCCGTAACTCTATTACCCCATCACTCCCCCGCTTGTGTCCCTTTGTGCCCTTTGTGTCCGCCGGGTGTGGGGTTGGGGGTGGGGTGGTCTGTTGATTCTCCACCATCTGATCATCTGATCAACCGGTGATCTGGTGATCTGGTGATCTGGTGATCTGGTGATCGTGTGGTCGTGTGGACGCGAGTGTTGTTGTCTTGCGCGGTGTCCCATTTCATGTCCCAAACAAACAGTTTTTGTTTGTTGGGTGTGTTGGGGATTTGTTGTGGCAAGCTTTCGGCCTATTAGTACCGGTCGGCTGGGCATTACTGCTGTACACCTCCGGCCTATCAACCCAATCATCTTTTGGGGGCCTTATCCCCTCAAAGGGGGTAGGAAACCTCATCTTGAAACGTGCTTCCCGCTTAGATGCGTTCAGCGGTTATCACTTCCGAACGTAGCCAACCAGCCCTGCACCTGGCGGTACAACTGGCACACCAGAGGTTCGTCCATCCCGGTCCTCTCGTACTAGGGACAGCCTTTCTCAAGTTTCCAACGCGCGCGGCGGATAGGGACCGAACTGTCTCACGACGTTCTAAACCCAGCTCGCGTGCCGCTTTAATGGGCGAACAGCCCAACCCTTGGGACCTACTCCAGCCCCAGGATGCGACGAGCCGACATCGAGGTGCCAAACCATCCCGTCGATATGGACTCTTGGGGAAGATCAGCCTGTTATCCCCGGGGTACCTTTTATCCGTTGAGCGACCACCCTTCCACGAGGAGTGGCCGGATCACTAGTTCCGACTTTCGTCCCTGCTCGACATGTCTGTCTCACAGTCAAGCTCCCTTGTGCACTTACACTCAAAACCTGATTGCCAACCAGGCTGAGGGAACCTTTGAGCGCCTCCGTTACATTTTGGGAGGCAACCGCCCCAGTTAAACTACCCATCAGGCACTGTCCCTGAACCAGATCATGGCCCTAGGTTAGACATCTAGTACGACCAGAGTGGTATTTCAACGATGACTCCACCCATCCTGGCGGACGAGCTTCACAGTCTCCCACCTATCCTACACAAGCCGAACCAAACACCAATGCCAAACTATAGTAAAGGTCCCGGGGTCTTTCCGTCCTGCCGCGCGTAACGAGCATCTTTACTCGTAGTGCAATTTCGCCGAGTCCATGGTTGAGACAGCGCCCAAGTCGTTACTCCATTCGTGCAGGTCGGAACTTACCCGACAAGGAATTTCGCTACCTTAGGATGGTTATAGTTACCACCGCCGTTTACTGGGGCTTAAATTCTGAGCTTCGAACCCCGAAAGGCTCTAACCCGTCCTCTTAACCTTCCAGCACCGGGCAGGAGTCAGTCCGTATACATCGTCTTACAACTTCGCACGGACCTGTGTTTTTAGTAAACAGTCGCTTGGGCCTGGTCTCTGCGGCCCTTCACGCTCCCGGAGCAAGTCCGATCACGATCCGGGCCCCCTTCTCCCGAAGTTACGGGGGCATTTTGCCGAGTTCCTTAACCATGGTTGTCTCGATCGCCTTGGTATTCTCTACCTGATCACCTGAGTCGGTTTGGGGTACGGGCGGCTCATGGCTCGCTAGAGGTTTTTCTCGACAGCATAGGATCACCCACTTCCCCCCTACGGGGTCGGCATCACATCTCAAGCTCGGCATCAAAGCCAGGAATCCGGATTTGCCTAGATCCCGCCCTACATGCTTACCCACGCACAACCATCGGCGTGGTTGGGCTACCTTCCTGCGTCACCCCATCGCTTGACTACTACCGGATCGGGTCCCACGCTCCACACAACCGTCTCACCCCGAAGGGATCAATCAACTGCGCTTCGGGTGGTTAGCATCACCGGGCTCATCATGGGCGCCACTTCGCCGGTACGGGAATATCAACCCGTTGTCCATCGACTACGCCTGTCGGCCTCGCCTTAGGTCCCGACTTACCCAGGGCAGATTAGCTTGACCCTGGAACCCTTGATCATTCGGCGCACGGGTTTCTCACCCGTGATTCGCTACTCATGCCTGCATTCTCACTCGTGCCACATCCACCACTAGATCACTCTGCAGCTTCACCCGTGGCACGACGCTCCCCTACCCATCCACACCCCTGGAAGACCAAAGATCTCCTGGGTTCAATGTAGATGCCATGGCTTCGGCGGACGGCTTGAG